>DATIDW010000020.1:0-111749 GCA_035456065.1 Thermomonas sp. | reverse complement strand
CCTCGGCATCGGCGGCCTCCGGCAGCGCACGCCAGTACGCGGCCAGCGCGCCGGCCCCGGCCTGGCGCCGGCGCGGCGCGAGCAGCGCGTCGAACTCCGCGGTGACGCGCGCGCGGTGCGCGTCCAGCGCGCTGCGCAGCGCCTCCCAGCCGGCGTGGCCGAGGCCGGCGGCGATGCGCGCGCGGTCCTCCGCGCCGGCCGGCAGGGCGTGGACCTGCGCGTCGCGCAGCATCTGCAGCCGGTTCTCGAGCCGGCGCAGGAACGCGTAGGCCTGCGCCAGCGCCGCGCCGTTGCCGGGGTCGACGTGCCCGCCGCGCACCAGCGCCTCGAGCGCGGGCAGCAGCCGCCGCTCGCGCAGTTCCGGCTCGCGCCCGCCGCGGATCAGCTGCAGCGCCTGCACCAGGAATTCGATCTCGCGGATCCCGCCCGGTCCGCGCTTGATGTCGTCGGCCATGTCCTTGCGCGCGACTTCCGCGGCGATCGCCGCCTTCATCGTGCGCAAGCCGTCCAGTGCGCCGTAATCGAGGTAGCGCCGGTACACGAACGGACGCAGCGCCTGCAGCAATCGCTCGCCCGCCGCCAGGTCGCCGGCCACCGGCCGTGCCTTCTGCCAGGCATAGCGTTCCCAGTCGCGGCCCTCGGTCAGGAAGTAGTGCTCCATCGCCGCGAACGACAGCGCCACCCGCCCGGCATTGCCGAACGGTCGCAGGCGCAGGTCGACGCGATGGCAGAAGCCGTCGGCGGTGACCTCGTCGAGCAGCTTGGCCAGTTGCTGGCCGAGCCGGGCGAACCAGTCCTGCGCATCCAGCGAGCGCGTGCCATCCGACTCGCCTTCGTGCTCGTAGGCGTAGACCAGGTCGACGTCGGAGCTGAAATTCAGTTCGCCGCCACCGAGCTTGCCCAGCCCGAACACGACCAGCCGCTGCGGGTTGCCGTCGGCGTCACGGACCACGCCGAAGCGTTGCGCGTGCTCGGCCTCGAGCGCATCCAGGGCCAGTTGCAGGCAGCCATCGGCAAGCGCGGTGCTGGCGGCCAGGATCTCGCCGACCGGCGCCGCCTGGACCACGTCGCGCCAGACCAGGCGGGTCGACTCGGCATGCCGGTAGCGGCGCAACAGGCGGCCCCAGTCGCCGCGGTTGCCGGCATCGAGCACGGGTGCCGCAAGCGGCGTGGCGGCGTCGGCCTGCAGGCGCGGCAACAGCTCCGGTTGCGCGGCCAACGCGTGGATGGCGAAGTCGCTGGCGACCGCGAGCCGGCCGATCGCGTCCTCATTGCCGGCATCGATCGCGCAACCCGCCGCGCGCAGGCGCGTGCAGGCGCGCGCGGCGATTGCCCGCAAGTCTTCGACGTGATCGATGGCCATGCCCGATTGTGGCATCGCATGGCCACCGTTTATGGTGCCCGCCATGAGTGAATTGCAGGACCTGGTCGCGCTGATCCGCGCCGACACCCCGTTGCTGGTCATCGAGACGCCCGACGAAGCGCGCGTGGTCGAGCTGTTCCGGCAATCGCTGATGCATGCCTGGCGCGCGCTGTATCGCTGGTCGGTGACCGAGGGCCTGCGCCGGATCGACATGGACCGCGAGGACGAGGACGGCATCGCGCCCGACCTCAGCGCGACCCTGCAGGAGATCCGCAACGCCGGCCAGCGCGGCGTCTACCTGCTGCTGGACGCGCATCCCTACCTCGGCTATGCCAGCTACCAGCGCGCCCTGCGCGACCTGATCCAGCGTCGTGGCAGCCAGCCGCACGTGCTGGTGCTGGTCGGCACCAAGGTCGAACTGCCGGCCGCATTGGAGCCGTTCGCGGTGCGGGTCACGCTGCGCCTGCCCGATGGCAACGCGTTGCTCAAGCTGGTCAAGGAGGAAGCCGCAGCCTACACCGCGCAGAACGGCGGGCGCCGGGTCGAGGTGGATGCCGATGCGGTGCGGCAGATCGTGCGCAACCTGCAGGGCATGAGCCTGACCGACGCGCGCCGGATCGCCCGGCACCTGATCCATCGCGATGGTGCGCTGGGGCCGGATGACCTCCCGGAACTGGCGCGGCTGAAATTCGAGCTGCTCAACAAGAGCGGACACCTGCATTACGAATACGACACCGCGCGCTTTGCTGACGTCGGCGGCGCGCGCCGGTTGAAACGCTGGGTGGAACAACGGCGCCTGCCGTTCGTGCAGGACCCGCCGCCGGCCGGGCTGGAACCGGCCAAGGGCATGTTGCTGCTGGGCGTGCAGGGCTGCGGCAAGTCGCTGTTGGCGAAGGCGGTGGCGGGCGGCTTCGGGGTGCCGCTGGTCCGGCTGGACTTCGGCACGCTCTACGACAAGTACCACGGCGAGACCGAGAAGAACCTGCGCGCCGCGCTCGCCTCGACCGAGCAACTGGCGCCCTGCGTGCTGTGGATCGACGAGATCGAGAAGGGCCTGGCCGCCGGCAACGGCGAAAGCGACGGCCTGTCGCGACGGGTGCTGGGCTACCTGCTGACCTGGATGGCCGAACGCACGGCGCGCGTGTTCCTGGTCGCCACCGCCAACCAGGTACATGACCTTCCCGCGGAATTGCTGCGCAAGGGCCGCTTCGACGAAATCTTCTTCGTCGACCTGCCCGACCCCGCCACCCGCGTCGACATCTTCGCCCTGCACCTGGAGCGGCGCTCGCTGGCCAAGGACGACATCGACCTGTCGGCGCTGGCGGCGGCGGCCGACGGTTTCTCCGGCGCCGAGATCGAGCAGGTCATCGTCAGTGCGCTGTATGCCGCGCACGCGGCCGGGGGCGGGCTCGACACCACCGTGCTGATGCAGGCGATCCGCGAGACCCGGCCGCTGTCGGTGCTGATGGCGGAGCAGGTGCAGGCGCTGCGCGAATGGGCGCTGCCGCGCACGGTCCCCGCGGACTGATCGCCACCCCAGTGGCTCGAGACAACGACGGGCATAAAAAAAAGCCCGCTCAGACCGAAGTCTCAGCGGGCTTGCTCCCTCCCCCACGTCGGGACGCGGGGCGACTGTGAAGGATTCGTTAGGGGGTTTGCACGCTGCACTGCAAAATTGCACCGCGCGGTGCAGCAATCACGCGGCGCGGGCCATGCCGAGTTGCGCCAGCACCGCCCGCGCCGCCAGCTCGCCGGACTCGCAGCCACCCTCCATGAAGCCCTGCGACTCCACCGAGCAATGCTCGCCGGCGAAGTGCAGGCCGCCCACGGATTCGCCCATCACCCCGCCCAGGCCGGCCCAGTCGCCCGGCCGCAGGCAGGCATAGCTGCCGAGCACCCACGGGTTGGTCGGCCAGTGCATGCGCGCCTCGCGGGCGTTGCCGCGGGCCGCGGCGATGCCCGGGAACACGCGCTCGAGGTCGCGCACGGCGGCTTCGGCCTGCTGCTTCGCGCTGCCCTGCCCCAGTGCGAGGCCGTGCCGCCCACCAGTGAAATTGGTCAACGCGCCGGCCGTGCCCGCCTGCTTGCGCGAGGTATCCCACGTGGTCTGGTAGGCGAGGTCGCTCATCGACGCGCCATTCGCCCCGTGCTCGCGCCAGGTGCGGCGCTCGAAGCCGATCATCAGCTTGGCATTGGTGCCGTAGGTGAGCTGTTCGATCGCGTGCTTCTTCCGCGCCGGCAGTTCGACATCGATGCGCACCTTGCGCAGGAGGGTGAACGGCAACGCCAGGACCACCTGCCGCGCACGCACCTCGCGGGTGGCCGCGCCCTTGCGGAACGCCAGCACATAGGCCCCGGCCTCGCCGCGGATCGCCTCCAGCGCGTGGCCGGGTTCGATCGCGTCGGACAGTTTCGTGCCCAGGGTGCGCGGGATCAGGTCGTTGCCACCGCGCACGTGGAAGCGCTCGTCGCTCTCGCCGAAGATCCTGAATGCGTCCTTGTCCTCGGTGCCGACGAAGGTGAGGAAATTCAGCGCCGACTGCTCCTCGATCTCCAGGCCCATCTCGGTGGTGTAGGCCACGTCGAGCAGCTTGCGCAACCAGCCGGTCACGCCGTTGCGGTCGAACCATTGGCTGATGCTCATCGCATCCAGCGCGCGAAATGCCGGATTGCTGTCCGTGTAGTCCTGGGCGCCGTCGCCGGCGGATGCAAGATCGCGCTCGATCGCCGCGGCGATCGGCACGAAGGCGCGCACCAGTTCGGCCTCGCCGATCGCGCGGCCATCGAAGAACCAGGTCTCGTGGTCGCCGTCGCCATCGAGCAGGTCGTCCAGCACGATGCCGAGTTCGCCGGCCAATGCACGGATGCGCGCGTGTCCGGTGTCGATCAGTTCGCCGCCGAGTTCGATCACCTGGTCGTCAGCGAAGTGGTTGCGCAGCGACAGCATGCGCCCGCCGATGCGCTCCTGCGCCTCGAACACCCGCACCCGCACGCCCTGCTGGCGCAGGCGCCATGCGGCGGTCAACCCGGCGATGCCGGCACCGACGACGACGACCTCCTCGTCCGCGCCGGCGCGCATCGGCGACGGCACCGAACTGCAACCCGCCAGCAGCGCGCTGGCACCGGCACCTTGCAGCAGGCGCCGGCGGCGACGGTCGATCCGCTGCACGCGCACGGTGTCGTGGAATTCGTCCAGCGGCATGCGCACGTGGCGCGATGCGCGGGCGATGGCGGCGGCGCGTTGCAGCAGGCGGAAGAGCGGCGTGCGTCCCATCGTGTCGTCCTTGTGTGCCGTTGATCGGGCAAACGCGGCGCGGGCGCGGAACGGGACAGTCACCGGTGGCCTGCGCACGGTGGTGCCCGCGTTTCCCATCGGGATGACATCCCTCCACCACCTTCCCGTTCCGCGCTGGATCGGCATCGCCCTGGTGCTGGCGCTGGCATTGCTCGCCGGGCTGCGTTCGGCGGCCGGAACCCGCCTGGACAGCTTCACCGTGGACGAGCCCTGGCACGTGGTGGCGGGCACCGCCTACGTGCGTGGCGACGGCTTCCACCTCAACCCGGAGCATCCGCCGCTGGTGAAACTCTGGGTCGGCGCATGGATGCCAGACACCTTCCGGCTGCCGCCCACGCCGGCCCTCGCGGAGAAGTCGCAGGAACGCGAATGGGTCGAAAAAACCATGTTCTTCGGCAACGACGCGCGCGCCGCGCAGACCCGCGCGCGGCTCGCGTTGTGGACGCTGCATGGGCTGATGCTGGCGGTGCTGGGCCTGCTGCTGTGGCGCGCGTTCGGGATGGCATGGGCCATCGGCACCCTGCTGTTCCTGGTACTGGAGCCGACCGTCGCTGCGCACCTGCCGGTGGTGATGACCGACCTGCCGCTGGCGCTGGCGATGGCCATCGCCGCGCTGTGCGCCGGCCTCTTGGCCACCACGTGGCGCTGGCCGTGGGCGATCGGTTGCGGCCTGGCGATGGGCGTGGCGCTCGCCTCGAAGCATTCGGCGCTGGCCGGCCTGGGCGGACTCGGCATCGGCCTGGCCATCGCCGCGTTGTGCGGCTGGCGGCAAGGTGCCGGCGAAGTCTTGCGGAGGATGGCGCAACTCGCGGTGGCGGCGCTGTTGTCGGTGCTGTTGCTGTGGTCGATGTACGGCCTGCACTTCCACGCCGGCGCCGATGGCCGCGATGCCTTCAACCGCCCGATCGCGGACAAGATCGATGAACTGAAATTGCCGCACTGGCGCAATGCAACCGCCTTCGCCGATGAACATCGACTGCTGCCACGGGCCTACCTGTGGGGCCTCGCCGACACCGTCCGCACCGGCGTGGAAGGCCGCGGCATCGGCATGCACCAGGTCTGGGGCAAGACCTATTACGGCAACCCGCCATGGTTCAGCTGGCCGGCGATCATCGCCTCCAAGCTGCCGCTGGCGTTGATCGCGCTGCTGCTGGCCACGTTGCCCTTGCTGCTGCGCACGCGCCTGGCGCCGAGTGCGCGCTGGAGCCTGGCGGCGGTGGTCGCCGCCTGCGGCTTCCACCTGGTCGCGCTGATGGGCTCGGAAGGCATCTGGGGTGGCGTGCGGCATGCGCTGCCGATCCTGGTCGGCCTGGGGGTCGTGGCCGGTGGCGCGCTGTCGATCGCGTGGCAGCGGCGCTCGCGTCCGCTGCTGGCGGGGGTGGTCGCGCTGTACGTGCTGGCGGCGGCGATGACCCTGCGCGAGCCACGCCTGTGGGAATACCACAACGAACTGGCCGGCGGCAGCAAGGACGCGTACCGCTACTTCGGCAACGAGGGCCTCGACCTCGGCCAGCGCTTCCACGAGATCCGCGCGTTCCACGATCGCGTGATCGCCCCCTCCGGCGAGCCGATGTACAACGACTACTGGATGGGCGAGCAACAGGTGCGCGCGGCGAAACTGAATTTCCATCGGCGCGTGGAATCGCTGGACGACACCAATGTCGCCGGGCATTACCGCGGCTACTTCGTGTACCCGATGACGGACACGCTGCCGTGGCCGCAATGGGATTGGGATCCGGACGTCGTGTTCAAGGACATGCGCCTGGTCCGGCGCTTCGGCTTCGTCGGCATCTGGCATGGCGAGATGCATCGCCCGCAAACCCGCGCCGGCAGCATGTTCTCGAAGGTGAGCGACTACATCTACAAGGAAAATGGCAAGGACTGGAAACTGGTGTCCGATCGACTGGAAGAAGTCGTCGTGCAGCTGCCGGCGAAGGTGGATGCGGGCGTGGAACTCGGCAACGCGTACATCCGCCAAGGCAAGCGGGCCGAAGCCATCGCCGCCTATCGCCGCTTGCTGACGCAGACCAAGGTGCCGGTCGAGCCGTCGATCGCCACGCAGCTGAAGGTGCAGATCGCCGCTATCGAAACCGCGCCGAAGGATGCGACGGTCGAACCCATGCGCAATCCGTGGCTGGAGTGACCAAGCCCCTTTCACGACCGGCATCGGCCATGACGGGAATTCGCTACGCGGCTCGAAATGCCGCTGCGCGAACACCCGCCACACCCGATGCCCGCATCCTCGCGATGCCGGCTAATCCGGCCGCGGCCCCTTGCCCAGGTCCTTGAGGATTTCGCGCGCGGCATTGCGACCCGGCAGGCCGGTGACGCCGCCACCGGGATGGCTGCCGGAACCGCACAGGTACAACTGCCTGAACGCGCCGCGGTAATTGCCCTGGCCCAGCAGCGGTCGCGCACTGAACATCTGGTCCAGGCCGAGCGCGCCGTGGAAGATGTCGCCGCCGACCAGGCCGATCCGGCGCTCCAGGTCGAGCGGGCTCAATGCCTCGTAGCCGAGCACGCTACGACTGAAGTTGGGCGCGTAGTCGTTGACGGTGTCGATCATCAGCCTGGCCACGGTATCGCGATGCGCATCCCAGCCGCCGTCGACGTCCGGGTTGACCTGCTGGCAGAACAGGCTGGCAACGTGCTGGCCCGGCGGCGCAAGCGTGGCGTCCAGCGTCGAGGAAATGACGACCTCGACGATCGGCTTGCGCGCCCAGCCCGCATTGTGCGATTTCGACTTCGCATCGAAATACGCCTGCTCGAAATACTGCAGCGACGGCCCGATCAGGATGCCGCTCTGGTGGTGCGGCTGCAGTTGCGTGCCCGGCATCGCGGTGAAGTCCGGCAATTCGCTCAGGGCCACGTTCATGCGGAAGGTGCCTGAACCGCAGCGGTAGCGTTCGATGCGCTGCGCGGTGTCATCGTCGAGCTGCTGGCGTTCGACCAGCCTGGTGTAAAGCAGCTTCGGGTTGAGGTTGCTGACGATCGTCGACGCGCGCAGTTCGCGGCCATCGGCCAGCGCGACGCCGACGGCCTTGTCGTTTTGAACGATGAGCCTGGCGACTTCGGCATCGGTCTCGATGGCGACGCCGCGCGCCTCGCATTCCTTGCGCATCGCCTGGGTGATCGCACCCATGCCGCCGATCGCGTGGCCCCATGCGCCGGTCTTGCCGTTCACTTCGCCGAACAGGTGGTGCAACAGCACGTAGGCGCTGCCCGGCGTGTACGGGCTGGCGAAATTGCCGACCACCGAATCCCAGCCGAGCACCGCCTTCAGCGGCTCGCCCTCGAACCAGCTGTCCAGCAGTTCGCCGGCCGACTTGGTGAACAGGTCGAGCAGGTCGCGGCGGCCGCGCATGTCGAGCGACTTCAGCTGCTTCGCCGCGGAGGCGGAATTGAGCCAGTCGGCCAGCACGAAGCGGTCGCTGACGTTCGGCGGCGTGCGCTGCATCAGTTCGCGCAGGACCACCACGATGCGATCCAGCATCGCCCAGTACTCGGGCAGGCGCCGGGCATCGCGCGCGCTCCATTTCGCGACCTCGCCCAGCGTGTGTTCGCCACCGAGGCGGAAGCTGCGCCCGTCCGGCAGCGGCAGGAAATTCGCATACGGCCGCTCGACCACGCGCAGGCCGTGTTCGTGCAGGCGCAGGTCGCGGATCACCTTCGGGTTGAGCAGGCTGACCGTGTAGCTGGCGACGGAGTTGCGGAAGCCGGGATGGAACTCCTCGGTGACCGCGGCGCCACCGACGAGGTGCCGACGCTCCAGCACGCGCACTTTCAGGCCGGTCGCCGCGAGATAGGCGGCGCAGACCAGGCCGTTGTGGCCGCCGCCGATGATGAGCACATCGTCGTTACCGGAAGTCGCCACGCGTCGCACCGCCTGCGGAAACCGTCGATGATCCGCGCCCGGCGCGGAAAACGGAAGCGCGGTCAGGCCGGCTCGGGATCGTTGAGGAAGCCTCGGCACTGCGCCGCGCCGCAGCGGCACGGAATGGGATCGATGTCGCCGCGCACGTGGTAATCGAGCAACAGTTCCTCGCCCTTGGCGATCGGCCGCAGGCTGGTCAGGAACACGCGGCGATGGTCGAAGCGCGCGAGCAGGTTCGGTTCGCAACCGTGGTTGATGAATTCCGCGCCGCTGCCGCCGATGCCGCCATCGATCAGCCGGCGCGGGCTGCAGCGGAACAGGTACAGCTGCGGGCGGAACCGGCGTCGCCAGCCTTCGCGCGGCGAGATGCGTTCGCCGGTGTATTCGATGATGCGGCGTCGCGCCGGGATGTCCTCGGCGGCGAACACGCCCCAGCGATGCACCCGCGAGCGCGCAAGCCGGAGCCGGAACGCGCAGGCGGCGGGATCGATGCGCGGCCGGTGCGCGGGGCCGCCCGGCATCAGCACGGTGCGCACGAAATCGCTGACCTCATCCGCGCCTTCGCCGTTGCGCACGCTGCTCAGAACCCCTTGCCGCCGCCACCCTTGCCACCCGGGAAGGTTCCGCCGCCCTTGACGGGCGGATAGCCGCCCAGGTTGCCGCCGCCCTTGCCCGGCGGGTAGCCGCCCTGGCTGCCTCCCCCACCCTTGGCGAATGGGTCACCGCCCTTGCCGGGCGGATAACCACCCTGGCTGCCTCCGCCCGTCTTGCCCGGCGGAAAACCACCCTGGCTGCCTCCCCCACCCTTGGCGAATGGGTCGCCGCCCTTGCCGGGCGGATAACCGGCCTGGTTGTTCCAGCCCGACTTTCCGAACGGATCGCCCTTGCCCACCGGCGGGCCGCCGCCCTGCCCGCCCTTGGCGCCGCCGGCGGCAATCTGCTGGTGCGGATAGGGATCGCGTCCCTGCAATGCACGCAGGGTGGCGCCACCCGGGTCGACCCGGCCATCGCAGAACGCGCCGAGCGAGCGCTGGAATTTCTCGATCGCGGCGATCGTCTTCGGTCCCGCCGCGCCATCGACCACCAGTTCGGGACTGGGACCGCCCTGCACCGCAGTCACGCAATTCAGCAGGTACTGCACCGTCATGACATCCACCGCGGGGGAGTTGCGACCACCGCGCCCCACGCTCCCCATGATCGACTTCGCCATGCCGCACCTCGCGATACGCAGCACCCACGCTGCCGGTAACGAGGCAAACGCAGCCGTCGGGCAGCTGCGGACAGGCGGTCGCCTACGCAGGCGGGCGGGCGTCGATGGCGGCACGGAACTCGCGTGCCGCCGCTTCGATGCCGGCGGGATGTACGTCCAGCCACGAGGCCACGTTGAGCAGGAAATCGTCGCTGCCCACCGCACTGCGATACCCCGGCAACCCCGCCGGCTGCTTGCCTCCCTGCAGCAGGGGCAGCGCACGCGCGGGGGCAGTGGCGCCATGAGGCGGCCATTCGCCGGGGCGACCGTCGTCGCCATAACCACCGGGCGCGATGACGATGTCCGCGCCATAGCGTTCGAAGATCGTGTTCAGGAGCGCCGGTGCGATGCCCCAGCCCGGATGCCTGGTGATCAGTTCGGACACGCTGGGGTGCGCCAGGATCGGCAGGCCACCCTGTTTCGCCACCCAGGCCAGTACGCCCAGTCCCTGCAGCATCGGCGCCAGCAACACGCCATCCACGCCGGCATCGCGGGCGACCTGCAAGCGCGGCGCCAGCTCGTCCGGCTCGCAGATCAGGTTGGCGATGTAGCCCTTCCTTTCACCAGCGCGGTCGGCCGCCGCATCGCGTGACGCCACCATCGCGCGCACGTGCGTGGCGAATGCCTCGTCGTCCGCAAACGCCTGCAGCTCGCAGTCCTTGACCAGGTGGCAACCACCGAGCAGGGCATCGTGGTTGAGGCCGGCCATGGTCGCGATGTCGATCCCCACCGCCGGTCGTTGCGGGCGGCACAGGAGGGGCCCGCGCGGCACGCCGAAGCGTTCGCGCAGGCCGGCGACACCGAACCCTGGGCCAGGCCCGAAGCCGCGGTCGGGCAAGGCCAGCGCGTCCAGCCGGAAGCGGGTGATGAAGCCGTAGCGCGGCAGGTCGCCGACGGCGCCATTCAGCAGTTGGGTCGGCTTGGCCGGCAGCAGGCGCAACGGGATCGCCAGGACGATGCGCCACAGCCGCGCACGCGCGGGATCAAGCTGCGCCGGGTCGCCCTCGCATGCAGCGATGTCCGAGGCCGCAGAGCCAGCCACCGCCTCCACCGACAGCACGCGCACGGTGCTTTCGCGCATCAACGCATCGGGCGCGACGTACCCGCGGATCGCGGTGATCGCCGCGCTCTGCTCCATCGCCATCGCCACCGCTGTGGCTTCGCCATCGAGGTGCGAACCCACGGTGTAACGCGCCTCGATGTAGTCGGCACGATCCAGCCCGTCGTCCCAATGGAACAACCGCGGATGGTCGATCAGCAGGCGCAATGCGGAACTCATGCCAGCAGATGCCCCAGGTGCTGCGCCACGTGCCAGTCCTCGGCCGTGGTGATCTTGAGATTGTGGACTTCGCCCGGCACGACGTGCACCTCGATGCCCGCGGCCAGTGCGAGTTGTATCGCCGACGACGCAAACCAGCCCGGCACCGTAGCCTGATGCTGCAGCATCTTGGCCATGTCCGCACGCGCATAGACCTGGGGCGTCTGGAAGATGCCGACCTCGCTACCCGCAAAGGCCTCGACGACCCGACCATCGCGCAGGCGCGCGACCGGCACCACCGGCGACAGGAACGCGCCGGCGCAGCCCTGCCGGCGCGCCGTCGCGATGACCTGCTCGAACAGCGCGAGGCTGGCGAACGGGCGCGCGCCTTCGTGCACCAGCAGCCATTCGCCGCGCGCCTGCGCGGCCAGCACGGCGATGCTGTCCTGTCGGGTCGCGCCACCCGCCATCACCCGGCATTCGGGCAACAGCGACGCGGTGGCCTCCACGCAGTCCGCCGGCACCGCCACCAGCACTTCGTCCGCCACCTGCGCGGCCTTGTCGGCCAGCCATCGCAGCAACGGCCGTTCGTGCAATTCCAGGAATCCCTTCGGCCCAAGCCCCAACCGCTCGCCGGCACCGGCCGCGAGCATCAGGAACGACAGGCCGATCGGGTCATCGCGCATGCGTCGCAGGTTCCGTCGAGTCACGCCGGCAGGCCTGGATGCAAGCATGCACCCAAGCCATCCCGTGGGATACGCAGGCAGGTTGCCGCGGCGGACACCGCCACAAGCGCCGCTCAGGCGGGTGGTGACTGCGCGTCGATGGCGCGACGGAAGATTCCTGCCGCCGCACCCAGTCGGTCCACATGGCCATCCACCCACGACGCCACGATCAGCATGTAGTCGTCGCTGCCGATCGTCGCGCGGTAACGCGGCAGGCCTTCCGGGGACTTGCCGCCCTGCAGGATCGGCATCGCCCGCTGCGGCTGGCCGAACGGCCAGCCATCGTCGATGCCCACGCCGTCGCCGGCGCCGTATTCGCCTGAGGTCACGATCCAGTCCGCACCGAGCGCCTCGTACAGGCCGCTCAGCACCGGATGCGCGATGCCCCAGTCGGGATGCCGGGTCAGCAGGTCGCTGAAGGTGTTGTGGGCGAGGATCGGCATGCGCTCCTGCCGCGCCAGCATCGCCAGCGTGCCAAGCCCCTGGATGCCGGGCGCGACCAGCACCGCATCGACGCCGAGCGTGCTTGCAATGTCCCAGCGCGCCTGCAGTTCGTCCGGTTCGCAGATCAGGTTGGCGAGGTAGCCCTTGCGCTCGCCGGTCGCGTCGCGCGCGGCGTCGCGCGCGGCCAGCATCGCGGTGACATGGGCGCGGAACGCGGCTTCGTCGGGGAAGACCTGCAGCTCGTCGTCCTTGACCAGGTGGAAGCCGCCTTCGAGGACGCTGCGGTTGAGTCCGGCCATGGTCGCCGTGTCCAGGCCGACCGCCGGGCGCATCGAGCGACACAGCAAGGGGCCCTGCGCGCAACCGAAACGCTCGCGGATGCCGCGCACGCCGAAGCCGGGGCCGGGCCCGAAATCGCCCGGCAGTTCGAGGCCGACCAGCTGGAACCGGGTCAGGAAGCCGAGCCGCGGGATCTCGCCGACCACCACGTTCCACAGCTGCGCCGGCTTGCCGGCCAGCAGGCGCCGCGGGATCGCCAGTTCGACCTCCCAGTGGCGCTCGGCGTCGCCACCGTCCGCATACACCTCGGTCGCCAGCATGTAGGGCGCCAGGCCCGCCCCCCCGGGCGCGTCCAGCGCGCGCACCGAGCGCACGCGCAGGGTCCAGTCGTGCAGCATCGCCGGCACCACGTGCCCGGCGATGTGGGTGGTCGCCGCGCTCTGCTCCATCGCCATCGCCATCGCGGAGGCATCGCCGTCGTGCACGGACGCCACCCGGTAGCGGGCGAGGGCGTAATCCGCCGGATCCAGCGCATCCGACCACAGGAACAATTCGGGATGCTGCGTGCGCGGCATGTTTCCGGAACTCATTGCAGGTAAGCCTCCAGCGTTTCGGCGAGCCGCCAGTCTTCGGCGGTGGTGATCTTGATGTTGGTTTTCTCGCCGGCGACCGCCGCCACCCGCAGGCCGGCGCGCAGCGCGAGTTGCATGGTCGATTGCGGCTGCCAGCCCTCGATCCGCTCGCGTTCGATCAACGCCAGCAGGTCGGTCCGCGCGAACGCCTGCGGCGACTGGAACACGCCGGCCTCGTGGCGCGGCATGGCCTCCACCGCGAAGCCGTCGCGCAGGCGCGCGACCGGGACCTCGGGGTCGACGAAGGCGCCGGCGCAGCCGCTGGCGCGTGCCGCCTCCAGCACGCGCCGGAGCAATCCCACGCTGGCGAACGGACGCGCGACATCGTGCAACAGCAGCCAGTCGCCGCGTGCCTGTTCGGCCAGCAGGGCCACGCTGTGATGGCGGCTGCCACCGCCGGCCAGCACCCGGCAGCGCGGCAGCAGGCGCGTCGCGTCCTCCAGCCGGTCCGCGGGCACCGCCACGATCACCTCGTCGGCGACCTGCAGCGCCTTGTCCGCGAGCCAGCACAGCAGCGGCCGGCCGCCCAGCGACAGGTATCCCTTGGTGCCCTGGCCCAGGCGCAGGCCGGCACCGGCCGCGGGGATCAGGCAGGACACACTGCCCTCCGTTCCCGCCTGGGTCATGCAGGCGCCATCGTTGGCCTCGGCAGGCGCGCGCGCAGGCGACGCACCTCGGGCAGGTCCTCGCGGGCGAGGATCTGCTGGCCCAGTGCATCGGCCTTCATCCACTGGCCGGTTCGCACGGCCTCGACCAGGCGCAACATCCCCAGCGTGAGCGCACGCGGCAACGAGTCCCGCGAGCGCGAGGGATTCGACACCTGGGTGTCGAAATAGCGTCGATCGAATCCGCGTCCATGCACCTCGCCGTTCCAGTCGGGGCCATAGATGGCGGCCAGGTAGTCCTCCGGGGGCGAGGGCACCGACCATTCGCGGCCTCGCCACGCCAGCGCCTGCAACCCGTATGCCGGGATTTCACAGGCGAGATGGTCGGGCCAGCCGAGCTGGAAGCGCAGCAGGTCGCCGCGCGGCTGCATGAACATCAGGTCCACGCCGATGCCGGTGGGCGGATGGATGAATCCCATGACCCATTCGCGGGACGCGGCGTCTTCCTTTTCGCCCGGCCGGACCATCGGGGTAAACGCGTCCGCCAGCGCCGCCTGCACCAGGTCGCGGTCGAGATCGGACGACATCCCCAGGTCGATGTCCTTGTCGTGCGGGAAGGGATCGCCGTCGCGATACAGCGCGAGCAGGGTCCCGCCGATCAGGTGGAAAGGCAGGGACGCCCGTTGCAACGCATCGGCGGTCGCCAGCAGGACCTGCGAGACGGCTTCGGTTCCTTCAGCCGGCGTCTGTTTCGGCGCGGCAGGCGCCGCGACCAACGCGCCCCGGGCAGGGATCGGCATGGCATCCAGCGCCGCCAGCACGTGGCGGCGGGCGATGTCGTGGCGTTCCAGCAGGCGACTCATGTCCGCCAGCGCCAGGTGCAGCCGCCACTGGCCGGGATTGGCCTGCACCGCCGCGGCCAGTATGGCGTGCGCCTGTTCCAGTCGCCCCACCACCCGCAGCATCAGGGCGTAGTTGAGGGCGGCGGCCTCCATTCCCTGCGCATGCAGCAGGGCCTGGTGCATTGCCTGTGCGCCCTCGCGCCGCTGGCCGGCATGCCAGCTGGCCACGCCCAGGTTCACCCAGGCATCGGCATGGCGTGCATCCAGTTGGACGGCGCGCATGGCGTGCTGGCGCGCCGCCTGCGGATCCTCCAGCCCGATCGCCAGCGCGGCGAGGTTGGACCAGCTGTCGGGGTGTACGAAACGCGTCGCCAACGCCGCGCGATAACCGCGGGCCGCGACCTCGCGATCTCCGGATTCGGTCGCACGGATCGCCTGCAGGACCCCATGCGCGGCCAGTTCCGGGGAATTCAAGACCCGGACTTCCAATTGCAAACTCGCCACGGCAGCTCCTGTGCAGACGGCGACAGGTTACCGAATACCGGCCGCCAGCAGGTGCAGGCGCACGGCCTCGGCCTCGCCCACGGACTCGCGCGCGAGGATCTGGTGGCACAGCGCGAGCGCCTTCGGCCACTGCCCCCGCTGCAATGCGGCGAGCAGGCGCATCAGTCCCAGGTTCACCGCGCGCGGCAGCGATTCCGCCGCCAGCGACGGGCTGGAAACCTGCGAATCCAGCCAGCGCTTGTCGAACACGTGGCCCGCCGCCTCGCGCGTGGGCATCCGCCAGTCCTCGCCGTAGTCAGCGACCAGGTATTCCTCCAGCGGCGCCGGCATCGGCCAGGCGCGGCCACGCCAGTGGAAGGGCTCGACCCGATAGGCCGGCAGGTCGAACACCAAGGCATCCGGCCAGCCAAGGTTGATGCGCAGGATGTCGCCGATGCGCTGCTTGAAAAACAGGTCCACGCCGATGCCGGTGGCCGCGTGCGTGAAACCCATGCACCAGCGGCGCGCTTCCGGTCCGGACGGGGTGCGCATGTAACTGTAGCCCTCCGCGAACGCGACCGCGATGCGGTCACGATCCGCGTCGAAATCCACGCCGATGTCGACATCCTTGTCGCCCGCGAACGGACGGCCCTGGCGCACGATGCCGACCACCACCCCGCCGACCAGGTGATGGCCGATGCCGGCAGCCTGCAAGCGATCGCAGGCATCGGTCATGGTCGCCAGCAATCTCGCCTGGGCAGCTTCGTTCTCGGGTTCCGGCCCGTCGTCGGCCATCGGTGCCGGTGCCAGGGTCGGCAGCAACGACGAGAGCGCCGCCAGCACATGCCGGCGGGTGGCCTCGGTATCGCCCAACAGGCGACACACGCCCGCCATCGCCTGTTGCAGGCGAAATGCCCCGGGATTGCGCCCCAGCGCGTCGGCCAGCACCGCGCGTGCGCGCGCCGGTTGGCCGACAGCCTGGTGCATCAGGTTCAGGTTGAGCGCAGCCACCTCCAGCCCCGGTGCCAGCGACAGCGCCCGCGCCATCGCCTGCGCGGCATCGCGCCGCCACCCCGCGTGCCAGCAGGCCACCCCGAGGTTGACCCACGCACCTGCATGACCGCGCGCCAGGGCCAACGCCTGCCCGGCATGCCGGCGCGCGCCATCGACATCGTCCAGGGCGAGCGCCAGCGCGGACAGGTTCGACCAGCTGTCCGGATGCACGAAGCGGATCGCCCGCAAGTCGCGGTACCCGCGCATCGCAGCATCGCGATCGCCAGCCTCGAGGGCGCGGATCGCCAGCAGCACGGCATGCGCCTCCAGTTCGGGCGAGCGCAGCACGCAGACATCGAGGTTGAGGCGCCCGCTGGTCGTCGGCGTTTGCGGTTCGGGCATTCCCCTAGGGTAGGGCAAACCAACAGCCGCGCCTCGCGGCGGCTGTTTCGCGTGTCGCGTGGCGCGTTTGGCCGGACGAACTCGGTACCGTCCGCGCCACCGGCCCATCCTTGGCGACGATCCCGCGAGGTGCAGGCCAATTGCACTCGCACCGGGGCTTCCGGGGCGCCGGACGCAAACCGCGCCTCCGCAAACCGGGCTAGGATGAATCGCGGACGATCGGGAGGAAACGGGTTTGCGGAGCATGAGAGGGCTCACCTGGGCCGCGGCGATCCTGGCCCTGGCGGCGTGCGGCCGCGACAGCGCCCAGCCAGCCAGCCCGGGGGGCGTCGCGACGGCCGCCAGCATCGATTTCGCGCATGTCGCCAATTATTCGGCGCATCCGCTTCCCGCTTATTTCGACGAGACGGTGACCGCGCTGGACAACAGCCCGGCGTCGAACCCCGTCGATGACCGGGTGGCGACACTCGGGCGGGTGCTGTTCCACGACATGCGCCTGAGCACCAACAACCGGGCCTCCTGCGCCACCTGCCACCAGCAGCGCTTCGGCTTCACCGATCCGATGCGCTTCAGCAACGGCATCAGCACCGCCGGCACCACCGATTTCCACGCCATGCGGCTCGGCAACCTGCGCTACTGGCAACCGGGCACCATGTTCTGGGACCGGCGCGTCATCAGTGCCGAGGTACAGGCGAGCCATCCGCTGCACAGCCTGGTCGAGATGGGCTGGGGCGGGAATGCGGGCGGCATCGAGGCGCTGATCCGCAAGATGGCGGCGACGGACGATTACCCGGACCTGTTCGCCTGGGCGTTCGACAGCGCGACGATCACCGAGCCGCGCATGCAGCGGGCGCTCGCGCAGTTCGTGCGCGCCATGGTGTCGCACGACAGTCGCTGGGATGCCGGCTATGCGCAGGCGTTCTCGCCCACGGCGCCGAACCGCGGGCTGGATGTCGACCTGGCGAATTTCACGGCAGACGAAAATCGCGGCCGCCACCTGTTCATGGCCGATGTCCGCCAGGGCGGCGCAGGCTGCGCCGCCTGCCACCGACCGCCGACCTTCGCCCTGGTGGCGGACGCGCGCAGCAACGGCCTGGACGCCGGCGAGACACGCCTGTTCAAGGCGCCTTCGCTGCGCAGCGTGGGACTGACCGGGCCGTACATGCACGACGGCCGCTTCGCGACCCTGGCGGAGGTGGTCGACTTCTATGCGTCCGGCGTCCGCGACGGCCCGGCGCTCGATCCCCGCCTGCGCCAGGGTGGCGAGCCGCGGCGCCTGGCGCTGGGCGCGGCCGACCGCGCGGCCCTGGTCGCCTTCCTGAAGACCCTGGACGACCCCGTGCTCACCACCGACCCCCGCTTCAGCGATCCGTTCCGGCGCTAGCTGGCGCGGATCGCGTAGAGGGTCGCGTTGCTGATCGCGTAGACCCCGCCGTCCGCGCCCACCCAGGTCGGCGTGTAGGCCTGGCCAAGCCCGGCATTGAGCCGCAGGCTCTGCGAGAACGTGTTGTTGGTGAGGTCCCAGCGGTACAGGATGCCGTCCTCGTTGTTGGCGAGGATCGACTTGCGCGCCGGATCGGTGACCATGGTGTTGATGCACCACTCGCGCCGCGCGATGGCCGAACCGGCATCCAGCGTCGGCCCGAGGATGGTCAATACCTCGCGCATCACCTGCACGGTCGGGGTGATCGCGTCGGCCTGGCTTGCACGCGGATCGAGCACGGCCAGCTGGTTCAGCCCGATGCCCGTGCCGACGCCGGCGTAGTTGTTGTACTTCTGCGCGAGCAGGTAGGTCGAGGGGCCGGTGTAGGACGGCACCATCGACGCTGGGATCACGCTCGGCGACACGTCCCAACCGAAGCTGCCCGGCACGCCCACCGGGTTGAGCGCAGCATCGAACTGCAGCAGCCAGCCGCGCGCATTGTGCGTCCCGAACGTCCGTTCCAGCACACCGTAGAACACCCGGCCATCCGGGCCGACCACCGGCGTCGCGGTGCCGTCGTCGCTGAGCCGCGCCGGTCCGCCCAGGTTCGGATCGAGCAGGGCGACGCTGGCGCGCGTGGCGAGCGTCGTGCTGTTGAGGGCGAGCAGGACGCCGTTCTGGGTGGCGCTGGTCGCGCCGCGGTTGGCCGCGATGTAGACGGTGCTGCCGTCGTTCGACAGCGCCGGTGCGCAGTTGAGCACCGGCTTCACGATCGATGCATCGCCGGCGGCCGCCGCCACGCCGACCCAGGTGCCGGTGCCGTCCGGCGCGACCCGGGCGATGCCGCTCACCAGCCCGGCGGGATTCGTGCCCGTCACCTGGAAGCCGAAGAAGAGATTGCCCTGTGCGTCCGCGGTCAGGGGCGTGTTGATGAAGACGGTGGCGTCGAACGCTGCGGGATTGGCGTTGTAGTTGGCGGTGCCGTAGAACACCTGCGGCGCGAACGTGCCGGTGGCCGCATCGCCGTCGGCGCGCACCAGCAGCTTGCCGCCGGCGCCCTGCACATAGAGCCGGCCCTGCGGGGTCAGCAGCGGGCTGTAGGGTGGCAGCCAGTTGCGCGGCGGTGTCACGTAGTCGGTGTTCGCCGACCAGATCAGCGCGCCACTCTCGCCGTTGCGGCCTTCGACCCGATAACCGCCGGCCGCACCCGTCTTCACCGGGATCACCACGGTGTTGTTGGCGGTGACGACCGGTGAGCCGTAATGGGTCAGCAGTGCACCGGACTGCGTGTATTGCGGTGCAAGGTCGACCGGCGTCGTCCACGCGATGCGCCCCAGGTCCTGGGTGGCGATCGCGCTCGCCGCCGTGTGCTGCGCATCGCGCCCATAACCGAACCACGCCGGGCCGGTCACCGTCGGGGGTGTGGGGGGGATCGGAGTGGGCGGCGTGGGCGTCGGCGGCACGGGGGACGAGTTGCGTCCGCCGCCACCGCCGCATGCGGCGAGCGCGATGGACGAAGACAGCATCGCCAGCGCCTGGCGGCGCGAGAAGAGGGACGGGTTGGGCGGGACCGGGGCTGCGGGATATCGGCTCATGGCGCGAGCATAGGGCTCTGTTCGCTCAAGCGCACCTGCCGCGCCGTTCAGCACACCGGTTTCACTCGATGCGCAAGAAGACGAAGCCCGGCACAAGCCCGGGCTTCATGGACACGACCGCCGGCGCTTGCTTCGGGTCTGCGCGGCCAATTACTGTGCACGGACGCTGAAGGAGAGGGCCTGGGCATGGAACATCTGGCGAAGACCGTCGGGAAAGGCGGCAGGCGCATGGCGATCTTCGGCGGTATCGCGATGCTGCTCGGCGTGCTGGCGATGATGGCGCCCGCGCTCACCGGCATGTCGATCATCTTCCTGCTGGGCGCGCTGGTGGTGGTGTCCGGCGTGCTGCGGATGCTCTGGGCCTTCCAGTCTGGCAGCGTCGGCCGCGGGCTGTGGCAGTTCGCGATCGGCTCGCTGACCCTGGTCTGCGGCGTGGCGATGCTTGCCAATCCCCTGTTCGGCTCCGCGGTGATGACCATCCTGCTGGCGGCGTACTTCGTGGTCGACGGCATCGCTGAAATCGTGGTCGGCCTCCGGCGATTGGGCGGCGGCGGCGGCTTGCTGCTCTTCGGCGGCATCGTCTCGATCATCCTCGCCGTGCTGATCTGGACGCAGTACCCGCTGTCCGGCGCCTGGGCGATGGGCATCCTGCTCGGCATCAAGTTGTTCTTGGTCGGGCTGACCATGCTCGTCGGCGGTTCCGCCGTGCGTTCGCTTGCGGCCAACCGATGAATCGGTAGCGAGTGCGCCGCCTCGCCGCCATCCTGCTGGCCTGGTGCGGCTGCGCGCATGCGCAGGAGATCGAGCCGCGCGCCTATTCCAATGCGCCGGTGGGCGTGAACTTCGCCATAGCCGGCTACGTCTTCACGCGCGGCGGCCTGAATTTCGATGCCTCGGTGCCGATCACCGATGCCAGGCTGAGCACCTCCAACGCCGTGTTCGCCTACGCGCGCGTGTTCGAGCTGGACGGGCGCACGGCGAAGTTCGACGCCATCGTGCCGGTCACGCGCCTGTTCGGCGACGCGCTGTACAACGGTGCCCCGATCCAGCGCGAGGTGTCCGGCTTCAGCCGCCCCGCGTTCCGGGTCTCGGTGAACCTCTACGGTTCGCCGGCGCTGCGACTGCGCGAGTTCGCCAGCTGGAAGCAGGACCTGATCGTGGGCGCCAGCGTGCAGGTCTCGCCGCCCTGGGGCCAGTACGACGCCAGCCGCATCGTCAACATCAGCGGCAACCGCTGGACCATCAAGCCGGAGATCGGCGTGTCCAAGGCGCTTGGCCCCTGGACGCTGGAACTGCAGGCGGCGGCGACATTCTTCGGCGACAACGACGAGTTCCTCGGCACGCGCACGCGCTCGCAGGATGCGATCTATTCATTGCAGGGGCATGTGATCTACGGCTTCAAGTCCGGCCAGTGGCTTTCGCTGGATGCCAACTGGTTCGCGGGCGGGCGCACGCGCATCGACGGCGAGCTCGGTGACGACCTGCAACAGAACTGGCGCGTCGGCCTGATCTACGCGGTGCCGCTCGACCAGCGCAATTCGCTGAAATTTTCCGCCAGCAGCGGCTTGTGGGCGCGCACCGGCAACAGCTTCGACGCGATCGGCGTGGCCTGGCAGCACCGGTGGGGCGGCGGGATTTGATCGCGGACCGGGACACCGAAGCCGCGCGCGGCGGACACGGAAAAGAAAAGCCCCGCCGAAGCGGGGCTTTTCACTGTTCCTGTCGCGGCTGAAGCCGCTCCCACATGGGTTGGCTTAGAAGTCCATGCCGCCCATGCCGCCCATGCCGCCGCCGGCCGGCATCGCCGGCTCGTCCTTCTTCGGGGCCTCGGCCACCATCGCTTCGGTAGTGATCATCAGGCCCGCGATCGAGGCGGCGTTCTGCAACGCGGTGCGGGTGACCTTGGTCGGGTCCAGGATGCCGAACTCGATCATGTCGCCGAACTCGCCATTGGCGGCGTTGTAGCCGAACGCGCCGGTGCCTTCGACCACGCGGTTGAGGATGACCGACGGCTCGTCGCCGGCATTGGTCACGATCTCGCGCAGCGGGGCTTCCATCGCACGCAGCGCGATCGCGATGCCGTGGTTCTGGTCTTCGTTGGCGCCCTTCAGGTCCTTGATCGCGGCCTTGGCACGGATCAGGGCCACGCCGCCGCCCGGGACGATGCCTTCCTCGACGGCCGCACGGGTCGCGTGCAGGGCGTCTTCGACGCGCGCCTTCTTTTCCTTCATCTCGACTTCGGTGGCCGCGCCGACCTTGATCACCGCCACGCCGCCGGCCAGCTTGGCCACGCGCTCCTGCAGCTTCTCGCGGTCGTAGTCGGAGGAGGTTTCCTCGATCTGCGCCTTGATCTGCTTGATGCGGGCCTGGATGCCGTCGGCTTCGCCGGCGCCGTCGATGATGGTGGTGTTTTCCTTGCTGACCTGGATCTTCTTGGCGCGGCCAAGGTCCTTGATCGTAGCCTTCTCCAGCGACAGGCCAACTTCCTCGGAGATCACGGTGCCGCCGGTCAGGATCGCCATGTCTTCCAGCATCGCCTTGCGACGGTCGCCGAAGCCCGGCGCCTTCACCGCCACGACCTTGACGATGCCGCGGATGGTGTTGACCACCAGGGTCGCCAGCGCTTCGCCCTCGACTTCCTCGGCGACGATCAGCAACGGCTTGCCGGCCTTGGCCACGCCCTCGAGGACGGGCAGCAGGTCGCGCACGTTGGAGATCTTCTTGTCGTGCAGCAGGATGTACGGATCGTCCATCTCGGCCTGCATCGACTGCTGGTTGTTGACGAAGTACGGGCTGAGGTAGCCGCGGTCGAACTGCATGCCCTCGACCACGTCGAGTTCGTTGTCCAGGCCGCTGCCTTCCTCGACCGTGATCACGCCTTCCTTGCCGACCTTGTCCATCGCCTGCGCGATCAGGTCGCCGATGTTGGCATCGGAGTTGGCCGAGATCGCGCCGACCTGGGCGATTTCCTTGCTGGTCGACGACGGCTTGCTGAGGTTCTTCAGCTCGACGACGGCGGCCTTCACGGCCTGGTCGATGCCGCGCTTCAGGTCCATCGGGTTCATGCCGGCGGCGACCGCCTTCATGCCCTCGCGGATGAACGCCTGCGCCAGCACGGTGGCGGTGGTGGTGCCGTCACCGGCGTTGTCGGAGGTCTTGGACGCGACTTCCTTGACCATCTGCGCGCCCATGTTCTCGAAGGCGTCGGCCAGTTCGATTTCCTTGGCGACGGAGACGCCGTCCTTGGTGATGGTCGGTGCGCCGTAGCTCTTCTGCAGCACGACGTTGCGGCCCTTCGGGCCGAGCGTTGCCTTGACGGCGTTGGCGAGCACGTTGACGCCACGCACCATCTTGGCGCGCGCGTCTTCGCCGAAACGAATGTCTTTTGCAGCCATTGGAATTACCTCGATTTGGGATAGTTGGGGCGGCCCCCTGTGGCCGCCCGGCCTTAAGCGGGAGCTACGAGGGGACGGTCTTCTATGGAGCTGGGCGACCACGGGGGGTCGCCCTTACGAGAGCGATGCGACCACGGGGTCCGGCCTCAGGAGAGCGGGCGACTGCGGGAGGTCACCCCGACCGGTCGATTGATCAGCCGAGGACCGCGAACAGGTCGTCTTCCTTCACCACCAGCAACTCGACGCCGTCGAGCTTCACTTCGGTGCCGCTGTACTTGCCGAACAGCACCTTGTCGCCAACCTTGACCTGCGGCGCGCGCACCTGGCCGTTGTCCAGCACCTTGCCGGTGCCGACGGCGACGACTTCGCCCTTGATCGGCTTCTCGGTGGCCGAATCCGGGATCACGATCCCGCCGGCGGACAGCTTCTCTTCTTCCATGCGCTTGATGACCACGCGGTCGTGCAGCGGCTTGATATTGGACATGGCAACCTCGGTAAATGGTTGATTGACGTGGAAAAACCCGGTGATTTTAGCAGTCGCCATGGGCGAGTGCCAAATCGCGGACGACGAAACCGGGCAATGCCGGATGCCAGCGGAGATGGGGCGGCCCGGCAGGCTTTCAAGGGCTACCCCGGAAATCCGCGTGACGTGAACCTCCGGACGCGCGCCCGGTCGAAGCGGCGCACGGCCCACCCGCATGGCGGCAACGGGTCGCCGACGAAACCCGCCCGGTAGACTGATGCGATGACTGCATTCCCCACTCGCCTGCGACGCTGGCTGGCCGGCGTCGCCCTGCTGATCACCCTGCCGGTGACCGCCGCGGACGTCGAACTGCCGCCGGTCGACGAGGTCTTCGTGCTGTCCGCGCAGGCCATGTCGCGCGACCGCATCGAAGTCCGCTGGCAGATCGCCGACGGCTATTACCTGTACCGGCACCGCACCTCGGTCAAGGCCGACGCGGCATTCACCGGCGCCAGGCTGGCCCTGCCGGGCGGCGACAGGCATCGCGACGAGTTCTTCGGCGATGTCGAGACCTACCGCCGGCAACTGGTCGGCACCCTCACCGGCGTCCCGGCGAGCGGGGCGACCACCGCCACCCTGACCGTGAAGTACCAGGGCTGCGCCGATGCGGGCATCTGCTATCCGCCGCAGACCCGCAGCTTGAAGGTCGTGCTGCCGGGTGACACAGGCGGCTTCGGCTTCGCGAAAAAGGGCGGCCTGTTCGGTGTCGGGGGTGCCGATGCCGGCGCCACCGACGCCCTGCCGCTGCCGGTCGAGCAGGCCTTCACCAGCGAGGTCATCGCCGGCGACGGCAATACCCTGCTGCTGCGGCTGACCCCGGCTCCCGGCTATTACCTCTATCGCGACAAGCTGTCGCTGCGGCTGGAGGCCGGCAAGGGCGTGTCCGCCACGCTGCCGCCGGCGTCGAAGCTGCCGAAGGCCAGGCCCTATCGCGACGAACATTTCGGCAACGTCGCGGTGTACTTCGATCAGGTCGAGATCGCGGTGCCGGTGGCCCGCACGGTGGCGAATGCCGCCAAGGGCACCCTGGTGCTGGACCTGCAGGGCTGCCAGGACGGCGGCATCTGCTATCCGCCGATGACCCGGCGGCTGGCGTTCTCGCTGCCTGCGGGAACCATCACGCCGGTCGCGACGACCGCTACGGCAGCAGTTGGCGATGCGGCGGAGGCGCTCCCCGCCGCAGGCGCGAATCCCGCTGATGTCGCCGTCCCCGAGGCCGGCGCCATCGCGACGGCAGGCGTGACCACCGCACCGATGGTCGACACCCAACGCACGCCACCGCCACAGCAGGAAACCCCTGGCCTGCTCGCCTCGCTGTTGCTGGCGCTGTTCGGCGGCCTGGTCCTCAACCTGATGCCCTGCGTATTGCCGGTCCTGTCGCTGAAAGCGCTGTCGCTCGCCCAGAGCGGCGCCAGCCGCGATGCCGCGCGCCGGCACGCGCTGGCCTACACCGCAGGCGTGCTGGCCAGCTTCGCCGCGCTGGGCGCGTTGGCGCTGGCGCTGCGCAAGGCCGGACTGGCGCTTGGCTGGGGCTTCCAGTTGCAGCAGCCGCTGGTGGTCGCCGTGCTGGCGCTGGTGGTGTTCGCCTTCGGCCTGAGCCTGTCGGGCCTGTGGTTCGCCAATATCGGCATCGGCCAACGCGGCAGCGCGCTGGTGCAGCGCGACGGCGTGTCGGGCGATTTCTTCACCGGCGTGCTGGCCGTCGTGCTCGCGACGCCCTGTACCGCGCCATTCATGGGCGCGGCGCTTGGCTACGCGTTCACCGGACCCGCCGCCGGCGGGATGCTGGTGTTCCTGATGCTGGGCCTGGGGCTGGCGCTGCCATTCCTGCTGATCGGCTTCGTCCCCGCGTTCGCGCGCCTGCTGCCAAGGCCCGGCGCGTGGATGGAGACGCTGAAGCAGTTGCTCGCGTTCCCGATGTACGCCACCGCGGCCTGGCTGGTCTGGGTGCTGGCCAACCAGCGCGGCGCGGATGCCACCGGCCTGTGGATGGCCGCCGCGATCGCGCTGGCGCTTGGCGCATGGGCATGGACGCGCGCGCGCAGTGGCGGCGGGCGCGGCTGGCTGGTCGTCGCCCTGGTCGCGCTGCTCGGTACCGCCTGGCCGCTGTCCAGGCTGCAGCAGTTGCCGAAGCCGCAGGCGACCGCCGCCGCAACCCACGGCGGCATCGCCAGCGTCGCGTTTTCGCAACAGGCGCTGGCCGACCTGCGGGCGCAGGGCCGGGTCGTCTTCGTCAACATGACCGCCGACTGGTGCGTCAGCTGCAAGGCCAACGAGAAGACCGTGTTCGCGCGGGGCGGTTTCCGGAGCGCGCTCGAAGCCGCCGACGCCGTCTACATGGTCGGCGACTACACCGACGTCGACCCGGCGATCGCCGCCTACCTGGAGCGGCACAAGGCGGTCGGCGTGCCGCTCTACGTGGTGTATCCGCGTGGCGGCGGCGAGGGCCGGATCCTGCCGGTGATCCTCACGCCCGGGATCGCCGCGGACGCGCTGGCACAGGCGGCGGACGGGCGCTGATGCCGTCGAACAAGGGCATCCTGGTCGTTGCCCTGCTGGCCGCATTGGCCGGCGCAGCCGCCAGCCTCTATTTCGAGCCCTCCATCGCCCAGCGACTGGCCGGCACCAAACCTGGCCAGCGCGTGCTTGGGGCGGTGCTGGACGCAAAGGCGCCGGCACCGCCCGCAGGCGTGATCGTCGCCAAACGTGGCGACATCGTGCCGACCATGCGCCTTCCGACCATCGACGGCGTGGCAACCGATATCCCCGCCGCATGGGCGGGCAAGACGGTACTTGTGAATTTCTGGGCCAGCTGGTGCGCGCCCTGCCTGAAAGAAATGCCGGAACTGCAGGCGTATTCCCGTGAAAATGCGTCGAACGGCACGCAAATCGTCGGCATCGCGCTGGATGACGCCGCTCCCGCACGCGCCATGCTCGAGCGCCTCGACATCACCTACGCCAACCTCGTCGATGCCGCCGGCCCTGCCGATGCCAGCGTGCGACTGGGCAATCCGGCCGGGGTGCTGCCGTACACGGTGCTGGTTTCTGCCGACGGCCGCGTGCTGAAGACGAGGATCGGGCCTTTTGAAAACCGGCAGGACATCGAGCGCTGGACAAGGCGCTGAGCGGCGGGCGGCCAGGCACGAAGCGGGCCCGCGCGAACGCCCGGCGCGCGGCGCCGGGCCGGAGGAACCGCGACCGCGGTGTGCCGCGGCCGCCACTCAATCGTGGACGACTGGACGCAGCGCTTTCGCGGACCCACCCGCCGCCCAGGACTGCAGCGATTGGGGCAGGCTTTAGAGCCTTCGCTCAAACAAGCGCTTAAAATTCAATTATCCGTGGCAAGTTCGCCGAACTGGACAGCATCGCCGGGCTGCGCGACACTGCCCGCCCGTTAGGAAGTGCATTTTGTCGATGGCGCAGCTGCTGGTCCTGCATGGCCCCAACCTCGACCTGCTCGGCACCCGCGAGCCGGAGGTCTACGGGCACGCCACGCTGGCCGACATCGATGCCGACCTCGCCACCCGCGCCGAAGCGGCCGGCCACGCGCTGCAGGCGTTCCAGTCGAATGCCGAGCACCTGCTGATCGAACGCATCCACGCCGCCCGCAACGACGGCACCGCCTTCATCCTGTTCAACCCGGCCGCCTTCACCCACACCTCGGTCGCCCTGCGAGACGCCCTGGCGGCGGTGGCCATCCCCTTCATCGAGATCCACCTGTCGAACCCGCACACCCGCGAACCCTTCCGCCAGCACAGCTATTTCAGCGACAAGGCGGTCGGCGTGGTCTGCGGGTTCGGCGCCGATTCCTATCGCTACGCCCTCGATGCCGCGCTTGCGCGGCTCGCGGCCTGACCCAAGAGGACCCGCTCCATGGACCTGCGCAAGATCAAGAAGCTGATCGACCTGCTGGAAGAATCCAACCTGGCCGAAATCGAGATCAAGGAAGGCGAGGAGTCCGTGCGCCTGGCCCGGATCCCGAAGGGCGGCTACGCGCAGGCCCCGGCGCCGATGGTGCAGCACGTCGCCGCGCCCGCCGCGGCACCCGCCCCGGTGATGCCGATGCATTCGCCGTCGGAGGCCGCCACCGGCGGCTCGCACAAGCCGCACGCCGACCTGCCGGCCGGCCACGTGGTGCGCGCGCCGATGGTCGGTACGTTCTACGCGAGTCCGTCGCCCGAGAAGCCGTCGTTCGTCAGCGTGGGCCAGGCGGTCAAGGCCGGCGAGACCCTCGGCATCATCGAGGCGATGAAGATGTTCAACCCGATCGAGGCGGACGTCTCCGGCACCGTGCTCGCGATCAAGTGCGAAAGCGGCCAACCGGTCGAGTTCGACCAGCCTCTCTTCGTTATCGGGTGAGCAGGGCTTTCGAGCGCCGCGGGCGCGAGCCTGCGAACGCCCGCCGGCCTGCATGCCCGGCGGGCCGGACGAGCGACCAAATTGAGAAACGAAAATGCTCGATAAAGTAGTAATCGCCAACCGCGGCGAGATCGCGCTGCGCATCCTGCGCGCCTGCCACGCGCTGGGCATCCGCACGGTGGCGGTGCATTCCACCATCGACCGCAACCTCAAGCACGTGGCGATGGCCGACGAGTCCGTCTGCATCGGCCCGGCGCCATCGAGCGAGAGCTACCTCAACATGGCCTCGATCATCGCCGCCGCCGAGGTCACCGACGCCCAGGCGATCCATCCCGGCTACGGCTTCCTGTCCGAGAACGCGGACTTCGCCGAACGCGTCGAGCAATCCGGCTTCGTCTTCATCGGGCCGAAGGCCGACACCATCCGCCTGATGGGCGACAAGGTCGAGGCCATCCGCGCGATGAAGGCCGCCGGCGTGCCCTGCGTGCCCGGCAGTGGCGGCCCGCTCGGCGACGACGTGGCGACCAACATCCGCATCGCCGGCGAGATCGGCTATCCGGTGATCGTGAAGGCCGCTGGCGGCGGTGGCGGGCGTGGCATGCGCGTGGTGCATACCGAGGCCGCGCTGGCGAATGCGATTTCCACCACCAAGGCGGAAGCCAAGGCCGCGTTCGGCAACGACATGGTCTACATGGAGAAATTCCTGGAGAACCCGCGCCACGTGGAGATCCAGGTGCTGGCCGATGGCCAGGGCAACGCCATCCACCTGGGCGAGCGCGACTGCTCGATGCAGCGCCGCCACCAGAAGGTCGTCGAGGAAGCGCCCGCGCCCGGCATCAGCGAGCAGGCACGCGCCGAGATCGGCAAGGTCTGCGTGGACGCCTGCCTGCGCATCGGCTACCGCGGCGCCGGCACCTTCGAGTTCCTGTACGAGGACGGCCGCTTCTACTTCATCGAAATGAACACCCGCATCCAGGTCGAGCATCCGGTCACCGAACTGGTCACCGGCATCGACCTGGTCCGCGAGCAGTTGCTGATCGCCTCCGGCCAGAAGCTGTCGATCAGGCAATCGGACGTGGTGCTGAAGGGCCACGCGATCGAATGCCGCATCAATGCGGAGGACCCGGACACCTTCATGCCCTCGCCCGGGCTGGTCAGCCACTTCCATTCGCCGGGCGGCCCGGGCGTGCGCGTGGATTCGCACATCTACGAAGGCTATCGGGTGCCGCCGAACTACGATTCGATGATCGGCAAGCTGATCGTCCATGGCGCCGACCGCGCGCAGGCGATCGCGCGCATGCGGGTGGCGCTGTCGGAAATGGTCGTGGACGGCATCAAGACCAACGTGCCGCTGCAGCAGCGCATCCTCGCCGACGGCGGGTTCGCGCAGGGCGGGCAGAACATCCACTACCTCGAGAAGCGACTGGCCGAGCGCAAGGAAAAGGCGCTGTCGATCCTCTGAAGCGAATGGACGCACTGCGGCCTCCCTCCGCCCGCTGCCACGGGTCGACTGCGATCGAATCGGATCCGGCGACGGCGCCGTCGGCATGACCCCCGATCGCTGGCAATCGCTGATGCACGGGCTGGGCCTGGCCGCGAACGAGGCGACGTTCGTGGCGCTGTCGAGCGCCTATCGGCAACCGCACCGGCGTTACCACACGGCGCGCCACATCGCGGACTGCCTGGCCCATCTCGACGACCTCCGCGATGAGGCGGCGCAACCGCATGCCATCGAACTGGCGATCTGGTTCCACGACGCGATCTACGACCCGTACCGCTCCGACAACGAGCAGGCCAGCGCCGACTGGGCGATGCGCTTCCTGCGCGAGAACGACGCCCCCGCATCGCTGCAGGATCGCGTGCAGGCATTGATCCTCGCGACCCGGCACGACGCCATCGCCACGGACCGCGACATGGCGATCCTGATCGACATCGACCTTTCGATCCTCGGCGCGCCAGCGGACGCATACGACACGTATCGCCGTGCCGTCCGCAGCGAATATCGCTGGGTGCCGGGACCGCTGTTCCGTCGCAGCCGGCGCGCCGTGCTCGAATCCTTCCTCCGGCGCGAGCGGATCTTCCTGACCGATCACTTCCACGCCAGCCTCGAAACCCGGGCACGCAGCAACATCCACGGCGAGCTTGAAGTGTTTGGCTGATCGGCATGGAGCGACGCCGCTCCATCCCCTGCCCCACCCCTCCCGGATGCACCGATTGCGCGCCGCGGCGGCGGCATGTCCGCATCCGGGGCGGTTTTCCGCTTTACTGTGGGTATCGTCCCGTCGTCCGGAGCCGCCATGCAACGCCGCCACGCCCTCTACCTTGCCTTCGCCGCGACCCTGGTCGCCATGCCCGCCTCGAGCCAGCAGGGCAAGAATCCACCGACCAACCTCTACATCGACGTGCTCACCCACAACATGGCCGGGATGCCGGACATGGGCGGCATGATGGGCGGCCTTGGCGGCTTCATGGCCCGACGCGCGGGGGGCGACACCGGCAAGCCAACCTATCCGACCACGCGTGCCGGCGGCATGACCGGGCAGTACCTCGATATCGCCCTGCACAATGCGCTGAAGCCGGGCGTCGAGGCGCAGGAGCAGATCCCTTCCGGCCTGAAGCTGGGCAAGGCGCTGACCCTGATCCCGATCGACCCAAGCAAGCCGACCCAGGGCTCCACCCCTCCGGGCAAGGTGCCAGACGTGAAGATCAAGATCACCGAATACTGGGGCTGTGGCGCCACCGTGCGCCCGGGCCAGCCCAAGGTCGCGACCTTCACGCTCAAGGGCAACGGCAAGAGCGTCGACCCCAACAACCCGATGGGCGCGATGCAGGGCATGGACTTCTCTGCGACCGGCAGCATCTCCAAGCAAATCAGCGTCGCCGACCGCGACATCGACCTCAAGCCGGGCTGGGTGTACTGGCCGAACATCAAGCATGGCAAGCAGGTGCCCAACGGTGCGCGCCTGGCCGGCGAGCACAGGATCACCGGCGACGGCATCCCCGCCTCGATGCAGTTCCAGGTGGAGCAGGCAGCCGACTTCATGCCCAAGCTCGCGCTGCGCACGCAGGGCGAGGCGACCGACGCGATCGGCCTGAGCTGGGGTGCGGTCGAGCGCGCCCGCGGTTTCCACATCACCGGCATGCACATGCAGGTGCTGGGCGAGAACTCCTACGCAATGACGATGTGGAGCAGCGCCGAGGTCCCCGGTGCACGCGAGGACCTGCACACCAACCTCACCGGCGCCCAGCTCGACAAGTGGCTGAAGCAGAAGGTATTGCTGCCCGCCACCGCCACCAGTTGCACCATCCCGAAGGGCATCTTCGCGGGCTCCTCCAAGGTGGAAGGCGGCCAGGACGCGGTGATGCCGGGCATGCTCAGCATGACCGCGTACGGCCCCGAGAGCTGGATCACCTATCCGCCCAAGCCCGCCGACCCCAAGCTGCCCTGGAACCCGGAATGGAGCGTCCGTTTCCGCGCCCGCTCCAGCGCCACCGCGATCCTCGGCATGGACTTCGGCGACATGCAGCAGATGGACGAACAGGACGGCGAGAACCCGCAGCAGCAACAGCAGAAGAAGCCCGGCATGAAGAGCCTGCTCAAGGGCATCCTGGGCGGCTGACCAACGCGGGCCTGCCCCGGGCACGCCGCCATGCCGGACCGGTCAAGGCCGGACTTGCCGGACTTGCCGGACGCCACCCACGCGGTGGCGTCCGCGCGCTCCAGTGCGAAGTTGGCGCTGAACGCCACCGTCGTCAACATCGAACTGACCCTGATCAGCATCATCCAGGGCCTGGCCCTCGGCGTGCTCGCCGCGGCTAGCGTCGAACCCCTCGTCGAGCTGCAGTGGCAAGCCTGGCCCTACGTCGCGATCGGGCTGCTGGTGGTGCTGATCTTCTGGTCGCGCGCACTGGTGCACACGCTGTCCTTCATCGGCTGGCCGCTCGAGTTCGGCCATACCTTCGTGTACTTCGGCGCGACCCTGGTCGAGGCGGTGGCGCTGAGCCAGGTCGCGCATCCCGCGCACTGGTACGCGTTGAACACGGCGTATGCGCTCGCGGTATGGGGCCTGTATGCGTACGACCTGCGGGTGGTGCGCCGCCACGCCGCGGACTTCTCGACCGCGGACGAGCAAGCCCTGCTCGAGGACATCCTGCGCGACCAGCGGGTCAACATCGTCTTCATGATGCCGGCGGCGGTGGCCTTCCAGGGCCTGGCCTGGTGGCTGGTGCATGCCTATCCGAAGGTCTTCCTGGACGACGGCTGGCACCTGCTGCTGGCCGGCCTGACCCTGCTCTTCAGCATCAACTACCTGCTCGGCGGCGTCCGCCTCCTGCAACGCAGGCACCGCTGGATCGTGTCCAGGCACGCGCAGGAATTGCTGGAATCCTGACGCCCGGGCCATTCCCGGATCGCCGCGGATGGCCAATACTTGCCGCATGCCATACCTGCAACTGACCCTGCCCTGCAGCGAAGCCGACCAGCCGCGCTACGAGCGCGCGCTGGATGATGTCGGCGCGCTCGCGGTGAGCCTGCAGGACGCGCACCTCGACGCCGTCGACGAACAGGCGATCTTCGAACCCGGGGTGGGCGAAATCCCGCTGTGGGACGAGATGACGATCACCGCGCTGTTCCCCGCCGACACCGATGGCCTGGTGCTGCTGGCGGCGATGGAGGCCTTCGATCCCGGCCTGGACTGGTCGAAGGTGCGCTTCGAGAAGATCGAGGACCAGGACTGGGAACGCGCATGGATGGACCAGTTCCAGCCGATGCGCTTCGGCGCGCGCACCTGGATCGTGCCGTGGAACCATGAACTGCCCGGCGAAGCGAACGCCGACGCCGCGATCATCCGCCTGGATCCAGGCCTCGCGTTCGGTTCCGGCACCCACCCGACCACGGCCCTGTGCCTGCGCTGGCTGGACGCGCTGGGTTCGGACGGCGGCTTGCAGGGGCGCGAGGTGCTCGACTTCGGCTGCGGCAGCGGCATCCTCGCGCTGGCGGCATTGAAGCTGGGCGCCGCCCGCGCGACCGGCGTCGACAATGATCCACAGGCGATCATCGCCACCGCCGACAACGCCGAGCGCAACGGCGTGCGCATCGACGCCTTCCTGCCGGTGGACGAACCGGCCGCGACCTATCCGGTGGTGGTGGCCAACATCCTGGCCTCCGCCCTGGATGCGCTGGCGGAGACCCTGGCCGCGCGCACCGCACCCGCGGGCCGCATCGCCATGTCCGGGATCCTCGCCGGCCAGGAAGACGAGTTGCTGCATCGCTTCGCCCCGTGGTTCGACGCGCTTCGGGTCGAGCGCGAGGACGACTGGATGCGCATCGACGGCGTGCGCAACGCGCATCCGGTGGGTGCATGACCCGCGCCCCGAGTTTCGCCCTCAAGGACGCGCCGGTCGCAGCGCGCCGCCGTGGCGAATGGCTGGCGCTGTCCGCGCTCGCGGTGGCGTTGGCGGGCCAGCTGTTCTTCGGCGAACGCGCGGCGCTGGCCACGAATGCGCGGTGGCGACCGATCGTCGCGACCGCGTGCGATGCGCTCGGATGCAGCGTGCCGGCGTGGCGCGAACCCACTGCCTTCGTGATGCTCGCCCGCGACGTGATCGCGGTGCCGGAACGGCCGGGCGTGCTGCGCGTGCAGGCCAGCTTCCGCAACGACGCGCGCTGGGCGCAACCCTGGCCCGCGCTGGTGCTGACATTGTCCGATGCGGACAACCGTACGCTGGGCACGCGCCGCTTCCTGCCGCGCGACTACCTCGGCGACACGCCGGCCTCCTCGCTGCTGGCCCCGGGACAGGCCTCGCAGCTCGCCTTCGACATCATCGAGCCGGCGCCGAACGTGGTCGCCTTCGACTTCAGGTTCGATTGAGCGCGGCCGACTGACCCGCCGGGTTCCGCGATGCGGACTGCCGCGTCGCGCACATTTTTCGCGATGAATGCGGCAACCCACGCACGCACCGCCATCCATCGCGCTAGACTCGCTCCCCCGCATCGATAGCACTCGATGCGGCTGCACCGAGGGGCTCCCGCTTGAACGTTTCCGCCGACCGCCAGGACGCCAGCCGCGCGCCGTTGCGCGACCATGTCGCCACGTCCGTGCGCCGCTACCTGCGCGACCTCGACGGCTGCGACACCGACGACCTGTACAACATCGCCCTGCGCGAGCTTGAGATCCCGCTGTTCGCGGAGGTGCTGCGCCACTGCGACGGCAACCAGAGCCGCGCGGCGGCGATGCTCGGCATCCACCGCGCCACCCTGCGCAAGAAGCTCAAGGACTACGGGCTGTCGTCCTGAGTCGGTTGCCGCGGCAGTGAAGTGCTTTTGTGGAAGGGGCTTCAGCCCCGATGCAAGAGCTCGGGGCTGAAGCCCCTCCCGCGAGGACATCGCGACGCCGGCGCGCCTTATAATTCGCGCTTCCCCACTGCTGCGCCCCTCGCATGACCGCCACCCACCTCGACGGTCCGATGGTGACCGTTCGCCGCGCCCTGCTGTCCGTCTCCGACAAGACCGGCCTGCTCGATCTCGCCCGCGTGCTCGCCGCGCACGGCGTGGAACTGCTCTCCACCGGCGGCACCGCGAAAGCGCTGCGCGATGCCGGGCTGGCGGTGAAGGAGGTGAGCGACCACACCGGCTTCCCGGAAATGATGGACGGCCGGGTCAAGACCCTGCACCCGAAGGTACACGGCGGCCTGCTCGGGCGCGCCGGCACCGACGAGGCGGTGATGGCCGACCACGGCATCGACGCGATCGACCTGCTGGTGCTGAACCTGTATCCGTTCGCCCGGGTGTCGATGGATCCGTCCAGCACGTTCGCGGAGGTGATCGAGAACATCGACATCGGCGGCCCGGCGATGCTGCGCAGCGCGGCCAAGAACTTCGCCCGCGTCGCGGTGGCCACCGATCCTGCGCAGTACGCCGGCATCGCCGGGGAACTGCAGGCGAACAACGGCGCGCTGTCGGCGAAGACCCGCTTCGACCTCGCCGTCGCCGCGTTCAACAACGTCGCCTTCTACGACGCCTGCATCAGCAACCATCTTTCCTCGCTGCAGGCGGACGGCAGCCAGTCGCTGTTCTCCGGGCAGAGCAACGGCAACTTCGTGAAGGTGATGGACCTGCGCTACGGCGAGAACCCGCACCAGCACGGCGCGTTCTACCGCGACATGTGGCCGGTGCCGGGCACCCTGGCCACGTTCTCGCAGCTGCAGGGCAAGGAGCTCAGCTTCAACAACATCGCCGACAGCGATGCGGCGTGGGAATGCGTGCGCCAGTTCGAGGCGCCGGCCTGCGTGATCGTCAAGCATGCCAACCCCTGCGGCGTGGCGGTAGGCGCGGCCTGCGGCGATGCCTACGAGCTCGCCTACGCCACCGATCCGACCAGCGCCTTCGGCGGGATCATCGCCTTCAACACGAAGCTGGATGCCGCGACGGCGAAGGTCATCCTCGATCGCCAGTTCGTCGAAGTGCTGATCGCACCGGACTACGACGACGCCGCGCTGGCCTATGCGAAGAAGAAGGCCAATGTCCGCGTGCTGCGCATCCCGCACGGCGATGGCAGGAACAACGTGGACGTCAAGCGGGTCGGTTCCGGCCTGCTGATGCAGACCAGCGACATCCGCGAGGTCACCGCCGACGAACTCAAGGTTGTCAGCAAGCTCGCGCCGACCGACAAGCAACTTGCCGACCTGCTGTTCGCCTGGCGCGTGGCCAAGTACGTGAAGTCGAACGCGATCGTGTACGCGAAGGACCTGCGCACGATCGGCGTCGGCGCCGGCCAGATGAGCCGCGTCTATTCCGCGCGCATCGCCGGGATCAAGGCACATGATGTGAACCTGCAGGTCGAAGGCTCGGTGATGGCCAGCGACGCGTTCTTCCCGTTCCGCGACGGCATCGACGCCGCGGCGGACGCCGGCATCAAGGCGGTGATCCAGCCCGGCGGTTCGATGCGCGACGCGGAGGTGATCGCCGCCGCCGACGAGCACGGCATCGCGATGGTCTTCACTGGCGTGCGGCATTTCCGCCACTGACCCGACGACGAAGGAATCCCATGCGCCTGCTCCTTGCCTCATTGCTCCTGGCCGTGGGCCTGCTGCCGAACACGTCGCGCGCCGACGGTTTCGGCTGGTATGTCTGTTCCGTGGAGTGGCGCGACCTCATGGAGGACGTGGAAGGCTTGCGGGTGGAGGCCACCGGCCTGCTGGCCAGTGCGAATACGCGCGCGTTGCGCGCCCACCTGCAACTCAACATCGACTCGGCCATCGTCAACCACTGCCATGAACGCGGGGCCGACCAGTCGCCCGCGGCCACCAGCTTCTATGCCATCGACACCGTGGAGTACGCGCTGTCTGCGCAGCAGGCACATGGCGTCAACGATTCGTTCTTCCGCTTCTTCGCGCAGCCACCGGAAGTGGTCGGGATCGACCCGGGCCGCACGCGGCCGCTGATCGATCCCTACTATTTCGTGCTTTCGCCGGAACAGGTCGAAGCCTTCCAGCGGGAATTGGTCGCATTGAACGAGCGCGAGCACCCGGACGACATGGCACGCATGCAGCTGAAGCACATGCAGGCCATGATGCTGATGACCATGCACGACCACTGGGGTGAAACCTCGAGCAAGGCCGCCGGCGAGTACGGCAACGGCCGCCGCGGGCTGATCTTCTACGGGCACGACTGAGCGGCGGGCTGCCACGCGCTGCCGGCGACGGGGCGTGCGCGGGGGCGAGCGAATAGAATGCCGCGTCAGCGCGCCTCCCCCGCATCCAGGGGTTCGCGTTCATCAGCCCTCGGAGAAGGCAACCACCCATGAGACTCCTCGTCATCGGTTCCGGCGGTCGCGAACACGCGCTGGCGTGGAAGCTGGCCCAGTCGCCGCGCGTGTCGGAAGTGGTCGTCGCGCCGGGCAATGCCGGCACCGCCACCGAAGCGCGCTGCCGCAATGCCGACGTCAAGGCCACCGACATCGACGGCCTGCTCGCGCTGGTCGAACGCGAAGGCATCGCGCTGACCGTGGTCGGACCGGAAGTGCCGCTGGTGGCCGGCGTGGTCGACCGTTTCCGCGCCGCCGGCCATCGGATCTTCGGGCCGACCGCCGCCGCCGCGCAGCTGGAAGGCAGCAAGGCGTATGCGAAGGATTTCCTGGCGCGCCACGGCATCCCGACCGCGTTCTACGCCGTGCATACCGAGGTCGATGCCGCCCTCGCCTACCTCCGCGACAAAGGCGCACCGATCGTGGTCAAGGCCGATGGCCTGGCTGCCGGCAAGGGCGTGATCGTGGCGATGACGCTGGCCGAAGCCGAAGCCGCGGTGCGCGACATGCTGTCCGGCAACGCGTTCGGCGACGCGGGCGCGCGCGTGGTCATCGAGGAATTCCTCGACGGCGAGGAAGCCAGCTTCATCTCGATGGTGGACGGCAGGACCGCGTTGCCGATGGCGACCTCGCAGGACCACAAGCGCGTCGGCGATGGCGACACCGGCCCGAACACCGGCGGCATGGGCGCGTATTCGCCGGCACCGGTGGTCACGCCCGCCGTGCATGCTCGGGTGATGCGCGAGGTGGTGAACCCGACCGTGCAAGGCATGATCGCCGACGGCATCCCGTTCACCGGCTTCCTCTACGCCGGGCTGATGATCGACGCCGGCGGCGCGCCCAAGGTGATCGAATTCAATGTGCGCTTCGGCGATCCGGAAACCCAGCCGGTGATGCTGCGCCTGCAGTCCGACCTGGTCGACCTGCTCGATGCCGCCATCGACGGGCAACTGCACGCAACCGAGGCACGCTGGGATCCGCGTCCCTCGCTGGGCGTGGTGCTGGCGGCCAGGCCCTACCCGGACGCGCCCATCACCGGCGACGTCATCCTGGGCCTCGACCGGGTGCCCGCCGCGGCGAAGGTCTTCCATGCCGGCACCGCCGAGGATCCGGATGGCCGCGTGCTCAGCGCCGGTGGCCGCGTACTGTGCGTGGCCGCCCTAGGCGATTCCGTGTCCGACGCACAGCGCAATGCGTATGCGGGCGTCGCTGCGGTGTCCTGGGCGAACGAGTTCCATCGCTCCGACATCGGCTGGCGAGCGATCGCGCGCGAGCAGTCCGAACGCGGCGACTGAGGCCATGCACGAGCGCGTCGAACCGTTCCGCGCGATGGCCATCGCCCAGCTCGCCCGCGAAATGGAGGCAACGGGCCACCCGGTGATCCACATGGAGTTCGGCCAGCCGTCGACCGGCGCACCGGCAGCGGCACTTGCCGCCGTCCGCGAGGGGCTGGACCGCGACCCGCCGGGCTACTGGGAAAGCAGGCCGTTGCGCCAGCGCATCGCGCGGCTGTACCGCGAACGCCATGGCCTCGAGGTCGATCCCGCGCGCATCCTGCTGACCTGCGGGGCCTCGCCGGCCCTGCTGCTGGCCTTGCTCACCCGCTTCGAGGTCGGCGACCGCATCGCCTTCGCCCGGCCCGGCTACACCGCGTACCGCAACACCACCCTGGCCGCGCACATGCGCCCGCTGGCGATCGGCTGCGGCCCGGAGGTGGACTACCAGCTCAGCGCGGGCGCCATCGCCGCGCTGGACCCGGCGCCCGCCGGCATCATCCTCGCCAGCCCCGCCAACCCCACCGGCACGATCCTGCGCGCCGACGCACTGCGTGCCATCGCCGGCGCCTGCCGCCAGCGCGGGATCGCGATCGTCTCCGACGAGATCTACCACGGCCTGCACTACGGCGAACCCGCGCATTCGATGCTGGAGTTCGCCGCCGATGCGTTCATCGTCAACAGCTTCTCCAAGTACTGGAGCATGGTCGACTGGCGCCTCGGCTGGCTGCTGGTGCCGGAGACGCACATCGATCCGGCGCGCGCGCTCATCGGCAACCTGTTCCTGACCCCGCCCACGCCGAGCCAGCAGGCCGCACTGGTGGCGATGGACTGCGACGACGAACTGGAACGACATCGCGCGATGTATGCGCGCAATCGCGCGCTGCTGCTCGACGCGCTGCCGGCGATGGGGCTGGCGCGCATCGCACCGCCCGACGGTGCGTTCTACCTCTGGGCCGACGTCGGCCACCTGACCGACGACAGCATGGCCTTCTGCACGCGCCTGCTGCGCGACACCGGCGTCGCGCTGGCGCCCGGCGTGGACTTCGACGCGGTCGACGGCCATCGCTTCATCCGCCTCAGCTTCGCGCCGGACACCACGCGCATCGAGGAAGCGTTGCGCCGGCTGGCGCCCTGGTTCGCCGCGCAACCGCGGATCGACTGACGCTCAGCCAGCGCTGCCGGTCGCGACCTTCAGCACCTGCGACGCGCCATGCGGCGCGCTGCGCAGGTACTGCGGCGGCGACGCCACCTGCGCGCCCAACTCGACGGCTGCATGCCACGGCCAGCGCGGATCGAACAGCACCGCCCGCGCCAGCGCGACCGCATCGGCCTGGCCGTCGACCAGCACCGCTTCCGCCTGCCGCGGTTCGGTGATCATGCCGACCGCGATCACCGGCATCGCCACCGCGCGCCTGATCGGCTCGGCGAACGGCAACTGGTAGCCGGGGCCGGCCGCGATCTTCTGCGCCGGATGCAAACCGCCGCTCGACACATGGATGAAGTGGCAGCCGCGCGCATCCAGCGCCTTCGCCAACGCAATGCTCTGCTCGAGGTCCCAACCGCCTTCGACCCAGTCGGTGGCGGAAATGCGGATGCCCAGCGCGATCGAATCCGGCACCACCGCCTTGATCGCATCGAACACCTGCAGCACCAGCCGCATGCGGTTCTCCAGCGAACCGCCGTACGCGTCGGCGCGCCGGTTGCTCAGCGGCGACAGGAATTCATGCAACAGGTAGCCGTGCGCGGCGTGGATCTCGATCAGGTCCAGGCCGAGCCGCACCGCGCGTGTCGCACTGTCCACGAACGCCTGCACGATCGCCTCGATGCCGGCGCCGTCGAGCGCCTCGGGCTGCGGATCGCTGTCGGCATAGGGAATCGCGGACGGCGCCCGGGTGGTCCAGGCGCGTGGATCGCCGGCGGGGATCGGGCCGCCATGGCCTTCCCACGGCTTCAGCGTGGAGGCCTTGCGTCCGGCATGGGCAAGCTGGACGCCGACCTTCACCGGCGACCAGCGCCGGACCGTCGCCAACGCCCGTGCGAACGCGGCTTCGGTGGCATCGTCGTACAGGCCGAGGTCCGCCCAGCTGATCCGTCCGCGCGGCTCGACCGCGGTGGCCTCGACGATCACCAGTCCGGCGCCGGACAGCGCCAGGTTGCCCCAGTGCTGCACATGCCAGTCGCTGGCCTCGCCATCGATCGAGGAGTACTGGCACATCGGCGCCACCACGATGCGGTTGCTGAGCGACAGCGGCCCGATGGCGAGCGGCGAGAACAACAGGGGCGACGCTGGCTGGCTCATGCAGGACTCCGGTGCGGGCCGCCACTATCGGCGCGACGCACCCTCGCATCAATGCCATCGACGGAACACTGACATGCGTCGCGGCTAACGCGCGGGCGCCGGCAACCCATCCAGCGCCTGCAGCATCTGCGCGGCCAGCATCGGCTGCGCCGCTGCGACCGGGTGCAGGTTGTCGGACTGGAACCATTTGCGCTCGGTGCCGAGCGGCGCGAGGAAATGCGGCACCAGCCCGGTGCCGAGGCGCTGGCTGATCAGCACATAGCTGCGCTGGAAGTCGGTGGCGTAGGTGCCGAAGTTCGGCGGCAGTTGCAGGCCGACCAGCAAGACGCGCGCGCCCGCGGCCTTCGAGGCCCCGATCATCCAGCCCAGGTTCGCGCCCATCTGCCGCAAGGGCAGGCCGCGCAGGCCATCGTTCGCGCCGAGCTCGATCACCACGATGTCCGGCCTGGCGCGTTGCAATTCCGCGGCGAAGCGGCTGCGGCCGCCGGCGGTGGTCTCGCCGGAGACGCTGGCGTTGTGGAAGGCGTAAGTCGCCGATTTCGCATCGGCCAAGCTGACCCACCCTTGCTCGGGTCGCAGGCCATGGGCGGCGGACAGGGAATCGCCCATCACCAGTACCTTCAGCTCACGCGCGAAGGCCGCCGGTGCCGCTAGCATCGACAGCATGGAACAGACCCCCAGCACCCACGCCCGCATCGCCCTCGACATCGATCCAGCTCCCGGTCCAGTCGCCGCAGACGCTAGCACGCCCGCACGTGGCGGTTTGCGAACCCGCGACGTGGCAAAGGTGGTCGCGCTGCCGGGGAACGACCTGACCATCCTCGACGGCATCAGCCTGGACATCGCGGCGGGCGAACGCGTCGCCATCGTCGGCAGTTCCGGTTCGGGCAAGACCACCCTGCTGTCGCTGCTGGCCGGGCTGGACCGGCCCACGCGCGGCGAGGTCTGGCTGGACGGCGTGCCGATCCATGCCGCCGACGAGGACGCCCGCGCCGCGGTGCGCGCCGCCGCGGTCGGCTTCGTGTTCCAGAACTTCCAGTTGATGCCGGCGATGAGCGCGCTGGACAACGTCGCCTTGCCGCTGGAACTGCAGGGCCGCGCGGGCACCGACGCGGCACGCGCACTGCTGCAGCAGGTCGGCCTCGGCGAACGCCTGCACCACCTGCCGCGCCAGCTGTCCGGCGGCGAGCAGCAGCGCGTGGCGATCGCACGCGCCTTCGTCGCGCAGCCACGCATCCTGTTCGCCGACGAACCCACCGGCAACCTCGACCGCAAGACCGGCATCGCGATCGAGGACCTGCTGTTCGCCATCGACAGCGCGCGCCGCGCCACCGTGGTCATCGTCACCCATGACGAACGACTGGCTGCGCGCTGCGACCGCCAGTTGCGGCTCGAGGCCGGGCGGCTGCAGGCGTGAATGCCGTCGCGTTGCTGAAGATGGCCGCGCGCCAGGCGTGGCAGGGTTGGCGCGCCGGCGAATTCAACGTACTGCTGGCCGCGCTGTTCGTCGCAGTGCTGGCGCTGGCCGGCGTCGGCAGCATTGCCCAGCGCACCACCGATGCACTGGCCGAACAGAGCCGCCGGCTGGTCGGTGGCGATGCCGCCTTCAGCAGCGATGCCGGCAACATCGAGGATGCGGAACGCGACGCGCGACGCCTCGGCCTTGCGCTGTATCGCAGCGTGGAGCTGTCGAGCATGGTCGGCTCGAACGCGGCCACGCCGCAACTCGGCACGCTCAAGGCACTGGCCGGCGATGCGCCGCTGCTGGGTGCGTACCGCGTGCGTACCGCACGCGGCGTGCAACTCCTGCCGCGCCCGGATGCCGGCGAAGCCTGGCTCAGCAGCAGCGGCGCACAACGCATGCACGCCGCGATCGGCGAGCGCATCACCGTGGGCGGGCGCCCACTGGTGATGGCGGGCATCGTGGTCGAGGAACCGGATCGCCCGCTCAACGGCGTGGAACTCGGGCCACGGGTGATCCTGCCGCTGGCCGAGGTCGAAGCCGGCGGGCTGCTCGGCCCCGGCGCACGCGCATCGTGGCGCGTGTCGGTGGCCGGCGCGGCACCCTCCATCGCACGCTGGGTAAAGGCGCGCGAAGCCGATCCCACGCCCGGCGCGCGGGTGGAAACCGGCGACGACATCAGCCCGCAACTGCGCAACGCACTGGACCGCGCGCAACGGTTCCTGTCGGTGTCGCTGGTATTGACCGCGGCGCTGGCGGCGGTCGCGATCGCGATGGCCTCGCGCCAGCATGCGGAACGCCATCGCCGCATCGCCGCCACCTTCCGTGCGCTCGGCGCACGCCAGCGCGACATCGCCGGCCTGTACGTCGGCACGCTGGCGCTGCTCGGCGGCATCGCGATCATCGCAGCCTTGCTCGCGGCGAGCATGCTGCAATCCATCGCCGGCCTGTGGATCGCCCGCGAGCTCGGCACCAGCCTGCCCCCGCCGCGCGCCTGGCCGCTGCTGCAAGGCGCATTGGTGGGCGGCTGGATCCTCATCACCTTCGCCCTGCCGCCATTGCTGGCGCTGCGCCGGGTCAGCGCGCTGGCGGTGTTGCGCAGCGACCTGCGCACGCCCTCTCCGCCTGCACTGCTGCTGTTTGCGCTGGCGCTGGCCGGCATGCTGGCGATGTTCTGGCAGGCCGCCGGCAATCCGCAAGCGGCCGCCATCCTGCTCGGTGGCCTGCTGGCGACCGCGGCGATCCTGGCGGTCGCTGGCGGCGCGCTGGCGTGGCTGGTGGCGCGCGCGGGACGCGGCGGCAGCGGCATCACCCGCTACGCCCTGCTCAACCTCGCGCGGCGGCGTCGGCTCACCATCGCCCAGGTGGTGGCGCTCGGCACCAGCCTGATGGCGCTGCTGCTGTTGTTGCTGGTGCGCACCGACGTCTGGGACCAGTGGCAGGCCACGGTGCGCGGCGACGCGCCCAACCGCTTCGTCATCAACGTGCAGCCGGAGCAGCGCGCGACCTTCGATGCGACCTTGCAGCGGCTCGGCTTCAGCTCGGCCGGCCTGTCGCCGATGATCCGCGCGCGCTATGTCGGCGCGACCGCGCAGCAGCGGGGTCGGCCGCAGCCGCAGGGCCGCGGCGAGCGGCTGATGGACCGGGAATTCAACCTGTCCACCGCCGACGCGCTGCCGGCCGGCAACACGCTCAAGGCCGGCACGTTCTGGGACGCAAGGACCGCGCGCAACCAGTTCTCGGTGGAAACCAAGTTCGCCGAACAGCTGCAATGGCGACTCGGCGATACGCTGGTGTTCGACGTCTCCGGGCAGCGCATCGAAGGCAGGATCACCAGCCTGCGCGACGTGCGCTGGGAGAGCTTCACCCCGAATTTCTTCGTGCTGGCCTCGCCCGACCTGGCGCCCGGCTTGCCGGCGACCTACATCACCGCGGTGCGCGTGCCACGCGGCGATGCGACGCTGGCGACCGCGCTGGCGAGCGAACTCCCGAACGCGAACGTGATCGACATCGACGCGATCACCGGCGAGATCGCGCGCATCGGCGACCAGGCCGCGATGGTGATCCAGGTGGTGTTCTGGTTCGCCTTCCTGTCCGGCTGCCTGGTGTTCGTCTCGGCGGTGGCGGCGACCCGCGACGAACGCATCACCGAACTCGGCGTGTTGCGCACGCTGGGGGCCAGCACCGCGCAGCTGCGCAGATCACAACTGGTCGAGTTCGGCGCGATCGGCGCGATCGCCGGCAGCATTGCGGCACTTGCTGCCGCGGGGATCGGCAGCCTGTTCGCACAACGCGTGCTGGACCTGCCGCCGACCTGGAGCCCGACCACGCTCGCCATTGGCGCCATCGCCGGCACCGCGGCGGCAATGCTGGCCGGCTGGCTCAGCATGCGCCGGCAGTTGCATGCGACCGTGCGCGACACGTTGGGGATGCCTACGAATTGACGCGTCGCGCCCCTTGGCGCGACATCCCGCTTGCATCTCGGGACCAGTTCCGTATAACGTTGGTTATAACAACTGCGGAACACCGACATGAAGCTGAAGATCACCACCATCGGCAATTCCGCCGGCGTGATCCTGCCCAAGGAACTGCTGGCCAGGCTGCGCCTGGACAAGGGCGATGAGTTGTATGCGGTGGAAACCCCGGATGGCATAAGGCTGACCACGTACGACCCGGTCTTTGCGGCGCAGATGGACGTGGCCGAGAAGATCATGCGCGACCGCCGAGACCTGCTGCGCAAGCTGGCGGAGTAAGCCGCGATGATCGTCTGGATCGATCGCACGCTGGCATTGGCGCTGCACGATCGCCAGCTGTCTGAACACGGCGGCGGAGAAGGCGTGCGCGACGAGGCGCTGCTGGAATCCGCGCTGGCGCGTCCGCAACAGCTGTTCGCCTACGGCAATCCGCCACCGGACCTGGCTGCGCTCGCCGCCAGCCTGACTTACGGACTGGCGCGCAACCACCCCTTCGTGGATGGCAACAAGCGCACCGCGGCTGTCGCCTGCGAATTGTTCCTGATGCTCAATGGCGCGACGCTGCAGGCGGACAACCTCGAGTTGTACCCGGTCTATCTCTCGTTGGCGGAAGGCTCGCTCGCGGAAAACGAACTGGCCGACTGGTTGCGCCCACGCGTTGCCATGCAGCCGCGCAACATCGTGAACGAACCGAAGAAACGCTACCGCTAGATATTCGCGTCTTCGGGCGGCACGGTCGTGTCCAGCAGCGCCGCGCCTTCTCCGGCGCCGGTGGGGAATTGCGAGCGCGCACCAAGCGTGTACGCGGTCATCGACAGCGAGCCATAGGTGTAGCCATCCACCAGCACGTCCGCCGACGTGTCCGCGGCAGAGGCGAGGCCGGCGAGATACAGCAGCGGCAGGAAATGCTCGTCGGTGGGTACCGCCAGCTTGTAGTCGCGATGCGTCGCCAGCGCGGCGATGTCATGCGGGCGTTCGCTCATCAGTTGGCGCGCGTCGTCATCGAAGCGCCGCGCCCAGTCGAACGCGCCATCCGGCTGCTTCCAGTCGATCGCGCGCAGGTTGTGCACCACGTTGCCGCTTCCCACGACCAGCACGCCGCGTTCGCGCAGCGCCGCCAGCTTCGCGCCCAGGGCCACATGCCAGTCGAGCGGCTTGCGCGCGTCCAGCGAGAGCTGCACCACCGGGATGTCGGCCTGCGGGAAGGCGTGCACCAGCACGCCCCAGGTGCCGTGGTCCAACCCCCACGCATCGCGGTCCAGGCCGACCACGTGGTCCGGCTTCACCGTGTCCGCCACTTCCTCGGCGAGCTGCGGCAGGCCCGGTGCCGGGTACTGCACGTCGAACAGCGCCTGCGGGAAACCGTGGAAATCGTGGATGGTGCGCGGCCGCGGCATCGCGGTGACCGCCAGGCCATCGACGTGCCAGTGCGCCGACACCGCCAGGATCGCCCGCGGCTTCGGCACCGACGCACCGAATGCACGCCAGGCCTCGGTGAAGCGGTTGCTCTCAAGCGCATTCATCGGGCTGCCATGGCCGAGGAAGGCGGCAGGCATCAGTGGCGTGGCGGACATGGCGGGATCCTCGTGGACGAGACCTCAATGTAGGGTCGCCGCGGTCGGGTTCGACCGCGGTGAATGGAACGGTACGGTGCGTCCATCCGCCCGTCATCGGGGCTGAAGCCCCTCCCACGAGGCCATCGATCCACTACCTCGCAGGCAACACCCGCGGATTGCGCAGCACCAGCGCCGACACCAGCGAGACCAGCACGCCGACCGGGAAGATCTCGGCGAAGGTCATCGGCAGCCGGAACATCGGATCGGCGTACTGGATCTTGAACGCCTCCATCTCCGCGGTGAGTTTGGCCAGCGCCGCCGCATCCAGGCCCTTGGCCTTCTGCGCCGCGATCACCGAGTCGGCATAGCCGCCGGCGAAATCCTCCACGATGGTGGCCTGCACGAACTCCCACGCGCCCACGTAGAACAGCGCGGCGATGAACGAGATCGCCAGCCCCATCGCGAACGCCGGCCAGAACCGGATCACCCCGCCGCCGGCCACGTCGCGCTGGTGCTTGATGCCGACGAAGACCGCGCTGAACGCAACCAGCATGGTGGCGTAGCCGATCGCCATGCCGACCCAGCCATGCGGCATCGCCCCGCCGGTGGCCCAGAAACTGGCAACCATCGAGACCGCGACCACCAGCCCCGCGATCACCCCGTATTTCACGATGTCACGCCCCATGCCCCACCTCCGTTGATTGACCGGGCCCGATTGCGCGCCTTCGCCGGCCGCGCGTCCATCGCCCGGAAGGGTGATTTCGCCGGAATCACCCGTCGCGATGGCGGCTACGGCACCAGTCCGAGCTCGCGTGCCTTGCGCAGGGCATCGGTGCGACGCCGCGCCTCCAGCTTCTCCAGCAGGCGGGCGACGTGGGTCTTCACCGTGTTCGGCGACACATGCAGCCGCAGGGCGATCTCCTTGTTGGAATGCCCGGCGGCGATCTCGCGCAGCACCTCCAGCTCGCGCGGGCTGATGCCAAGCGCCTCCGCGGCGCGAGGATTGCCTTCGTCGACCGACGCGTCCGCCGGCGCGCGCCGACCCAGCAGGCGCATCCCCAGCCACAGGCCCAGCGCCAGGAAGCCGGTGGCCAGCAGGCCGTCGTAGATCGCCGACGGCGCGCTGCGCACCAGCCGCTGGTAGTCGAGCCACTGCAACGCGAGCGTGCCCGCCGCAAGCAGGGCGGCGTACAGCGCGACATGACGCCAGGGGATCGGCGGGCGACTGGTTGCCATGGACGGATGCTAACCCCGCAGGATCTTCTCCATCGCCTTGCCCTTGGCCAGCTCGTCGACCAGCTTGTCCAGCTGGCGGATCTTGCGCATCAGCGGGTCCTCGACCTCCTCCACCCGCACGCCGCAGACCACCCCGGTCACAAGCTGCGCGTTCGGGTTGTACTCCGGCGCGTTGCCGTAGAAGGCCTCGAGATCGGCATCGCCCTCGTTCTGCCTGCGCAAGCCTGCCGCCGTGTAGCCGGTCAGCCAGCGGATGACCTGGTCCAGTTCGTCCTGCGTGCGCCCCTTCGCCTGCGCCTTCTTCAGGTACATCGGGTACAGGCTGGCCCATTGGATGGCGAAGACTTTCTCGAGCTTCATCGAACCCTCCAGATCAGGCAGCAACATCATCCGCACAGTCCGGATCGCGTTGCCAACGCGTGACGCCGAGTCCAGCGCACCCACAAAGAGGCCTTCTGCGGGCAGCTTCCATCCCAATCCGCTAGCACTGAACGCATACGCCGTCCGGCACATCGACGCGCTGAACGCCAATCCCCATGCGGCTTGCGGGCTGCATCGGCAATTCGGCCGAGAAGCAATTCACATGTCCGTTACCGAAAACCTCGCGCGTTCCGTGCATTGGAGCCGATCGCGCTCCGCGACTGTCGCGATGCATGCATCCGGCAATCGTTTCCCCCGTTAACAGAGGACACGCATATGCCCACACCCACCAAGATCACCCGCAAGACGCCCGTCGCGGAGTACCAGCTCACCCTCGCCAGCAGCACCTCGTTCGACGACCTCGTGGCCACGCTGAAGGGCGTGCTGACCATCCCGGAAATCCCGGGCTTCAAGGGTTGCCGCCCGTGCCTCTCCGGCCTGGACCGCCTGGTCATCGAAGACCTCGTCGTCCGCGGCATGCGCTGAGCGGATGATGTTGCGGCCTTTGCCCGCACTCGGCGTGGGCCTGGCATTCCAGGCCCCGCTGACGTCGCTGTTCGATGCCGCTGCCGGCGTGGTGGATTACGCCGAAGTGGTGCCGGACATGTTCTGGACCGATCGTGGTCCGGGCGCCACACCGCGTTATATCGAGGACGATGACGGCATTGCCCGCATGCAGGCCTTGCACGGACGCATGCCGCTGGTGCCGCACAGCATCGGCCTGTCGATCGGCAGCGCCGCGCAGTTCGACCGCGACCACATCGCCCAGGTGGCGCAGTGGCGGCAGCGCCTGGACTTTCCGTGGCATAGCGATCACCTGGCGTTCCACCTCGCCGAGGAACACGGGCGCCGCGTCAATGCCGGCATCACCCTGCCGCTGGCGCGCGACCGCGAAAGCCTGGACCTGCTGGTGCCACGCGTGCGCGAAGTCATGCATCGCGTGCCGCGACCGTTCCTGCTGGAAAACAACACCTACTACTTCGACATCGACGACAGCGAGATGGACGAAGCGACGTTCCTCAACGCGCTGTGCGACGAAAGCGGCTGCGGCCTGGTGCTGGACCTGCACAACCTGCACACCAACGCGGTCAACCACGGCTTCGACCCGATGGCGATGCTGCAGGTGCTGGACCTGTCCCACGTGGGCGAGATCCACGTGGCCGGCGGCATGGAACTCGACGGCTACTGGCTGGATGCGCATTCGGGCGCGGTGCCCGATGCGGTGTGGGCGTTGCTGGACTGGACCCTGCCGCGTTGCCGCAACATCGGCGGCGTCACCTTCGAAGTGTTCGGCTCGTGGGTGGAACAGGTGGGGCTGGCGCGCATCCGCGAGGACCTGCAGCGCCTGCGCGACGCGTGGACGCGCGATCAACCGGCATCGTTGCGCCAACGCGACGTGCATAGGGTGGCGGCATGAGCCTGGCCCACTTCCAGGACGCGATGGTGCGGCTGATCACCGATCCGGATTTCCGCGACCGCATCGCGGCCGGCCACGCGACCACCGATGCCGCATTGACCGAGCGCGAAACCACGCGCCTGCAACGCATCGCCCGCGACCCCGGCCTCGGCATCAACCGCACCCTGCACAAGGGCTTTCGCCTGGGCAAGCTGCGCGGCCTGCTGCCTTTCACCTGCCGCCTGCTGGGCACGCGCCGCCTGTGCGACGAACTGGGCCGCTTCTGGCGCGCGCATCCGCCCGCCAGTTTCTATTTCCTGCCCGAAGCCATGGACTTCTGCGATTACCTGCGCAGCCGCAAGCTGCGGCTGCGCTACCTCGACGAGGTCATCGCCTACGAGCGCGCCACCCTGGAACTGGAACGTGCCTGCATCGGCATGCCGCCACCGCAACGCATTCGCTTCCGCCACGACCCCACCGCCCTGCTCGCAGCACTCGCGCAGGGCCGCCACCCGCGCGCCATCCGCGCACGTCCGTGCATCGCCACCGGCATCCGCGATGCCCACGGCCTCACCACCTGGACACTCGAAGACAACGCTGCCGCCTGACTGTGGGAGGGGCTTCAGCCCCGACGGAAAGGTGACGCGCAGCAGAGCCACATCCCAAACTCCCGCGCGGATCACTCAGTCCAGCGCGCGCACGTACAGCGCCTTCCCGCCGGTCGCCGCGGTCCCGCGTTCTTCCACCTTGAAGTGGCGCGGATGCTTGCGCAGCAGGTCGCTGAGCTTCTTCTGCCCGTACAGGCGGGGGTCGAAATCCGGGCGCACCTTGTTGAGGTAACTGCCCATCGTGCCCAGGTGCGCCCAGCCCTCGTCGTCCGAGGCTTCCTCGATCGCCTGGCGGATCAACTCCAGCGGCAAGGGCAGCGGACCGGCGGGTTTCGGTGCCGGTGCGGCAGCCGCATTTGCAACAACAGGCTTGCCCTGCGCCTGCGCCGTCCTGGCCGCGACTTTCTTCGCTGCCTTCTGCGCAGGCTTCGCGGGTGCGGGCGTTGCTTCCTGCGCGCGCAACACCTCGGTGTAGACGAACTTGTCGCAGGCCTGCACGAACGCATCCGGGGTCTTGCGCTCGCCGAACCCATAGACCGTCAGCCCCTCCTCGCGCAGCCGCTGCGCCAGGCGGGTGAAGTCGCTGTCGCTGGACACCAGGCACATGCCATCGAAGCGCCCGGTGTACATCAGGTCCATCGCATCGATGATCAGCGAACTGTCGGTGGCGTTCTTGCCGGACGTATAGGCGAACTGCTGCGCCGGGCTGATCGAGTGCTGGAGCAACACCTTCTTCCACTGTCCCAGCTGCGGCGAGGTGAAGTCGCCATAGATGCGCTTCACGCTGGCAAGCCCGTACTTGGCGACTTCCGCCAGCAGGCCCTCGATCACCGACGCCTGTGCGTTGTCCGCATCGATGAGCACGGCCAGCCGGCGCTGGCCGTCGTCGTGTGCCGGTCTGGGGCGGGTGGTCATGGCGGGCTCCGGGGGCGTGGCGATCTCGGTGCCGATTGAACCACGCCAGCCGCGGCCATCCGTCACCCACGGCATGACCGGGGCCGTGGCCGGGCGCCCGGCCCTCCCCTGATCAGGCCTGCGCCGTGGCGACGCGCGACTGCAGGGGAAGGCGCATCTCGAACGTGGAGCCGTGCCCGATGCCCGCGCTGTGGGCGTCCAGCACACCGCCATGCAACTGCACCAGGCTTCGCGCCAGCGCGAGGCCCACGCCCAAGCCGCCCTGGTGCCTAGCCGACGTGCTCTCCGCCTGGGCGAAGAGGTCGAACACGCGCCCGATCAGCGCCTCGTCCATGCCCATTCCATTGTCGCGCACGCGCACCACCGCCTCATCGCCTTCGCGCTCCAGCACCACGTCGATGGTGCCCTCCTGCGGGGTGTACTTGGCGGCGTTGTGCAACAGGTTCGCGACCACCTGGGTGATCCGCACGGGATCCAGTGACAGCACCAGTCCCGGCGCGCGATCCGACAGGGTCAGCTGATGCCGACGTTGGCTCATCAGCGGCGTGACCTGCTCCATCGCCGCGCCGACGACCTCGGCCAGCTGCGCCTCGCGCGGTTGCAAGGTCACCAGGCCACGGGTGACGCGGGACACGTCGATCAGGTCCTCGACAAGTTCCCGCATGTGCCGGGCCTGCCGTTCGATGATGTCCGCCACCCGCTGCACGGTCGCGGCGTCCTGGCTGCCCTGCTTGAGGATCTGTGCCGCAGTGGCGATCGGCGACAACGGATTGCGCAGCTCATGCGCCAGCGTGGCCAGGAACTGGTCCTTGTGCTGGTCGGCGACGCGCAGGGCCGCCTGGCTGGCTTCCAGCGCCTGCTGCACGCGCTTGAGCTCGTGGATCGCGGTGCAGGTGCCCATCCAGCGCACGATCGTCCCGGATCCATCGCGCACCGGTAGCGCGCGGCCCAGCACCCACTGGTACTCGCCATTGCGATCGCGCAGGCGGTATTCGATCTCGTAGGGTTCGCCGGAGGCCAGGCTGTGGCGCCAGCGCTGCCAGGCGATCGCCTGGTCGTCGGGGTGGAACATGCCATTCCAGCCCTCGCCATCGGTGCTGCCGTCCGGCATGCCGGTGAAGTCATACCAGCGCTGGTTGTAGTAGTCGTGATAGCCGTCGGGCAACGTCGACCACACCATCTGGGGAACGAGGTTGGCGATCGTGCGGAAACGGGCCTCTCCCTCGCGCAGTGCCGTCAGCGCCTCCTCGCGGTCGGTGACATCGGCGCCCTGCACGAAGATGCCGTCCACCTGCCCGTTCGCATCGCGGATCGGCTGGTAGATGAAATCGACATTGAGCGAGCGCATCACGCCGGCGGCATCGCGCAACTCCACCGGCAGGCCGCGCCCGACGAACGGGTTCCCGGTCCCGCGCACCTGGTCCAGCAATTCGAAGAACCCCTGCTCGGCCAGTTCCGGCAGCGCCTCGCGGATCGACCGGCCGAGCACGTCGCGCCCGCCCACCAGCGCGATATAGGCCGCGTTCGCGAGGTCGAACACATGCGCTTCGCCACGCAACACCGCCATGAAGCCAGGCGCCTGTGCGAACAGGTCGGTGAGGAAGGCCTGGCGCGCTGACAGGCGGATGTTGTCGCGCTGCACGGCGGCCGCGCGCGAGAGCACCCCCGAGTCGCTCTGCGCCTGGGTCAGGCCGGTGGCGGCGCGCGCATGGCGGAGTTCCTCGCGCAGCCGCTCCACCTCGGTGACGTCGGTGGTGTGCTGCAGCACCGCGAACACCGCGCCACCGGCATCGCGCAGCGGCGTGTGGGTCGCGCTCCAGTAGCGGATGTCCAGCTCCGGGCCCGCAGGCGTCTGCGTCTCGATCGCGTACGGAATCAGCGCCAGCGTGTCGCGCTCGCCGGTGGCGATCACCCGCTGCAGCGACTGCCGGAGGACGTCGGCCTGGTTGGTGCCGTCGGGGTTGACGGTCCCGGGGAACAGCTCGAAGACGCCCCGCCCGAGCAACTGCGCGCGCGGCACCCCGGTCAGCAGTGCATAGGCGTTGTTGGCCTCCAGGTAGCGCAGATCACGGTCCAACACCATGTAGGCGTTCGGGGAATGCTGGAACAGGGCATCGAAGGAGACCGTCATCCGGCCAGTGTCACAGCCCGCCGGGGCTGCGTCCATCGGGGGCCGAGCCGCAACGGCTCTGGGGGTGGATCGGTGCGGAAGCAGCCTACGCTTCCCCTCTCTCGAAAGGGCGGGAGAGGGGCGCCCTCCGCCATCCGTCGACTACATCTCCGGCGTACTCGCCTCGATGATGCGCGCCGCCTCGTCGGCTTGGCGCTGCGACTCGCGCAATTCCGCCCCGGTGTACTTTCGATGTGGCTGCGTGCCCGCCGGCACGGCCTGACTCGTCGTACCGATGGTCGGATCGACCACTTCCTCCTGGCCCGAACGCACACCATTCCGCAGCACGCCGCCAGACGCATCGGCGGCGGGAGCCAGAACCAGGTCCTGCGCGCGCACGAGCGGTGTGGTCGTTGCTGAATTTAGCGGACGCAGGATGGCCTGGATGGCCGACTGCAGGGTCAGCGCAATGATCAGGAAGACCACCAACGCAAACACGATCTTGACCAGCAGCAGGGTCAGGGCGGAGCGCGCCGTCGTGGCCACCATCCCTTTCCTGCTGCTCTTCCGATGACTGCCGTAGCGAATACGATCCTCGACTGCCGACAGCAATCGCTCGCCTACGGTCGCTGCCGCGCGCTGCGCCAGAGATCTCGACTGCGGCAGCGTCGGTTGGGCCGGCTCGGGAAGCGGCCCGAGCATCCCCCGCAGGTCGTCGCCATCGACCAGTTGCACATGTCCCTGCCGGGTCGCGGCCTCGATTGCCGCGCGGGTGAATTCGCCGCTGGTGACCAGGATCGCCCCGGTCGCGCCCTCGTTAACCATCAAGCCGATCAGTTCATGCACCGCGTTGTGCGGCACCTGCTTGGCGTTCCAGTGCTTGCACTGGACCAGGATGTACGCATCGTCCTTGCGCAGCTTGAGGTCGATGCCGCCGTCGAAACGTGAGCTGGTGGCACCGGTGCCGCAGTGATCAACCGTGTAGCCCTGTTCGCGGTAGTAACCAGCGAGAAGGGATTCGAGCTGGTCCCAACGCACTTGAGCCAGTGCGTCGGTGCGGCGGTGGCGTACGTCTTTGAGCACTTTCATTCCGCCCCCTGCGGATTGCACCTGACACCACCTCTGCGGAAAGCTTGCCGGCAGAGCCATGCAAGAAAAACTATGTGCGGAACGACTTGCGTAGCCATTCGTAGCGATGCGGATAGTGGGTGATCAACTCTTCCACGATGGACACTCGCTTCGCTGCTGGGAGCCGCAGAAGAATTGCCCGAACGTCCCGATCAATATCATCCCGCGGCGCGCCACGAACTTCCGCCTTGGCATACCACGCATGCCCCTCTGCGATCTGGCCAAGTTCGATATGAATTGCCCCCAGCAAGGTACACGGCATGTAGTTTGCCTCGACCAGCGCATGTGCATGTTCCCCCAAGTACCTGGCTTCGTCGTATCGGCCCAAGTCGCGAAGTGCACCGCCATGCGTGGTGAAAACGGCTGACTTCAGTTTCGCTGACTTAAGCCGTCCGTCTGGAACCTGGGCCAGCAGGTCGTGTGCTTCTTGCGATGCCTCGCATTTCCTGAGATGGCTGCTCGCACTCACGGCGGCCCAGACGTTCCCGCGTTCCTTGAACTCACCGAGGTAGTGATCCGCCTCAAGGCGATGATAGGCCCGCATGATTTCGCGTGTTCGATACACACGCCCTGCTGCCGCGAGCCATGCAGCACTTTCCTCGGGAAGTCGTTGGGCGTTGTCGAGACTCTTGAGGATCGTCATCAGGCGTGGAAAGTCGTCTCCATCTACGTACGTATGCAGACCAAATTTCTCACGCAATTCTCGATTCTTCCGCTTTGCGATATTCCGCGGATCGCGTTCTGCCCGAAGCCGCTCAGCTTCCCACTCGGCGGCGGCCAGTTCTGCGGCCCTCGCCTGCAAGGCTCGCTTTTCTTCCGCCTCGCTACACCTGCGCTGCTGTTCCGCCAACGCGCGGCGCCTGAACGTTTCGTCGTCAATTTCCCCCTTCGCGTACGCGACCAATGCAAGGAGGCCGCATGACCTTAGGAACGCTTCACTGAACTCGGAAAGCGGCCTTGAATTAGAGCAGGCAGCGAGTACGTTCTGAAGCCGCGTGCAAGGCATGCTGGCGCCGGGCAGATCATCCACCACGTACTTGACCGCAAGTTCTAATGGAGAACTCAGCACGAATTCCAATCCAAATCCCAATTCAAGTGTCCCTGACCCCCAAGTCTCTGACATCTCAGAAGTCTTCCCCCATGTGATACCGAGCCTTGTTCGAAGCGCACGCGTTCCTCGTGTTCGACAAAGGGCTTGCTACTTCCGCAAGTTGTTAAGCGGTATCCAGCCTTTCTTGGCATCCCGGTAGTGCCAGAGCACCCAGCCATTTACGTTGCGGCCAATAGCTGCACGACCCGCCATGCTGGGTGAGTTATAGAGGTTACCCCCATAGGAAATTTGACCGTCCTTACGCAAGGTTGCCTGGTGGCGCTCCCCCTTGTTCTCGCCACGCAATTGCATTCGCCGACTGACGAGACCTGCCAGCACTAAAGTCCCTTGTCCGGCTTTGGTCTTCCGCTTCATCCGATTGCGAACGAAGTTGCCACCCAACAGGGTAGCCCTTCGATTGGAATCCGCCTCGGTCATGGCGCGATTCAAAGTGCGCTTCTGGTCTGTTGCACCGGGGAGCCGACCTTTCACCCGGTTGCCAGTCGGATCCACGATGCGGAGCAGTAACGATTCCAAGCCTTTGATCGAATCGCTGTCGCGCGTGAGATACACGCTAAACGTCTCCCACTTGCGCGCGTGACGATCTTTCAGATGCTGCTTCACGCGTGACATCAAGTTCGTCGCCAAACCCACGTAGTAAAGCCTGTCGCGCTTGTACAGTGCGTACACGCCGGCGTGCCCACGGATCAGCTTTGCAACCTCCGCACGATAGGGCTCCTCGAACATCAATCCGGACACGTGTTCCAGGCATTCCGTGACCAAGCCGGGTTTTATTTGCTTTGGCACGCTCCCCTCCAGATCAGTGCAGGCAAACCGCTCGGACACAAGCCTTACGGTAAAGGACTCAGCCCCAGCTCCACCAAAAAAGGCGTTGTGCCTCCTTTTTTGCCTCCCCGAGCACTTTTTCGATGTCGACCAGCTCGCCATGCACGGCGCTGAGGTCGATTTCTGTCTCTAACTCCGCAGCTGACATAGCGTGAAATATTGAGGCTGTAGTCGTTGTCGACAATTTCTTGCCTCGACACGCAACTGGCACACCGCGTGTCGTCATGTTGTCCTCCCTCTGACTGCGAGGCTATCGCGAAAAGGGGTCAGAGCGAAGTTTCGCGACGGCCGCTCTAGCAGACCGGCCATCCTCGGCGCGAAATTCGGTCTGACCCCTTTTCAAGGGAACGGATGAAACGCCTCGCTCCATGAGCTGCCTCCGCTAGACTCCGCAAAACCCCGGGGGGCGCATGTCCGGCCACAGCCAGTTCGACCTGCTCAAGCAGCGCCGCTTCCTGCCGTACTTCACGGTGCAGGCGCTGGGCGCGTTCAACGACAACGTGTTCCGGCAGGCGATCATCGGCCTGCTGGCGGCGATGGCGACGGCGGGCACGCTGGACCCGGCCACCCGCGGCACCTACACGCAGCTGGCGCCGGCGGTGTTCATCCTGCCGTACTTCCTGTTTTCCTCGATCGCCGGGCAGTTCGCCGAGCGCACCGAGAAATCCAGGCTGATCCGCATCACCACCGCGATGGAGATCGCGATCATGTCGCTGGCGGCGGTGGGCTTCCTGCTGCAGGACATGCGGGTGCTGCTGGTCGCGCTGTTCGCCACCGGCGTGCAGTCCACCCTGTTCGGGCCGGTGAAGTATTCGATCCTGCCGTCGGTGCTGAAGCCGGAGGAACTGACCGGCGGCAATGGCCTGGTGGAGATGGGCACCAGCATCGCGGTGCTGCTGGGCATGCTGTTCGGCGGGCTGATCTTCACCGTGGCCGGCGAACACGGCACGCAGGCGGCTGCGGTGGCGGTGATCGTGCTGGCGATCACCGGCAACCTGTTGAGCCGGGCGATCCCGGCGGTGCCTGCGGCCGCGCCCGACCTCAAGATCCAGTGGAACCCGATTCCGGAATCCCTTGCGATCCTGCGCCTGGCGAAGAAGCAACTGGCGGTGCGCAATTCGATCCTCGGCGTGAGCTGGTTCTGGTTCGCCGGCACCGTGCTGACCGGCAACCTGCCGGTGTATGCGGAGACCCACCTGGGCGGCGCGCCGACGCTGTACGTGTTCGCGCTGGCGGTGTTCTCGATCGGGGTGGGCGCGGGTTCGCTGCTGTGCGAAAAGCTGTCCGCGCGCACGGTGGAGATCGGGCTGGTGCCGCTGGGCGCGATCGGCATGAGCGCGTGCATCGTGCACCTGGCGATGGCGCCGGCGATCGCGGCGAAGGGACTCGATGTCGGTGGCTTCATCGCCCGGCCGGGCAGCTGGCGGGTGGTGCTGGACCTGGCCGGGATCGGCCTGTTTTCCGGCTTCTTCGTGGTGCCGCTGTTCGCACTGATCCAGAGCCGCAGCCCGCGCGGGGAACTCTCGCGCGTCATCGCCGGCATGAACATCCAGAACGCGGTGTTCATCGTCGCCGCGGCCTTGGGCGGGGTGGCGCTGCAGCAGGCGCTGGGCTGGAGCATCCCGCAGGTGTTCATGGCGCTTGGGCTGAGCAGCATCCTGGTGGCGGCGTGGATCTTCAGCATCGTCCCCGAATTCCTGATGCGCTTCCTCAGCTGGCTGCTGGTGCGCACGCTGTACCGGCTGAAGCTGCACGGCATCGAAAAGGACGTGCCCGACGAGGGCGCGGCGCTGCTGGTCTGCAACCACGTGAGCTACATGGACGCGCTGATCCTGTCGGCCAGCATTCCTCGACCGGTGCGCTTCGTGATGTATTACAGGATCTTCAACATCCCGGTGATGCGCTGGATCTTCAGGACCGCGAAGGCGATCCCGATCGCCGGCGCGCGCGAGAATCCCGAACTGATGCAGCGCGCATTCGACGAGGTCGATGCGGTGCTGGCAGAGGGCGAACTGGTCTGCATCTTCCCGGAGGGCGCGTTGACCAGGGACGGCAACATCGCGCCGTTCAAGTCCGGCGTCGAACGCATCCTGCAGCGCGCCGCCGCGCGTGGCCAGGATGTGCCGGTGGTGCCGATAGCCCTGCGCAACATGTGGGGCAGCATGTGGAGCAGGCGCGCCAATGCGAAGGAAGGCAGTGCGCTCGACCGCATGCGGGTGCCGCGGCGTTTGCGTGCGCATGTCGAGGTGGTGGCGGGCGAACCTGTCGATGGCGCCTCCGCGACGGCTGGATCGCTGGAGGCGAAGGTGCAGGCGTTGCGGGGGGATGCGGCATGAGGCATCGGGGCTGAGGCCCCTCCCACAAGTATCAGGCTGAAGCCCTTCCCCACCGGCCCTGCCACCAGAACTCGTCCCGCGGCCTCAGCTCACCCAGCCCGCCACCACCAGCAGCGCGATCACCGCCAGCCACAACACCAGCACGCGCCAGGCCAGGCTCATCGCGTCGCGCAGTTCCGGCAGTTCGCCGAAGACTTCGGCGAGCGCGGTCGACGCCGGGATCCCGGATTCGGTGTAATCGCCCACTTCCTCGGCGATCTCGCTGCGCACGCTGGCGCGGGCGGCGTTCGGCAGCAGGCGGCTGTCCAGGCCGAAGGCGTTTTCTTCGCGCCACGCCGACAGCACGCTGTCGAAGTTGCCGACCAGCGCCAGCGCCAGCGCGACCAGTTGGGTCACCGGCCATTCCAGCAGCGAGAGCCAGGTGCGTGCGCCCTGCAGGGTGTCGGGCGGCACGACGTCGGCGTCCTGCTCGGTGGCGAGCACGCTCAGGCGATACAGCAGCGCGCCGAACGGACCCAGCACGCAGAACCAGAACAACACGCCGAACCAGCGGCGCGAGGCGTTGCGGAACACCGCTTCCACCAGCGAGGGGCCGTCGAGCCGCGGATCGATGCCCGGTGGATACAGGCGCGCCGCGGCGGCGCGTCGCGAAACGGCATCGGGGGCGTCGAGGATGGCGGCGACATCGAGGTCGAGGTCGCGCGGGCCCCAGCACCAGAACAGCACGACGATGTCGAACAACAGGCCGACGAAGCCCCACAGCGGCTGGTCCAGCGCGACCTGCAGCAGGCCGGCGACCAGCAACGGCACCACCAGCGCCAACGCGATGCCCCAGGGGCCGCGCCACACGCTGTCTTCCGGGAACTGCGCGTTGAGCCAGTGCAGCCAGCCGCGATACCAGCCGAACTGGCGCAACCCGGTGGCGACGCCGGGCGCGAGGTGGCCGGCGGCCAGCGCGATGATGACGGCAAGCAGGGTGGCGGACATCGCCCGATTCTACTGCGCGGCGTCGCTACCGCGCCGCGCGTGCGTCGTGCTCCGCCAGCCACGCGCGGATCACGTGGCGGGCGATCGAGATCGGCGACGACAGCACGATGCCCTCGCCTTCGGCATCGGCGGTGGCCCAATCGTTGTCCAGTCCGGCGCGGACTTCGTCGGCGGTGAACCAGCGCGCGGCCTCGAGTTCTTCTTCGGCCACCGGCGCATCGGGCTCCGCGTTGGCGATGAAGCCGAGCATCAGCGAACCCGGGAACGGCCAAGGCTGCGATGCCACGTAGCGCGCGCTATGCGCATGCACGCGCACGCCGGTTTCCTCGCGCACCTCGCGCACCACGGTCTGTTCCAGGGTTTCGCCCGGCTCGACGAAGCCGGCGACCACCGACCAGCGTCGCGGTGGCCAGCTTGCCTGGCGACCGAGCAGCAGGCGCTCGCCATCGGTGACCGCCACGATCACCGCCTGGTCGGTGCGCGGGTAATGCTCGGTCTTGCAGGCCTCGCATAGGCCCAGCCAGCCGGCGCGCACGAAACGCAGCGAGCCGCCGCAGGCACTGCAATGGCGATGGCGGGCGTGCCAGTGCTGCAGCGCGCGCGCCTGCGCGAACAAAGTCGCCTGCCAGGCGGGCCACTGCGCGGCCGCGCGGCGCAGGTCGATGCGTTCCGGGGCGACGATGGCGAGCGCCGCCGATTCCGCGAAGAACCAGGCCTGGCCATCGCGCAGGCCGAGGAAGTGGAAGCTGTCCGGCACATGGCCCACGTCGGCGCCGTCGAGCGCGAACAGCTGGCGCCCGGCATCCGCCAGCGCGCGTCCCTCGGCATCCAGGACGATGATCCGCGCCCGTGGCCACAGCGCCTGCAGTGCGGCGGGATCGGCGCGCAGCTGGTCGGCGCGGTCGAGCGCGCCCTCGACGAAGGCGAAGGGCGAACCGGTCTTCATGCGAGAAAGCGCACATGGACGTGCGCACGCCCGGCCCCTGCGTCGGGCGCGTTCGCCCGGAAACGACGCTTTTCGGGCGAACGAACGGATGCGGCGGCAGGATGCCCCGTCATCCGTCAGACCGTGAACGAGGAACCGCAGCCGCAGGTGGTCTTCGCGTTCGGGTTGCGGATCACGAACTGCGCGCCGGTCAGCGACTCGGTGTAATCGACGGTGGCGTCCATCAGGTACTGCAGGCTGAGCGGATCGACCAGCAGGGTCACGCCATCCGTCACGATCGGCAGGTCGTCCTCACCCTGGGTTTCATCGAACTCGAAGCCGTACTGGAAGCCGGAGCATCCGCCGCCCTGGATATAGACGCGCAGCTTGAGGTCGGCGTTGCCTTCCTCGGCGATCAGCTCGCGGACCTTGGCTGCGGCCGCGGCGGTGAACTGCAGGGGCGCGCTCGGAGGTGCGGAGGGGATGGCGACGATGCCATCCAGCGGGTGCAGGGACTGTTCCATCCGCTCAGGATGGGGCGCAAGGGCGCCCGATTCAACCGTGGCTCAACGCGTGGCGGGCGCAACCGCGCCAGCGCGCGATGTCGCCTGGCTCCAGGTGACGCTCTGTTCGATCGGCGGACCGGACGCAGGCTGCAAACGCGCGATCAGGCGCACCGGCTTCACCCCGACGGGCAGCACGATGTCGCCTTCGACCTGCTGGAAATACTTGAACGAATACTCCAGGCCCGGCGCGTTCTGCTGCTGGCGCAGCTCGCCCCACGCCAGCTTGCGCATGCGCCCGCCCTCGCTGGCCTCGACCGACAACTGCAGGCGGCCGGTGCTGACCGCGCCCCGGTTCAGGTTCTGGGTCAGGGTGGCGACGAAATGCCAGAGCTGCGGATCGCGCTGGGGCTCCAGCACCAGCTCGTGCAGGCTCAGCCCGTGCCGCTGGGCGGTGGCGCCGACGAAGCGCTCGTAGAACGCGATGTCCGCGCGCAGGCTGGCGATCTCCTCGTCGCGCTCCGCCAGCGTGCCCTGCAGGTCGCCATTGGCCTGCCGGCTGATCTGGTCGGAGCGGGCCAGGGTGGCGACCTGCTGTTCCAGCACCTCGATCCGGTCGCCCTGGTCGCGCAGGCGCTCGCCGGCGTTGGCCGGCTGCGGGCCGAAGCTGCGCCACGCACCCCAGCCGCCGAACGCCACCGACGCAAGCACCAGCAACAGCAGGGCCATGCGTGGATGGCCGGCGTCGCGCTGGTGGGACGGAGCATGCGGGGTCGACATGCGCGGTGGTATCGCACCGCGCCAGAGCCTGCGTCAAGCCGCAGCGCCGTATAGACTGCGGTGGAAGGCGCCCCGAGGCGTCGCACGGACCCGGCGATGGAGTTGGAACAATCGCACCTGTTCGCCATCGGCGTGTTGCTGGCCTGGCTTGCGGGCGTGCGTGTCTATCTCACCGTGTTCGGCGTCGGCCTGGCCGGCATGCTCGGCTGGCTGCAACTGCCGGATGCACTGCAGGCCACCCAGTCGCCATGGGTGCTCGGCACCTCCGCCGCGCTGGCGGTGGCGGAATTCTTCGCCGACAAGATCCCCGGGATCGATTCGATCTGGGACCTGCTGCACACCGTGCTGCGGGTGCCGGTCGGCGCGTTCCTCGCCGCCGCGGCGATGTCGCCCGATGGCGAACTCGGCGCCGGCATGCTGGCCACCGGTGCCGGTGTCGCGCTCACCAGCCACGTCATCAAGGCCGGCTCACGCGCCCTGCTCAATACTTCGCCGGAGCCGGTCAGCAACTGGACGGCGTCGGTGACCGAGGATGCCGCGGTGGTCGGCGGACTCGCGCTCGCCTTCACCCACCCATGGCTGGCGCTGGCGCTGGTGATGGCGATCAGCCTGGTGTTCGCGTTCTCCGTGTGGTGGCTGTGGCGTCGCCTGTTCCGCCGCGCACCCAGGCCGCAGGCCGGTTGAACATGCACACGATGGCCGGCGGGCGCCATTTTCCACGTCAGAAACGTTCGACGGATGCCGCCTGTGGCAATGGCATCCGCAGGGGGAAACCATGAACACGTCCGCCGAGCCGGCGACCACCGAAAGCGACAAGTCGGATCCCTACCGGATCGTGATCGTCGAGGATGACCGCAGCCAGGCGCTGTTCGCGGAGGCGATCCTGCGTGGCGCGGGCATGCTGGCCGAGGTCGTCTCCGCCCCCGAACGCATGATGGCGACGATGGAGCAGTTCGCGCCGGACCTGGTGCTGATGGACCTGCACATGCCGGGCACCAGCGGCACCACCCTCACCGTGCAGATCCGCGAACATCCGCGCTTCGAGCAGACCCCGGTGGTGTTCCTCACCGGCGACCAGGACCCTGAGCGGCAACTGGAAGTGCTCGAACTCGGCGCCGACGATTTCATCCTCAAGCCGGTGCGCCCGCGCCACCTGATCGCGGCCGTGCAGAGCCGCGTGCGCCGCGCGCGCGCCGCGCAGAGCCGGCAGGTCGCGACCGAACCCGAACACCACCCGGTCACCGGCCTTTACACGCGCCCGGCGCTCATGCAAAAACTCGGGGCGAGCACCCCGTCCGCCAGCGGCGGCGCGCTGCTGGTCGAGATGGGCAATGCCATCGCCCTGCGCAACCGTTTCGGCTATGCCGGCTTCGAGTCGCTGATGAACGATGCCGGCCGCCTGCTCGGGAACATCGCCAAGGGCATGCCCGCCGCGCGCCTCAGCGACAACGCCTTCCTGGTGGTGGCGAGCGGCCTGGATGCGATCCAACTCGATGCGTATGCGCGCACCCTGCGCGACGGCATCGGTTACCACGATTTCCACGTCGAGCAGGAAACGCTGCGGCTGCGCTGCGCCATCGGCCACGCCGCGCTGTCGCACGGCTTCGCCGATTCCGGCGCGGTGCTCTCCGCCGCCGAGGAAGCGTTGCGCATCGCCCGCGAACAGGCGATCGGCATCGCCGCTTATGTACCGCCCGCGGCCGTCGCGCCGCCCGCCGACGGGATCGCCGACGCCTTGCGGGCGTCGCTGTCCGGGGAAGCCGATTTCATCCACCTCGCGTTCCAGCCGGTGGTCGCGGTCGCCGGTGGCGAGGACGCGCAGTTCCAGGTGCTGGTGCGCATGCGCGATGCCCAGGGCGTCGAACAGATGGCGCGCGATTTCCTGCCGGCGGCGGAAGCGTCGGGCCTGCTGCCCGCGCTCGATCGCTGGGTGATGGAGCACGCCCTGGCGCTGTTGCAGAAGCGGCGCGCCGAGAGCAAGCCGATGCGCCTGTTCGTCTCGCAGTCGCCACGCACGCTGGCGCAGGACACCTATTCCGGCTGGCTGGTGCAGGCGCTGGAGCAGGCCAGCGTCGAAGGCACCTCGCTGGTGGTGGACATCCGCCTCGACGATGCGCTGGTGCATTCGATGCTGCTGCGCCAGTTCTGCGAACGGATGGTGCCGGCCGGCGTGCAGTTCTGCCTGAGCCAGTACCGCGATGGCGCCGACGCCGACATGCTGCTGCAACAGCTGCCGCTGGGCTATGTGCGGCTTGCCGCCGACTTCGCCCGGCAACCGCTGCCGCCGGAACTGCGCGACGAGATGCGCGGGGTGATCGACCGCTCGCACCGGCTGGGCCTGCAGGTGATCGGCCAGGCGGTGGAGGATCCGCAGGCCGCCGCCGCGCTGTGGATGGGCGGCATCGATTTCATCCAGGGCAATCTGGTACAACGCGCCGAGCAAGCCCTCGACTTCGACTTCCAGCACGCGACCTTGTGATTCCTGCAGACGACCGCGGCTTCAACCTCCTCACCGCCCGCTGGCTGGCGCTGGGCGCGGCTGCGGGTGCCACCCTGTCGTTGCTGGCCGACCAGTTGGGCGTGGCGGGCCCGTGGCAGGGCACCGCCCTGGTGCTCGCCTTCCTGGCCCTGTTCGGTAGCACGGCGATGGCCTTCGCGGTGCACCGGCGCGAACGCGACCTGCATGACCAGGCCGATCTCAATCGCCGCGGCGCGGCGGAAATCAGCGCGCTGCAGCAGGAGATCGACCGGCATACCCTGCTCGAGGGCGAGCTGACCAAGGCCAAGCAGGCGGCGGAATCGGCGGTGATGGCCAAGGGCGAGTTCCTCGCCACCATGAGCCATGAGATCCGCACGCCGCTCAATGGCATCGTGCCGATGCTCGACCTGCTCTCGCATTCGCGGCTGGCCGCCGACCAGCAGGAGTTGTTGCGGACCGCCACCGCCTCCGCGCAGCAGTTGCTGCGGATCGTCGACGACATCCTCGACTACTCCAAGCTGGAAGCCGACCGGCTGGACCTGGAAACCACCGGCTTCAACCTGCGCGAGCTGATGCAGAGCGTGCTCACGCTGATGGAGCGCACCGCCGAGGCCAAGGGCCTGCGGCTGATCCTCAACATCGATCCCTCGGTGCGCCTGCCGGTGCGCGGCGACCCGGTGCGGCTGCGCCAGATCCTCAGCAACCTGATCAGCAACGCGGTGAAGTTCACCGAGCGCGGCAGCATCACCCTGCACGTCAAGCGCCTGCGCGAGACCGCCGCGCAACACCAGTTGCGCTTCGAGGTGCAGGACACCGGCATCGGCATCGAGCCTGCCGCCCAGGAGAAGCTGTTCCTGGCCTTCAGCCAGGCGGATGCCTCCACCACTCGCCTGTACGGCGGCACCGGCCTCGGACTGGCGATCTGCCGGCGCATCGTGACCCTGATGGGCGGGCGCATCGGGGTGGAGTCCGAACCCGGCCACGGCTCGACCTTCTGGTTCGAGATCCCGCTGCTCAAGGTGCAGGGCGACATGCCCTCGCAGCCCGAGGAACTGCACGGCGGCCGCGTGCTGCTGATCACCACCGACCAGCGCCTGCGCATGCGCCTGACCCTGCTGCTGCCCAATTGGGGCCTGCGGGTGACCGCGGTGGAAAACACCCATGACGCCCTCGAGCGCCTGCGCCAGGCTTCCTCGCAGGGCGAGCCATGGTCGTATTCGGTGGTGCTGGCCGACCTGGGCAGCATCCGCAGCACCGCCTTGTCGCTGTCGCGCAACATGGATCGCAAGAACCAGTACGGCGATGCGCGCCTGGTCTACCTGCGTGGGGAAGACGCCACCTCGCTCGACCTGCCGGTGTCGGCGATCGTGATCCCGCGCAATGCCGAGGACGCCGACCTGCGCTCGGTGCTGTCGGCATCCGGCGTGTCCTGGGCGCGCCACGACCAGCACCCGGCCCCGGCCGCGAAGGCACCCGAGCGTGACCCGGAACGCAAGGCGCGGATCCTGCTGGTCGAGGACAACCCGGTGAACCTGATGGTCGCGCAACGCCTGCTGCAGGTGCTCGGCGCCGAATGCGACACCGCCGGCAATGGCCAGGTCGCGCTGGAAAAACTTGAAGCCGGCGGCTTCGACCTGGTGCTGATGGATTGCCAGATGCCGGTGCTGGACGGCTACAGCGCGACCCGCCGCTGGCGCGAGCTCGAGCAGCAGCGCAAGGCCGACCATCGGGTGCCGATCGTCGCGATGACCGCGAATGCGATGGCCGGCGACCGCCAGAAATGCCTGGACGCCGGCATGGACGATTACCTCGCCAAGCCGGTGACCCGCAACGACCTCGAGCGCTGCATCGAACGCTGGCGCGGCGTGAGCATGTCCGTGCCGGCGGCCCTGCCGCCGATCGAGCAGCTCGCCGTCCGCTCCCCGATGGTGATCAACACGTCCGTTCTCGACGAGCTCCGCGAAGTGCTGGGCGGTGAAGTCGACAAGATCGTCGCGGTCTACCTGGAGGACGCGCCGCGGCTGATCGCGCAGTTGGAACGTGCGGCGGTCGGCAACGACCCGATCGCGCTGCGAGTGGCCGCGCATACCCTGAAGTCGTCCAGCGCGAATGTCGGCGCGACCACCCTGGCTGACGCGGCGCGCGACCTGGAGCATGGCGCGCGCGACGGCACCCTGACCCAGCCAGCGACCGTGGTGGCGCGCATCGTGGGCGAGTTCGCCCAGGTCCGCGCTGCGTTGCAGGCGCAATTGCCGGGCAGCGGCCCGGGCTGAGGACCCGCGGATCAGCTCCTGTCGAGCTGCTGCGCCAGGTAGTTGGGTTCGCCGATCCGCTCGACCAGGGACAACTGGGTCTCGATCCAGTCGACGTGCTCTTCCTCCGATTCGAGGATGTCGGCGAACAGCTTGCGGCTGACGTAATCGTTGACCGTCTCGCAATGGGCGATGGCCTCGCGCAGCAGCGGCACTGCCTCGAGCTCCAGCGCCAAGTCCGCGCGCAGCACTTCCAGCGGGGTCTCGCCGATGCGCAGGCGGCCCAGCGCCTGGAAGTTCGGCAGGCCATCGAGGAACAGGATGCGCTCGGACAGCTTGTCCGCATGCTTCATCTCGTCGATCGACTCGTGGTACTCGTGGTCCGCGAGTTCCTTCAGCCCCCAGTTCTTCAGCATCTTGGCGTGCAGGAAATACTGGTTGATCGCGGTCAGCTCGTTGTAGAGCGCCTTGTTGAGGAATTCGATGACCTTGGCGTCGCCTTTCATGGCCGCGCTCCATGCTGGATGTGGGCGCAATTTACCTTGCGCGCGCGCACGACGGCGGAACGCGAATCGTCCGCATCATGTCTCGTGTCTTCGGGGCGCGTTTGCCGACGCCAAGGCCGGTACGGCGTTGGTCAGGCGGCCTGCGCCAGCAAGGGCAGCGGCAGCACCCTGCGCGCGCGCTGCTCGTCGAGCAGCTCCGCGGCGAGGCCGATGCAGGAACCGCAGTTGGCGCCCGCACCGGTGCGCATGGTCAGTTCGGCCACCGACGCGCAGCCGAGATCCGCGGCATCGCGGACCTGCTGCTCGGTGACGCCATTGCAGATGCAGACGTACATCGCATCACTCATCGGATCGATGACGCGATTTGATCTCAAACGCGAATGATTGTCAATCGCCCGGCCACTGGCGTTCAACCGGGTCCGCGATACCGGCAGCCGGAGGTGCAGGTTTCGTGGACGACGACCTCCGAAAGCAACGGCACCCGCGGCTTGAGCCGTTCCCACAGCCAGGTGGCCAGGCGCTCGCTGGTCGGGTTCTCGAGGCCGTCGACGTCGTTCAGGTAGTGATGGTCCAACTGGTCGTGGAACGGCTGGAACGCCGCCTTCAGCTCGGAGAAATCCATGATCCAGCCGAAATGCGGATCCGGCTCGCCGGAGACATGCAGCTCGATCCGGAACGAATGCCCGTGCACGCGCGCGCATTTGTGCCCGTCCGGCACGTTGGGCAGGCGGTGCGCTGCCTCGATGGTGAAGACCTTGAAGATGTCCATGACCGGCATCCCGCGTGGAAACGAAAAACCCCGCCAGGAGCGGGGTTGCGTGCTGCGCCGATGGTATGGGTGGACTCGAATATAACTCGGAAGCCTTTGATTCAAAGGGAATTTTCCGAATTAGAACTTTGAGCTACCGTCAAACCTACCGTCATGCCGACAACCCTTCAGCATCCCGGCGTAGCGTGAATAGTGTCCCACGCTTTCTGCCCATCTGGAATCGCCCCGTGTGCGTACTCACGGGGTAGAGCCGGTGGGCTGAAACAGCTAGGGCCGGACACGGGAATGCACCAATTACAAAAAAAGCCAATGACCAGCGAGACATCTGAACAGACTCATCCTTGAGGAACTGCTGTCGGCCGCGGGTTCCCGTGAGCGGACAGCACCTCATCGGGTCAGTCGTCAGCAACGCAGACGGCGACTTTGCTGGCAGTGCAGGCACCGAAGGGCGCGCCGATCACATCCGGTCGATTCCAACTAATGGTGCCAGGGACAACTTGCCCGGTTGCGAAGGCCGAGTCGCTAACCGACGCGGTGTAGTCCGGCTTGTTCCGGGGTCACCACGAATGACGCCCGTGTGCCGAGTTTCCCGCCATGCCGCTGCACTTGGTCCATTGCTCTGACGTCCGTGCGCCACTCGCGTGCAGTGATGTCGTGCAGGTGGTAACCACGCAGATTGTCCATCAACTTAAGGAAGGGGTTGTCGGCTTGGCGGAATTTCTGCAGGTTGGGCGTGTCGATGCCACCATCGCCGTTCGATGAAATCGACGTCGCCAGGAATTCGGCGGCCGCCGCGGGGCCGTCGGGCTCATCGTCGCGCAGGGGGATTTCCCCTACGGCATTCATGTGCGCATCGCCGGTGGCGACCACCACATTGGTCAGTTGCTTGTCCTTGATCATCTGCACCAGGCGCTGGCGCGAGCCGGGATAGCCGCCCCACTTGTCAGGGAAGACCTCGTCGCCCATCCGGTCGGGCGTCTTCGCCTTCAACGGCATTACCCAAACCTGTTGCGCGATCAGGTTCCAGCGTGCTTCGTTGCCAAGCCCTTGGTCCAGCCAGGCCTCCTGGGCATCACCCAGGATGGAGGACTGCTGTCCGGCCTGCCACTTGCACTTCGGCGAGGAGGCGTCCTTGCAGATCTGGTTGCGCCGATACGTCCGTGTATCCAGCACGTGCATGCGCAGCAGGTTGCCGTAATCGAGGCGTCGGTAGTAGCGGGTGCCGTTGTCGACGCGCGGGAATTGCGCTCGGCGCACCGGCAGGTTCTCGTACCAGGCCTGCATCGCGGCGAACCTGCGCAGGGCGAAGACCTCGGGCGTGGTGCGCTTTTCGTCCCATTCGCTGCCCCAATCGTTGTCGATCTCGTGATCGTCGAACGACATGATGAAAGCGGTGGAGGCATGTGCCGCCTGTAGATCCGCGTCCGTCTTGTACTGGGCATAGCGACGCCGGTAATCGTCCAACGTGTAGCACTCGCCACCCATATGGTCGCGCTCCGGCACCAGTGTTCCGTTTGCATCCCAAGTTGGCCATTTCTTCTTGTGGATCCCGCCGGCGCTTTCGTAGATGTAGTCGCCGTAATGGAACACCGCGTCCACGTCGGGTTCCTGGCTGAGATGGCGGTAGGCATCGAACCAGCCCTGGAAATACGCTTGGCACCCTGCAACGACGATCCGTACACGATCGACCTGAGCATTGGGTGGCGGCGCGGTGCGCACCCTGCCCACGGGGCTGGCGTCCGCGCCCTCGACAAGGAAGCGATACCAGTAGTCGCGGCCTGGCTTCAAGCCCTCCAGCTCGACATGCACGCTGTGCCCAAGCTCTGGACGCGCGATTTCTTCCCCATGACGCACCACCCGCTGGAACCTGGCGTCTTCGGCGACTTCCCAGCGAACCGGGACGGCCAGCATCTGCATCCCGCCATGTTCGGCGAGTGGTTCGGGCGCCAGGCGAGTCCAGAGCACGAAGCCATCAGGCCACGGATCGCCAGAGGCGACCCCGAGCGAGAATGGATACCCCGGGAACTTCGGCGCCGCCCACAAACTGCCGCTACGCCCGAGGCCGGTGAACAGGGCCAGCGCGCCTGCCCCTATCAGGAAGCGGCGCCGATCAAGAGGGACATGCATCTGGGATTTCCTGCGGGTTGCGCCACACAGGCGCTGTGGCGCCCTGGTCAATTCGACCGATACGGGCCGAAGACCGCCTTGATGCGCATGCGCTCGTCGCCGTCGTCGATAACGAAGACGCGATAGCTGTCGCCACCGGGCGCGACACGGATGACCACGTGTCCCTGCGAGCTCTTGGCATCGTCCAGGATGTTGTAGGTTGTCTGTGCCGTTGCCGGGCCAACATTCGTGACGAAGACGTCGCGCTCGCCGGGCCATACCTTCGCCGAGTTCAGGCGCTTCCATGTGGTCACTGCCGGGTGCCCCTCGCCGCGCGCGGTCACCACTACGACGCGCGGCTTCAGCGCCGCCAAAAAGGTGATCGAATTGGCATCCCAGCTGCCATGGTGGTTGGCCTTCATCGCATCCACCGGCCCAGCGGCCCGGCCCACCGCAGCCTCCACATCCATCCATGCCGGTGGGTTGAAAACGGTCTCCGCAGCGTTGTTGGACAGGTCTCCACCGCTGAAGTAATCGAACTTGCCGTAATGAATGACAAAGGCATTGCTCAAGGTGTTCTCGATTGGGTAGTCGTCCTTGGCCATGCTGGAAACCGGGGGAAACAGATTGCGCGTGGCGCTGCCTGCGCCGCTCCACACAACGCCGTTGCCGTACAGGTTGCGAATTTCGAACGTCGGGTAATCGTTTGCGGCATGCAGGAGCGCGATCTGGTCGTTGCGGCCAGGCTGGAATCGCTCCACCTGTAGTTTGCGATGAGCGATTTGCCAGGCCAGGAACTTGCGGTAGTTGGCGACCGTGGCGTCGCCGAGGGGCGCGGGATAGGCGTAGTCCGGCCAACCACGGTCGAGCACCTTCGCGATGGGCAGGTGTTCGGTGAACTCGGTGATGCCGCTGAGCTTGTACGCACCGTTCTTCGCGGGCGGCGAATCCTTGACGATCGCCCCCATGTGATCGCCGTGGAAATGCGAAATCACCGCGTAATCGATGCCCTTCACGCCCTCTGGTAGGGCGCGCTGCACGTAACGAGCCACCCACTCGCCAGGCGGGCGTGATGCATCGGGCTTGGTCGGCAACGAAAATGGCGCCTTTTCCACGGTCTTTCCGCTGAAGTCTTCCATCATCGTGGTGCCATCGGGCAGCACGAAAAGCAATGCATCCCCGCGGCCCGTGTTGATGTGATGGATGTCCAGCTCGCCCTTCGACCAGGCCGGCAGCGGTTTGCCGACCTCGGGGGTGGTGGCCTGCGAATGCGCGGCGAAGGAAAGCGACAGCAGCGCGAGGGAAAGGATCGTGTTCTTCATGCGCCGGTATTACTCCATCATTTCCGCAAGCTGTTTGTCGATTGCCTCGGCCCAGAGCTGGTAGCCGGCGGGCGAAAGGTGCAGTTGGTCGGGCATGATCGTCCACGGGATGCGGCCGTCGCGACCGAGGAACACGTGGTTGATGTTGAGGAAACGCACCTGCTTGCCGTCGTCGAGCTTGGCCAGCAGCGCATTGGCCTTGTCGATGATCTCGTTGCGTTTTGCCGCATCGGCGACATTCGCCTCGATGATCAGTCCATCGGTGTTCTTGCGGGCGTCGCGGGGAAAGATCGCCAGCAGCAGCACTTTCGCGCCGGGAATCTTCTTCCGGATCATCCCGATGATCTTCTCGTCGGCGGCGGCGATCTGTTCCGCGCTGTGGACGTCGGTGTTGTTCGTGCCGAGCATCAGCACCACGACCTTGGGCTTGATGCCGTCCAGTTCCCCATTCTCGATGCGCCAGATCACGTGGTGGGTGCGATCGCCGCCGATGCCGAAGTTGGCCGGCTGGTACTTGCCGAAATAATGCTCCCAGATGTGCGGCGCCTGCTTCCAGCGCTCGGTGATGGAGTCGCCGAGGAACAGCACGCCGATGGGGCCGGACTTGCCGCGCGCAAGGAATTCATCGTGCAGCGTGTAGAAGCTAGGCTTGCCGGTGCGGGCGATCGGCGCGGACGCATCGACGATGGCGGGTGCGGGTAGCGCGGACGGCGCGGCGACTGCTTGCGCATGCGAAGGCGCGGCGGATACGCAGCCCAGGACCAGAAGCGCGAGCGGAAGCAGCCTCGCCTTCAACGCGGCTCCGGAGCTTGCCGCCATTACGCTGCAGGCCGCCAGCGACGATGCGAATACAACCATTCTCGATGCCATGTCACCCGTCCTCGTTTGATTGCGGTTTGTCAGGCCGACGCTTGGGCCGAACGGTTACGGAAACTCAGTCCTGCGGACGACCCTGTAGATGCCATCGGCCGACTTGCCTTCGATATCGGTCACGTTGGCGCTGACGTAAATCTCGCCATCCGCCGCCTGTGCGATGCCCTCGAATTCGAACTTTTCCACCTCGCTCTCCGCAGGCGTGTAACCGAGCCAACGCACGGGCTCGTACGTGGCATCGTCCTTCACCACCCCCAGCTTGACCACGATGATGCGGTTGCCGCGCCCGGTGGCCGCGCCGGCGACGCCCTTGCCGTCCCACACCGGCACCAGTAACTCGTCGGCCCCCGGCGAATAGTGGGTGGCCTGGCCGACGTTGTAGGTGCCGGTAGTCGGCACGTAGAACTTCTCGCCAAGCTGGAAAGCGTCGCCCTCGATGCTTGCGATGTAGTAGGGCTTGAGTACGACGAGGTTTTCCTTGGCACCCTTTTCGACGTTCTCACCGGCGGTGCCGATGATGAACTTGCCGTCGCGATACGGCGTGATCGAAGCGGCCTGTTTGCCAATCTTTCCCTGTTGCACCTTCAATTGGCGGACGACCTGGCCATTCCCATCCAACTGCGCGACCTGGTATTCGCCCGGCTTGTGGATCATGGCCAGATAGAACGCGCCGTTCGCATAGGCCAGGCCGTTGCCGTGCCCCATGTCCGCCGGCGCCCCTTCGCCCTGCACGCGCACCGTGTGCGTGGTGACGACCGGGTTCGGGCCGAGGAAATCCGCGATCTTGTAGAACGCGGTCCAGCCGGGACCCTTGCTGGTGTTGGTCTTGGTCGCATAGGCGTCTGTCCCGACGACCACCAAGGTCCCGAGGTTGGACGCAGTGTGCGTTTCGCCATCGTGTTCGATTCTTGCGTCGTCGAGGCCGAGGATGCGGCTGCCGCGGGTGTCCACGCTTTCGAAAGCGCGGGCATGGCCGGCAATCAGCAAGCCGGAAGCCAGCGTTGACAATGCGAGCACAAGGAATTTCGATCTCATCTCGTCAGGTCTTTTGCAGCTTCGTTTTGTGCGATTCGGCAATGAAGCTGGCGCGGGTGATCCCTCGTCGCCTTGCATTGCATCCAATGCTCCGCCTTCACATCGGTACGCCATTCCCTGGCGGTGATGTTGCTGGCGATTTCCTGGCCTTTGAAGCTGGATAGCGGGCGCCCTTGGGGGCGCCCGTTATCCGGCATTGCATCAAAAGTGGCCACGCAGGCCGATGGTCGCCTTGCGCCCGCTTTCGATATAGATCTGCCCATGGTGGCCATCGGTGCCCGGCCAGACCTCGGAATTCGTGTACCAGGTCCCGCGATGTTGGTCGAACAAGTTGTTGATGGTGAAGAACGCGTCCAGGCCGAAGAAACCGCCCTTCTTTTTCTTGATGAATGTGTAGCTGCCGGACAGGTTGACTTCGGTGTACGGAATGAACGGTTGCGACTGGGTGATGGTCCCATTGGGGGTGGCGATGCTGCCTGTCTGGCCGCGCGATTTCTCGTTGCTGGACAACGCATTTAGGTTCAGTCGAACCGGGCCATATTTCCAGGCGAAACCGAGTTGCGCCACGTTCGTGGCGAAGCGCTGTACTACGATGCTCGGATTGCTGTCCATGTACGAACCGCGCACGGTCAGGCCACTCAGCCAGCCCGGCAGATAGTCCATCGCGTGGGTGAACGCGAATACATAGCCATGGACGGTGATCGTCTGGTTCGACATGTTGGTCGAAGTGATGAATACGGGGTCATCGCCGTATTCGTCGCCCGTGTAACCGAATTCCTCGGCGGTCAGCGATGATTCGACGATGCCGTTCTTGATCCTGTTATGGAAGTAGTCCAGCGAAACCAGGCCCACCGGTTCGAAATACTTCACCGCGCGCAGCACGAAGTTGTCGGAGGTTTCCGCCGCCAGGTTGATGTTGGGTGCGGTGACGATGGTTTCGCCCTCATCGTTGTAGGCCACGCGCCAGGCGCCGGCCAGGCTGCTGATCTCCGGGCGCATCACGGTATGGCTGTAGCCGGCGAGCAGGTCAAAGCTGTTGGTGACGCTGTACTTGATCGAGGCGCTGGGCAGGAAGTTGTCGTAGTTGCCCTTGCGCTCGATCTTGTCGTTGGTCAGGTACTGGTACTTCAAGCCCTCGGTGGTGGTGGCATCGCCGGTGCTGGGATTGACCGGGTAGCCCGCGGCGGCGACTTCCTCCGGCGACAGCGGGTCGAAATCGTAGCTGGTGTCGCGGGTCTGTTCCCAGCGTAGGCCGGCCTGCACCTTGACGTGTTCGCCGAACTCGGCGGTGCCCATGAAGTACAGCGCATTGACCACCTCGTTGAACTTGCGGCTGTTGGTGACGTTGCCAGCCAGCCAGTTCGCCGGGGTCGGGTTATTCCGCGAATAGGTGAAATCGCCCGGATTCGACTGCATCAAGTCCCATATCTTGCCCACGCTGGGCATGTACATCTCGCCACCGTTCAAGGTGGTCACGCTCATGTCGCTGGAGCCAAAGCCGTATTGGTTCTCGCTCTGGATGGCTTGGAGGAACTGGGCATTGCTCATCGGGCCGCTGTAGGTCCATCCATTCAGGGCCGTGGTGTTGTCGAACCAGTAGCTCGTATTGCCCATCTTGCCGCCGGTCTTCCACGTCAATGGCACATCGCCGATGTCGCTGTAGAAGGTGAAGTTCAGCGCACCGCCCTTCATGTTCGATTCGGCGGAACTCCCGCTGGTGAGGCTACCGGTCGGCCTGCCGCTCATGGTGAAGCTGGACGGCAGGCTCCAATCGGGGCCGCTGATCTGCTGGATGTCCCAGTCGCCGTCGTACACGCTGCTGCGCGAGGCGCTGTAGTTGCCAGTGCTGTTCAGCGCGCTGACGCTCTGGACCTGTTTGCCCTTCTCCGAAGCGTAGCGACTACTCGATCCGGCGTAGAACAGTTCCCCGTCCAGCTCGAAGTTCTCGGTGCTCCACACGAAGCTGGGAACCACGCTGCGCGAGTAGCCGACCTTGTAGGCATAGCTCGGACTGCCGATGCTCAGGCTCGAAAACGACGCCGTATTGTTGGTGGTGAAGTCGGTGGTTGGATCGCCGGTGCCCGTGCCATTGCCTGCGGCGTCGCCGGCGATACCACGGGCACGGATATTGGTGTTGAAGGTCGGCGTGATCTGGTTCGCGTCCAGGGTGCCGCGTCCGACGAAAGCCATCAACGACAGGCTCAATTCGTCGGATGCCTTGAAGTCGATGCTGCCGGCCAGTGCGCGGCGGTTGTACAGGCGCTGGAATTCATTCGGCGCGATCGTGGTAGGTACGTACGGTTCCGGACTCACGACAGTCGGGATGTAGCTGCGGTTGGACGTGTTCTGCACCTGCTCCAGATAGCTGTAGGTGCTGCTCGCGCCAACAGCGACGCCGAGTCGACCATCGAGGAACACGTCCGAATACCTGAAACTGAAGCTCGGCGTCGTGAACTTGCCGTCCTTGCCACCTTCGCGCGGGCCGCTCTTCTTGCTGTCCCACAAGCTTGACGCGGTGGAGGTGCTGACCTCGACTTCGATCTTGCGGCCTTTGGCGTCGTAAGCTTTCCTGGTGCGGAAATCAATGGTGCCGGCGGGCGCGTTGCCGTCCATGTCGGCACTGACGGTTGAATACGTGGTGACCGACTCGACGCCGGTCAGCGCCATCTGCTCGAAGCTGAACTGGCGCGAGGAACCGGCGCCGTTGTTCGCGTCGACGCCGCCGAGGGCGATGCCGTTGAGGGTGATGCCGGTGTACCTGGCCGGCAGGCCGTGCATCGAGATGTTGCGCGGCACGTCGTCGGCGACCAGGTCGAAATCCACGCCGGGCATGTTCTTCAGGAATTCGCCGGGGTTGCCATCACCGATTTCGCCGAAGCTCTCCGCCGACAGTGAATTGATGACCTGCATCGACGCGCGCTGCTCCATGATCGCGCGCGCATCGCCTTCGCGTGCGCCGACAACCTGCACCGTATCGAGAGTGGTGGCATCGTCGGCGCTGGCGGCATCACGCGCCAGGCTGCTGCGCAGGGCGAATTCCACGCGCTTGTTTTCGCCTGGGGCCAGCTCGATGGTTTGGCGCTCGCTGTTGAAGCCGGTGAAGCTAACAAGGATCTCCACCTTGCCTGCGGCCACGTCGCCGAGCCGGAATTCGCCACGTTCGTCGGTGGTCACCGTGCGCGTGCCCGCGCTCGAGCTGATGCGCACGATGGCGTTGCTCATGTAGTCGCCCGAAGCCGGGCTGATCACGGTGCCGCTGACCACGCCGACGCGCTGCGCGGCGCTTTCGACCTGTGGGGATACCGCGTCCTGGGCATATGCCGGCGCCACGCCTGCCGCGAGAACCCACGACGCGCACGCGGCGCAAAGCAACTTCTTCTTCATTTCCAACCCCTCTCGATTGTGTGAAAGGACTGCTCCCGCGATTTGCGTTTCGCGGGCTAGGCGTGCAACTCGACCCGAGTGATCACCACAATCGGGCTTGTTCGTGGGGGGGAACACAAATAACGATAACGTAATCCTGACCTTATCGCGATAGTCGTCATCTGTACGGCGGAAAATACTATGTTTGTGTGTCAGTTCAACTACCGATAGTCATGGAGAGGCATTGAATTTTTTGCTTTTGCGATGTAATTTGCGATAACGTTAATGTTCCTATTGTTGATATTTTGTTAAATGACTTGACTCGCATTGGGCTCAGTGCCCGGATGCTGCAGATGCACAATTTGCTCAGGCGCGCGAGGGCTGCGTAGCGCGTCCCGATCGGAGCAGCCAAATGACACGGATCCCCCGAAGCCGAAACAGCGCGGGAGACTCGATGATGGGAAATCGACCAATCACACGAGGATGCGAAATGGGAAACAACGGCCACGGATACTTCTCACCGCTACCGAGGGTGCTCGTCTCCGACGACTTCGATCGCGGCATGCAGGGTTGGCTCGACCTCCGTCCCAACTTCGTCGGTGCGGACTTCCGCCAGCACTCCGATGACGTCGACCTCATCCACTGGGGTCCGACAATGCTGAGCTCCGCGACCTTCGCCTTCGGCGGCACGCACGGCTCGGCATCGGGAACCTACTCGCTCAAGATCTCGAGCAGGGCGAACGCGGCGCCTGCAGACGAGCCTCCCGCATCGGGCTCGATGGGTGTCGCGATCAAGCGGCTGTCCCTGCCAGGCAACGCGAGCCGCCTGCGCATCGAGGCATTGTTCGGCTACAAGGCCGAGCAGGACCGCCCCGGTCTCGGTGTCGATGCCATACGCGCGTTCGGCATGTTCGTCGACCTGCAGGACGCCGAGCACCGGTGGATGCCGGGGGTGCGTTACGTCAACGCGGTCGGGGGCTCACCCGTGCGACGCTGGCAGTACTACAGCGAGACCGACGCGACCGACGAGGAATGGAGCTACGGGGTGGACGGGTGGCACAAGGCGGGCATCGACCCGCATTGGTTCGGCGCACGCTCGCGCGACGGGTCGAGTGTTGCGACGACATGGTTCGAGGACGGCGAGCAGCACCTCATCTACAACGAGTCCGACGACAAGCTCAACTGGATGCCGTTTTCGCTCACGATCGATCTCCAGCGGCGGACCTACGAGAGCCTTCGGGTTGGGCAGCGCACGTTTACGTTCCCTCAGGACGCACGTCCGACCCTCGCGCCCCCCTATCACAACATCGAGGCCCTGCTGAACCCGGTGTTCTTCGTCGAGGCGGACACCGCACGCCGCGTTTCCCTGTATCTCGACTCCGTGCAGATCTCGATCGAGGAGGCGCCATGAAGATGTTCGCGACAACCGTGGTGGAACTGCGGCAGCGCTTCGAGCGGACGGTCGAGACCCACCCGTTCGAGTGCGGCTGGGCCGATGAGGCCATCGTGTTCGTCGAGCCGCACGATGCCGCCCCTGGCGACGTCGTCACGTTGCGCGTGCAGCTGAGCCCCGACGGCATCCGCTGGATCGACGAGGGCACCCTGGTGCGGGTGACCGAGCACGCGATGGCGCGCCTCACCAATTTCGGCGGCTTCCTGCGGCTCGTCGGCGTCGTGACCGACGGCGACGGTGCCGAGACCGGGTGCACACTGACCATACGCATTGCGCTGAAGGGGTAGCGCGATGGCCTTCCGACTCAGCAGGGCGACGATCGGCGCCACGGTGGGCACCGCCCTCGAGTGGTACGACTTCTCGCTATACGCGCTCGCGAGCGCGATCGTGTTCCCCATGGTGTTCTTCCCGGGAGGGGACCCGCTGGCGGCGACGCTCGCCTCCTTCGCGACGTTTGCGGTAGGGTTCGTCGCGCGACCCATCGGCGGCATCATCATCGGCAGTCTCGGTGATCGATACGGCCGACGGCAGATGCTGTTCCTCACCCTGATGCTGATGGGCGTGTCTTCGACGCTCATCGGCCTTGTCCCCGGCTACGCGACCATTGGCGTCGCCGCACCCGTGCTGCTCATCGTGCTACGGGTGGTGCAGGGGTTCGGTGCCGGCGGCGAGTACGCGGGCGCGACGCTACTCGCGGCGGAGCACGCGCCAAACCGCTCGCGCGGCTTGCACGCCGCGATCCCCGGCGCCGGCAACGCACTCGGCGCCTTGCTCGCGACGGGCGTGCTGACGCTGCTCCACACGATGCTCGACGGGGAGGCGTTCTTCGCGTGGGGCTGGCGCATCGCGTTCCTCGCGAGCATCTTCGTCTGCATGGCGGGCATCCTCATCCGCCTGCGCGTCGCCGAGAGCCCGGAGTTCACTGAGTCGGCCAAGGATCGCGGCGTCGCGCGGTTCGCGCTCGCCGAGTTGTTCCGCTCCGAAGGCAGGCGCGTACCGTTCGCGATGCTCGCGAGCATCGGGCCGAACGTCGCGAGCTACCTCCCGTCCGTTTACGCGCTCACCTACCTCGCCGACTCTGTCGGGGCGCCGGCGTGGGTCGGCCTCACCGGCATCCTGATAAGCAACTTCATCAAGCTCGCAACGATCCCGCTCGCCGGCTGGATCTCGGATCGAGTCGGCCGCAAGCCCGTATTCCTCGCGGGCGCGATCGGTGGCGCGGCAATGGCCTACCCATTCTTCGTCCTGCTCGACACGGGTACGCCCATCTACATCTGGATCGCCCTCGTGGGCATGTTCACGCTATGCAACGATGCGATGCTCGCCGCGCAATCCGGTTTCATGTCCGAGCTTTTCGACGTGCGCCATCGATACACGGGGGTCACGTTCAGTCGCGAGATCCCCGCCGCGGTCATCGGCGGCACGCTCCCATTCGTGGCCGTGATGCTCACGAACGTATCGGGCGGTTCGTTTGGGCTCGTTGCGCTTTACTGCCTCGTGCTGCTTTTGCTCGCCGCTCTCGGCATGGCGTTGTTGCCTGAGACGCGAGTGCGGACGACCGACATGCCGAAGTGAGCGTCTTGATGAATGATGCTCCCAGCCATTCGCCTGCCGGCGTCGCAGATCTTGAACGCCAGCGGATTGTCCAGCCGCGCCCTGGATGGAACGCGGCCCGTGCCGAGTCGATCATGGCCAGTCGCTTCGGTGCTTGCGCATCGCCGCAATCAGCGCGTGGTCGAAGCCCGGATCGCTAATTCAGGGATGATATGTTCGTTGACAACCTTGTTGTCGGCGGTGCCCTGGATACGGTCAAGCAAACGACGCGTGGCCCGGCGAGCGACCTCCTCGAAGGGCAAGAGCAAGGTCGATAGCGGCGGATCCATGAAGCGCGTGAATGGGTGGTTGCCTCCGCTGATCACCAACACGTCGTTCGGGATCCTGATACCTGCTTCGCGTAGTGCCCGATACAGCCCCAGCGCGTAGTAGTCATCACCGACCACAAAGGCATCTGGTCGCCGGCCTCGGTCAAGGAGCTCGCTGACGACGCGATATGCGTCGTCGGCATTCCACGTCCGGGACACGCGGTAGGAGCGAGTTGGAGGAACAAGGGCCAGATTGAGCCGGGGATCGAACGGCAGCCCATACATCTCAAGCGATCGCCGGAAACCCTCGTATCGAATCCGGATGGTGGAGAAGTGCATGTCCTCGTCGAGCAGGACGACGTCCTTTGCGCCCTGCTTGAGCACGGTTTCAGTCGCCAACTGGATCCCGGCCATGTTGTCCGTGGAATAGAAGTCGACCTCCAGCTCTGGCAGTTCGCGGCTGACCAGAACCAAGGGTATGCCCGCCTTGAGCAGTGGCATCCATGCATCGGGACGTTCCTGCACCGGGGCCGCGATGAGTCCATCGAGACCCGATCGCAATGCACGCTCGATGGCATCCCGCTCCCTTTCCGCGGATTCGTAGGTCAGCATGAGCAGCACTGTGTAGCCGGCATGCTGCGCTTGGAGCTCGACTTCACTGACAAGGTCGGAGAAGAAGGGGTTGGAGATGTTGGAAACGATCACGCCGATGGTCTTGCGCGAACCGAGCACCAGTGAACGCGCGTGGACGTTGGGAACGTAGCCAATCCGTTCCGCTTCGGCCTTGATCAGCGCACGGGTCGTCGCGCTGACACCGGATTTGTCGGTAAGCGCACGCGACACCGTATTGGCCGTCCGGCCAACCGCATCGGCGAGGTCTTGAAGGGTGGGCTTGCGGTGACCCTTGGTTGCACCCCTCATGCTTGTCCTCGCTGCTACTGGGCGGGCCAGTTTAACGATCAACATAGCGGCCAGCCAATTTTATAATTATCGTTAACTCTAACTGACCGAGCCATGCAGCACGACCAATCGTGCGAGATCGACTTTATTCAGCCTTTTCCAGCAAATTGTACGTTTCGTTGACCCAGCCTGTGAGCCATGCCAAGATAACATTATCGTTATCTTAAATAGAGCACCCCTGGTCCGCGTTACGCGCAACGAGGGTCATGCATCAACCGCTCGCAGCGCAGATCGCGGCTGGCAACAAGGTCTCCCACCCCCCGTTTTTCCGACGCCAGATCGCGTCGAACAGAGGATCAAGCGTGTCGGCCAACTCCGGAGCATCCATCACCATCAGGGAACCCAACAGGGAAATCCCCGTGGTCGGCAGCTACGACGTCATTGTCTGTGGCGGCGGGCCGGCAGGTCTCATCGCAGCCGTAGCCGCGGCGCGCAACGGCGCGAAGACACTGCTGATCGAACGGTATGGCTTCGTCGGCGGCATGTCGACCAGCGCGCTGGTGACGCCGATCAGCGAATTCCGCCACTTCGGCAAACAGCATATCGGCGGAATCCCGTTCGAGCTTCTGCAGCGAGCAGCGGAACTCGGCGGAGCGGACGTCACGCTGGAAAGTGGCAACTTCCCCGTCAACGACGAGATCATGAAGCTGGCAGCCCAGCGCCTGCTGCTCGAGAGCGGCGTGACGCTGCTGTATCACTCGTGGTTCTCGGACTGCGTGACAGAAGGCGACCGCGTCACCCACGTCATCGTCCAGAACAAGGCAGGCCGCGTTGCATACCGAGGCTCGGTATTCGTCGACTGCACGGGCGACGCGGACCTGGTGCGCTCGGCCGGCTTCCCCACCACCAAGGGTGACGTCCTGCAACCCGCGACGCTGTGGTTCCAACTGGGCGGCGTTGATACCAACGCGCTTGACTACCTGTTCCGCGATGCCGTCGATGGGATGCTGCCGGTCTCGCAAGTCATTCGAGGCCGCCTGCTCGAACTCAACGAACAAGGCGAGATCCCCATCTTCGGCGGCCCGTGGATCAACAAGTTCTTCCACGATGGGATGGTCAGCATCAACGTGTTGCGCGAAGCGACCGATGCGAGCGACCCGGAATGGTTCACGAAGACAGAATGCAGCCTTCGGGAAAACCTGCAGCTCGTCATCGACGTGCTGCGCCGCGAATTCCCTGAATTTCGTGATTGCTGGCTGGCCAAGTCCGGCATCCAGACCGGCGTGCGCGAGTCGTACCACATCGTGGGTCTCTACCAGCTTCAGAGGGATGACATCCTGGTACCAAAGGCATTCCCCGACACGATTGCCAAGGGTGCGCACGTCATCGACATCCACTCGAGCGACAGCAACGAGCAGAACGGCCTCGTGGTTCCTCGACAGGAATACAACATTCCTTTCCGCTGCCTGGTGCCGCAAGGCAGCATCAATCTCGTCACGGCTGGTCGGTGCCTCTGTGCGGATGGGCCGGGCTTCGGTTCGGTCCGCGTCATGGCCACTTGCATGGCGATGGGACAAGGCGCAGGAACGGCAGCAGCCCTCAGCTTCAAGCATGGCCACAGCATGTCCGATATCGACGTCGCGCAACTGAGAGCGACATTGATCAAACAGGGCGCCGTGTTGGATTTCGACAATGTCATCAAACCCAAGCCTCCGATCGAGGTGACGGTATACCCGGAAGTCGAGGCATTTTGATTAGGACAGCATGAGATGGACGTAGCGCAGCCCCACTATGATCGGAAGAAGTTGACGCCGGGGATTGTCCACATCGGCTTGGGTAATTTTCACCGTGCCCACATGGCTGTTTACCTGGACGATCTGTTTGCGTTGGGCGAAGGCCACGACTGGGGGATTCTCGGCGCAGGGGTGCGCCCAGCCGACGCCAGGATGCGCGACGCGCTCAAGGCGCAGGACTGCCTTTCGACGGTGATCGAACTGGACCCCAAGGGGATCCGCGCCCGACGCGTTGGCGCGCTTATCGACTTTATCGAGGTCGACCCATCGAACGCCCCCCTGATCGCGGCGATGTCCCGACCGGAAATCCGCATCGTTTCACTGACCGTCACCGAGGGTGGCTACTACATCAATCCCGCGACCGGCCTGTTCGATCCCACTGCGCCCGACATCGTCGCGGACAGCAGGAGCCCGGACCAGCCTGTCACGGCATTCGGCGCGATCATCGCCGCGCTGAAAGCCCGTCGTAACGCCGGCATCCCGCCTTTCACCGTGCTTTCCTGCGACAACCTGCCAGGCAACGGTAACGTTGCGAAGGCCGCGATCGTTGGACTCGCCCGCCTGTCCGATCCCGATAGCGCGGACTGGATCGCCAATGAGGTCGGTTTCCCGAACGGAATGGTCGACCGAATCACGCCAGCGACGGGGCCGCGCGAACGGGCCATCGCGGCGACGCTCGGCCTCGCGGAAGACCCTGTACCGGTGACGTGCGAACCGTTCCGTCAATGGGTGCTGGAAGACCGGTTTCCGGCAGGGCGCCCGGCCCTCGAGAAGGTCGGCGTTACTTTCACCCGCCACGTCCACGAGTTCGAGACGATGAAGATCCGCATCCTCAATGGAGGCCATGCGGTCATCGCCTATGCCGGCGGGATCAAGGGCATCGAGTACGTGCATGAGGCGATGGCCGACAAGACGATTGTCGCCTTCCTCGACAAGGTGGAATCCGAGGAGATACTGCCCGTCGTACCAATGGTCCCGGGCCAAGACCTGCTTGACTACAAGCGGCTGATCATCGAGCGATTCTCCAATCCCGAAGTCGCCGACACCGTGCAGCGCCTGTGCCTCGATGGTTCCAACCGGCAACCGAAATTCATCATCCCCTCGATTCGCGACAACATCGCGATCGGCACCATGCCCATGGGCTTGATCCTGGAAAGCGCGCTATGGTGCCGGTATTGCTACGGTGTCGATGAGCAAGGGCGAACGATCGCGCCAAACGATCCCAACTGGGAAGCGCTGTCGGCGACAGCCCGCGAGGCAAGGACAGATCCTTCCCGCTGGATTGGAATGCGCGAGATCTATGGGGAGCTGGCGGACAATCGCCAGTTCGCGACGGCCTTCGCGGATGCACTCGAAATGGTCTGGGACCGGGGGGCTGAGGCCGCCATGACGCATTACATCGAAGGCAGGTAATGCCTCCTTGGAGCAAGCGAACCCAACAGGACGATCGCGGCGGGACCGAGATCCCAGTTTGGGACGTCCCACCTTGTCACGAGCATGCGAATGGTCGACGGACTGACGGGCGGGAGGTACGGCGGACGTGGCAGTCACTCGAGCGACCCCGCAATCCCTGCGCGCATCGCGTCGTCGTTCCCTGACACGAGCATTGCCCGATGAGTTCTCCCAATACCATTGTCTGCTTCGGCGAAGCGCTGATCGATTTCCTGGCCTCAACCCCGGCGCAATCGGAAGCCCCGACGTTCCGCCAATTCGCAGGTGGCGCTCCGGCGAACGCAGCCGTGGCGGTTGCCAAGCTGGGGGGTCGTTGCGAATTCGTCGGCATGTTGGGCGAAGACATGTTCGGCAATTTCCTGCTGCAAAGCCTGCGTGAGGCTGGGGTCGGCACGCGCTACGTGCGCCGGACTGGAAACGCGAATACCGCGCTGGCCTTCGTCTCGCTGGATGCTCAAGGCGAGCGCAGTTTCAGCTTCTATCGCCCGCCCGCCGCCGATCTGCTCTTCCGCCCCACCGATTTCGACCATGGCTGCTTTGCCGAGGCCACCATCTTCCATGCCTGCAGCAACAGCCTGACCGATCCCGGCATCGCCGAGGCAACCCTGTCGGGCATGGCGCGGGCGCGCGCAAGCAATGCGCTGGCAAGCCTCGACCTGAACCTGCGCCCAGCGCTGTGGCCAAACGCCACGCCTGTACTTCCGGTGTTGTGGCAAGCGCTGGAAGCAGCAGACCTCATCAAGCTTGCGCGCGAGGAACTGGAATTCCTGAAAGAAGGTCGCCACGACGACGACCATGTCATCGAACGATTGCTGCGCTCGGCACGGCTGGTGGTGATCACTGATGGCGGTGCCCCCCTGCGCTGGCACACACGCGAGCGCAGTGGTGAACTCGCCGCATGCACGGTCAAGGTGGTCGACTCGACCGCTGCGGGTGATGCTTTCATTGGTGGATTGCTGTCGCAGCTGCAGGGTCACAATATCGACGCGCGCGGTTTCGATGGCCTACTGGCGACCCCGTCGGCGCTGGAGCAAGCGCTGCGATACGCCTCTGCCTGCGGCGCACTCGCGGTGACACGCTACGGCGCCTTCGCTTCGCTGCCAACACACGCCGAAACGGTATCGCTGCTCAATCAAATGCAGCAGCCGGAGCATTGGAGCAGACCATGAGCCACACGACACAGGTATTGTTCGCAGTCGCCGCAACGGGACTTCTGGGGTTAGGCGCGTGCGCGTCTTCGCCTACTTCCACGTCCGCAGATGCTCAGGCACCGGTGCCTGAGCGGGCCCCCGGCGTGCTGGTCGGCTACCTGCAGGACGCGGAACGCGCCGACAGCCTTGCCATGCTGCCTCCCCCACCTACACCGGGAAGCGCGGCATTCGCCAATGATGAAGCCGTGCGTGCGGCAGCGGCCAAGCTCAAGGGCTCGCCACGGTGGGAACTGGCGGCGGTGGATGCAGAATTGATCAAGCCCAGCATGCTGCAGACCTTCAGCTGCGCACTGGGCGTGCCTGTGAACCAGACCGACACACCCAACCTAGCGCGCCTGCTCAGGCGCACGCTCTCGGACGGCAGCCTGTCCACCCGTGGCGCCAAGGTCCATTACCAGCGTGTGCGTCCCTTCGTGGCCCACAATGAAGGCACCTGCCTGCCGCATGACGAGGAAAGCCTGCGCAAGAATGGCTCCTACCCGTCCGGGCATACCGCCATAGGCTGGACCCAAGCCTTGGTGTTGGCGCAAGTATCCCCGGCCAATGCCGATGCCTTGTTCGCCCGTGGGCTCGCCTACGGCGAAAGCCGCGTGGTATGCAACGCGCACTGGCAAAGCGACATCATCGAAGGCAAGGTGATGGCCGCCGCAACCTTCGCGTTGCTCCAGAACAACGCCGCGTATCGGCAGGATGTGAGCCTCGCCACGGCCGACGTGGCCAAGGCCAAGGCAAAGGGCTTGAAGCCGAGCAAGGATTGCGCCGCGGAAGCGGCCGCGCTGGCGATGCGTATCCCCGGCATCCTCTGAGGCACCGCGCACGCGCCGGACGGGCACTGCCCTGGTGCAGGAACGGGATCGTGTGCTGGAACGCTTCTACCGGTCGCCTGGAGCATTGGGCTTTGGAAGTGGGCTCGGCCTCTCGATAGTGTCGCGCATCGTCCAGCGCCACGGGGCGCAACTTCGGCTCGACACAGTGGGTGGATCGGCGGTGCAGATTGCCTGGGATCTGACTCCCACAGCCTAGCGTGCCGCCTCGCCCTCGATGTTTCGATGCCCGATTCTCCCAAGCCACGGGGAGATGAGCCCCATCGATCGGCGGCGAGGCACTCACCACTGAGCGCCAGGTATCGGCCCAGTGCCGCATCAGGTTGTCATAAAGGCCGGTCAGCTGAAGAACCGCGGCGCTGGTCTATAGCTTGGCTATCGTCGAGGCGATGCGACTGCCCATCGCAAACGATGACCTCATGGAGGTGGCGGGTGCTCTCCTGGAGAATGCGACGCGCTTCGCCAGACGCCAGGCCTTCATCGGAGGTACGGCCGGGCCTGACTGCATGGCGTTGACCGTCGAAGGCGATGGACCCGGGCTTGGAATCAGCGCGGAAGAAGCGCTGCACCGCGGAGGCCGAATGGATGAGGCAGGCAGTAGTAGGGAGGAAGGTTCCTAGGTGAGCCTCCCAGAGCGCGCGCCGGTGTTCGGCTTGCTCCGAGTCTGCTGTGCGCAGCTTCGGACAAACTCGTCCCGCCCGACAAGCCGTCTTGGCTCGGCAGGGACAAAGGTGCGGGAGATGTAGGAGGTGCCGCGCCGTCGTAACACTTGCCGTAACACTCCCCGTAACGTGGGGCTGTGTTGGGCCTTTTGCTCGGCAGAGCCCCGTGGATTCAGGGGCTTACCGACTCTCTGCGCGCGACTGGTGGCTATGGGTGGACTCGAACCACCGACCCCAGCATTATGAGTGCTGTGCTCTAACCGGCTGAGCTACATAGCCGGCGCAGAACCCGGAATTATTCATGTCCGGCGGCACCGCGTCAATCAGGCCTGCATCGCTTGCCCCCCGCCTGCCGCGCTGGCAGAGTCGAAGCCATTAGGGCATTGCCCTGCGAATTTCGGGAGTCCGCATCGTGATCGATCCGGACGGGTTTCGCCCCAACGTGGGCATCGTGCTGATGCACGAGGATGGACGGGTGTTCTGGGCACGCCGCGTGCACCGGGATGGCTGGCAGTTCCCGCAGGGCGGGATGAACACCGACGAGACGCCGCTCGAGGCGATGTATCGGGAATTGCGCGAGGAAACCGGCCTGCGGCCCGAGCATGTCGACGTGCTCGGGGTGACACCGGGCTGGCTGCGCTACCGGCTCCCTGCGCGGGCGGTCCGCCGCCAGGACCGGCTGGTCTGCATCGGCCAGAAGCAGGTGTGGTTCCTGTTGCGTTTCCGTGGCGGCGAAGACGACCTCAAGCTGGACCTGACCGACAAACCCGAGTTCGACAGTTGGCGCTGGGTCGATTTCTGGTACCCGATGGCGCACGTGGTGACCTTCAAGCGCAGCGTCTATGCGCGCGCGCTCACCCACCTCGCGCCGTTCGCCCGCGAGGTCGCCGGCACCGACGCTGTCCCGCATCCCGCCGCGGAGATGCCGATGGCCGGGCGCCCTGCCCTGCTTGGGGATCGACGACGCGGCGGCACCGGCTGACGACCCCGGCGCGCGCGGCATTCCCTGTCCACGAAGATGAACCGTCCGGAACCGTTCGTCGGCGAAATGTTGCGTCGCAACATGAAGAGGAATATGGTGCACCGCACAAACCGGCAATCCCTGCCGGCGTGACCAAGCAGGACTCCGCCATGTATCAGTTCAACGACCAGTTCACCAAGGCGACCAGCCAGTTCGCCGACGTTGCCGCCAACGCCAACCGCCTCGCCCTCGACAATGCCCAGAAGGCCTTCGGCCTGCAGCTGGCCACGTTCGAAGAGAACACCAGCGCCGCCTTCGCGTTCTGGAACGAGCTCATCGAAGTGCGTGACGTCGAAGGCTTCAAGTCGGTGCTGCCGAAGGGCGCGCAGATCGCCCGCGCCGCCACCGAGCGCAGCTTCGGCACCGCGCAGGAAGTGTTCGCGAACACCGTGAAGACCAACGAAGCCATCGGCTCGCTGGCCAAGGGCCAGTTCGAGAAGGCCACCGCGCAGGCCCAGGCCGAAGTCGAGAAGGTCACCAAGACCGCCTCGAAGAAGTAATCGCGGGAACCGCGTCACCTCGCAGGGCACGCTCCCTCCCTCGGGCCCTGCGAACCCCAACCCGGCAGCTTCACGCTGCCGGGTTTTTTGTGCCTTCGATCCGCTGGGGGTGTCCGGCAGGTCAACGGGTTCCGTCGACACGCCGAGCCGGGATAGGAGTGACCGGATCGCGCCTATCCCTGCCCCACGCCCCATCCGCGAAGTTCGCGGGAGATGTCGAACAGCGCGCCGGCCATGCGTCGTACCACACAGGGCAGGCGATACCGTGCCGTCGGTCACGATTGCGTCGCCCTCGCTTTCAGGCGCAAAATAGTGGACTGCGCAGTTCAATATCATTCGCTCAAGGTCCCCCATGTCGAAATCACCCACCAAGCGCAAGCCCAACGCCACCCTTCGCTGGGTCCTGATGCTGGTCGGGGTCGTCGTCGTGTTCGGCGGCGTGTTCGCAGCCAAGTCGTTCTTCGCGAAAGGGACGAATGACTTCTTCGACAACATGCCGCAGCCTGCAGTCGCGGTGAGCTCCTACGTCGCCAAGACCCAGCGCTGGAGCGACAACGGCGAGTCGGTGGGCACCTTCGTCGCGATCAATGGCACCGACGTCACCACCGAGGCGGGCGGCGTGGTCCGGGCGATCGAGTTCGCGCCCGGACAGCGGGTGTCCGCCGGCACCGTGCTGGTGCGCCTGAACACCGCCAACGAGGAGGCCACGCTCAACGCCCTGGAGACTTCCGCCAAGCTCGCCAGCGTGCAGGCGCAGCGGTGGCAGCAGCTGAGCGCGGACAAGCTGGTCTCGCTGGACGAGGTCCAGACGCGCGTCGCCGCGGCGGCAAGCGCACGTGCCCAGGTCGAGGCGCAACGCGCGCTGATCGCGCAGAAGACCATCCGCGCGCCGTTCACCGGGGTGCTCGGCCTGCGCAAGGTCAACCTGGGCCAGTACGTGGCGCCGGGCGCGGCCATGGTCAGCCTGCAGCAGCTGGATCCCATCTACCTGGACTTCAGCATGCCGGAGCAGCAGATCGGCAAGGTGATCGAGGGCACCCAGGTGCGCGCCAGCGTGGATGCGCTGCCGGGCCGGCTGTTCGACGGCCGCATCACCGCGATGGAATCGCAGGTCGACCCGAGCACGCGCAACTTCAAGGCCCAGGCGACGTTCCAGAACCCGGACGGCGCGCTGCGCCCCGGCAGCTTCGCCAAGGTCGGCTTCGCGCTGGGCGGCGAGCGCGACGTGCTGGTGATCCCGCAGACCGCAGTGAGCTTCAACCCGTACGGAAACGCGGTGTTCGTGATCGGCAAGACCGCGCGCAAGCCGGGCGAGAAGGACATGCAGGGCAAGGCGCTGACCGGCGACAAGCTGATCGTCAAGCAGCGCTTCATCAAGACCGGCGCGACCCAGGGCGACCTGGTGGTGGTCACCGAGGGGCTCAAGGCCGGCGAACAGGTCGTGACCAGCGGCCTGCTGAAGCTGCGCAACGACGCCGAGGTCACCATCAACGACGCCATCCAGCCGGCCTCGGACGCGGATCCCACGCCCGAAAACCGTTGATGGGCCACCACTGGCCATCGTTGCCTGAATCGTCGAGCGCGCGGCACGTCGCCGGGCGCCCCACCGACCCTCGCCGCGTGCGGCCGAGCGGGAGAAGACACCCATGAAATTCACCGATCTCTTCATCAGGAAACCGGTGCTGGCGCTCGTGGTCAGCCTGTTCATCCTGCTGTTCGGGCTGCGCGCCTTCAGCGAACTGAACGTGCGCCAGTACCCGGAGATGCGCAATGCGGTCGTCAACATCAGCACGACCTACTTCGGCGCCGACGCCGACCTGATCCAGGGCTTCATCACCACGCCGCTGGAGCGCGAGATCGCCAGCGCCGAGGGCATCGACTACCTGACCTCGACCAGCGCCGCCGGCTTCAGCACGATCCAGGCCTACATCCAGCTGGACAAGGATCCCAGCGAGGCGCTCACCCAGATCTCGGCCAAGGTCAACAAGATGCGCGGCCAGCTGCCGGCCGAGTCGGAAGCGCCGGTGATCGACCTGCAGCAGGGCCAGCAGATCGCGGCGATGTACGTGTCGCTGGCCAGCGACACCCTCGACAACAACCAGATCACCGACTACATCACCCGGGTGATCCAGCCGAAGCTGGTCACCATCGACGGCGTGCAGCGCGCGGACATCCTCGGCGCCGGCACCTTCGCCATGCGCATCTGGCTGAAGCCGGACCGGATGACCGCGTACAAGGTCACCGCCAGCGACGTCTCCAACGCGCTGTCGTCGAACAACGTGCTGGCCGCGGTGGGCTCCACCAAGGGCCAGATGGTCGCGATCGACATGACCGCGCGCACCGACCTGCGCAACGCCGACGAATTCCGCAAGCTGGTGGTGCGCGAACAGGACGGCGCCATCGTGCGCCTGGGCGACATCGCCGACGTGGTGCTGGGATCCGAAAGCTACGGCACCTCGGTGCGCATCAACGGCGAGTCCGCCACCTTCATGGGCGTGTTCGTCGCCCCCGACGCGAATTCGCTGGACGTGATCAAGGAAGTGCGCAAGGTGTGGGACGGCGAGATCGTCCCGCAGCTGCCGCAGGGCATCAAGGCGACCATTCCGTACGACAGCACCGAGGCGATCCAGGACGCGATCAACGAGGTCATCAGCACGATCGTGGAAGCGCTGGTCATCGTGATCGTGGTGATCTTCCTGTTCCTCGGTTCGCTGCGCAGCGTGCTGATCCCCGCCGTGACGATTCCGTTGTCGCTGATCGGCGCGTTGTTCCTGATGCTGCTGATGGGCTTCACCATCAACCTGCTGACCCTGCTGGCGATGGTGCTGGCGATCGGCATCGTGGTCGACGACGCGATCATCGTGCTGGAGAACATCCACCGCCACATCGAGGAGGGCATGACGCCGCTCGACGCCTCGATCCGCGGCGCGCGCGAACTGGCCTGGCCGGTGGTGGCGATGACCACCACCCTGATCGCGGTGTACCTGCCGATCGGCTTCCAGGGCGGCCTCACCGGCGTGCTGTTCACCGAGTTCGCCTTCACCCTGGCCGGCGCGGTGCTGCTGTCCGGCGTGATCGCGCTGACCCTGACCCCGATGATGAGTTCGCGGATCCTGATCGCGCACGATCCGGAACATCCGAAGGGCAAGCTGGAACTGTGGCTGGACCAGAAGTTCGAGGCGCTGCGCCTGGGCTACCAGCGCAAGCTGCACGGCGCGCTCGACACCAAGTCGGTGATCGCGGCGTTCGGTGCGATCGTGCTGGTCAGCTGCGCCTTCCTGTACACCAGCGCGCCCAAGGAACAGGCGCCGCTGGAAGATGAGGGCTTCATCTTCTCGGTGGCCAGCGCCGATCCCACCGCGACGCTCGATTACGTGGAACGCTACACCGAGGAAGTCACCCGGATCGCCAAGGGCGTCCCCGAAGTGCAGGACTACTTCCTGTTCAACGGCGGCTTCGGCGGCAGCGGCGGCGGCGCCAGCCCCAGCGCGATGGCCGGCTTCGTGCTCAAGCCGTGGAGCGAGCGCTCGCGTTCGACCAACCAGGTGCTGCAGCAGGACTTGCAGCCGAAGATGTCGCAGGTCACCGGCCTGAACGTGTTCGCGCTGGTGCCGCCTTCGCTGCCCAGCGCGGGCGGTGGTGCCGGCGGCGGTGAGTTCGTGATCGGCGGCGTCGGCGAGCTCAGCCAGCTGGCGGAACTGGCCGACCAGATCCTGCAGAAGGCGATGGCGAGCAAGCGCTTCATCTTCCTCGACAAGGACCTAAAGATCGACAAGCCGCAGATCGAGGTCAACGTCGATCGCGACAAGGCGGCGACGCTCGGCATCGACATGCGCACGCTGGCCGCGGACATGGCGGCGATGCTTTCCGGCGGCTATTCCAACCGCTTCGCGATGCAGAACCGCTCGTACCTGGTGATCCCGCAGGTGCAGCGCAGCGACCGCCTCAACGCCAGCGCGCTCGACAACTACTACACGCGCACCCGCGATGGCGAACTGATCCCGCTGTCGACCATCGTCACGCTGAAGGAGAGCACGCAGCCGCAGTCGCTGAAGCGCTTCCAGCAGCTCAACGCAGTGTCCCTGACCTTCGCCCCGCGCCCCGGCGTGAGCAAGGGCGAGGCGCTGGCGATCCTCGACCAGGCCGCGAAAGAGGTGCTGCCGCAAGGTTATTCGGTGGACTACGCCGGCGAATCGCGGCAGTTCAAGCAGGAAGGCTCGGCGATGCTGCTGACCCTCGCGCTGGCGCTGGTGGTGATCTTCCTGGTGCTGTCGGCGCAGTTCGAGAGTTTCCGCGACGCGCTGATCATGCTGCTCACGGTGCCGATGGCGATCTGCGGCGCATTGCTGGCGCTGAACGTGCTGGCACTGCTGGCCAACATCCTGCAGTTCGCCGGCATCGAGGCCTTGCCCGGCATGAGCATCAACATCTACACCCAGGTCGGCCTGGTGACGCTGGTCGGCGTGATCTCCAAGCACGGCATCCTGATCGTGGAGTTCGCCAACAAGCTGCAGGTCGAGCGCGGCCTGTCCAAGCGCGAGGCGATCGAGGAAGCCACCAGCATCCGCCTGCGCCCGGTGCTGATGACCACTGCGGCACTGGTCTTCGCGATGGTGCCGCTGCTGATCGCCACGGGCCCGGGCGCGGCCTCGCGTTTCTCGATGGGCGTGGTGATCGTGTCCGGGATGACCATCGGCACGCTGTTCACCCTGTTCGTGCTGCCGGCGTTCTACCTGTACCTGGCCGGCGACCATGCGCACGACGCCGACCACGAGAAGGCGATCGAAGGCGAGGTCGCGTCGCTGCCGCCGCCGGAACCGCGACACGGTTGATCGCCGTTCGCGTCATTCCGCCAGCATCGGAATTCGCAGATGCCGCGCCATCGTCGCGGGATCCGCATCGGGCGCGTGCGGCAGCACGCCCCAGCACGGCGCGGGCAGCCGCTCTCGAAGCATCGCGAGGTTGTCATCGACACGCTCCATCGCCGGATCGACGTGCGACGCGATCCAGCCGGCCAGGTGCGCACCGTCGGCGGCAATTGCCCGGGCACTCAGCAGCGCATGGTTGAGGCAACCCAATCGCAAGCCGACCACCAGCAGCACCGGCATGCGCTGCACGCGCACCAGGTCGGCCTGCATCAACGATGCCGACAGCGGCGCGGCCCAGCCACCGACGCCTTCGATGACCACTGCGTCCGCCTGTTCGGCAAGTCGCGCATGCGCGGCGAGGATCGCCGGCAAGGCGACTTCAACGCCGGCGTCGCGCGCGGCAAGCTCGGGCGCCAGCGGATGCTCCAGCGCGAACGGATTGATGTCCGCGTAGGCGATGCCGCGTTCACCCGCGGCCTGCAACGCCAGCGCATCGGCGTTCTTCCACTCGCCCTCGATGCGTTCGCAACCGCTGGCGACCGGCTTCATCCCGGCGGCGCGCAGGCCGTGCCCGCGCAACGCATGCAGCAGCGCGCAACTCGCCAGCGTCTTGCCGATGCCGGTGTCGGTGCCGGTGACGTAGACCGAGAACATCAGCCTGCCCCGCGCACATCCGCCAACGCCTGGATGCGCCTGGCGTAGCGGATCCCGAGCACCGGCATGGCGATGCCGAGCAGGCCGTAGAGCGAACCCGGCAGCGCCTGCATCCAGCCGATGCTCGGCGGGATCAGCAACGCGACCGCGACCGAGGCGCTGGCGCAAGCGATCAGCACCAGGTTCAGTGCCACCTCGGACTCCGCGGCAAGGCGCTCTGCCGCATCCAGTCGCAACAGGTCGGCCCTGCGCAGCGCATGCAGGTTCATCCAGGCGATGATCGATGCCAGCACCGCGAACCCCACCCCATAGATCACGAAGATCAGGCGGAACTCGAGGAAACTCTGCACCTTGAACTCGCTGGGTGCCCAGCCACCGGTGAAGAAACCCATCGCCGCGGACATCACCATCCGCAGCGGATAGACGTAGAACAGGGTGGCCGCGACCAGCAGCATGCTGGCCATCAGGATGGTGGTGTCCTCCAGCCCGAAGCGCCTGCTGAAGCGATGATGGGCGTGCCAGAACATCGCGAGGATGGCGAAGCCGGCGAGGAACGCGGGCAGCCGTCGCAATGCATCGTAAAGCTGGTCGAAACTCTCCGGCATGGCGTCGAAGGACACCACCAGCAGCGTCATCGCGAACGCGAACGCGGCATCGACGAAGGTCTCCAGCCGGGTGACCTGCTGGCCACGCTGGCGAACGCCTCCATCGACCGGCAGTTTGGACAGATCCATCGCAGCGCCCCGTGGTTCCCGCGTCGATGGTAATGCGCAACCATCCGGTTGCTACACTCGCGGCCATGAGTTTCTCGACCATCCCGCTCACCGGCAGCACGCCGGAACAGTACGCGCAGCTGCTGCAACAGGCGCGCGCCCTGCTGCATGGCGAACGCGATCGCATCGCCAACGCCGCCAACCTGTCCGCGCTGGTCTACCACGCGCTGCCCGGGCTGAACTGGGTCGGCTTCTATTTCCATGATGGCAGCGAGCTGGTGGTCGGCCCGTTCCAGGGCCTGCCCGCCTGCGTGCGCATCCCGCTCGACAAGGGCGTGTGCGGCGCGGCCGCGCGCACCCGGGAAACCCAGCGGATCGACGACGTGCACGCCTTCCCCGGCCACATCGCCTGCGACTCCGCGAGCAAATCGGAGCTGGTGGTGCCGCTGGTCGATGCCGACGGCGGGCTGGTCGGCGTGTTCGACCTCGACAGTCCGTTGCCCGCGCGCTTTTCCGTTGAAGACCAGCAAGGCCTGGAGGCGATCGCCAAGGCGTTCCTGGAGTCGCTGCAGTGAGTACAACCGCGCCCAAGCTACGCAACATCGGCCCGAAATCCGCCGCCTGGCTGCGCCAGGTCGGCCTGCGCTCGCTGGAAGACCTGGCCGCGATCGGCCCCGTCGACGCCTTCATGAAGGTGCGCCGCGCCGGCTTCAAGCCCAGCCTCAACCTGCTGTATTCGCTGGAAGGCGCGCTTCGGGACTGCCACTGGCAGGAAGTGCCGGAAGCCCGTCGCACCGAACTCGTGCAGGCCGCCGAAGCCGCCATCGCCCTGTTGCCGCCACCCCGCGGCCGGCCTGCCGCAGGCCCGGTGACGACCACCCAACACGAAGACACCAGCATGGCCGCGTTCGGCCTGTTCGACGACGACCGCGGCGGGCCGAACGTTTCCGAGTAGCCAGCAAATGGGGTCAGAGTGAAATTCTTCGATCCAGTCCGCCGATAACCCGGGCAGGGTCGGCGAAAAATTCACTCTGACCCCATTTCCCCCGTACACTGCGCGCGCTTCAGGGTGATCCGACGGCCTCCGCCCAAGGATTGAAACGGGAAGCCGGTGACGACGCGCCCTGCGCATCCAGTCCGGCGCTGCCCCCGCAACGGTAAGCGAGACAAGCCTGGCATCCGCCACTGTGCACGCATCGACTCGATGCACGCATGGGAAGGCGCCAGGCGGGAACGACATGTCCTGCACGGGCACGACGTTCCGCCCGCGAGCCCGGAGACCGGCCCAGGAGCAGTCAGGTTGCGATGCGGCGGGCATTGCGCGACGTCGCGCATGCGTTTCTTCATCCGCCCGTCCGTTTTCCGTCGTACCTCAACCGCCCTTCCCTGTTGGGCGCGCGGGCGTGCGCGCCGGAGAACCGCCATGCAATCGCGCAACATCCGTTTCCGCACCACCGCACTCGCACTCGCCTGCTCGATCCCGGCGCTGTCCGTGCCGTCCCCCGCCTTCGCGCAAGACCGCGACGCCAAGGACCTCGACAACCTGGTGGTCACCGCCACCCGCACCGCGATCACCGCCGACGCCGCGCTGGCCGCGGTCGAGGTGATCGACCGCGAGCAGATCGATGCCAGCAGCGCGCGTTCGCTGCCGGAACTGCTGCGCGGCCGCGCCGGCATCACCATCGTCAACCAGGGCGGTATGGGCAAGCTCAGCACGCTGTTCCTGCGCGGCACCGAATCCGACCACACCCTGTTCCTCGTCGATGGCGTCCGCGTGGGTTCGTCGACCTCGGGCCTGACGTCGCTGCAGGACATCCCGCTGTCGCAGATCGAGCGCATCGAGATCGTGCGCGGGCCGCGCTCGTCGCTGTACGGCGCGGATGCGATCGGGGGCGTGATCCAGGTGTTCACCCGTCGCGCCGCCGGAGGCGAAGGCGTGCATGGTCGCGGGCGCATCGGTGCCGGCAGCCACGGCCTGCTCGAGGCGTCGGCCGGCATCGACCTGCGCGCCGCGCGCGGTGGCGTGGGCGTGGACATGGCCCACCAGTCCACCGACGGCATCAATGCCTGCCTCGGCTTCTACAACCCGGCCACGTGGGAAGGCGCCGGCTGCTTCATCGAACCGGGCACGCACCTGGATCGCGATGGCTACCGCAACAACAGCGCCACCGTGCGCGCGGACTTCGCGCCGGGCGAGGCCTGGCAACTCGACGCGCGCGCCTTCCGCGCCGAAGGCCACAACGACTACGACGGCGACTACGCGGACAACTCCGACATCGTCCAGCAGGTGGTCGGCGGCAGCGTGCGCTGGACGCCGTCGCAAGCAGTGGCGCTCAAGCTCACCGCCGGCCGCAACACCGACGACTCCGACAACTACATCGGCGCCAGCTTCGCCAACCGCTACACCACCACCCGCGACAGCGCGAACCTGCAGGGCGACTTCACCGTCGCCACCGGCCAGGTGCTGACCGCCGGCTTCGACTGGCTGCGCGACCGCGCCGACGTGATCGACCCGTGGTCGCCGTTCGCGCGCGAACGCGGCAATCGCGCGTTGTTCATGCAATACCAGGGCAGGTTCGGCGCGCACGACCTGCAGCTCAGTGCGCGCCGCGACGACAACGACCAGTTCGGCGGCCACACCACCGGCGGCATCGCCTGGGGCATGGGCTTCGGCCAAGGGTGGCGGGTGACCGCCAGCCACGCCACCGCGTTCAAGGCACCGAGCTTCAACGAGTTGTACTACCCGGGGTTCAGCAATCCGCTGCTCAAGCCCGAGGCGTCGCGCAGCACCGAGCTTTCGCTGCGCCGCGAGGGCGCCAGCTGGTCGCTGCAGGGCAATGCCTACCAGACCCGGGTCGATGACCTGATCGCCTACGACAGCAGCATCTTCGCGCCCAACAATGTCGACGAGGCGCGCATCCGCGGCATCGAACTGGTGGCGACCGCACGACTGGCCGGTTGGGATTTGCGCGGGCAGGTCGGCGCGCTGGATGCACGCAACCTCAGCGCCGGCCCCAACCATGGCAAGCGGCTGGCGCGGCGTCCACGGCAAAGCGCGCGCCTGGACCTCGACCGCGACCTCGGCGACTGGGGCTTCGGTGTCAGCGGCATCGCCGAAGCGGCGCGCTGGGACGACGTGGCGAACACCCTGCGCGTCGGTGGCTACGGCACGGTGGACGCGCGCGTGTCCTGGCGCTTCTCTCCCGCCTGGACGCTGCAGGCCAACCTGGTCAACGCCTTCGACCGCGACTACGCCACCAGCGCCTGGTACGCGCAACCGGGCCGCGAGTTCGCGCTCAGCCTGCGCTGGCAGCCGAACTGATCGATTCGACTACGGAGCGGTAGCGCAAGGACGCAGGGGCCCGGCAGGGATGCCGGGCCCTTCTTTTTCCGCCGATGCGCGATGGGGCGATCAACCCGGGCCGGGATCATCGGCCTCGCGGATGCCCTGTCGTGCTTCCTGCCGCCTCTCGAGGAGGCTCGCGCGTTCGCGCGCACGCTCGGCCTCGGCCAGGTCGCCAAGCGCCTGGTAGGCCTCCGCCAGGCTGCGGTGGAACTGCGGTTCCTGCGGCAGCATGCGGATCGCGCGCCGGTAGTGGACGATCGCGTCGGCAGGCACGCCCGCTTCCGCCCGCGACTGGCCGATCAGGAACTGCGAAAAGGGATCCAGCGCCTGCGCGCGCTGCAGGCGCTGCTCGTAGATGGCAGCCCGCGCCGGATCGCCGCCGCTGCGGAAGAATCCCACCAGGTTCGACAGCGCGCCGATGTGGTTCCGCTGCAGGGCGACGGCGCGCAGGTACGCGCGTTCCGCGTCCCCGCGGCGGCCGGAGCGCGCATGCACCACGCCCGCATTGCTCCAGATCGTCGCGCTGGAGGCGTTCAATGCCAGCGCTGCTTCGATCGCATCGGTAGCGGCCGCGTGCTCGCCCTGCAGCAGGTGCTCGACGGCGTGGTTGTTGTGCAGCAGGGCCACCATGCGTGCATCCGAAATCCTCCGCGGGTCGCGCCCGGCCGCCACCCCGCGCCAGCCGACATCGACCGAATGACGCGCGCCATCGATCAGCACGCCGGCATTGACGTGGGTGGCGCGGAACAGGGTCCCGTCCTGCATGCGCATCGCCAGCGCATCCTCGGAGGCCTGCGCGTACGCGGGGATGCCGACAGCGCGCGCCATCGCGACGAACAGCATCGTGAACGACAGGCAGTTGACCCGCCGGCGCGCGAAACTTTCGGCGATGCCGTAGGTGGGCTGTTCCTGGTAACGCAGGGCCAGGCCGTCGTCGGCGATCATGAAATCGACCAGTGCCTGCGTGCGGATGGCGTCATCGATCCGCCGGTTGGTGGCGTCGGCCGGCAGCATGCGGCGCAGTTCGTCCGGCAGGGCCATCGCCGCTTCGACGGCGGCGTCGCGCGGCGTCGCGTCACGGGCATCCGCATCGCCCGCGACAGCAAGCAAGCACAGCAACAAGCAGAGCGCCCGCAGCATCGTCCCTCCTCCCGGCATGCGATCCAGCGATGGGGAGCGCGGCCAGTATGCGCCGGTCCGATGCCCCATTTAGAGGAACGACCCTAATCATCTGTGCGAGGTTTCGGGCGCGGGCCACGCGGTTCGCGAAAGGGGCGACACATCCAGACGAACAGGGGCCGCACGGCGCCCTTGACCTTCAACGCTTACCGGGGAACAACACGATGACGATGGTGATCTGCAAGGAATGCAAGGCGCAAACCAGCACGCTGGCCGTTGCCTGCCTCCACTGTGGCGCGACCCGGCGCAGCATGCCGAACTATGCGGCCGTGGCGGTCGCGTTCCTGGGCCTCACCCTGCTCTCGAATACATGGCTGCTGTGGCGGCTGTACGAGCTCGAATCACGCGCCAATGCCGGTGGGATCGCGCACGACGCCCGGGGCCGGCAAGGCAGCCAATGAGGCTTGGCCGATCCCATCGACGCACCCGCGGGCGGGGCGCCCGCGGGAGGATCACGCCACCGCGACCGACTTCGCCAGGTTGCGCGGCTGCGCCGTGGACCCGGACACCAGCCCCCACCGGCGGATGGTCCTGCCCGGCCTGGCACACAAGCAGCGCTTGCAAGCGCATGCAGCGATCGCATCGCAGTCCTCTGCTAGAGTTCGGACAGGAAGTGCAGCAATGGTAAGAAACAGACCCGATCCACGCATGCCGGCCCCGGCCACACGACAAGGCCCGTCCCCGCCGGCGCGATGATCCGGGCGCGCGGGCATCCGGGAGCCGAAAGGAGTGTTTATGGACGAGATTGAAAGCAGGCCGAACATTCTGGTCGTGGATGACACCCCCGAGAACCTCTCGCTGATGAGCGAGTTGCTGCGCGATGAATACAAGGTCAAGCTGGCGCCAAGCGGCCCGCGCGGGCTGCAGATCGCGCGATCCGACCCGAAGCCGGACCTGATCCTGCTCGACATCATGATGCCGGACGTGGACGGCTACCAGGTGATGCAGCAATTGCAGGCGGACACCGCCACCCGCGACATCCCGGTGATCTTCCTGACCGCGATGACCGGCATCGACGACGAGCGCAAGGGCCTGGACCTGGGCGCAGTCGACTACATCACCAAGCCGATCAGCCCGTCGATCACCCTGGCGCGGGTGCGCAACCACCTGCAGCTCAAGACCGTGCGCGAGTTCCTGCAGCACCAGAACGACTTCCTCGAGAGGGAGGTGCGCAAGCGCACCCACGAGGTGTCGGTCATCCAGGACGTGACGATCAGGGCGATGGCCTCGCTGGCGGAAACGCGCGACAACGAGACCGGCAACCACATCCGCCGCACACAGCACTACGTGCGTGCGTTGGCCGTGCGCCTGCGCGGCCACCCGCGCTTCCGCCAGTTCTGCACGGAGCGCAACATCGAGATGCTGTTCAAGTCGGCGCCGCTGCACGACATCGGCAAGGTCGGCATCCCCGACCGCATCCTGCTAAAGCCGGGCAAGCTGACGGACGAAGAATTCGAGATCATGAAGACGCATACGACCCTGGGTCGTGACGCGATCGAGGCCGCGCTCGAGGATCTCGACAGCGGCGTCGAGTTCCTGGAGATGGCCAAGGACATCGCCTACGGCCACCAGGAGAAGTGGGACGGCAGCGGCTACCCGCAGGGCGTGTCCGGCGAGGAAATCCCGATCCCGGCCCGCATCATGGCCGTCGCCGACGTCTACGACGCGCTGATCTGCCGCCGCGTCTACAAGCCGTCGCGCACCCACGAGGAAGCGGCGAAGATCATCGCCGACGGGCGCGGCAACCACTTCGACCCGGACATCGTCGACGCCTTCATCGCGATCCAGGACGAGTTCCGCGCGATCGCCACCCGCTTCGTCGACAGTGAGCGCAGCCTGGCGGCACAGGCGGCGCGCCTGCACGACGCCCTCGGGGATCACATCGAAATCTGAGGCAGGCGCCATGGATCGATTCGTAGGGGGATTCGAGCGCTGGCAGTTGCGCAGCAAGCTGTGGTTCGGGTTCACGGGCCTGCTGCTGGCGGCCCTGGCGATCGGCATCTACGCGCGGGTGAGCCGGAGCGAACTGCAGGAGCAGGTCGAGGGCCTGTACGAGAACCAGCTGGTCGGCATCGCCCAGGTCCGCTCCGCCGAACTGCATTTCACCCGGCTCGACAGGAACCTCGACCTCTACGTCCGCACGAACGACCCCGAACGGCGGGTGCAGGTGTTCCTCGCGCTCCAGCGCGAGCGCGTCGAGTTCGACCGGTCGATCGTCGCCACGCGCGAAACGCTGGTGAACCCCGAAGCCATCCGGGAGATGCGCGAACTCGACCGCCAGTACCCGGCATTCCTGGAGTACGTCGACCGGATCATCGACCTGGTCCACGGCGACAAGCGGCAGGAGGCCGACCTGCTCCTGGAGTCCGCCGAATTCGAGGGCGTGCTGCGCGCCACCAACGAATCGCTGGAAACCATCGCCGACATCAAGAGCGCCGATGCGCTCAAGCTCCTCGACGGCGTCAGGAGGTCGACCGACTCCAGCCGCCGCACCATCCTCGCGCTCATCGCCGGCGGCCTCTTCGTGTACCTCGTGCTCGGCGGGCTGATCAGCAACTCTATCCGCCGACCGACGGAGCGCATCCGGGCCGGCGTCGACCGCCTCGCGCGCGGCCACCTAAACGAGCCGGTTCCGCACACCGACTACAGCAACGAAGCCGGCGACCTGGCCCGCTCGGTGGCCGTCCTGCAGGCGCAACTGCGCGAACTGGAGGACGAGCGTTGGGTGAAGTTCCAGCGTGCGGAGATTTCCAGCGACCTCCAGCAGGCCGAGGACGCGGCGGCGCAGGGGCGGGTGCTGCTGGAGCGGCTGGCGCCCCTGGTCCGGCTCGGCCAGGCCGCCTGCTACCGCCTCGACCCGGCCAGCGGACGCCTGCGGCGCCTGGCGAGCTGGGCCAGCAATGACGACATACCCCAGGAGTTCGCGGTCGGCGAGGGCCTGGTCGGCCAGTGCGCGCAGGAGCACCGGCCGATCATCATCGAGGACCCGCCCGCCAGTTACTTCCAGATGACGTCCGGGCTCGGCTCGGCGTCGCCGCGGGTGCTCGGTCTGTGGCCCGTCGAAGGCAGCGGGCAGCTGCTCGCCGTCCTCGAGCTGGCCGGGCTGGAGCCGTGGAGTCCACGCGAGCAGGCGCTGGTCGAGACGCTGCTGCCGGTGCTGGCGATGAACCTGGAGGTGTCCACCCGCCAGCACGAACTGCGCGAGACGGAGGCATGGTTCCGCAGCATCATCGAGTCGGCGCCGGACGGCATGCTCGTCTGCGATGCGCGCGGCCGGGTCATCCTGGCGAACAAGCAGATCGCGAGCATGTTCGGGTATGCGGAGGGTGCGCTGCTGGGCCAGCCGATCGAGGCGCTGGTCCCCTCGGCACTGCGCGAGCAGCACGTCGGCCTGCGCGACGGCTTCATCCGCGAAGGCGGCGCCCGCCAGATGGCGATCGACAACCGCGAGCTGCGCGGGCAGCGCCAGGACGGCAGCCAGTTCCCGATCGAGGTCGGCCTGTCGCGGCTGCCGGCGCTGGGCAGCCGCGGCATGTGCGTCTGCGCGTCCATCCGCGACGTCACCGAGCGCAAGGCCGCCGAGAGCGAGATCTACGCGCATCGGCAGCGCCTGCAGGCGCTGTTCGATGCGCTGCCCGTCGGCGTGTTCCTGGTCGACGCCAACGGCGTGGTCGTCGAGTCGAACGGCGTCAGCTCCACGCTGCTCGGCCAGGCCCCGGAGCAACTGGGCGGCGTGCCGATCGCCCAACTGGACTGGAACGTGCTGCGCGGCGACGGCAGCGCGATGCCGCGCGACGAATTCCCGATCGTGCGCGTGCTTAGCGGTGGCGAATCCGTGCATGCCCTGGAGATGGGCGTGCGGCGGCCCGACGGCGAACTGGTCTGGATCAGCTGCAGTGCGACACCGATCGAGGCGTCGGCCGGCGGTGGCGTCGTCGTCGCGTTCGAGGACATCGGCGAGCGCCGGCGCGCGGAGAACGAGATCCGGCGCGCGAACTTCCTCTCGGACATCGCCCTGGAACTGACCGGCTGCGGCTACTGGCAGGTCGACTACAGCGATCCGGAGTACTACTTCGCGTCCGAGCGCGCCGCCCGCATCCTCGGCGAGCCGCTGCAGCCCGATGGCCGCTACCACCTGCAGGACCAGTGGTTCTCGCGGATCGTTGCCGCGGACCCGCAGATCGCCGTCGAGGTCAACGACCGCGTGACGGGCGCCATCGAGGGCCGCTATCCGGCCTACGACGCGATCTATCCGTACATCAGCCCCGAAGGCGGCGGCACGGTCTGGGTGCACGCCGCCGGCAAGATGGTGCGCGACCCGGCCACCGGCAAGGCGCTCTTCATGTACGGCGCCTACCAGGACATCACCGAGCAGAAGAAGGCAGAGGCCGAACTGCTGGCCGCGCGCGAGGAGGCCCTGGAGGCGACGCGCGCCAAGAGCGCCTTCCTGGCCAACATGAGCCACGAGATCCGCACGCCGATGAACGCGATCATCGGCATGTCGCACCTGGCCCTGCAGACCGAGCTCAACCCGCGCCAGCGCAACTACGTCGAGAAGGTGCACCGGGCCGGCGAGAACCTGCTCGGCATCATCAACGACATCCTCGACTTCTCGAAGATCGAGGCCGGCAAGCTGGCGATGGAGCGCATCGGGTTCCGCCTCGAGGACGTGCTGGACAACCTGTCCAGCGTGCTGTCGATGAAGACCGACGAGAAGGGGCTGGAACTGCTGTTCCGGATACCGCCCGATCTCCCGACCGGCTTCCTCGGCGACCCGCTGCGCCTGGGCCAGGTCCTGGTGAACCTCGGCAACAACGCCGCCAAGTTCACCGACCACGGCGAGGTCGTCATCGGCATCGAGGTGGTGGACTGCGGCAGCGACGACATCGAGCTGCATTTCTCCGTGGCCGACACCGGCATCGGCATGACGCCCGAGCAGCAGTCGCGGCTGTTCACCAGCTTCAACCAGGCCGACGCCTCGACCACCCGCAAGTACGGCGGCACCGGCCTGGGCCTGACCATCTCCAAGAACCTGGTCGAGATGATGGGCGGCCGGATCTGGCTGGAAAGCACGCCCGGCGTCGGCTCGATTTTCCACTTCCAGCTGCGGCTGGGCCTGCAGGCGGATGCACCGGCACGGCGCATGCTGCGCGCGGACGAACTGGCCGGCGTGCGCATGCTGGTCGTCGACGACAACCCCGCTGCGCGCGACATCCTGACGGCGATGGCCGAGTCGTTCGGGCTCGACGTGGAGGTCGCCACCGGCGGGCGGGACGCGCTTCAGCAGGTCGCCACGGAGGCCGCCGGCGAGCGCCCCTTCGACCTCATCCTGATGGACTGGCGCATGCCCGACCTCGACGGCGTCGAGACCGTGCGCGAACTGCGCGATTCCGGGCAGGCGAAGCTGCCCGCCATCATCATGGTCACCGCCTTCGGGCGCGAAGGCGCGCTCGCCGAGGCCCGGCGCAACGGCGTCGACCTGCGCCAGGTGCTGACCAAGCCGGTCACGCCGTCGACGCTGCTGGAGGCGATCGGCGAGGTGCTCGACCGCGGCTCCTTCATCGAGACCCGCGCGCAGGAGAAGGCCCAGGACTACGCCGAGACCACGCGGCGCCTGCGCGGCGCGCGCGTGCTCCTGGTCGAGGACAACGAGATGAACCAGGAGCTGGCGCTGGAACTGCTGCGCCAGGCCGGCCTCGACGTGGTGCTGGCGGGCAACGGTGAGATCGGCCTGCGCAAGCTGGCCGAGGAAGGCCCGTTCGACGGCGTGCTGATGGACTGCCAGATGCCGGTGATGGACGGCTACACCGCCACCCGCGAGATCCGCGCGCAGCCGCAATACGCGCGCCTGCCGATCCTGGCGATGACCGCCAACGCGATGGCGGGCGACCGCGAGAAAGTCATCGATGCCGGCATGAACGACCACATCGCCAAGCCGCTGAGGGTCGCCGACATGTTCGCCACCATGGCGAAATGGATCCATCCGCAAGGCGCAGCCGCCGGCGCGGCGCCGCCACCGGGCACGTCCGAACCCGCGGACCTTGCCTCGCTGCCCGGCATCGATGCGCGCATCGGCCTGGCCAGCACGATGGGCAACGCGCGCCTGCTCCGCCGCTTGCTGCTCAAGTTCCGCGATGGCAACGCGAACTTCGCGAAGGACTTCCGCGCCGCGCAGCAGGGCGACGATGCCGACGCCCCGCTGCGCATGGCACATACGCTCAAGGGCACCTCCGGGAGCATTGGTGCCGTCGGCGTCCAGGCCGCCGCCGCCGCGCTGGAAACCGCCTGCCACGACATGCGTCCCGATGCGGACATCGATGCGTGCCTGCAACGCGTGGCCGACGCGCTGCATCCGCTACTGGAAGGCCTGCAGGCCCTGGTGGACGAACCCGTCGTCGCCGAGGCACCGGAACCACCGGCGCTCGATTCGGCAGGACTTGCCCCCAGGCTGGAACGGCTCAAGGCATTGTTGGCCGACAGCGATGCCGATGCGGCCCCCCTGCTCGCGGAACTGATCGCCCTGTCGCGAGGCACCGCGCTGGGAGCTGCCCTGAAACCCGCCGCCCGGGACCTGGAGTCCTACCTGTTCGATGAAGCGCTTGAAAAAGTGAAGCGGATCGTCATTTCCTAGGGGTCCGCCGGCAAGGACGCCGGAGGCGTCGTATCGTCCGCAGCGTTGAATGCGGGGCACGCGCCCCGCCCGGTCACTCCACCGTGACCGACTTCGCCAGGTTGCGCGGCTTGTCGACGTCGGTGCCGCGCGCCAGCGCCGTGTGGTACGCCAGCAACTGCACCGGGATGGTGTGCACGATCGGCGACAGCACGCCGACGTGGCGCGGCGTGCGGATCACGTGCACCGCCTCGGATGCGCCGAAATGGCTGTCGGCGTCGGCGAACACGAACATCTCGCCGCCGCGCGCGCGCACTTCCTGGATGTTCGACTTCACCTTCTCCAGCAGCGCGTCGTTCGGCGCGATCACCACCACCGGCATGCTTTCGTCGACCAGCGCCAGCGGGCCGTGCTTGAGTTCGCCGGCCGGATAGGCCTCGGCGTGGATGTAGGAGATTTCCTTGAGCTTCAATGCACCTTCGAGCGCAATGGGGTAATGCATGCCGCGACCGAGGAACAGCGCATGCTGCTTCGGGCTGAACCGGTCCGCCCAGATCGCGATCTGCGGTTCCAGGTTGAGCGCGTGCTGCACGCTGCCCGGGAGATGGCGCAGGTGGTCCAGCAACGCCGCTTCCTGCTCGGCCGGCAGGCGCCCGCGCAACTTCGCGAGCACCCCGGTCAACGCGAACAGCGCGACCAGTTGGGTGGTGAACGCCTTGGTCGACGCGACGCCGATCTCGGCGCCGGCGCGGGTGTAGAACACCAGCCTGCTGGCGCGCGGGATCGCGCTCTCGGGCACGTTGCAGATCGACAGCGTGCGCTCCTGGCCGAGTGACTTGGCGTACTTCAGCGCCTCCATCGTGTCGAGGGTTTCGCCGGACTGGGAGATGGTGACGATCAGCTGCTTCGGATTCGCCACCACCTTGCGGTAACGGTATTCGCTGGCGATGTCGACCGCGCACGGGATGCCGGCGAGGTCCTCCAGCCAGTAGCGTGCGGTCAGGCCGGCGTAGTAACTGGTGCCGCAGGCGAGGATCTGCACGGATTCGATGCCGGCCAGCACCTCGGCGGCGTTCGCGCCGAACAACCCGGGCTCGAAGCCGCCGGCATCGACGATGCCTTCGAGGGTGTCGCTGATCGCGCGCGGCTGCTCGTGGATCTCCTTCTGCATGAAGTGCCGGTACGGGCCGAGTTCCAGCGAGGCCAGCGACACGTCGGACAGGTGCACGTCGCGCGCGGTTTCCACGTCGTCGGCATCGAACACGCGCACGCCGTCGTGGGTGAGTTCGGCGGTGTCGCCCTCCTCCAGGAAGATCACCTTGCGCGTCGCCGAGACGATCGCGGAGACATCAGAGGCGACGAAGTTCTCGCCCTCGCCCAGGCCGACCAGCAAGGGGCAGCCCATGCGCGCGGCGACCAGCGTCGATGGATCACGGCGGTCGATCACCGCCAGCGCGTACGCGCCCTCGAGTTCCTTCACCGCCCCCTGCAGCGCCTGCAGCAGGCCCAGCCCCTGCGCGCGATGGTGGTGGATCAGGTGGGCGACCACTTCGGTGTCGGTCTGCGAGGTGAACTCGTAGCCGAGCGCGCGCAGGCGTTCGCGCTGCGACTCGTGGTTCTCGATGATGCCGTTGTGGACCAGCGCGAGGTCGCCATGGCTGATGTGCGGATGCGCGTTGCCTTCGGTCACCCCGCCATGCGTGGCCCAGCGGGTGTGGCCGATGCCGAGGGTGGCGGCGAAGCCTTCGGCGAGCGCGGCGGCTTCCATCTCGGCGACGCGGCCGGTCCGGCGCACGCGACGCACCGCATCGCCATCGATCACCGCGATGCCGGCGGAGTCGTAGCCGCGGTATTCCAGGCGCTTGAGGCCATCGACCAGCAGGGGCACCACGTCACGGTGGGCGATGGCACCGACGATTCCACACATGCAGGGCGACTCCGGTCTCGATGCCGAAGTGTAACGGGGCCGGTGTCCGCGCGGACGCGGGCGGCGTCCGCACGGACGCCGTGGACGCACGCCATGTCTCGCAAAATCAATGGTTTGCAGTTGGCACGCTTGTTGCGCTGTACAGGGCATGGACAACCAAGCCCCCGCCCAGCGCAGCCCCAACCGCATCCGCGACACCGCCGGCCAGGACCAGGTGCGCGCCACCGCCGCCAACCCGAACCGCCGCCGCTGGCTGGTGGCTGGCATCGCCGGCGCGGTGCTGGTCGCCCTGTTCGGTTGGGTGGCCTCGGGCTGGCTGGGCGGCGGACGTTCGTACGACGCCTCGCGCCTGCGCATCGCCGAAGTGACCCGCGGCGACCTGGTCCGCGACCTCAGCGCCGACGGCCGGGTGATCGCCGCCAACAGCCCGACCCTGTACGCGATCGCCGCGGGCACGGTCAGCCTGCAGGTGGTCGCCGGCGACAAGGTCGCGAAGGGCCAGGCGCTGGCGGTGATCGACAGCCCGGAACTGCGCAGCAAGCTGGTGCAGGAAGAGTCGTCGCTGGCCGGCATGGAAGCCGAAGCCAGCCGCGCCCTGCTCGACGCGCAGATCATGCGCGCCAATGCGCGCAAGGCGCTGGACCAGGCCACGGTGGAACGCACCGCGGCGACGCGCGACCTCGAGCGCTACCAGCGCGCCTACGACGGCGGTGCGGTGCCGCAGAACGACCTGGCGCGCGCGCAGGACGAGCTGAAGAAGGCGGAGATCGGCCTGGCCGCCGCCGGCAGGGATTTCGAGCTGCAGAGCCGCGGCGCCGGGCTGGACGCACGCAACAAGCAGTTGCTGGCCGACCGCCAGCGCGCGCTGGTGGCGGAACAACGCCGGCAGGTCGAGGCACTGACCCTGCGCGCGCCGTTCGATGGCCAGGTCGGCCAGGTGCAGGTGCCGCAGGGCACCAGCGTGGTCGCCAACGGGCCGGTGCTCAGCGTGGTCGACCTGAGCCGCTTCGAAGTCGAGATGAAGGTGCCGGAGAGCTTCGCCCGCGACCTCGCGATCGGCATGCCGGCGCAGATCACCAGCAACGGCAGCCGGTTCGCCGGCGAGATCGCCGCGGTTTCGCCGGAAGTGGTGAACGGCGAAGTGAACGCGCGCGTGCGCTTCGCCGAGGGCAGGCAGCCGCCGGGCCTGCGGCAGAACCAGCGGCTGTCGGTGCGCATCGTGATGGACACCCGCCACGACGTGCTGATGGTGGAGCGCGGTCCGTTCCTGGATGAGGACGGCGGACGCAGCGCCTACGTGGTCGACGGCGACACCGCCGTGCGGCAACCCATCCAGGCCGGGGCGTCCAGCCTCGATGCCGTGGAAATCGTTTCGGGGCTCAAGGCCGGCGACCGCGTCGTGGTCTCGGGCACCGACCAGTTCGACAACGCGGACCGCGTCCGCATCTCCGGAGAATGACCATGCATGCGTTCCTCGACACCCCGTTCGAACACTTGCGCTGGACCTCGCAGGACATCACCGATGCCGTGCCGCTGCGGCTGCGCGACTTCGACCCGTTCGACGCCGCCGACTGCCTCGATGCAGATGCCAGCGCCAACGCCGCACGCTTCCAGCGCGATGCGCGACTGCGCCAGGGCTATCTCGGCAGCGCCGCGTTGCCGGGCCGCTTCAACGTCCGCTGATCCCACGCCTCCCCCACACGCCTCCAGGAATCCCGCCATGCTCGACATGCGCCAAGTCACCAAGGTCTACCGCACCGAACTCGTCGAGACGCATGCGTTGCGCTCGCTCGACCTGCATGTCGGCGAAGGCGAATTCGTCGCCGTCACCGGTCCGTCCGGTTCCGGCAAGACCACCTTCCTCAACATCGCCGGCCTGCTGGAAACCTTCACCGACGGCCACTTCAGCCTCGATGGCCAGGACGTGCGCGGGCTGAACGATGACGCGCGCAGCCGCCTGCGCAACCAGAAGATCGGCTTCATCTTCCAGGGCTTCAACCTGATCCCCGACCTCAACCTGTTCGACAACTGCGACGTGCCGCTGCGCTACCGCGGGATGCCGGCCAGCGAACGCAAGCTGCGCATCGAGGATGCGCTGGGCATGGTCGGGCTGGGCTCGCGGATCAAGCACTACCCGGCGGAACTGTCCGGTGGCCAGCAGCAGCGCGCGGCGATCGCGCGTGCGCTCGCGGGCAGCCCGCGCCTGCTGCTGGCGGACGAACCCACCGGCAACCTGGATTCGCAGATGGCGCGCAGCGTGATGGAGCTGCTGGAGGACATCAACCAGCAGGGCACCACCATCATCATGGTCACCCACGACCCGGAACTCGCCGCGCGCGCGCAGCGCAACGTGCACATCGTCGACGGCATGGCCACCGACCTGTCGCTGGAACCCGGGCTGGCGCGCGCGCCGGCGCCCGGTGCCGACGTCGCCACTTCCCTCCCCGCCTGAGCAGGCCACGCCCATGTTCGGCTATTACCTCAACCTCGCCGTGCGCAGCTTCAGGCGCAACAAGGCGCTCACCGTGCTGATGGTGCTGGCGATCGCGCTGGGCATCGGCGCATCGATGACCACCCTGACGGTGTTCCACGTGCTCTCCGGCGACCCGATCCCGGCCAAGAGCGACCGCCTGTTCTACGTGCAACTCGATCCCGAGACCATGCAGGGCTACCGCCCTGGCGAGGAGCCGCAGAACCAGATGACCCGGTTCGACTCGGAGACGCTGCTGGCGCAGAAGCGCGGCCTGCGCCAGGTCATCACCAACGGCGGCAACGTGGTGATCACTCCCGACAAGCCGGGCGCGGCGCCCGAGTTCACCGACGCGCGTTACGCCAGCAGCGACTTCTTCCCGATGTTCGACGTCCCGCTGCAATTCGGCCGCGGCTGGACCGCCGCCGAGGACGAGGCCAAGGCGCGCGTGGTGGTGCTCAGCAAGGAGACCAACGACAAGCAATTCGGCGGCGCCGACAGCACCGGCAAGACCCTGCGCATCGACGGCAACGACTTCCGCATCATCGGCGTGCTCGGCGCATGGCGGCTGGTGCCGCGCTTCTACGACCTCTACAACGACCAGTACGACACCACCGAGGGCCTGTTCCTGCCGTTCAGCACCTCGCGCGACCTGGAGATGGGCACCCAGGGCAGCACCAACTGCTGGGGCGATTCCGGCGGCGACAGCCGCGCGCCGAACGTGCCCTGCGCCTGGCTGCAGTACTGGGTGGAACTGGAATCCCCGGCGCAGGCCGCGGACTACAAGAACTACCTGGCCAACTATTCCGACCAGCAGCGCAAGGCGGGCCGCTTCGAGCGTCCGACCAACGTGCGCCTGCGCAACGTCATGGAACTGATGGAATTCAACGAGATCGTGCCCGGCGACGTGCGCCTGCAGCTGTGGCTGGCGTTCGGCTTCCTGCTGGTCTGCCTGGTCAACACGGTGGGCCTGCTGCTGGCCAAGTTCCTGCGCCGCAGCGGCGAGATCGGCGTGCGTCGTGCGCTGGGGGCGTCGCGCTCCGAGATCTTCAAGCAATGCCTGGTCGAGGCCGGCACGGTCGGCGTCGCCGGCGGCGTGCTGGGCCTGCTGCTGGCCCTGCTCGGGTTGTGGGCGGTGCGCCAGCAGCCCGCCAGCTATGCCTCGCTCGCCCACCTCGATGGTTCGATGCTGCTGTCGACCTTCGCGCTGGCGATCCTCGCCAGCCTGCTCGCCGGGGTGTTGCCCGCATGGCGGGCGATGCAGGTAGCGCCCGCGATCCAGCTCAAGAGCCAGTAACGCGGAGCCCGCTCCGCTTCCTCGACGCACATGGCGGAGCACGCTCCGCCCCACGAGAGAACGCCATGTCCATGGAATTCCGCCCCATCCTGTCCACCCTGATGCGCCACAAGATCGCGGCGACGCTGATCGTGCTGGAGATCGCGCTGTCCTGCGCGATCATCTGCAACGCGCTGTTCCTGATCGGCGAGCGACTCGACCGCATGAACATGCCGAGCGGCATCGCCGAGAACGAACTCGTGCGCATCCAGGCCGCGAGCATGCGCCAGCTGGCCGGCGACGATGCGCTGAACGCGTCGATCACCCGCGAATACCTCGACGCATTGCGCAAGGTGCCGGGGGTGAAGAGCGCCGGCATCGCCAGCCAGATCCCGTTCGGCGGCTCCAGCAACAACAGCGGCGTGCGCCTGAGCGACGAGCAGCAGCACATCACGCTCAACGCCACCGTCTACCTGGACGAGGGCAACCTGCTGGAGAACCTGGGCCTGCGGCTGGTGTCGGGCCGCGATTTCACCGCCGACGAATACCAGGACATGGCGGTGGTGGAGAAGTCCGGCGACCAGGCGCGCATCCCCGGCGCGATCATCAGCCGCTCGATGGCGGAGAAGATGTTCCCGGGCCAGAACCCGCTCGGCAAGGTCTTCTACAGCTGGAGCGACGCGCCGACCGCGGTGATCGGGGTGATCGAGGACCTGGCGCGGCCCAACAGCGTCGACCAGGGTCCCTACGCGATGATCTTCGCGCTCCGCGAATACGGACCGGGCCTGCACTACATCCTGCGCACCGAACCCGGGCGCCGCGCGGAAGTGCTCAAGGCCGCCGTCGCCGCGCTGAAGAAGGCGGATCCCAACACGCTGGTGGTCAACAACGACACCTTCGACGAGATCCGCGCGCAATATTTCGAACAGGATCGCTCGATGGCGTGGATGCTGGTGGTGGTGATCGCGGCGCTGATGCTGGTGACCGCGCTCGGCATCGTCGGCCTGGCCAGCTTCTGGGTGCAGCAGCGGACCAAGCAGATCGGCGTGCGCCGCGCGCTGGGTGCCACCCGCGGCCAGATCCTGCGCTACTTCCAGACCGAGAACTTCCTGCTGGCCACGATCGGCATCGCGGTGGGCATGCTGCTGGCCTTCGCGATCAACCAGCTGCTGATGGGCAAGTACGAGATGGCGCGGCTGCCGCTGTTCTACCTGCCGGCCGGCGCGGTGCTGCTGTGGCTGCTCGGCCAGCTGGCGGTGTGGGCCCCGGCGCGGCGCGCCGCGTCGATCCCGCCAGCCGTCGCCACGCGCAGCGTCTGAAGCCGGCCGTGCCTGAAGCCGGCAGCGTTTAAGCTTGTAGTCCCCAAGCACCGGAAGCCGCATGTCCACGATCCTGGTCATCGACGACAACCCCGCCGTCGCCACCGCACTGG
>DATIDW010000019.1:0-9407 GCA_035456065.1 Thermomonas sp. | reverse complement strand
ATCAACAACATCGCCAAGGCGCACGAGGGCCTGTCGGTGTTCGCCGGCGTGGGCGAGCGTACCCGCGAGGGCAACGACTTCTACCACGAGATGAAGGACAGCAACGTCCTCGACAAGGTCGCGATGGTGTACGGCCAGATGAACGAGCCGCCGGGCAACCGCCTGCGCGTCGCGCTGACCGGCCTGACCATGGCCGAGTACTTCCGCGACGACAAGGATCCGGCCACCGGCAAGGGCCGTGACGTCCTGTTCTTCGTCGACAACATCTACCGCTACACGCTGGCCGGCACCGAGGTCTCGGCGCTGCTGGGCCGCATGCCGTCGGCGGTGGGTTACCAGCCCACCCTGGCCGAGGAAATGGGCGTCCTGCAGGAGCGCATCACCTCCACCAAGACCGGCTCGATCACCTCGATCCAGGCCGTCTACGTTCCCGCGGACGACCTGACCGACCCGTCGCCGGCGACCACCTTCGCCCACCTCGATGCCACCGTCGTGCTCTCGCGCAACATCGCCTCGCTGGGCATCTACCCGGCCATCGATCCGCTCGACTCCACCTCGCGCCAGCTCGACCCGAACGTGATCGGCAACGAGCACTACGAGACCGCGCGCAAGGTGCAGTCGACCCTGCAGAAGTACAAGGAGCTCAAGGACATCATCGCGATCCTGGGCATGGACGAGCTGTCCGAGGAAGACAAGCAGATCGTGTCGCGCGCGCGCAAGATCGAGCGCTTCTGCTCGCAGCCCTTCCACGTCGCCGAAGTCTTCACCGGTTCGCCGGGCAAGTACGTCACCCTGAAGGAGACCATCCGCGGCTTCAAGATGATCTGCGACGGCGAGTGCGATTCGCTGCCCGAACAGGCGTTCTACATGGTCGGCGGCATCGAGGAAGCGGTCGAGAAGGCCGCGAAGATCGCGGGCTGACCGCGGCACTGGCACAGGACACGAGCATGGCATCCACGATCCGTTGCGACATCGTCAGCGCCGAGGCCGAGATCTTCCACGGCGAGGCCGAGTTGGTCGTGGCCACCGGCGAAGTCGGCGAACTGGGCATCGCGCCCAAGCACGCGCCGTTGATCACCCTCCTCAAGCCGGGCAAGGTCGTGGTGACCTTGCCGGGCGGCGAGAAGCTCGACTTCGCGATCTCCGGCGGCATCCTCGAGGTGCAGCCGACGGTGGTGACCATCCTCGCCGACACCGCGGTGCGCGCGCAGGACATCGACGAGGCCTCGGTGCTTGCCGCCAAGGCCGAGGCCGAGCGCGTGCTGGCGCACAAGGACCCGAAGATGAGCGCGCAGGAAGCCGAGGCGCAACTGGCCATGAGCCTGGTGCAGTTGCAGGCGCTGGAGCGCTTGCGCAAGAACCTCAGGCACTGAATTCGACGCGTCATCGTTTTCGCGGAACGCCGGCCTCGTGCCGGCGTTTTCGTTTTCGCGCGCGGGATTCCGGCCTGTCATTGCAGCAGCTGAGGCACGTATCCGTTCTTGGTGAGCCTGTCGAACCACAACGGATGCATCGAGTGGCCCGATCATGGTTCGACAGGCTAACCACGAACGGGCGTTGGCTTTTGAAGCTGGGCGCGGGTCAAATGCGCTTGCGGTAGACCCAATGCCGCGACAGCAGGAAACCGATGCCTCCGGACAGCAGGTCCGCGACCGGCTTGAGCAATTGCGCCGTGCGCAGGCCGGAGACATCGTCCAGGTGGGCGATGATCCAGGTGTTGAGCACGGTGAGGGCGATCCACATGGCGATGAAACGCATCGCTGCATGCCGGCCGACATGGGTATCGTCGGCGGCGAAGGTCCATTTGCCGTTGAGCCAGAAGCCCAGCGTCGCGCCGGCCAACCGGCCGATCACGTTTGCCGGTTCCACCGGCATCACCCATTCGCTGAGCGCGAGCATCAGTCCGTATTCGACCAGCCATTGCAGCAGGCCGATCGCGGCATAACCGCCAAGGTGCCGGCGCAGGCTCATCGCTGCGCCTCCACCGGCAGCGACCAGCGCTGCGAATCACCCGCGCTGTCGGCCAGGCGCGCGTCGGCGAGGGCAAGCCCGGCGCCCAGCGCGGCACTCTTCTTGCGCATATCGAGGATCACGTGGCCGATGCGTTCGCGTTGCAGCAGGCTGGCCCACGCCTGGCCGCTGGCGTCGGCGTCCACGCGCGCGAACTCGGCTTCCCATGCCGGCGAATACCAGCTGACGTTGCGCCCGCGCTGGCCCAGTTCGGCGAGCGCGCCGTAGTTGCCTGGCATGACCAGGACAAGGGCTTTGTCCTGCGGCAGGCGCGCGGCCAGCAGGCGCTCGGGCGCATAGCGCAGGAACAGCGTCGCATCGCTGGTCGGGCTGGCGATGTCGCGCTTGAGTGCGCCAGTGCGCAGCATCCAGTTCGCATTGGTGGCGAAGGCGAGGTTGAGCACGCACAGGCTCCAGAAGGCGACAGCACCATGGCGCACCCGTGGCCAGGCGACCACCAGCGCGGGGAGCAGCAACACCAGCGAGGGTTGCAGGTAGCGCGCGTACTGCAGCGGCAACAACGTGAGCAGCAGGCCGCTGCTGGCGACGACCGCAAGCGCGCGCGTGCGGGCGTGGCGCAGTGCCAGCAGCCACACGCCCAGCATCGCGATCAGCACGAAGCCGAAACCGCCGGCATGCGCTTCGAGGTAGCGGCCGGTGTCGAAGGTGATGCCCCAGGCATCGTCGATGCCGAGCCCGGCGTTCCAGCGCGGGTCCTGGAAATCGCGCAACGGGAAGAACGGCGAGCGGAACCAGCCATTGAACAGCGGCAGCACCGGGTTGCCGGTGAGCAGCCACGCGTGCACGTAACTGGCGCCGCCGGTGATCGCGGCCAGGACGGCGGCCATCGCCAGCCACCGCCATCGCAAGGCTGCGCGATGCCGCCACGCCGCCCACGCCAGCACCGGCAATGCGACCAGCCCGTGCATCGGCTTCAGGCCGCACAGCGCACCGAACAGCAGCGCCCCGGCGAAGAGGGTGCGCGGCCGTGATTCGCCCTCGTTGCGCAACACCAGCCATGCCAGCGCCGGCAGCCATGCCATCGCCACCAGTTCGGTCTGCATGCCCGTTGCAAGGTGCATGGTCAGCGGCAGGCTCGCCATCAGCGCGACTGCCCACCAGCGCCTTTGGGCATCGCCGCCGAGCGCGGTTGCAAGCCCGTGCATCGCCCCGGCGGCGGCCAGCAGCCACAACGCGTTCAACGCGCCGCGCGACTCGCGGCCGGCAAGCACCTGCACCACGCCCTGCAGGACGTCGCCATTCCACGGCGCCAGCGCCCACACCTGCAGCCGCGCATCCATCGCGTAGTGGGCGGTGGCCTGCAGTTGCGCGGGCAGGCCGAGGTGGTAGGCCACGTCGTCGGGTTGCATGGTCGGCAACCACGCGGCGGTGCTGGCCAGGCCGAGCAGCAGCAACGCGCCACGTGCTGCCCTGGGCGATGCGCGGGCATCGTCCTCGAGGCCGCGCCCTGCTGCCTGGACGATGTCGAGGATCGCCTTGCCCCGCCATGCCACGATCGCAAGGCACGCGAGCGCGTAGACGGCGCGATGATGGATCGGCAGCGACAGCGACCAGCCGAGCGTGCCGGCGATCATCGCCAGGCCTAGCGGCAGCGCGACCGGGCCGGGCATCAGCAGGCTCCCCATGCCGATCGCGGTCGCCGCGAGTACGGCGGTCGCCAATACGGGCATCGGTCCGGCGTAGACGATCAGGGCGAGTAGCCAGGCCAACGCCAATGCCGCTGCCGGCGTCCACCGCCGCCAACGCCGCAGCGGCCAGGCCGCGGCGAGCGCCAGCACCGCGAGCAAGCCGTGCTCGACCGCGCGCGGGAACGGCAGTTCCGTCCATGTGCGATGCGCCGCCAGCCCGGTCGCGCACAGCGCCATGCCAGCCCATAGCAGGATCGCTGGTGTCGGCGACGGGCGCGTGTTGTCGGGCATCGACGCCATGCTAGGGGCTGGCGGTAGGGCGTCAATGGCGCGTGCGCGGGGCCCGTGGGGCAGCCGTTAGAATCGGCCCATCCCGATTCGAGTCCGCCCATGAGCGCACCCCTGCACGTCGTTGTCCTGGCCGCCGGCGAAGGCAAGCGGATGAAGTCCGCCTTGCCGAAGGTGCTGCAGAAGATCGCCGGGCGGCCGATGCTGGCGCATGCCATCGATGCGGCGCGGGCGCTGTCGCCGCAGGGCATCCACGTGGTCTACGGGCATGGCGGCGAGCAGGTGCGCGCGGCATTCGCGGAACAGGCCGACCTGCAATGGGCGGAACAGGCGCAGCAGATGGGCACTGGCCATGCCGTGCAGCAGGCGATGCCGGGCGTGCCGGACGACGCACGGGTGCTGGTGCTGTATGGCGACGTGCCGCTGATCGCCGCGCATTCGCTGCAGCGCCTGCTGGATGCGCCGGGGCGGCTGGCGGTGCTCGCCGCCGACCTGCCGGACCCGACCGGCTATGGGCGGATCCTGCGCGACGCCGAGGGCCGCGTCGCCGCGATCGTCGAGCAGAAGGATGCCGACGAGGACCAGCGCCGCATCCGCCTGGTGAATACCGGGGTGATCGTGGCCGATTCCACCGCGCTGCGGCGCTGGCTGGAGCACCTGGGCAACGACAACGCGCAGGGCGAGTACTACCTGACCGATGTATTCGCGGCCGCGGCCGACGAGTACGCCGCGGCGGAAATCGTGGTGGTCGCCGACCCGCTCGAGACCGAGGGTGCCAACGATCCGTGGCAACTCGCGCAGCTCGAGCGCGCGTTCCAGTTGCGCCAGGTGCGGGCGCTGTGCGTGGACGGCGCGCGCGTGGCGGATCCGGCGCGCATCGACATCCGCGGCAGCGTGCGCGTGGGCCGCGATGTCGAGATCGACGTCGATGTCGTGTTCGAGGGCGAGGTGGTGCTCGGCGACGGCGTGCGCATCGGCCCGTTCTGCCGGATCAAGGACAGCACGCTCGCGATCGGGACCGAGGTGCGCGCGCATTGCGACCTCGACGGTGCACGCAGCGAAGGCGCGGTGCACATCGGTCCTTATGCGCGCCTGCGCCCGGGCACCGTGCTCGCCGACGGCGCGCACATCGGCAATTTCGTCGAGACCAAGAACGCCAGCGTCGGCGTCGGCAGCAAGGCCAACCACCTCAGCTACCTCGGCGACGCGGTGATCGGTGCCGGCGTCAACATCGGCGCCGGCACCATCACCTGCAACTACGACGGCGCCAACAAGACCACCACCACCATCCGCGACAATGCCTTCATCGGTTCCAACAGCGCGCTGGTGGCGCCGGTGACGATCGGCGAAGGCGCGACCATCGGCGCCGGTTCGGTGATCGGCAGGGACGCGCCGGCAGGCGAGTTGACCGTGGCGCGCGCGCGACAGGTCACCCTGGAAGGCTGGGTGCGGCCGGTGAAGAAGAAGCCCTAGCGACAGGCCCAGCCCCCTGAGTCAGGGGGCGATTCGCGACGCAGGCGCGAATGGGGGTGTGGAGATACAGGCTGGGGCCCGAAGTTCGCGCAGCGAACTTTGGGGATTCCCGGGCATGGCCCGGGAATCAGCCCGGCAACACCATCGACACGCACAGCCCGCCACCCTCGCGATTGAGCAGGGCGATGCGGCCGCCGTGCGCCTCGGCGATCTCGCGGGCGAGCGCGAGGCCGAGGCCGGTGCCATGGCGCTTGGTCGAATAGAACGGCAGCAGCGCGTTCGCCAGCACCGCGTCGTTCATGCCACTGCCGCGGTCGAGGACGTCGATCCGCCAGCCTTCCGGCGTGCGCCGCACCGACGCGCGCACTGCATCGGCCGGGGTGCCGGATTCGTGCGCGTTCTTCAGCAGGTTGAGCAGCGCCTGTTCCATCTGCGCGACATCGAAGCGGCCCACGCCATCGTCCGGTTGCACGTCGGCGACGAAGTCGACCTGGGTGCGCAGCTGGGCGAGGAAGCGCGACCATTCCACCGGCGTGCTGCGTGGCGCCGGCAGCTTGGCGAAGCGCGCGTAGTCGCGGATGAAGCCTTCGAGGTGGCGGGCGCGATCCTCGATGGTCGCGAGCGCGGCGGGCAGGCGCTCGTACTGGCCACGGCGCAGCAGTTCGGCGCCGGAATGCGCCAGCGAGGCGATCGGCGCCAGCGAGTTGTTGAGCTCGTGGCTGATCACCCGGATCACCTTCTTCCAGGTCTGCACTTCCTGCCGGCGCAGTTCCGCGGTGAGCTGGCGCAGCAGCACCAGTTCGTGCGGGCGGCCGTTGAGGCGGAAGCCGCGCCGCGACAGGTGGTAGATGTCCTCGTCGTCGTCGCTGCCGACGGTGAACATGCCGTCGCCGCCGCGCTCGAACGCTTCCTGCAAGGCGGTGTCGGCCTTCGCCAGCACGTCCTCGAAGGCGCGTCCCTCCAGCCGCCGGCCTTCGCCGAGCATGCGCCGCGCCGCCAGGTTGCCCAGCACCACGCGACGGCCGGCATCCACCAGCACCATCGCCACCGGCGTGTTCTGCACCATCGTGTCGAGCAGCAATTCGCGTTGCACCAGCGCAAGCCGTTGCTCGCGCAAGGCGTTGCCGAGCGCGTTGTGCGCGTCGACCAGCTCGATCAGGTCGCTGGCCTTGTCCCAGGTGATGCCGAAGCTGAAATCGCCGTCGCGATAACTCGCCACCGTGCCGGCGAGTGCGCGGAACAGCGCGCGCATCGGCACCAGCGCGCGCCAGATGATCGTGGCGACGAGGGCGCCAACCACCACGGAGGACAGCAGGGCAGCGCCCCAGGCCGGCATCCAGCGCGTGAGCACGGCCGTCGACGCGGTCGCGACCGCGATCCCGGTGATCGTGATCGCGATCATCCGCACCGCGATCGGCAGGACGCGCAGGACCCGCATCAGCTTCTTGGGATGCCGAGCCGGTCCAGCCGCCGGTACAGCGCCTGCCGTGACAGGCCGAGGTCGGCGGCCGCCTGCGCCAGCACGCCGCCGTTGCGGTCGAGCGCGGCTTCGATGGTGGCGCGGTCGGGTTCGTCGGTGCCCGGGGTGACGGCGTCCTGCGAGCTCGGCAAGGCGAGGTCGATGGCGGCGATGACGTCGCTGCGCGAGAGCAGTGCCGCGCGCTGCACCGCATTGCGCAGTTCACGCACGTTGCCCGGCCACGCATGGCGTTGCAGCGCACGTTCGGCATCGTCGCCGAGTCGCTTGCCGGCCGGCAGGAAATGGCGGGCGAGCGGCAGGATGTCGCGTGGTCGCTGGGCCAGCGGCGGCAGGCGCAGTTCGATGCCGTTGAGCCGGTAGAACAGGTCCTCGCGGAAGCGGCCGTCGGCGATCAGCGCCTGCAGGTTGGCATTGGTCGCGCTGATGATGCGCACCTTGACGCTGCGCTCGCGGTTGCTGCCCAGTCGCTGGAAGCGACCGGTCTCGAGCACGCGCAACAGCTTCACCTGCCCGGCCAGCGGCAGGGTGCCGATCTCGTCGAGGAACAGGGTGCCGCCATCGGCTGCCTCGAACTTGCCTTCGCGCGGCTTGTTCGCGCCGGTGTAGGCACCGGCCTCGGCGCCGAACAATTCGGCCTCGATCAGTTCGGCGGGCAATGCGCCGCAGTTGAGCGCGATGAAGGGGCCGTTCCGCACCAGCGAATTGGCGTGGATGATCTCGGCATAGCGTTCCTTGCCGGCGCCATTCGGGCCGGTGACCAGCACCGGGATGTCCGAGCGCGCCACCTGGCAGGCCAGTGCCAGCGCGTTCTCGCTGGCCACGTCCGCATACACGATGTCGCGCAGGTCGTAGTCGCGCAGCAGGGCGTCGCGGCGACGACGTTCGCCGGCATGCGCCTGCGCCAGTTCGCGGCGCGCCTCCGCGAGTTCCAGCAGGTTGTTCACCGTGGCCAGCAGCTTGCGGTCGTCCCACGGCTTGGCCAGGTAGTCGGCGGCGCCGGCCTTGACCAGGTCGATCGCCGACTCCAGGTGCGTCCACGCGGTGAGCAGGATCACCGGCAGGTCCGGATGCCGCGCGCGGATCTGGTGGAACAGCGCGGAGCCCTCGTCGCCGGAGGTGGTATCCGCCTCGAAGTTCATGTCCTGGATCACCAGGTCGACCTGCTCGCGCTGCAGCAGGTCGAGGCCTTCGCGTGGCGACTCCGCATGCAGCGTGTGGATGTCGTGCAGCGAGAACAGCAGGTCCAGCGCGGTGCTGACCGCGCGGTTGTCGTCGATGACCAGGATGGTGGACATGGCGCGATTGTAGGCGGGCGCGGTCGGTCAGACCGAGCGCGTGGCGATCGCCGGCGGCACCGATGCCGCCCGGCGTGCCGGCCAGAACACCGCGACCTGGCCCAGCAGCCACAGCGCGACCGCACCGATCGGCAGGTAGAACAACGGCAGCCGCGGCAATTCGTACTTCGCCATCAGCAACTGGTTGATCCCGTAGGCCATCAGCATGCCGAGCACGATGCCGGCGCCGGCCAGCAGGAAGTTCTCCACCTGGAAGTAGCGCAGGATCTGCCCACGGGTCGCGCCCAGCGCGCGGCGCACGCCGATCTGCTTGGTCCGCTGCTGCACCCAGAAGCTGGCCAGGCCGATGATGCCCAGCGCGGTCACCAGCAGCAGCACCACGCAGACGATGCCCAGCAGCCAGGCCATCGCGCGCGGCGCCTGGAAGAACTCGTGGCGCAGCTCCTCCACGGTCTTGCTGTTCTCATCGAGGATGATGCGGTCGGCACCGTTGGCCAGCAGCACCTTCCTGGCGGCCGCCATCACTTCGGCGCGACGGTCCGGATCGGTGCGGATCACGTAGTTGCCGCCCAGGTTGTAGTGCGGGCGCAGCGGGAAGACCATCGAGTACTCGCGCGCGGTGGGCCCGCCCTGGGTGCTCGGCCGGACCAGGTGCTCGACCACGCCGATGATGCGTGTCGGCTTGTCGCTCCAGCTGTAGAAGCTCTTGCCGATCGGATCCTCGCCCGGGAACAGCTTCTCGGCCAGCGAACGGGTGATGATCGCGCCGGGCACGCCGTCGTCCGTGGCGCCGCCGTCCAGCAGCGAGGATGCCTCGCGATACTCGTCGGCATTGAAATCGCGACCGGCCACGATCTTCAGGCCCAGGGTCTCGATGAACTGGTCCTCGGCCATGTAGGTGGTCGCGCTCAGGATGGACTGCTGCTGCTCCTGCTTGAGGCGCACGCCGCTGTTCCAGGAAGAATTGACGAACGGCACCTGGTTGAGCACGGTCGCGTCCTTGACCCCCGGAATCGCGCGCAGCGAGGCCAGGTCGGTGCGGGTCCGCGCGTTCTGGTCGGCGTCGCTGCCGATGCTCACGATCTGCACGCGGACCAGCTCGTTCTCGGCCACGCCGCTCACCTCGCGGACCTCGCGGATGCGGTCGCTGATCATGAAGAGGGCATTGCAGATGATCGCGCAGGTCAGCGCGATCTCGATGACGATCAGCGA
>DATIDW010000018.1:0-7528 GCA_035456065.1 Thermomonas sp. | reverse complement strand
GTCGGCGGGGTCGGTGGTGGCGATGATCGAAGTCGCCGCCGGCGCCGCTGCCCCGGCGGTGGCCGCCGCCGCGCCGAAGCCGGCCGCGGACCCAGCGCCCGCGGCGAAAGCCGCACCTGCCGCGGCACCGGCCCCTGCCGTCGTCCCGGCTGCGACGCCCGCCCCTGCACCCGCGGCGGCGCGTGCCGCCGACACCTCCACCCGTTCCCCACCCGTCGCCTTCGATGCCGAAGCGCTGATGCCCGGCAAGGTGCCGCATGCCAGCCCGGCCGTGCGTGTGTTCGCGCGCGAGCTCGGTGTCGACCTCGCGCAGCTCAGCGGTACCGCGCGCGCCGGCCGCATCACCAAGGAAGACGTGCAGGCCTTCGTGAAGGCCGCGCTGGCCGGCGGCGCCGCGCCGCGTGCGGCCGGCGGTGGTGGCGGTGGCCTCGACCTGATTCCGTGGCCGAAGGTGGACTTCGCCAAGTTCGGTGCGATCGAGAGCAAGCCGCTCACCCGCATCCAGAAACTCAGTGGCGCCAACCTCGCCCGCAACTGGGCGATGATCCCGCACGTCACCCAGCACGACGACGCCGACATCACCGATCTGGAAGACCTGCGCGTTGCGCTCAACAACGAGAACGCGAAGGCGATCGCCGCGGGCAAGGCCGGCAAGGTCACCATGCTCGCCTTCATGATCAAGGCCAGCGTGGCTGCATTGAAGAAGTTCCCGAACTTCAACGCCTCGCTGGATGGCGACAACCTGGTCCTCAAGCAGTACTACAACATCGGCTTCGCGGCGGACACGCCGAACGGGCTGGTGGTGCCGGTGCTGCGCGACGCCGACCAGAAGGGCGTGATGGAGATCGCCCGTGAGATGGGCGAGCTGGCCGCGCTGGCGCGCGACGGCAAGCTCAAGCCCGAGCAGATGCAGGGCGGCTGCTTCACCATCAGTTCGCTGGGCGGCATCGGCGGCACCGGGTTCACCCCGATCATCAACGCGCCGGAAGTGGCGATCCTCGGCGTGTCGAAGTCGGAGACGAAGCCGGTGTGGGATGGCAAGGCCTTCCAGCCGCGCCTCGTCGTGCCGCTGTCGCTGAGCTACGACCACCGCGTGATCGACGGCGCCGCCGCCGCCCGCTTCACCGCCTATCTCGCACAACTGCTGGCCGACATGCGTCGGGCCATGCTGTAAGGGGTCGACCATGGCAGACATCGAAAGCAAGGTCCCGGACATCGGCAGCCACGGCGACGTCCCGGTCATCGAGATCCTGGTCAATGTCGGCGACACGGTGAAGAAGGACCAGGGCCTGGTCACCCTGGAATCCGACAAGGCCACCATGGAAGTGCCGGCGATCGCCGATGGCGTGATCAAGGCGCTGAAGGTCAAGCTGGGCGACGCGGTGTCGGAAGGTGCGGTCATCGCGGTGATCGAGAGTGCCGGGGCCGCCGCCGTGCCCGCGCCGGCAAAGGCGGAGCCAGCAGCGCCTGCCGCGGTCGCAAGCGCGCCATCGCCGACGAAGGCAGAAGCGCCGAAAGCTCCCGCACCGCAGGCGGCATCGGCCTCGGGCCGCGCGGCCGACATCGAATGCGCAACCGTCGTGCTCGGTGCCGGTCCCGGTGGCTACACCGCCGCATTCCGCAGCGCCGACCTCGGCGTGGATACCATGTTGATCGAGCGCTATGCCAACCTCGGTGGCGTCTGCCTCAACGTCGGCTGCATCCCGTCGAAGGCGCTGCTGCATGCGGCGGATGTCATCGACCAAGCTGCGCACGCAAAGGACTACGGCGTCGACTTCGGCGCGCCGAAGATCAACATCGACACGTTGCGCGGCTACAAGGAGAAAGTGGTCGGCCAGCTCACCAAGGGCCTGTCCGGGATGGCGAAGCAGCGCAAGGTGCGGGTGGTGCAGGGCACCGCGAAATTCCTGTCCGCGAACGAGCTGGAAATCGTCGGCGATGACGGCAAGGCGCAGGTGCTGCGCTTCGCCAACTGCATCATCGCCGCCGGCTCGCAGCCGGTGAAGCTGCCATCGTTCCCCTGGGACGACCCGCGCGTCATGGATTCCACCGATGCGCTGAACCTGGCCGACGTGCCGAAGAAATTGCTGGTCGTGGGCGGCGGCATCATCGGCCTGGAAATGGCCACGGTGTATCGCGCGCTGGGCAGCGAGGTGACCGTGGTCGAGTTCATGCCGCAACTGATGCCGGGGGCCGACCTCGACCTGGTCAAGCCGCTGGCGGATCGCCTCAAGAAACAGGGCGTCGCCGTGCACCTCAAGACCAAGGTGGTCGAGGCGAAGGCTGGCAAGAAAGGCATCGAGGTCGCGTTCGAGGGCGAGAGCATCCCCGAAGGCAAGCTCTACGACCGCGTGCTGGTCTCGGTCGGGCGCGCGCCGAACGGCGGCAAGCTCGACGCAGGCAAGGCCGGCGTGGCGGTGAGCGAACGCGGCTTCATCGAGGTCGATCGGCAGATGCGCACCAACGTGCCGCACATCTTCGCGATCGGCGACCTGGTCGGGCAGCCGATGCTGGCGCACAAGGCGACCCATGAAGGCAAGCTCGCGGCGGAAGTCGCTGCCGGCGAGAAGAAGGAGTGGGTGGCGCGGGTGATCCCGTCGGTGGCCTACACCGATCCCGAGATCGCCTGGGTCGGCGTCACCGAGACCGAGGCCAAGGCGAAGGGCCTGAAGGTCGGCGTCGGCAAGTTCCCGTGGGCGGCCTCGGGCCGGGCGATCGGCCTGTCGCGCACCGAGGGCTTCACCAAGCTGGTGTTCGACGAGGCGACCCATCGCATCATCGGCGGCGGCATCGTCGGCGTGCATGCGGGCGAGCTGATCGCGGAGATCGGGCTGGCGATCGAGATGGGCTGCGAGGTCGAGGACATCGGCCACACCATCCATCCGCATCCCACGCTGAGCGAATCGGTGGGCATGGCCGCCGAGGTTTACGACGGCACGATTACCGATCTCTATTTGCCCAAGCGCAAATAGGCCGCCGTGTATATCCCGAAGAAAAAGTAGTGCGAGGGGCCGCGGCTCGATCGCAATGAGCCGTTCGCGTGTTGCGTCATGCGGCCCGGTCCTTCGGTGGACCCGCCGGGTTGGCAGATCGAAAAAAGAAGCCCCGGCGTGCGGCCGGGGCTTCGGGCGCCGCGCCCGGAGCTGACGAGGGAGGGGCGGCGCATCTCTGTGACCCGCCCCGCGCGTGAAGGTTCCCGGCCAGCGACGAGGCCTTTGGCGGTTGCCCCCGGATTTTTGCGCCTGCTATACTTTTGCGGCTCCGCAGGACGGTTTTGGTGCCCTTCGACCGCCAGCCTGTGGGGCCGTGCCGATGTCTGGATGATTCCTCGGGAAATGTCCGCGTGCTGAATTCCGCTGCCGAGGGCTGGCGGCAGGCGCTGCGGGTGGTGGCCTTCCAGGCCGTCGCCACGCTGCTGGCCGCCGCAGCCTGCCTGGCCCTCGGACCGCGCGCCGCCCTGGCGGCGCTGGTCGGGGGCGGGGCGATGGTGCTGGGCAGCCTGCTGGCGGCCTGGGGTGCATTCGGGGGTGGGGTGGCCGGGGCAGGCACGGCGCTTGGGCGCTTGCTGCTCGGTACCGCGCTCAAATGGCTCGCGGTCGCCGGTGGCTTGTACCTGGCGATGGCGGTGTGGCGGTTGCCGGCGGTGCCGGCGCTGGCCGGTGCGGCGATCGCCGCGGCGGCATTCGTGGTTTCGATGAAATACGCAGCGGCAAGACCAAGCAAGGCGAGGGCGAGTACGTGATCCTGGAAGGCACGATCCTGAAGAGCATGGCCCTGAACAGCATGGCCCTTGAACCGGGCGGCGAATCCGGTGGCGGTGGCCTGACCGGTTACATCGTCCACCACCTGACCCACAACGTGGTCTACGTCGCGGGGCAGAAATTCCACCTCGACTCGTGGATGGTCGCGCTGCTGCTGGGCCTGCTCGGCTGCTTCCTGCTGTGGACGCAGGCACGCAAGGCGACATCGGGCGTCCCGGGCAAGGCGCAGGCCTTCGTCGAACTCGTCGTCGAGTTCGTCGATTCGCAGGTCAAGGACACCTTCCACGGTGATCGCCGCTTCATCGCGCCGCTGGCCCTGACCATCTTCGTCTGGGTGTTCTTCATGAACGCCATGGACCTGCTGCCGCTCGATCTCCCGGCCGGCGTGGTCACGGCGGTCGCCGGCGAGGAAGCCGCGCACCACGCCTACCTGCGCTGGGTGCCGACCGCCGACGTGAACACCACGTTCGCGATGTCGATCACCGTGTTCTTCCTGATCATCTTCTATTCGATCAAGGCCAAGGGCGGCTGGGGCTTCACCAAGGAGCTGTTCACCGCGCCGTTCCACGCGCACGGCACCTTCGCCAAGATCGTGCTGGCGGTGCCGAACCTGTTCCTGAACCTGGTCGAGTACCTGTCCAAGCCGGTCAGCCTGGGCATGCGGTTGTTCGGCAACATGTATGCGGGCGAGCTCGTGTTCATGCTGATCGCCGGCCTGTTCATGTCGTGGATCACCTTCCCGTTCGGGCTGGTGGCCAACTCGGTGTGGGCGATCTTCCACATCCTGATCATCCTGCTGCAGGCCTTCATCTTCATGGTGCTCACCGTCGTCTACCTGGCGATGGCCCACGAGCACCACTGATCCCCCGGCTCCTGGCCAGGGGTTCAGACCAACGCGTTCCGCTTCACCTCGTTCCAACCACTTTCACTTTCCACAGCTAAGCACTGAAAACCGGAGATCCACCATGGAAGCACTTGCCAACGTCCAGGCCTTCACCGCCGTCGCCATCGGCATCATCGTCGGCCTGGGTGCGCTCGGCGCCGCCCTCGGCATCGGCGTCATGGGCTCGAAGTTCCTTGAATCCGCTGCCCGCCAGCCGGAACTGGTCCCGATGCTGCAGGGCCGCATGTTCCTGCTCGCCGGCCTGATCGACGCGGCGTTCCTGATCGGCGTCGGCGTGGCGATGATGTTCGCGTTCGCCAACCCGCTGCTGGCCGCCGTCCAGGCCGCCACCGGCGCCTGAGCAGTACGCGTTGCGATGCGCGCGACGGGTGTCGCGCGCATCGGTTCCATCGTGCCGCGGCATGCCGCCGTGGCGCAGCCTTGAACGCCCCGTCCCCGACGGGCGCGTTCGAATCGCAAGGTACGACATGAATCCGACCTTCATGACATTGCTGGGCCAGATGATCACGTTCGCGATCCTGATCTGGTTCACCGTCAAGTTCATCTGGCCGCCGCTGATGTCGGCGATCGAGGAACGCCAGCAGAAGATCGCCGAAGGCCTCGCCGCTGCTGACAACGCGCAGAAGAAGCTGGCGCAGTCGCAGGACAAGGTCAACGAAGAGCTCAAGGCCGCGCGCAGCAAGGCCAGCGAGATCATCGACCAGGCCCACCAGCGCGCCAACCAGCTGATCGACGCCGCCAAGGCCGATGCGATCACCGAGGGCAACCGCCAGAAGGCGCTGGCCGAGGCCGAGATCGAGTCCGCCGCCAACCGCGCCAAGGAAGAGCTGCGCAAGCAGGTCTCCGTGCTGGCCGTGTCGGGTGCGGAAAAGCTGCTCAAGCGCGAGATCGACGCCAGTGCCCACAAGGCGCTGATCGACGACCTTGCCGCGCAGCTCTGAGGCGCGCCCCATGAGCCAGGCCCTGACCCTCGCCCGTCCGTACGCCCGCGCCGCGTTCTCGATCGCGCGCGATGCCGGTGCGCTGCCCGCATGGTCGGGCGCGCTGGGGTTCGCCGCCCGCGTGGCGGCCGACCCGAAGGTCGCCCCGTTGCTCGGCAACCCGGGGCTGACCCAGGCCGATGCCGCGACGTTGCTCGCGCCGGAAGGTGCCGACGAGATGTTCGGCAATTTCCTCGGCCTGTTGTTCGAGAACCGCCGCCTGTCGTTGCTGCCGGAAATCACCGGCATGTTCGATGAACTGCGCTTCGAGGCCGAGCGCGTGGTCAGGGCGAAGGTGACCTCCGCGGTCGCCCTGCCGGCCGCCGAGCTGGAGACGATCAAGGCCGCGTTGCGGAAGCGCTTCGGCCGGGACGTCGAGGTCGAGACCGCGGTGGACGAAAGCCTGATCGGCGGCGCGGTGATCGATGCCGGCGACGTCGTCATCGACGGTTCGCTGAAGGGCAAGCTGGGCCGCCTGCAGGCGGCGCTGGCGCACTGATCCGATTGTTGCGAACACTAATTTGAATCTGGCCCGTGGCGACGCGGGCACCAAGGAAACCAAGATGGCCACCACCACGCTCAACCCGTCCGAAATCAGCGAACTGATCAAGACCCGCATCGAGAAGGTCAAGCTTTCCGCGGAAGCGCGCAACGAAGGCACGGTCACCATCGTGTCCGACGGCATCGTGAAGATCCACGGCCTGGCCGACGTCATGCAGGGCGAGATGATCGAGCTGCCGAACAACACGTTCGCGCTCGCGCTGAACCTCGAGCGCGACTCGGTCGGCGCCGTGGTCCTGGGCGACTACGAGCACCTGCGTGAAGGCGCCACCTCCAAGACCACCGGCCGCATCCTCGAAGTGCCGGTCGGCCCCGAGCTGCTCGGCCGCGTGGTGAACGCTCTGGGCGAGCCGATCGACGGCAAGGGCCCGATCAACGCCGCGCTCACCGAGCCGGTCGAGAAGGTGGCCCCGGGCGTGATCTGGCGCAAGTCGGTGTCGCAGCCGGTGCAGACCGGTTACAAGTCGGTCGACGCCATGATCCCGGTCGGTCGCGGCCCGCGCGAGCTGGTCATCGGCGACCGCCAGACCGGTAAATCGGCTGTTGCTGTCGACGCGATCATCAACCAGAAGGGTCAGAACATGACCTGCGTGTACGTGGCGATCGGCCAGAAGGCCTCGACCATCGCCAACATCGTGCGCAAGCTGGAAGAGAACGGCGCGATGGCCCACACCATCGTCGTCGCGGCGACCGCCTCCGAGTCGGCCGCGATGCAGTACATCAGCGCCTACTCCGGCTGCACCATGGGCGAGTACTTCATGGACCGTGGCGAAGACGCGCTGATCGTCTACGACGACCTGTCCAAGCAGGCCGTCGCCTACCGCCAGATCTCGCTGCTGCTGAAGCGCCCGCCGGGTCGCGAAGCCTACCCGGGCGACGTGTTCTACCTGCATTCGCGCCTGCTCGAGCGCGCTGCCCGTGTGTCGGCCGAGTACGTCGAGAAGTTCACCGAGGGCAAGGTCACCGGCAAGACCGGTTCGCTGACCGCGCTGCCGATCATCGAGACCCAGGCCGGCGACGTGTCCGCGTTCGTGCCGACCAACGTGATCTCGATCACCGACGGCCAGATCTTCCTCGAGACCGACCTGTTCAACGCCGGCATCCGCCCGGCGGTCAACGCCGGCATCTCGGTGTCGCGCGTCGGCGGCTCGGCCCAGACCAAGATCATCAAGAAGCTGTCGGGCGGCATCCGCATCTCGCTGGCCCAGTACCGCGAGCTGGCGGCGTTCGCCCAGTTCGCCTCGGACCTGGACGAAGCCACCCGCAAGCAGCTCGAGCGCGGCCAGCGCGTCACCGAGCTGATGAAGCAGAAGCAGTACGCG
>DATIDW010000017.1:0-44087 GCA_035456065.1 Thermomonas sp. | reverse complement strand
ATGGCGGCACGGATGGCGGCATGGGCATTGCGCACTTCTTCGTTCGGTGTGGCCCTGGCGAGCGTGCTGGTGGCGGGCGCGGCACCGGCACAGCAGCCGGCCGCCGACACCGGCGCGCCGCAGGTGGTGGACATGGACGCGGTCGTCGTCACTGGCGTGCAGCCGGGGCCGGGCATGTGGCGGGCGACCCGCGACGGCCACACCCTGTACATCCTCGGTACCCAGTCGCCGCTGCCGCGCGGGATGACCTGGGACGCCGACGAGGCGCGCGGCGTGCTGGCGCAGGCCGGCGCCGTGCTCGGTTCGCCGGGGGTGACCATCGATGCCGACGTGGGATTCTTCCGCGGCCTGACCCTGGCGCCGTCGGCCTTCAAGGCGATGAAGAACCCGGACGGCCAGACCCTGGACCAGGTGCTGCCGCCGGAACTGTACGCGCGCTGGAGCGTGCTCAAGCAGCGCTACCTCGGCCGCGATCGCGGCGTGGAGAAGAAGCGCCCGCTGATCGCCGTCTACGAGCTCTACAAGGCCGCGCTGGAGCGCAACGGCCTGCGCGAGGGCGGGGTGGTCGGCCCGGTGGTCGACAAGGCCCTCAAGGAGCGCGACCTGGAACGTACCTCTACCTTGCTCAAGCTGAAGATCGACGACCCGCGCCAGGCGATCGCGGACTTCCGCAAGGAAGGGCTCAAGCCTGAAGACCTGGCGTGCTTCAGTGGCACCTTGGACATCATCGAGCGCGACCTGCCGCAGATCGTGGCGCGCGCCAACGCCTGGGCGGTGGGCGACCTGGACGCGCTGCGGACCATGCCCAGCGGACGTAGCCAGGTACTGGCCTGCCTGTCGGCGTGGACCCGGACCGAGACCGCGCGCAAGCGCGGGCTGGTCGATGTCGATGCACGCGTCCGCGCCAGCTGGCTGTCGTCGGTCGATACGGCCGTGGCCGCGCACCCGGTGTCGTTCGCCACGCTGTCGATCGACGAACTGCTGCGCGACGATGGCTACCTGGCCGAACTGCGGCGGCGCGGCTACCGCGTGCAGGCGCCGGACGAGTACGAAGACGAAGTCGACCAGGCGGCCGATGCGCCGCCGACCGACGCGATTGCGCCATCGCCCCTGTAGAGCGGGGCTTGCCCCGCTGCTTTCGTGGAGCAGTCGAGGCGTTTGATGGCTTGGCGGCGATGGCGCAGCAGCCGGGCAAGCCCGGCTCTACCAGACGAGCTTTCTCAGGCGCCGGCGGCGCGCGGCAGGTCGCTTCCGGTCGCCGCCAGCTGCGGCCAGCGCTTGAGCACGGCGGCGCGGATGCCGGCCGCATCGATGCCGGCCTCGCCCAGCAGGTCCTCGCGGCTGGCGTGGTGCTGGAACGCATCGGGCAGGCCCAGGTGCAGCATCGGCAGCAGCACGCCTTCGGCATTGAGCAGCTCGGACACCGCCGAGCCGGCGCCGCCGGCCACCACGTTGTCCTCGACGGTGACGAAGCCTTCGTGGGTCTTGGCCAGCTCCAGGACCAGGGCCCGGTCCAGCGGCTTGACGAAGCGCATGTTGACCACGGTCAGGCCCAGCTCGGCACCGACCTGTTCGGCCGCCGGCACGGTCGCGCCGAACGCCAGCACGGCGATGCGGCTGCCTTTGCGGCGCAGTTGCGCCTTGCCGATCGGCAGCGTGTCCAGGGTATTGTCGATGGCCACGCCCGGGCCGGTGCCGCGCGGATAGCGCACCGCGGCCGGACCTTCGTGGCGCAGGCCGGTGGTCAGCATCTGCCGGCATTCGTTCTCGTCGGCCGGGGCCATCACCACCATGTTCGGCACGCAGCGCAGGTAGCTCAGATCGAGGTTGCCGGCATGCGTCGCGCCGTCCGGTCCCACCACGCCACCGCGGTCGAGCGCGAACAGCACGTCCAGGTTCTGGATCGCCACGTCATGCACGAGCTGGTCGTAACCGCGCTGCAGGAACGTGGAGTAGATCGCACACACCGGCTTGGCGCCTTCGCAGGCCATGCCCGCGGCGAGCGTCACCGCGTGCTGCTCGGCGATGGCGACGTCGAAGTAACGTTCCGGGAATTCCTTGCTGAAGCGCACCAGGCCCGAACCTTCGCGCATCGCGGGCGTGATGCCCATCAGCTTCGGGTCGGCGGCCGCCATGTCACAAAGCCAGTCGCCGAACACGTCGGTGTAGGTCGGCTTCTTGGCGCCGGCCTTCGCCACCAGGCCCTTCTCGGGGTCGAACGGCGAGACCGCGTGGTAGCCGATCTGGTCGCCCTCGGCGAGTTCGTAGCCCTTGCCCTTGGTGGTGATAACGTGCAGCAGCTGCGGGCCCTTCAGGCTCTTCAGCATGGCCAGCACGCCGGCCAACGCGTCGACGTCGTGGCCGTCGATCGGGCCGGTGTAGTGGAAGCCCATTTCCTCGAACAGGGTGGAGGGCACGAACATGCCCTTCCAGTGTTCCTCCCAGCGCCGCACGAAGCGCGCGGTCGGATTCTTCTTGTCGCCCAGCAGCTTCTTGCCGCCCTCGCGCAGCGCGTTGAGGGTCTTGCTGCCGGTCATCCGGCCGAGCATCTTGGTCAGGCCGCCGACCGCCTCGCTGATCGACATGCGGTTGTCGTTGAGGATCACCAGCAGGTTGGGTTCCTCGTCCATGCCGCCGGCGTGGTTCAAGGCTTCGTAGACCATGCCGGCGGTCATCGCGCCGTCGCCGATCACCGCGACCACTTTCCGATCGTTGCCGGCGCGTGCGTTGGCGATCGCCATGCCCAGCGCGGCCGAGATCGAGGTGGACGAATGGCCGACCCCGAAGGTGTCGTACTCGCTTTCCTCGCGCTTCGGGAACGGCGCCACGCCGTCCTTCTGCTTGACCGTGTGGATGGCGTCGCGACGGCCGGTCAGGATCTTGTGCGGGTAACTCTGGTGGCCGACGTCCCAGACGATCCGGTCGTCCGGGGTGTCGTAGAGGTAATGCAGCACCGTGGTCAGTTCGACCACACCGAGGCCTGCGCCGAAATGCCCGCCCGACTTGCCGACCGACTCGATCAGGTAGCCGCGCAGTTCGTCGGCGATGGCGCGCAATTCGGTGGGCTCGAAGGTGCGCAGGTCGGCGGGCCGGTCGATCCGGGACAGCCGGGGGTAGCGGGAAGCATCGATCATGTCGCTATTGTCCCCCTGCGTGCGGGAAGGGGCAATGAAGCGGGCGGATACGGCATCCGCAATCAACGTAGGGGCAGGCCCCCGTGCCTGCCCCTACGGGTTATCGGGAAAGGCAGGGCAGGCACCGGGGCCTGCCCCTACGATCAACGCATGCGGATTACCAGATGACGACCTGCCGGTCGCCATCGCGGACCATCGGATCGCCGGCCTTGCAGCCGAACGCGGTGGCGAAGGCCGGCATGTTCGATGGCGCACCGATCGCGCGGAATGCGCCGGGCGCATGTTCGTTGCTGGCCACGATCAGCTTCATGAGGTCCGTGGTCATCTGGTCGCGCCAGATCGTGCCGAAGCCGAGGAAGAAGCGCTGGTCCCCGTTGTAGCCGTCGACCTTCGCGCCAGCATCCTTGCCCGCGTCCTTGAGCGCCTTGTGGTAGGCGTCGAGGGCCACGTTCAGGCCGCCGAGGTCGGCGATGTTCTCGCCCAGGGTCAGCTTGCCGTTGACCAACAGGCCGGGCAGCGCCTCATAGCCGTTGAATTGCTGCACCAGCTTGTCGGTGCGGGCGGAGAAGCCCGCGGTGTCGGCAGCGGTCCACCAGTTCTCGAAGTTGCCGGTCGGGCCGAAGCGGCTGCCCTGGTCGTCGTAGCCGTGGATCATCTCGTGCCCGATCACCGCGCCGATGCCGCCATAGTTGTAGGCGTCGTCGGCATCCGGGTCGAAGAACGGCGGCTGCAGGATGGCGGCCGGGAAGGTGATGTCGTTGTTGAGCGGGTTGTACTGCGCGTTGACCAGTTGCGGGGTCATGCCCCATTCGCCCTTGTCCACCGGCTTGCCGATCTTGCCGAGTTCCCACTTGTAGTTGAACGCGCTGGCCGCCTGCGCGTTGGCGTAGTAGCTGTCGCGGCTGGTCGCCAGGCCGTTCCAGTCGCGCCACTGGTCCGGGTAGCCGATCTTCGACTTGAACGTGGCGAGCTTCGCCAGCGCCTTCTGCTTGGTCTCCGGGCTCATCCATGCCAGGCTCTCGATGCGCGCCTTCAGCGCGACCTGCAGGTTGCCGACCAGGGTTTCCATCTTCGCCTTGGATTCCTTCGGGAACGCCACCTTGACGTAGAGCTGGCCGAAGGCTTCGCCAACGTTGCCGTTCACCGCGCCCAGCACGCGCTTCCAGCGTGCTTTCTGTTCCTTTTGCCCGGCCATGGTCTTGTTGTGGAACTCGAAGGCCTGGCGGGTGAACGCGTCGCTGAGGAACGGCGAGGCATCGTCCACTACGTGGTAGCGCAGGTAGGACTTCCATGCATCGACCGGGGTGTCGCCGATCATCGCGCTGACTTCCTTGTGGAAGTCCGGCATCGCCAGCGAGAACATGGCCGGCGTGGCGATGCCCTGCGATTCGAAGAACTTCGTCCACGGGAAATTCGGGGTCAGCTTGTCGGCCTCGGCCGGCGTCACCGGGTTGTAGTAGAGCGCGATATTGCGTTGCAGGGTCTCGGCGCTCAGCGATGCCTTGGCCAAGCGCGTTTCGAAGGCAATCACGGCCTTGGCCTGGGTGGCCGCGTCGGCGGCCGCCACGCCGGACAGTTCCAGCACCTTCGCCACGTGCGCCTGGTAGGCGGCGAGCTTGTCCGCCTTGTCCTTGTCGAAGTAGTAGCCGCGCTCGGGGAGTCCAAGGCCGCCCTGCATCGCGTAGGCGATGTTCTGCGACGAATTCTTGAAGTCGGCCTCGGGGCCGAAACCGAACAGCACGTTCTCACCCTTCGCGGCGTTCGTGCGCAGGTAGTCGGCGACCGACGCGCCATCGGTCAGCGCATCGATGGCGGCGAGGTCGGCCTTCAGCGGTTCGATGCCCTGCGCGTTGATCTTGGCTTCGTCCATGCCGGTGGCCCAGAAGTCGCCGACCAGCTTGTCCACGCCGGATGCGTCGGCCTTCGCCGCGGCCTGCTCCGCCAGTTGCTGCTGCACCGCCAGCGAACGCTCGGCCAACGCATCGAAACCGCCCCAGCTGCTGCGGTCGCCCGGGATCGGGTTGGCGGCGTACCACTTGCCGTTCACGTAGCCATTGAAATCGGTGCAGGCGTTGCCGGCGGCGTCCACGTCTGCGGCCAGGAAGCGGATGTAAGGCGGCAGTTTCGCGTTGTCGAGGGTGTACGTGGCGGCCTCTGGCTTCGCCGCGCCGGCGTCACTGGTGGCCGCGGCCTGGTCGGCCGGCTTCTGGCAGCCAGCGAGCGCCGCGGTGATCGCGAGGGAGAGCAGGAGGATCTTCGGGCTTTTCACGGGACGTGGCTCCGGCAATACGGGATGGCGAAAAAAAGACGCGGCACATCGGCAGCGCCCGGGGAATCTAGCGAGCCGCCTGCCGTGCGGCGGGTGCCGGAGGTCACGCCACCGGCGCCCGCTGACGAGCGGTCAGTGCGATGCGGTCATGGAGAGAACCGCGGATCGGTCAGCTTCATCTCGGTGAGCGGGCCGTAGGCCTTCATCCAGTCGCGGATCCTGGCGGCATCGCCGATGGCGACGATCACCAGGTCCTTGCTCTCCGGGAACACCGCGCGCGCCTCGGCGACCTGCGCCGGGGTGGCGGCTGCAATCCTGCCGAGGTAGCCGTCGATCACCTCGCGGGAATCGCCGAACACGGTCATGTCGACCAGTTGCGCGGCGAGCTGCGATGCGGTTTCCAGGCCGGGGGCGTACTGGCCGGCGACGTAGCGCTTGGCCGAGTCGATCGTCGTCGCGTCCAGTCCGTCCTTGTGCAGGCGGTCGAGGGTGGCGATGGCCAGGTCGATCGTGGCCTTGGTCGATTCGGTCTTGGTGAAGCTGCTGATCGCCGCTGCGCCGGGCAGGCGCGAACGATCGATCGCCGAGAACGCGCCGTAGGTCAGGCCGCTCTTCACCCGCAACTCGGTGTTGAGCATCGAGGTGAAGCGCCCGCCGAATGCGGTCTGCACCAGGTCCTGCGCCGCTTCCGCCGGATCGCCATGCCGGCTGCCGACGTTGGCCAGCGCGAAGTAGGTCTGGGTCGCGCCCGGCTTGTCCACCAGCAGCACGCGGCGGCCGCTTTCGCGCGCCTTCACCTCGGCCTGCGGCATGGTGCCGCTGGCCTTCGTCCAGCCGCCGAACGCCTGCTTCACCTGCGCGGTCACCGCCTTGGCGTCGAAGTCGCCGGCGATGGCGATGACCAGGCGGTCGCCGCCCATTTGCTGCTGGCGGAAGGCCTGCAGGTCGGCGAGGGTGATCGTGGCCAGGCTGGTCTCGTCGCCGCCGGTGGAGCGCCCGTACGGATGGCCGCGGAACAGCCAGCCATTCGAATAGATGTCGATGAGCTGGCGCGGATCGGAATCCTTGGCGTTGCCGATGCCGTCGATCGCGCGCTTGCGCAGCTTGTCGAACTCGGCCGCGTCCATGGTCGGCCGCAGCAGCGCGTCCGCCAGCAGCGACAGCATCAGGCCGCTGTCCTTGGACAGGAACTGCGCACTGGCGGTGATCGCCTCGCGCGAACTGCCGAAGCCGATGTTGCCGCCGGCGCCATCGACGGTCTGGGCGAACTGCAGCGCGGAGCGGGTTCCCGCACCCTTGGACAGCATTTCGCCGAGCAGGTCGGCGGTGCCTTCCTTGCCCGCGGCATCGGCCAATGCGCCACCGCGCACCGCGATGTTGGCCGCGATCAGCGGCACGTCCTTGCGCGGCATCAGCAACACGGTGGCGCCGTTGCCGAGGGTGACGGTCTCGTACTCGGGCAGCTTCACGCTCGGCTCGGACGCCGCGGCGGCCATGGCGCCGTTGAACGCGAGCGCCGCGGCCAGGGCCAAGGAAACATTGCGGAAGAAGCTCATTTCGCGGCCTCCTTCTTGTCGGCAGTGGGTGCGGCGGCGACCGGCTTGAGCAGGCCGGTGGTGCGGTTCTGGATGCGCAGGATCTTCTTGGCGAGCGCCTGCACGTCGGCGGCGGTGACCGCCTCGTACGCGGCGGGTGCGTCGAACAGCTTGCGGTAGTCGCCCTTGAACACCTCGGAGGTGCCCAGTGCGCGCGCCTTGCCGTTGATGGTGGCCATGCCGCGCCAGAACGAGGAGGCCTTCAGGTTGCGCGCCTTCTCGAGCTCGGCGGCGGTCACGCCGTCGCGCGCGAGCTTCGCCAATTCGTCGTCCAGCAGGGCTTCGACCTTCGACGTGTCGCCACCCGGCGGCAGCATCGCGTACACGGTCAGCAAGCCCGGATCGAAGCCCTGGTCGGCGAATGCGCCGGCCTGCACCGCGGCCTGCTCCTGTTCGACCAGGCGCTGGTTGAGGCGCGAGGAATTGCCCTGCGACAGGATCGTCACCAGCAATTCCAGCGTCGGGTAGTCCTTGCTGCCCGCGCCGAGGCCGCTATGGAAGGCATAGGCCACGATCGGCGACTGCGCATCGGCGCGCTCGACCACGATGCGGCGCTCGCCCTGCTGTTCTGGTTCGATGGTGGTGATCGGCGTCGGTTCCGGCTGCTTCGGCAGCGGTGCCAGGTACTTGTCGGCCAACGCGAACACCTGCGCCGGATCGACATCGCCGGCGATCACCAGCACCGCATTGTTCGGCGCGTAATAGGTCTTGAAGAATGTCTTCAGGTCGTCGAGCTTCCAGTGCTCGATGTCCGACGGCCAGCCGATGGTCGGGAACTGGTAGGGGTGCGCGGTGAACGCAGTGGCCTGCAACTGTTCCAGCAGGGTGCCGAAGTTGTCGTTGTCCACGCTGGAGCGACGCTCGCTGTAGACCACGCCACGTTCGCTCTCGATCACCTTCGGATCGAACGACAGGTTGGCCATGCGGTCGCCTTCGAGGTCGAAGATCGTCTCCAGCACGCTGCTCGGGAACCAGTCGGTGTAGATGGTCAGGTCGCTGCTGGTGCTGGCGTTGTTGCTGCCGCCGGCGGCTTCCATGGTGCGGTCGAATTCGCCCGGCGCGCGCCGGGTGGTGCCGTTGAACATCATGTGCTCGAAGTAGTGCGCGAGCCCGGTGATGCCCGGGTATTCGTTGCGGCTGCCGACCTTGTAGAAGGTGTAGAAGTTGGCGTTGGGGATGTCGTGGTCGGGCCAGACCACGATTTTCAGGCCGTTCGCCAGGGTCTTGCTGACGATGGCCTCGCTGCCCGGCACCCTGGCGGCCGGATCTGGCGTGGCTGCGGACGCCGCAACGGAGCTGAGGCCAAGCGCGATCGCGCAGGCCAGTGACAACAGGCGCATGGGTGTTCCCCCGGGTGGACACATGGCGAATCCCTCAGCATGCCCCAGAGGCCGCCACCTTGGCACCTGCCGGAAGTCGTGGCCGCGGCGTCGCCGGGCAGGTCCGGGCCCGCGGGCGCGCGGGGCGCCGGGGGGCGCACGACGCACCCACGCGCCGGGCATCGCCGCTGCGGTAACCTCGCGGGCAGGCCATCGGGGCGTCCCGCATGCGTGCGTGTCCACAGCGGCGAATTGGTGCCTGTGCTGCCCGGGGGGCATTGCCGACGCAGGGGGGAAGAGAATGAGCGAGCCCAAGACACGCCCGACCACCGCGTCGGTCGCGGACTTCCTGGCGCAACAGCCCGGCGAGCGCCGCGCCGATTGCGAAGCGGTGGCGCGGATGATGGAAGCGGCCACCGGCGAGCGCGCCGAGATGTGGGGGGCGGCGATCGTCGGCTTCGGCCGCTACGGCTACACCTACGGCAACGGGAAGACCTTCCAGTGGCCGATCGTCGGGTTCTCGCCGCGCAAGAACGACCTGACCCTGTACATCATGCCGGGCTTCGAGGGCTTCGCCGAGCTGATGGCGAAGCTCGGCAAGCACAAGACCGGCAAGAGTTGCCTGTACCTGAAGCAGCTCGCCGACGTCGACCTCGCGACCTTGCAGGCATTGATCGACGGTTCGGTCGCGGCGATGGAGCCGCAGCGGATCCGTCGCGGGTGATGCGCAGCGGCGCGAGCGCGCATGCTGCCGCGGGACGGGGAAGGGCGTGCGATGTGAATGCCCATTCAGCCGGCGTGGCGGCTGACGCCCGGTTCGCGTATCATCCGCCCCGTTCTGCGCACGGCTGATTGTTTTCCCGGTCACGCCTGCCGCTCACGCGGCCTGCTTCTTCCCCACGCCTTTCGTCGCGCAGACACGGCCCCGGATGTCCGGCGTCGTGCCATCGTCGACTCGCAGCGCGGATTCGGACAGGAATGTCCCCAGGGAAACGCTCGGGTTCGTCCACGCTCCATGCGTGGGCTTCAATACCGGAGTCATCCAATGTCGTTCGAAACCCTCGGGCTTGCGCCCGCACTGCTGCGCGCGCTCGCCGATAACAGCTACACCACCCCCACTGCCATCCAGGAACAGGCGATCCCGTTGATCCTGGCCGGCCATGACGTGCTGGGCGGCGCCCAGACCGGTACCGGCAAGACCGCGGCGTTCGCGTTGCCGGTGCTGAACCGGCTGTCCAAGGACACCCCGCCGTCCGGTCCGCGCAAGCCGCGCGCACTGGTGCTGGTGCCGACCCGCGAGCTGGCGGTGCAGGTCGCCGACAGCTTCAAGACCTATGGCCGCAACCTCAAGCTCAATGTCACCACCCTGTTCGGTGGCGTCGGCATGCAGCCGCAGATCGAACAGCTGCGCCGCGGCGTTGACGTGCTGGTGGCCTGCCCGGGCCGCCTGATCGACCACCTGGACCGCGGCAGCGTCAAGCTCGACGCCGTCGAGGTGCTGATCCTCGACGAAGCCGACCGCATGCTCGACATGGGCTTCCTGCCGGCGATCAAGCGCATCCTCAATCGCCTGCCGAAGCAGCGCCAGACCCTGCTGTTCTCGGCGACCTTCGAAGCGCAGATCAAGGCGCTGGCGCTGGAATTCATGAACAACCCGCAGCAGGTGCAGGTGGCGGCGCAGAACACCATTGCGCAGACCATCACCCACCGCGCGCACCCGGTCGACGGTTCGCGCAAGCGCGACCTGTTGATCCAGATCCTGTCGCAGCGCCACACCGACCAGGTGCTGGTGTTCGGCAAGACCAAGCATGGTTGCAACCGCCTGGCCGAACAGCTGGAAGAAGCCGGCCTGCCCTCGGTCGCGATCCACGGCAACAAGAGCCAGGCCGCGCGCCAGAAGGCGCTGAAGGACTTCAAGTCCGGCAAGGCGCGGATCCTGGTGGCGACCGACGTCGCCGCGCGCGGCCTCGACATCCCCGACCTGCCGCTGGTGATCAACCACGACCTGCCGATGGTCGCCGAGGACTACGTGCACCGCATCGGCCGCACTGGCCGCAACGGCGCGCAGGGCGAAGCGATCTCGCTGGTGTCGCCGGAAGAAGGCGGCCTGCTGCGGCAGATCCAGCGCCTGCTGAAGGTCGACCTGGTGATGGACGTGGTGCCCGGTTTCGCGCCGAGCAAGCCGATCCGCCTGGACGCGCCGATCCCGAAGAACGGCGGTGGCGGTGGCCAGCGTCCGCCGGGCCGTCCGGCATCGCGTCCGCACGCGCGTCCCGCCGCACGCCCGACCACCCACGCCGGTCCGAAGCAGCACCGTGCCGGTGGCCAGGCCGCGTATGCCGGCAAGCGCAATGCGCCGCGTGGCACGCGCGCCTGATCGATCGCCTCATCGATATGCAGGAGGGCCGGCATTGCCGGCCCTTTTTTCGTTCAGTCCACGCCACGTGCGGCCGTCCGCATGGGCCGGCATCGATCAGCGCGCTGGAGGCGCCGTGTCGATCACCTGCTGCCTGCGGCCCGTCGTCGAGGGCAGGATATGCGCATCGGTGCTGACCAGGACCGAGCCCGGCGTGAGCAACGGAACCACCAGCTTCACGAAGTCGGGCGGGATGACCACGCCATTCACGGCCGCAGCATCCAGTGAAACGCCCGATTCGCCCTCGTGGCCAGGCACCCCGATCGCGGTCCACGCGGGCAGGTGCGTTCCCGGCGTATTGCCGGCCTGCATGATGTAGGCGTGGGTGCCGGCGTACTGGCCGGGCTGGCGGATCGTGACCCGCGCGCGGCCGACTTCGATGCCGTCGCGCATCACCACCAGGCGCTGGTCCGAACGGCTCAGCACCAGCGACAACTGGCCGCTCGGCGAGCGTTGCGGCTCCCAGCGGTACGGCTGGCCATCGTCGAGGACGGCCATCGCGGCATTGCCGCCGGACTTCGGGTCGATCGGTTGCAGCATGCCCGGGTGCACGGTGGCCTCCGGCGATTTGCCGGTGTTCGAGACCACCACCGTCATGCCCATGTTCGAGGCGCCGAACAGGAGGCGCGCGAACTGCGATGGCAGGTGCACGCACCCGTGCGATTCCGGATAGCCCGGCAAGCCGCCCGCATGCAGCGCCACGCCATCCGTGGTCAGTCGCTGCTGGTACGGCATCGGTGCGTTGTTGTACTTGCTGGAATGGTGGTTCGCGTCCTTCTGCAGGATCGAGAACACGCCGGTGGGGGTCTCGTGGCCGGGCTTTCCGGTACTGGTCGTGCTGACCCCGAGCAGGATGCCGTTGCGGTACACATAAGCACGTTGTTCGGCCAGGCTCACGATGACCGCCATCGGCCCCATGGTCTTGCTGTCGCCGGCCCAGATCCATTCGCCGGGCTTGAGCTTGCCCGGTGCGGTATCGACCGGGCTCGATGTCCTCGCGCCCCAGAAGGGCGTGGCGGCGATCGCGGCCGCCGAGAGCAAGGCGAGCAGCAGGCACGTCGCAAAACGCGTCATGGGCGGCGCTCCGTCGGGTTGTCTCGGGAGTGGGGCGGGTCCGCGGATGCGGATCGATCCCCCGCGGCTTGCTGGCGCAACTCGGCCGCGCGCGCTTCGCCGAGGTAGCGGTGGATGCCCGCGCGCATCAGGTACAGCAGCGGGATCAGGGCGATCGCCGCCAGCATCTTGTACGCGTAGTTGAGCGTGCCGACCGCCAGGAACAGCGAGGTCGGCCACTGCTGCGGGCCGATCACGAAGGCGATGTAGAGCACCACGAAACTGTCGACCAGTTGCGACACCGCGGTGGAGCCGGTGGCGCGCAGCCATGCGTGGCGCCCGCCGGTGCGCGCGCGGATCCGGTGGAACACCTGCACGTCGATCAGCTGGCCGACCAGGAACGCGGCCAGCGAGCCGACGATGATCCACATGCCCTGGCCGAAGATCGCGGCGAACGCAGCCTGGTAATCCGGCACGCCCTGGTCCTTGGCCACGCCGACCCACCACGACGCCGGCGCGAGGTGGATCGCGAGATAGGCGAACACGAAGCCGTACACGATCAGCCCCGCGGCCAGCCAGCTGATCATGCGCACGCCGCGCTTGCCGAAATACTCGTTGACCGTGTCGGTCATGATGAACACGATCGGCCACAGGATGGTGCCGGCGGTGAAGTTCAGCGAGCCGCTCTGGCCGAACAGCTTCCATTCCAGCGGCTGGATGCCGAGGGTGTCTTCCAGCGCGAAGATCTTGACCCCGATGAACTCGGCGAGCACCGCATTGGCGCAGAAGAATGCCGCCAGCGCGATGAACAGCCGGGTCGCGCGGTCATCGAGGAGGCGGAGCGAGGCGGCGGCGGGGGCAGGGGTATCCATGCGCCGGAGTGTAGCCGCGCCGGCGCAGCGGTTTCCGCCTGGTGGTGCGCTCAGTCGAACAGCACGACCTGGCGGATCGCTTCGCCGCGGGCGAGGCGGTCGAAGCCTGCGTTGATGTCGTCCAGCGCCAGCGTGTGGGTCAGCAGGCGATCGACCGGCAGCTTGCCGGCGCGGTACAGCGCGATGTAGCGGGGGATGTCGCGACGCGGCACCGCCGAGCCCATGTAGGATCCCTTCAACGTGCGCTCCTCGGCGACCAGGCTGACCGCCGGGATGTTGAATCTGCGGTCGGGCGCGGGCAGGCCCACCGTGACCGTCGTGCCACCGCGTCGCGTGGCCGCGTAGGCGGTGGCCAGCACCTGTTCGCTGCCGGCGGTCTCGATGGCGACATCCGCGCCACCGTCGGTGGCGTCGCGCACCGCCGCGGCGACATCGCCGTCGCGGGCGTCGATGCAATGGCTGGCGCCGAGCTCGCGGGCCAGCGCCAGTTTTTCCGGCACCACGTCGATGGCGACCAGCGGCCAGGCCGACGCTGCATGCGCGCCAAGCAACGCCGACAAGCCGACGCCGCCCAGGCCGAACACCGCGACCGACTGGCCGGGCAGCACGCCGGCGGTGTTCACCACCGCGCCGACGCCGGTCATCACCGCGCAGCCGAACAGCGCGGCGATGCGCGGCGGCAGGTCGGCGTCGACGCGCACCGCGGAATGCTCGGAGACCACCGCGTATTCGGCGAAACCGGACACGCCCAGGTGATGGTGCAGCGCGCCGTCGTCGGCATCGCGCAGGCGCGACGTGCCGGCGAGCAGGCTCCCGCGCGCATTCGCGGCCGCGCCGGGTCCGCACAATACCGGGCGGCCGCAGGCGCAAGGCGCGCAATGGCCGCACATCGGCACGAACGAGAACACCACCGCATCGCCCACCGACAGCGATGCCACGCCGGCGCCGGTCTCGACCACTTCGCCGGTGGCCTCGTGGCCCAGCAGCATCGGCATGGGCCGCGGGCGCGAACCATCGATGACGGAGAGATCGGAATGGCACAGGCCGGCGGCGCGCACGCGCACCAGCACTTCGCCAGCGCCGGGTGGCTGCAGGGTCACGGTTTCGATGGTGAGCGGCCGCGACACGGCGTAGGGCGCCGGTGCGCCCATCGCGCGCAGGACCGCGGCGCGCATCGTGGTCATGGCGCGGGCTCGACCTGCAGGTGTTCGAGCACGGCGCGGATGCGCGCGGGGATCGGCGTGCTGCGCCGGCTCGCGCGGTCGACGAACACATGCACGAACCAGCCTTGCGCGGCCGGCGCGGCCTGGCCGGCGCGGAACAGGCCGATGCCGTAGCGCACGCTGCTGTTGCCGAGTTTCTCGACCCGCAGGCCGGCGTCCACGCTGCCGGGAAAGGAAATTTCGCCTAGGAACCGGCAATGCGATTCCGCGCACAGGCCGATGGCCTCGCCGCGATGGATGTCCAGCCCGCCTTCGCCGATCAGGTACGTGTTGATGACCGTGTCGAAGTAGCTGTAGTACTCGACGTTGTTGACGTGGCCGTACACGTCGTTGTCCTTCCAGCGGGTCGGGATCGACAGGAAATGGCGGTAGTCGTCGCGCGCGCTCATGGATGTCCTTCGTGCAGGGGCGATGGTGCCTGGTGCGGTGGTTGTTCGCGGCCGACCAGCAGCCACCAACTGGCGACCGCGATGGCCAGCGCGATCCATGGATCGAACAGCGCCAGCGCGACGCCGCCCAGCAGCGCGCAACCGCGTTCGGCATTGGTGCGCGGCAGCGCCATGCCCACGTACGCGCAGGCGAAGCCCGAGGTGACCAGGGTGATCGCCAGCGCCACGCCCAGCAGCGGCTGCAGCCCGGTCAGCAGCGGCAGCAGGAAGTAGATCAGCGGTAGGCCCATCAGGTAGTACGACACCAACCCGCTGTGCAGGTCGCGCATCGCATGCGGGCCTTCGCGCCAGCGGGTGGCGACCACCACGTGCACGCCGGTCCACAGCGACCCCTGGGTGGGGAACAACGGCGCGACCAGTGCCGAGCCCGCGTTGCGCAATGCCAGCACCAGGTGCGACCGGCGCGGGTCGATGCGGATCGGATCGTCGGGGCGCGCCGGTTGCGCGTCGCGGATCACCGCGTCGCCGGTGACCCAGTCGCCGAACTGGATGACGTAGGTCAGCAGCACCAGGGGCACGACATCCAGGTACAGCGAGGCAGGCGGCCATCCGATCGAGAACGGCGACATCTTCGCCACCGCGTCGCCGACTGGCGGCAGCAGCCAACCCCACTCGATGTCGTACGCCACTTCGCCCACCATCGGCCCGACGATGGCCGCGGCGAGGAAGCCGGGCAGCAAGCCGAGTGCCGTGACCGGGCGCAGCCAGCGGAAGCGCGCCTGCCAACGGTGCAGCGGCGCGGAGAACACCAGCACCATCGAGATCGCGCAGGCCAGCGCGATCGAGACTGGCTGCTTGTGGAGGAAGCGTGGCGCATCGGTCACGAAGACCTGCTGGAATGCCGCCAGCGCGGAACCGATGAGGATGCCGGCGCGCAGGGTCGGCGGCAGCCAGGCGACCAGGCGCGGACCGGTGCCGGTGATGCCGAGCAGGAACACGAGTGCAGCGAATTCCAGCGACAACGCGGTCATCGCCTGGAAGCGCAGTTCCGGCGTGTGGTAGCGCGCCAGCACGAAGGCCAGCACCAAGGGCAGTGCCGGCGTGTTCCAGCCGGGCGCATAGGGATCGCCGAAGGCCCACAGCGCCATCACCAGGAAGGTGCTGATCAGCAGCGAGGTGGCGATGCCTTCCTCGAAACTCATGCCGAAGTACGCGGTGAGGACCGGCACCAGCGCGAGTCCGGTGGCGGTGGCGACCAAGGTGCCCTGCAACAGTTCCGGCCAGCAGGGGCGCGTGTGCAGGAACGGCAGGCGGAAGGTGAACGGGCCCCAGCGCCAGCCGGTGGTTTCGCGTGTCGCCGCGTCGCGTGCCGCGCTCACGGTGCGCGCCTGTCTTCGTCTTCCTGCAGGGCGCGCCACTGCACCTTGCCGGTGGCGCTGCGCGGCAACGCGGCGCGGAACTCGACCGCGTGCGGCACCTTGTACGCGGCCATGTGCCCGCGCGCCCATTCGACGAGTTCGGCTTCGGTGAGCGACTGGCCCTCGCGCAGGACCACGATCGCCTTGGCGCTCTCGCCGCGGTGCGCATCGCGGATGCCGACCACGCAGGCTTCCTGCACCGCCGGGTGGGCATACAGCAGCGCCTCGACCTCGGCCGGCCAGATCTTGTAGCCGGAGGCGTTGATCATCCGCTTGAGCCGGTCGACCATGAAGAAATAGCCGTCCTCGTCCACGTAGGCGAGGTCGCCGGTGCGCAGGAAGCGCTTGCCGTCGATGGTCGCGAATGCCAGGGCGTCGGCCTCGGGATGGCCGTGGTAACCAAGCATCACCTGCGGGCCGCTGCTGATGATCTCGCCGACCTCGCCGGGCGGCAGTTCCGCCAGGGTGGCCGGATCGACCACGCGCGAATCGGTGTCGAAGATCGGCAGGCCCAGGCATTGCGCCTTCGGCCGGTGCACCGGGTTGATGTGGGTGGGCGCCATGGTTTCGGACAGGCCGTAGCCTTCCACGTAGTCGATGCCCCACAACTGCTTGATCCGCTCCGCCACCGCCTTCGGCATCGCCGCGCCGCCGCCGGTGAGGATCTGCATCGAGGACAGGTCGTGCGCGGACAGGTCCTGGGCGAGGAAGTCCATCAGCATGGTCGGGATCGCGGTCCACGCGCCGGCGCGATGGCGCTCGATCAGCAGCGCCGCGCAGCGCCGGTCCCAGCGCGTCATCACCAGCGTGGTGTTGCCGCGCCAGATCGGCGTGTTGACCCCGTTCTGCATGCCGGTGACATGGAACATCGGCAGGTTGGCGAGGACCACGATGTCCTTGCTGGTGCGGCACCACTCGGGTGCGGCCACTGCGGTGTGCATCACGCTGCGATGGGTGTGCCGGCAACCCTTGGGATGGCCGGTGGTGCCGGAGGTGTAGGGCATCACCGCGAGGTCGTCGGGGCCGGCCAGGTGCTCGCCCGGCACGTACTGCGCTGCCAGTGCATCCGCCCAGGCGATGGCGCCATCGACGGCGATGCGCGGCGTCGACACCACGTCGGGTAGCGGCAGGTCGGTGTCGGGATCGATGTACTCGGAATAGGTGCCAACCACGACATGCTCGAGCAGCTCGCCTTTCAATGGCATCAGTTGCGGCGCCAGGTCCTGCGCCACCAGCGCGACGGTCGCGCCGCTGTCGCGGACGACGTGCCGCACTTCCTCCAGCATGTTCATGCTGTTGACCGGCACCACCACCGCGTCGGCGCGGAGGATCGCGTACAGCGCGATGACGAACTGCGGGCTGTTCTGCATGAACAACGCGACCCGGTCGCCGCGCGCGACGCCGCAATGCCGTTGCAGGAATCCCGCGAGGGCGCGGACCTGCGCATCCATCTGCGCGTAGGAGAGTTCGGCACCGTAGTAGATCGTGGCGGGGCGGTCGGGATAGCGTTTCGCGCTGGTCGCCAGGTTGTCGTACAGCGACGTCCGCGGCAGTTCGAGGTGATCCGGAAGCCCGGGCGGCCAGTGCGGGGATCGCGGCATGCGTCGGCTCCTGTTTCGCGGTCAGTCGGCGTGTTGCGGCAGGATCACCAGCTTGCCGATCGCCTGGCGGTCGAGCAGCGCATCCAGTGCCTCTGCTGCGCGCGACAGCGGATAGCGCGCCGAGATCAGCGGGTGCAGGGCGCCTTCGCGCAACCACGCGAGCAACTGGCGGGTGTTGGTCGCATTGGCGGCGGGTTCGCGGCGGACGAACTCGCCCCAGAACACGCCGACCAGCGCGCTGCCCTTGAGCAGCAGCAGGTTGGTGGGCAGCTTGGGAATGCCACCGGCGGCGAAGCCGACCACCAGGTAGCGGCCACGCCAGCCGACGTTGCGCAGCGCGGTCTCGGCGAAATCGCCGCCGACGGGGTCGTAGACGATGTCCACGCCGCGACCGCCGGTGAGTGCCTTGAGTTGGTCGCGAATGTCTTCGGCGGTGTAGTCCAGCACCTCGTCGGCGCCGCGCGAGCGTGCGGCCTCACGCTTGGCCTCGCTGGATGCGGCGGCGATCACCCGCAAGCCCATCCGCTTGCCCAGTTCCACCGCCGCGAGTCCCACGCCGCCACCGGCGCCGAGCACCAGCAATGTTTCGCCGGGCCTGGCATCCGCGCGATCCTTCAACGCGTGATACGACGTGCCATAGGTGAGCAGGAAACTGCCGGCCAGTTCCAGTTCGTCGTCGCCGGTGTCGGCGGGGAGGGCCACGACCTGGTCGGCCTGGGCGAGCACTTCCTGCGCATACGCGCCGAACGCGGTGGTGCCGACGACCTTGTCGCCGACCGCGGGCGTGGACACGCCTTCGCCGACCGCGCTCACCTCGCCGGAAAATTCGGCGCCCGGCGAGAACGGGAAGTCCGGGCGGAACTGGTACTTGCCGGCCACCATCAACGCATCGGGGAAATTCACCGCGGCCACCCGCACGCGCACGCGCACCTGGCCGGGTCCCGGCGCGGGCAACGGCATGTCCCGCACCTGCAGCGAATCGGGTGGTCCCCAGGCGTCGCAGACGACGGCTTTCACGTTGCATCCTCCGGTCGGGTCGAACGTTTGGGTACGGGGTATCGTTGGGGCGCGTGATCAGAACCGGCCTTCGGTGGCCTCGTAGACGCGGTTGCGCAGCGCCACCAGGCGCGGCCCGAAGTCCTGCACCAGCTTGTCGCGGGTCATCACCGACAGCCGCCCGCTGATGTTGAAGGCGAAGTGGCGGGTGCGGTCGGCGGAGACCATCGGCACGCCCACCGCGAACACATCGGGGTTCCAGTCGCCCAGCGAGAACACGAAGCCGTAGCTCTCGTAGTCCTGGCGCGCGCGTTCGATGCCGGCGCGGATCTGTTTCCACGCGGTGGGATTGGAGGTGCGCTCGAGTTCGGCCATGCGCAGTTCGAACACCTCGCGCGGGCGCGCCGCAAGGTCGGCACGGCCGAGCGCGGTGGTGCCATGCGGCACGCGCGCACCCTTCTCCAGCCGCAGGTTGAACATCGCGTCGCCCTGGCAGACTTCCAGCAAGAGCATGCGCAGGCCTTCCGGCACCGCCAGCATCACCGCGGCCTGGGTGTAGTCGGCCAGTTCCTGCATCAGCGGCTGGGCGATGCCGATGACGTCGTGGCTGGCCATGTACGCATGGCCCAGGCCGAGCACGGCGGGACCCAGCGCGTACTTCTCCAGCGTCGGCGAATACTCCAGGTAACCGAGCGCGGCCAGCGTCTGCGACAGCCGCGACACCGTGGCCTTCGGCAGGCGCGTGCGCCGGGCGATGTCCTGGTTGCCGAGGTAGCGGTCCTCGGGATTCGAACGTGAGTTCTCGAAGCAGCGCAGGATCGAGAACGCGCGCACCACCGAGTTCACCAGTTGCGGGTTGCGCCCGTCCGCATCGGCGGCGAGCGATTGCAGGTCGCGCCTGGGGTTGCCCATCTCAGCGTTGTCCCGATGGCGCGGTGTACTTCCTCAGCTCGACGCGGGCGATCGTCTCGCGATGCACTTCGTCGGGGCCGTCGGCCAGGCGCAGGGTGCGCGTGTGCGCCCAGGCCTTGGCGAGGAAGCTGTCCTGGCTGACCCCGGCGGCGCCATGCGCCTGCACCGCCCAGTCGATCACTTTCTCGGCCGCCTGCGGGGCGATCACCTTGATCATCGCGATCTCCGCGCGCGCCGCCTTGTTGCCGACGGTGTCCATCATCCGCGCGGCCTTGAGCACCATCAGCCGCGCCTGGTCGAGCAGGCAGCGCGACTCCGCGATGCGCTCGCGCCAGATCGAATGGTCGGACACCGCGCGGCCGAATGCATGGCGGGTGGCCAGCCGGCGGCACATCGCCTCGAGCGCGCGCTCGCCGGTGCCGATCGCGCGCATGCAGTGGTGGATGCGGCCCGGGCCGAGCCGCCCCTGCGCGATCTCGAAGCCGCGGCCTTCGCCCAGCAGCATGTTGGCCGCCGGCACGCGCACGTCGATGAGGTCGATGTCCATGTGCCCATGCGGCGCGTCGTCGTAGCCGTACACGTCCATCGCCCGGTTGACCCGGATCCCGGGGGTGTCGGCGGGCACCACGATCATCGAATGGCGGTGGTGCGGGTCGGCGTCGGCGTCGGTGATGCCCATGACGATGTAGACCGCGCAGCGCGGATCCCCCGCGCCGGACGCGAACCACTTGCGGCCATTGATCACGTAGTCGTCGCCATCGCGGCGGATCGCGCATTCCAGGTTGGTGGCGTCGGAGGAGGCCACCGCCGGCTCGGTCATCAGGAAGGCCGAGCGGATGCGGCCATCGAGGAGCGGCTGCAGCCAGCGCGCCTGCAGTTCCTCGCCGGCATAGCGCGCCAGCACTTCCATGTTGCCGGTGTCCGGTGCGCTGCAGTTGAACACCTCGGGCGACCAGTGCACGCGCCCCATCAGTTCGCACAGCGGGGCGTAGTCGAGGTTGGACAGGCCTTCCGGCGCATGCGCGGAGTTCGGCAGGAACAGGTTCCACAGCCCCTGCGCACGGGCCTCCGCCTTCAGCCCTTCGATCAGCGCGCTGGCTTGCCAGGGATTGCCGGCGGCGCGGTTGGCGGCCTCCTCGGCGGCGTGGGCTGGCTCGATCGGCCACACCCGTTCCTGCAGGAAGGCCTGCAGGCGGTGGTGCAATTCGGTGGCGCGCGGGCTCGACGTGAGATCCATGAGTTTCACTATATGGAACATAGTTCCAGGAATGGCAGCGATGCTAGGCGTCCTTTTCGGCGTGCGCAAGTCCCTGATAAGTTCCGAATTTCATGGCGCGGCGCAGCACAGCTTGTGCTTGCGGTGCGGAAGAACCCCGTCTAGATTATTCCGAAATACAGAATTAAGTTCCATTCTGCGGAATATAAATGTCAACCGTGAATGTCCCTGCGCTGCCCAGCCTGCACGTCCTCGTCCGCCGCGAGGACGTCGATGGGTCGCGGCTGCAGGGTCGGGTGGTGGTGGTGATCGACGTATTGTTCGCGACCTCGACCATCGTGCATGCGCTGGCGACGGGCGCGGTGTCGGTCTACCCGGCCTTCGATGACGTCGATGCCCGGCATGCGGCCGCGGCCCGGCCCGGCGCCGTGGTCGCCGGCGAATACCTCGCGCGCACCTTGCCGGAACATGCGCCGGCCACGCCGCTGGCCCTGGCCGCCTGCCTGGGCGAGGGCCGCGAGCTGGTCTACTTCACCACCAATGGCACGCGGGCGATCGCCGCCTGCATCGGCGCCGAGGCGGTCTATGCGGGCGCGCTGACCAATGCCGCAGCGCTGGCCGCGCACATCGCCACCGCGCATCCGGGGTCGCCTGTGCTGCTGGTCTGCGCGGGCTCGGTGGGGCGCTTCTGCCTGGAAGACTTCATCGGCGCCGGCCGCCTGGTGCGGGCGTTGCGCGCCAGCGGTGGCTACGCGCCGACCGATGCGGCGCTGGCCGCGGCACTGGCCTGTGGTGGTGCGGACATCGGCCAGCTGTTGAGCGCGTCGCGGGTGGGCCGGATGTTGTCGCGGGCAGGCCTGGACGACGAAATCGCGCATGCCGCCGATTGCGATTCGAGCACGGTGGTGCCGGTCCTGCGCGATGGTGTGCTGGTGAGGGCGATGGCATGAGCGGCGCGTCGCTGTTCCCCGACGTCGAGGGCAACGCGGCCCGCCTGCAGGCGTGGTTGCAGGAACAGCTGGAAGGATTCGGCGGCGCGATGGAGGTCGAGCGCCTGCACGGCGGCCGCTCCAATCCCGGCTGGCGACTGCGCACCGCGCATCGCGATTGCGTGTTGCGCGCACGTCCGGGGCCGCGCGCGAACCTGCTGCCGTCCGCGCATGCGATCGAACGCGAATTCCGCGTGCAACGCGCGCTGGCCGGCAGCGCGGTGCCGGTGGCCGCGATGCACGTGCTGTGCGAGGACGAGTCGCTCATCGGCGCCGGTTTCTACGTGATGGATTTCGTCGACGGCGACATCTTCCGCGAGCAGTCGCTGCCCGGCCTCGCACCGGCGCAACGCGCGGCCCGCTACGACGCGATGAACGCAGGCATCGCCGCGCTGCACATGCTCGATATCGACGCGCTCGGGTTGCGCGACTACGGCCGCAGCAGCCAGTACTTCGCGCGGCAGATCGATCGCTGGACCCGCCAGTACGCGGCCTGCCGCGACGCCGGGATCGCCGAGATGGACAACCTGATCGCGTGGTTGCCGGCGAACGTGCCGCACGAGGCGAACGAACCGGTCGTGCTGGTGCATGGCGACTTCCGCCTCGACAACATGGCGTTCGCGCATGGCGCGCCGCGCCTGCTGGCGGTGCTGGACTGGGAACTGTCCACGCTCGGCCATCCGCTGGCCGATTTCGCCTACCACGTGATGAGCTGGCACATCTCGCCGTCGGCGCTGTCCGGCCTGGGTGGCGTGGACCTCGACGCGCTCGGCATCCCGGATGAGCCGGCCTACGTGCAGGCGTACGAGCGTCGCACAGGGTTGTCGATTGGCGAGCATTGGAATTTCAGCCTCGCCTACAACCTGTTCCGCCTGGCCGCGATCCTGCAGGGCGTTGGCGCGCGCGCGCGCGCCGGCATGGCCACCGATCCCGATGCATTGCATTTCGCGGCACAGGTACCGTACCTGGCCGCGCTCGGCTGGGGCTTCGCGCAACGCGCCGGCAGCCGAGCATGAGCCGCTCCAACATTCCCCTCCACGCCTGGTAGGTCCGAGCATACGCATGGCTGTCACCACCACATCGCGCGACGGCATCGCCGTCATCACCTTCGACAACCCGCCGGTCAATGGCATGGGCCTGGCCGTGCGCCGCGGACTGCTGGACGCACTGGCCGCGGCGAATGCCGACGACGCGATCGCCGGCGTCGTCATCACCGGCGGCGGCAAGGTGTTCTCCGGCGGCGCCGACATCAAGGAATTCAATACACCGCGCGCCGAGCAGGCGCCCAACCTGCACGACGTGATCGCGAAGGTGGAGGCCAGTCCCAAGCCGGTGTGCATCGCGATCAACGGCACCGCGCTGGGCGGCGGACTGGAGCTGTCGCTGGGCGCGAACTACCGCGTCGCCAACGCGAAGGCGGAGGTCGGCCTGCCCGAGGTCAGGATCGGCATCCTGCCCGGTGCGGGTGGCACCCAGCGGCTGCCGCGCGTGGTCGGGCTGGAAACCGCGCTGAACATGATCGTCTCCGGCGCATCGGTGCCGGCAGGCACACTCGCTGCGACTGCGCTGTTCGATGCGGTGGTCGATGGCGATCCAGTCGATGCGGCGGTCGAATTGCTCAAGCAGAAGATCGCCAGCGGCGGCCCGCATCCGCGCGTGCGCGACCGCAAGGTCGAACACGACGATGCCGAAGCCTTGCTGGCGTGGGCACGGATGGGCGTGGCCGCAGCGTCCGCGAACTATCCGGCGCCGCTGCGCTGCGTGGACGCGGTGGCGGCGTCGCTGAAGCCGTTCGACATCGGCATGGCGATCGAGCGCGAAGGCTTCACCGTGCTGCTGAACTCGCCGGAATCCAAGGCGCTGCGCCATGCGTTCTTCGGCGAGCGCGCGGCCAGCAAGATCGACGATGTCGGCGCGGACGTGCAGCCACGCGAGATCCGCACGGTCGGGGTGGTCGGCGCCGGCACCATGGGCGGCGGCATCAGCATGAATTTCCTCAACGCCGGCATCCCGGTGACGCTGGTGGAAACCACGCAGGAGGCGCTGGATCGCGGCCTGGCCACGATCCGCCGCAACTACGAGACCAGCGCGAAGAAGGGCAAGCTCACCGGCGAACAGGTCGAGCAACGGATGGCCCTGGTCACGCCGTCGCTGTCCTACGACGCCTTGGGCGACGCCGACCTCGTCATCGAAGCGGTGTACGAGGAGTACGCGGTCAAGCAGGCCGTGTTCGAGAAGATCGACGCGGTGGCGAAGCCGGGCGCGATCCTGGCGACCAACACCTCGACGCTCGACGTCGATCGGGTTGCCGGTTTCACCCGGCGCCCGCAGGACGTGCTCGGCCTGCATTTCTTCAGCCCGGCCAACGTGATGCGCCTGCTGGAAGTGGTGCGTGGCGAAAAGACCGCGAAGGACGTGATGGCCACCGCGATGGCGATGGCCAGGCGCATCCGCAAGACCGCGGTGGTCTCCGGCGTCTGCGATGGCTTCATCGGCAACCGCATGCTGGAACAGTACTCGCGCCAGGCCGGCTTCCTGCTGGACGAGGGCGCGTTGCCGCAGCAGGTCGACCGCGCGGCGGAAGCCTTCGGTTTCGCGATGGGGCCGTTCCGGGTCGGCGACCTGGCCGGCAACGACATCGGCTGGGCGATCCGCAAGCGCCGCTATGTCGAGAAGCCCGGCATGGTCTACGCGAAGAACGCCGACCTGCTGTGCGAGATGGGCCGCTACGGCCAGAAGACCGGCAAGGGCTGGTACGACTACGTGCCCGGCGACCGCACGCCACGGCCCTCCGCCGAGGTCGAGGCGATGATCGTCGCGCAGTCGCAGGCGCAGGGCATCAGCCGGCGCGCGATCAGCGACCAGGAAATCGTCGAGCGGCTGGTGTACGCGCTCGCCAACGAAGGAGCGCGCCTGCTGGAGGAGGGCATCGCCGCGCGCGCCTCGGACATCGACATCGTCTACCTGTCCGGCTACGGCTTCCCGCCGTGGCGCGGTGGGCCGATGTTCCATGCCGACCAGGTCGGCCTCTACAACGTGCTGGCGGCGATGCGTGGTTACGCGCGCGGTCATCGCGGCGAGGCATGGTCGCCGGCGCCGCTGCTGGTCGAGCTTGCCGAGGCCGGCCTGTCCTTCAACCAATACGTCGCGCGCCCGCGCGCTGCTGCCTGAGGCCCGCCGTGAAAGACGCCGTCATCGTATCCACCGCGCGCACCGGCCTGGCCAAGAGCTGGAAGGGCGCGTTGAACCTCAGCCACGGCGCGACCGTGGGTGGCCACGTGGTCCGCCATGCCGTCGCGCGGGCCGGCATCGACCCCGCCGAAGTCGAAGACGTGGTGATGGGCTGCGCGTGGCCGGAAGGCGCCACCGGCAGCAACATCGCCCGGCAGGTCGCGCTGCGTGCCGGCTTGCCCGCCAGCGTGCCCGGCGCCACCGTCAACCGCTTCTGCGCGTCCGGCCTGCAGGCGATCGCGCAGACCGCCCAGCGGATCGTCGCCGGCGAGGGCGAGGTGTTCGTGGCCGGGGGGGTGGAGTGCATCTCCACCGTGCAGAACGGCATCAACCAGCACATGCTCGAAGACAGGTGGATGAAGCAGCATGTGCCGGCGATCTACATGCCGATGCTGCAGACCGCGGAAAACGTCGCGAAGCGCTACGGCATCGATCGCGAGCGGCAGGATCGCTATGGCGCGGAAAGCCAGCAGCGCGCCGCGGCGGCGCAGGCGGCCGGCCGCTTCGACGACGAGATCGTGCCGATCACGGTGCGCATGGCGGTGGCCGATCCGGTGTCCAGGGCGGTCGGCACGCGCGAGGTCACCCTGGCCGCCGACGAAGGCGTGCGCGGCGACACCACCTATGAAGGCGTCTCGAAGATCCGCACCGCGATTCCCGGCGGGGTGATTTCCGCGGGCAATGCCAGCCAGTTCTCCGATGGCGCATCCGCGTCGGTGCTGATGGCGGCCGATGCCGCAGCGCGCAGGGGCCTGCAGCCGCTGGGTGTGTTCCGCGGCTTCGCCGTGGCGGGCTGCGAGCCCGATGAAATGGGCATCGGCCCGGTGTTCGCGGTGCCGAAGCTGCTGAAGAACGCGGGCCTCAGCGTGGACGACATCGGCCTGTGGGAACTCAACGAGGCGTTCGCGGTGCAGGTGCTGTATTGCATGGACCGGCTCGGCATCCCGCACGACCGACTCAACGTCAACGGCGGCGCGATCGCGGTCGGCCATCCCTACGGTGTCAGTGGTTCGCGACAGGTCGGGCATGCACTGATCGAGGGCAAGCGTCGCGGGGTCAAGTACGTGGTGGTGACCATGTGCGTGGGCGGTGGCCAGGGCGCGGCCGGCTTGTTCGAGGTCGCCTGAGCCGATGCCGCAGCTGCTGATCTCGCGCCGTGACCTGCATTTCCAGCTGTTCGACTGGCTGGGCGTGGACGCGTTGCTGCAGGCGCCACGCTTCGCGGCGCATTCGCGCGAGACAGTCGAGGCGGTGCTGGACAGCTGCGAGCGGCTGGCCGAGGACGTGTTCGCGCCCGCGCACCAGCTTGGCGACAGGGTCGAGCCGCAGTTCGATGGCGAGCGCGTGAGCGTTCCGGCGGAGATCGCGGCGGCGGTGCGCGGTTTCGCCGACAGCGGATTGGTGGCTGCGACCCAGGACGAGGCCACGGGCGGCATGCAGCTGCCCGAAGTCGCGGAGAAGGCGGCACTGGCCTACCTGTATGCCGCCAACATCGGCGCATGCGCCTATCCGGCGCTGACCATGGGCAATGCCTCGTTGCTGCTGGCGCATGGGACCCCGGCGCAGGTCGAACGCTTCGCGATGCCGCAGCTGCGCGGCGAATGGACCGGCACCATGTGCCTGTCGGAGCCGCAGGCGGGTTCTTCGCTGTCGGACATCACCACCCGCGGCGAATACGAAGGCGAATCCGCGTTCGGCGGGCAGTACCGCATCAGCGGCCGCAAGATGTGGATCTCCGGCGGCGAGCACGAGATCCTCGGCAACATCGTCCACCTGGTGCTGGCCAAGGTGGCGGACGCCGACGGCAAGTTGCCGCCCGGCACCAGGGGAATCTCGCTGTTCATCGTGCCGCGTTCGCTGGTCGATGCGGATGGCCACGTCGGTGAGCGCAACGACGTCTGCCTGGCGGGCTTGAACCACAAGCTGGGCTATCGCGCAGCCGTCAACTGCGCGCTCAATTTCGGCGAAGGGCGTTTTCGTCCCGGTGGTCGCGCCGGTGCCATCGGCTATCTCGTCGGCATGCCGGGTGCAGGCCTGGCCTGCATGTTCCACATGATGAACGAGGCGCGGATCGGCGTTGGCCTGGGCGCGGTGGCGCTGGGTTACACGGCTTACCTGCACGCGCTGGACTACGCACGCAATCGTCCGCAGGGGCGCCTGCCGGGACCGGCGGGCAAGGACCCGGCGCAGCCGCAGGTGCCGCTGGTCGCGCATGCGGACGTGCGGCGGATGCTGCTGGCGCAGAAATGCTACGCGGAAGGCGGCCTCGGCCTGGTGCTGTACTGCGCCAGGCTCGTGGACGAAGCCCGCATCGCGCGCGAATCCGGCGATGCCGCCAGTGCGGCGTCGCGCGAACTGCTGCTCGACATCCTCACCCCGATCGCCAAGAGCTGGCCGTCGCAGTGGTGCCTGGCCGGCAACGACCTCGCGATCCAGGTGCACGGTGGTTACGGCTACACGCGCGACTACAAGGTCGAGCAGTTCTGGCGCGACAACCGGCTCAATCCCATCCACGAAGGCGCGCATGGCATCCAGGGCATCGACCTGCTGGGCCGCAAGGTGGCGATGGGCGGCGCCGCCGCGTTCGACGCGTATTGCGCGCTGGTCGATGCCACCGTCCTGCGTGCGCGTGGTTCGCGACATCCCGACTGGGCCACTGCACTGGATGCGCGGATCGCGCGCCTGCGCGAGGTCACGGGGTCGCTGTTGGGCGTGGCCGATGCGGTCGCGCGGCTGGCGAATGCGACGGCCTACCTGGAGGCGTTCGGCCACGTGACGGTCGCATGGATCTGGTTGCAACAGGTGCTTGCGCTTGGCGATCGCGACGACGACTTCGCCCGCGGCAAGCGCCAGGCCGCGCGCTATTTCATGCAATGGGAACTGCCGCGCGTGGATGCGTGGCTGGACCGGCTGGCCGACAACGACGACACCGCGCTGGCGATGCGCGACGAATGGTTCTGAAGGAGCAAGGCATGCAAGGCAAGAAGACGTTGTTCGACCTCGACGGCCGGGTGGCCCTGGTCACCGGCGGATCACGCGGGCTCGGCCTGCAGATCGCCGAGGCATTGGGCGACTACGGCGCCAGCGTGATGATTTCCGCGCGCAAGCAGGTGGAGCTGGACGCTGCGCTCGAGCATCTGCGCGGCCGCGGCATCCGCGCCGAAGCCTTCGCCGCGGACGCCAGCAGGCCCGAGTCGATCTCCACGTTGGTGGATGCCGCGCTGGCCGCGTTCGGACAGGTCGACGTGCTGGTCAACAACGCCGGCGCCAGCTGGGGCGCACCCGCCGAGGACTATCCGCTGGACGCCTGGGACAAGGTGTTCGGGTTGAACGTGCGCGGGTTGTTCGTGCTGTCGCAACAGGTCGCAAAGCGTTCGATGCTGCCGCGCGGCAGTGGCCGGATCATCAACGTGGCGTCGGTGGCCGGGCTGCGCGGCAATGCCGGCGGCAAGCTCAGGACCGCCGCCTACAACGCGTCGAAGGGCGCGGTGGTCAACCTCACCCGAGCGCTCGCGGCGGAGTGGGGCGGCCACGGCATCACCGTGAACGCGATCGCGCCCGGGTTCTTCCCATCGAAGATGAGCCAGGGCGTGATCGATGCCCTGGGCGAAGAGGCGCTGATGGGCAATGCGCCGTTGCGCAGGCTCGGTGGCGACGACGACCTCAAGGGTGCGGCGCTGCTGTTCGCCTCCGATGCCGGCGCGCACATCACGGGCCAGGTGCTGGCGGTCGACGGCGGGTACACCGCGGTATGAATGCCGGAATCGATTCGCTGCGCGGCAAGGTCGCGGTGATCACCGGCGCCGGTTCCGGCTTCGGCCGCGAATTCGCGCGCATCGCGGCGGCGGGAGGCATGGCGCTGGTGCTGGTCGACGTGCAGGCGGATGCGCTGGCCGGGACCGTCGCCGAACTGGACGGCACCGACATCCTGCATCGCGCGCTCGACGTGACCGATGGCATGGCGATGGATGCGCTGGCCGCGGATGCGTGCGCGCGCTTCGGCGCGGTGCACCTGCTGTTCAACAACGCCGGCGTGGGCAGCACCGGCCTGCTGTGGGAAGCGACCACGCGGGACTGGGAATGGGTGCTCGGCGTGAACCTGTGGGGCACCATCCACGGCGTGCGCGCCTTCGTGCCGCGCATGCTGGACGCCGCGCGCGCCGATCCTGGCTACCGCGGGCGCGTGATCAACACCGCCTCGATGGCGGGCCTGATCGATCCGCCGCTGATGGGTCCCTACAACGTCGCCAAGCACGCGGTGGTGTCGCTGTCGGAGACGCTGCACCAGGACCTGTCGCTGGTCACCGACCAGGTCGGTTGTTCGGTGCTGTGTCCGTCGTGGGTCGCCACCGGCATCGCCAGGTCGCATCGCAATCGCCCGCACGACGATCCGACGCGTTCGCGCGCCGCCGCCCTCGGCGCGGCGATGGTGGAGAAGGCCATTGCCTCGGCCAAGGTCACCGCGGTCGATGTCGCCAGGCTGACTTTCGATGCCATCGCCAACGACCGCTTCTGGATCCTGCCGCACCCGCAGGCGCTGGAGGGCGTGCGCGAACGCGCCGAGGCGCTGGTCGCCGGCGACGTGCCCGCCGACCCGTACGCCGCCATCCCGCACCTGCGCCAGCAACTCGTCGCTGCGTTGCGCGCACCTTGACCCCGGACAGCCATGGACCTGAATTTCAGCGCTGATGAAATCGCCTTCCGCGACGAGGTGCGGGCGTTCGTCGCCAGCCACCTCCCTGACGACATCCGCGACCGCGTGCGACGCGGCGACGAGCGCCATGTCGCCGACGACCTGCGCCGCTGGCAGCGCATCCTGTTCGAGCGCGGCTGGGGCGCGGCGATGTGGCCGGCCGAGTTCGGCGGCACCGGCTGGGACAAGACCCGCCAGTACCTGTTCGACATCGAATGCCTGCTCGCCGATGCACCGATCCAGTTGCCGTTCGGCTTGAAGATGGTGGCGCCGGTACTCATGCGCTACGGCTCGGACGCGCAGAAGGCACGCTTCCTGCCGCGCATCCTGGATGCCACCGACTGGTGGTGCCAGGGCTACTCCGAACCCGGCAGCGGCTCCGACCTGGCCTCGCTGAAGACGCGCGCCGAGCGCGACGGCGACCACTACGTCGTCAATGGCCAGAAGGCGTGGAACACCCTGGGCCAACACGCCGACTGGATCTTCTGCCTGGTGCGCACCGATCCGGCGGCCAAGCCGCAGCGCGGGATCAGCTTCCTGCTGATCGACATGAGGACGCCCGGCATCCGCGTGCAACCCACGCGCCTGCTGGATGGCCGCCACGAGGTCAACGAGGTCTTCTTCGACGACGTGCGCGTGCCGCGCGAGAACCTGGTGGGCGAGGAGAATGCCGGCTGGACCTACGCCAAGTTCCTGCTCGGGCACGAGCGCACCAACATCGCGGGGATCGGCGCCAGCCGGCGCGAACTGGCGCGGCTCAAGCGCATGGCCGGCGCGGCCAGGCGGCATGGCGCGGGGCTGCTCGACGATCCGGTCTTCGCCACACGCATCGTCCAGGTCGAGCTGGAGCTGAAGGCGCTGGAAGTCACCAACCTGCGGGTGATCTTCGCCGAGGCGCGCCAGCAGGCGCCGGGGCCCGAAGCGTCGATGCTGAAGATCCGCGGCACCGAGATCCTGCAACGCATCAGCGAATTGCAGGTCGAGGCTTTGGGCGCGCGTGCACTGCAGTTCGACGGCGATGGCGAAGACGTGCCGCGCGCGGTCGGCCAGTACATGAACCTGCGCAAGTTGAGCATCTACGGCGGATCCAACGAGATCCAGCGAAACATCATCGCGCAGATGGTCCTGCAACTCTGACGGGAATGACCCATGGATTTCTCCTTCACCGACGAACAGCAGATGCTGCAGGACTCGATCCGGCGTTTCCTGGATACGAGCTACGGACTTGAGCATCGCGCCGGCATCCTCGCCAGCGACACGGGTTGGTCGCCGACGACGTGGGCCGAACTCGCCGGGCTCGGCCTGTTGGCGCTGGACATCGACGAAGTCGATGGCGGTATCGGCGCCGGCCCGGTCGGCACGATGCTGGTGTCGCAGGCGACCGGGGCCGGCCTACTGCTGGAGCCGTTCCTGTCGAGCGCCGTCATCGCCACCCGCGTGGTCTCGTTGCTCGCACGCGGCGCGCAACGCGAGCACCTGCTGGGCGCGCTCGCGTCCGGCGAGGCCATCGCCGTGCTGGCGCACGACGAAGCCGAGGGCTGGGCGCAACCACTTGCCACCACCGCAACGATCGAAGGCAGTGGCTGGCGCCTGCGCGGCCGCAAGGCTGGCGTCCTGCATGCACCGATGGCGCGCTGGCTGCTGGTCACGGCAGGCACGCCGGGCGGGACTGGCGCGTTCATGGTCGATCGCGAGGCCGATGGCGTGCGGTTGCATGCATGGCGCAGCGTGGATGGCCAGCACGCCGCGGACATCGAGTTCGATGTGTTGCTCGGCAACGACGCGCACCTTGGCGAAGGCGATGCGCGCGCAGCCCTCGACGAAGCGCTGGACCGTGGCATCGCGGCGCTGTGCGCGGATGCGCTCGGCGTGCTCGGCCGCGTGCTCGCCGCCACCGTGCAGTACACCCGGGACCGCGTGCAGTTCGGCACGCCGATCGGTCGCCTGCAGGCGCTGCAGCACCGCATGGCCGACATGTACATGCAGGTCGAGCAGGCGCGCTCGATGACGTTGCTTGCCACGTCCGCCTGCATGCAATCCGATGCGCGCGCACGGCGGGAGGCTGTGTCCGGCGCGAAGGTCGTGGTCGGCCAGGCGGCGCGCAAGGTCGGCCAGGAAGCGATCCAGCTGCATGGAGGCATGGGCATGACCGACGAACTGGATGTGAGCCATTGCTTCAAGCGGCTGCTCGCATTCGAACTACGGATGGGTAGCACCGACGAACACCTTGCGCAGTGCCGCGCATTCGCGCGGGCGCAGGCGGTATAGCGACACGGCGGGCAGGGACGACGCTTCGAGCGGACGGAGACCGATCGAAAACAAGGAAACCCGCGGGGTCGCACGACATGGCGACCAGCAGGCGGGCGTCTTCATCACGACTACTTCGGGAGGGTAGATCCATGAAAGGCAACAGAATCCATCGCAACATGCTGGCCTGCGCCGTCGCGCTGGCCCTGGGCGCCATCGTTGCGCCGGCCTGCGCCGAGGACGAACCGACGCCGCAGGACAAGGCCGCGCGGGGCACTCCGGCACAGGACACGCCGAAGACCCTGGACACGCTGACGGTGACGGCGCAGAAGCGCGAGGAAGCGCTGCAGGACGTGGCGATCACGATGACGGTACTGCCCGAGCAATTGCTGCAGGACAGCGGTGCGCACGACATCAAGGAAATGCAGAACCTGGTCTCCGGCCTGAGCGTGACCAGCACCGCCAACGAAAGCCAGACCACCGCGCGCATCCGCGGCGTCGGCACGGTGGGCGACAACCCCGGGCTGGAATCCTCGGTCGGCGTGGTGATCGACGGCGTGTACCGGCCGCGAAACGGCGTCGGATTCGGCGACCTCGGCCCGGTCGACCAGATCGAGGTGCTGAAGGGACCGCAGGGCACCGTGTACGGCAAGAACACCTCGGCGGGCCTCATCAACATCACCACGCGCGCACCCAGCTTCAGCCAGGGCGCGGAGGCCGAAATCACCGCCGGAAACCATGGCGCGCGGGGCATTGCCGGTGGTTACAACGACGCGATCGGCGACACCATCGCCTTCAGCATCTACGGCGTGCACCGGGCGCGCGACGGCTTCATGGATGTCAACACCGGCGCCGGGCCGCGCGCCAGCAAGACCGACAGCGACATGAGCTTCCACGCGCTGCGCGGGCAACTGCTGATCGAACCGAACGAAGACCTTCGCATCCGCCTCATCGCCGACTTCGCCAACCGCGACGAGGAATGCTGCGCGGCGGTGACCACCACCCGCGGCCCGACCGCAGCCATCCTCAATGCGCTGGCCGGCGGCGAGGCGGTGATCCCGGTGGCCGACCCGGAGCGCCGGCTTGCCTACAGCAACGACATCACCCGGCAGACGGTGGAGGACAGCGGTGTCTCCGCCCAGGTCGACTGGACCACGCCGTGGCTGGGCGGCGCGGTCCTGACCTCGATCACGGCATCGCGCGACTGGAAGAACACCAATTCGGGGGACCTGGATTTCTCGACCGCGCCGGTGTGGACGCGTGCCTATGGCGATGGCCTCAATGACGTCGCGTTCAAGACCTTCAGCCAGGAACTCCGCCTCACCGGCACCTCCGGCAAGTTCGACTGGATGGTGGGCGGCTTCTTCGCCGACGAGGACCTGATCCGCAACGACAGCATCACCATGGGCAAGGGCTACGAGCCCTATCTGTCGATCGCGCTGCTCAACAACATCGCGGCGGCCTTCCCGCCGGGGCTGGTCAATACCGCCAATGCCGCCCTGTTCCTGTCGCAGGCGGTGGGCCGCCCCTACGGCACCACCTTCGTCGGCGTGGGCGACAAGGACCACTACGAACAGAATGCCCGCAGCACCGCACTGTTCACCAACAACATCTGGCACGCCACCGACGCCTTCGACCTGACCTTCGGCGCGCGCTACACCCGCGAGCGCAAGCAGCTGGATTCGAGGTACTCGAATCCGAACGGCGGGATCGGCTGCGCCAGCGGCCTGGGCAATCCGGCGCAGGTCGGCGCGGCACTGGCCGCGCGCGGGGTGCCCGCGCCCTACATCGCCGGGCTGGTGCCGACGGTGATCGGCTACATGTGCCTGCCGTGGAGCAACGTGCTGCACAACGGACGCGCCACCTCGCAGGAACGAGAGGAAGACGAGTGGTCGGGCACGCTGAAGGCCTCCTATCGCTGGAGCGATGCGTTCATGGCCTTTGCGTCCGCTGCTCGCGGCTACAAGGCCGGTGGATTCAACCTGGACCGCGTGCAGACATCGACGGGGCTCACCTCGGGCGCTTCCGGTATCACGCCGGTCAACGATACGTCGTTCCCGGGCGAATTCGTGGACAGCTACGAGCTGGGCGCGAAGTCCACCCTGGCCGACGGCAACCTGCTGCTGAACGCGGCGTACTTCCACCAGCGCTTCACCGGCTTCCAGCTCAACAGCTTCATCGGCACCAGCTACGTCGTGCGTTCGATCCCGGAGCTGACAAGCCAGGGCGTGGACATCGACATGATGTGGCAGACGCCGCTGGAGGGATTGACCCTGCAGGGCGGTGCGACCTTCCTCGACGCCACCTTTGGCGATGACGTATTGCCCGACGCCGACCTGCGCCTGCTGCCGGGCGCCACCCCGGGGTTCATGCCCAAGTGGCAAGCGAACGCCTCGGCGACGTACGAGTGGAGCTTCGCCGGCAACCTGCTCGGGCGCCTCTTCATCGGCGCGCGCCACACCAGCGACTACAACACCGGCTCCGACCTCGATCCGCAGAAGCTGCAGGAGGGGTACACGGTGGTGGACGGGCGCCTTGTCATCGGCTCGCAGGACAGGCATTGGGCGGTGGAGTTGTGGGGCCGCAACCTCACCGACAAGACCTACAGCCAGGTCGGCTTCGATGCGCCGATCCAGACCGGTTCGTGGAACGCCTTCCTCGGCGCACCGCGCACCTATGGGCTGACCCTGCGTTTCATGTACTGAGGTCCGCACGGAGCGCCCGGCACGATGCCGGGCGCAGGGGGCTCAGGCAGCGGGGTGCTTGGCGGCCAGCATCGCGCCCATGCGTTGATGGATGAGGTTGACGGCCTTGAGTGGGCGGATCATCACCTTGAACTCGATGATCCGCCCGGCTTCGTTCCACCTGATGATGTCCACGCCATTCACCAGCACCCCATCGATTTCGGTCTCGAACTCCAGCATCGCGTCGGACGCCCCGACGATCTCTCGCACATAGCGGAAGCCCGGGTTGAAGAACACCTTGAAGGCCGCGGACAGATAGGCCTTCGCCAGCGCCTTGCCGGGTTGCGGGGCGTGCACGATCGGCGAGATGAAGACCACGTCATCGGCAAGCCAGGCGTCCAGCCCGGAGGGATCGCCGGCCTCAACCAGCTGGTGCCACGTGGTGATCGGGTGCTGGTTCATGCGATGGATTTCCCCCCCGGAGGTAGCTTGCCCGATTCCACCGCATGGCCGCTGCGGTTTTCAGCGATTGCAGCAACTACTGGCCCGCCGGCGGCTCCCAGAGCTCGACCTTGTTGCCTTCCGGGTCGATCACCCAGCCGAACTTGCCCTGCTCGGAGGCATCGGTCTTGTCGACCACGTTGCAGCCTTCCTCGCGCAACGCCGCGAGCAGCGCGTCGAGGTCGGCAACCCGGAAGTTGACCATGAAGCTCGAGGTGCTTGGCGCCATGTAGGTCGTGTCCTGCGCGAACGGACTCCACAGGGTCATGCCCGGCGGACTGTCCGTGCCGCCCCACTGGAAGACAACGCCGCCCCAGTCCGTCACGTCGAGCCCAAGGTGCTCGCGGTACCAAGCGCCCAGGGTCTTGGGATCCGCCGACTTGAAGAAGATCCCGCCGATTCCAGTGACACGCTGCATGGGCATCTCCCGAGGTCCCTTGGCCAGTCCTTGCAGTGTGCTTCGAAGGCACCTCGAGCACCAGCCTGGGCGCACGCGCTGCGCAATCGCCCGGGACTAGCCTGCCACCTTGATGTCGTAGGTGAGGAACTTCGACTTCGTGGCGACCTTGTCGTAGGAACTCCTGGCGCGATAGTTGTCTTCCGCAGTGAGCCAGCGGACCACCGACCAGTCCTTCTCCTTGGCGACCTCCACGACGGCGGCGATCAGCAACTTGCCGACTTCATGGCCCCGCGCCGAGGGCGCCACGAACAAGTCGTCCAGGAATCCACCCACCGACGCCGAGAGCGGGCGCGCAAAGGGGCGGTAGTGGGCCAGGCCGAGCGCATCGCCGGCTTCGTTCACGGCAAGGAAGCCGCTGACCTCATGTGTCGCGTCGTGGAGCCAGGACCAGACGGTGTCGCGCATGTCCTGCGTCTGCACGACCTCGTAGAAATCGGCATAACCGGCATACAACGCCGACCATGCCTGGTGGTCGGATGCGGAAATCGGTCGGACGGTGATCATGGTGCCAGCTCCTGGTCGTCGAACTCGTGGTTGTGATGCGCGTTGTCGCGGGACTCAACGCGCGCCGGAAGGCGATTCCTGCGTCATTGCCATGGCTCACCCACGTCGCACGAGGAGGGGATGGGTCAGGTCCGCTAGCCGCGTGCGCTGGCGGCCGGCGCTGTCGAAGTTGTCGGGCCCAAGCCATGTCCGGAACGCCGCTTGCAGGGCCGGCCACTCGGTGTCGATCGCCGCATACCAGGCCGAATCGCGGTTGCGGCCCTTGTAGACGGTCGCCTGGCGGAAGATTCCCTCGAACGAGAGTCCGAGCCGTTGGGCCGCGGAGCGCGAAGCGGCATTCAATGCGTCGCACTTCCACTCGTAACGGCGGTAGCCGAGCTCGAACACCCGCTGCATCATGAGGTACATCGCTTCGGTGGCCACCGGGCTCCGGCGCAGGCGCGGCGAGTAATGGATGTGGCCCACCTCGATCGACCCGCTGGCGGGCGCGATGCGCAGGTAGCTGGCGACTCCGATGGGCTGGCCGTTGGCCCGGTCGACGATCGCGAAAAAGCAGGGGTCGTCGCCCATGCAGCAATCACGGATCCACTCGCGATAGCCTGCGAGGTTCGGAAACGGGCCGTACGGCAGGTATGTCCAACTGCCTTCACCTTCTTCCTCCGCATCGGCGGCGCACAAACCTTCGGCGTGCCGATCGGGGTCGAGGGGTTCAAGCCGGCCGAAGCGCCCTTCGAGCGTGTCCCGGGGAGGAAGCGGTGGCGGGGCCCAGCCGGGCACGGGGAAACCGATTGGCTGGCCGAGGTCGTTCGTGAGTGGCGTCGCCATGCGGCATGTCCTCGCTTCGCGTCCCCTGCAGGCAAAATCGCATAGGCGCGGCAGGCATGCAATTCAGGGCGACAACGCCACTCGCTGGCCGGGTGGCTGGGAACGCGCGTGGTGGCGGCGTGTGTTTGCCGCAGCGGGCGGTGCGTGCGCTGAAGCGCACCTCCATGGTGCGGTTGGCCATCCATGGCGACCACCCGGGGCAACGGATGTGCCTTGCCATCTCCTACCAGGCCGCACGCGCGAGTGGGGTGGCGGCGGCAAAGACAACTTCAACGCGGGAGTTGCACGGGCCATGCGATCGCTGTGATCGCATCAGCCGATGCATGATCGATCCCTGCGCCTGCCGGTCCATCAGGCAGGGTCAGGCCGCTCAAGTTTCCGGCGTGGCGGTCCTGATCTTCGGGTCCTCGATCCAGTAGTGCTCCTGCACGCCCGCGTCCTTGCAGCCTTTTGCGCACTCTTCGGCGGTTGGCGGCCGGAAATATCGCAGCCGGCCCGACACTGTCGCGCGCTGGCCGCTGCGTTGACCGACCTGCAGCGTGTCCAGGTAGATGCGATTGCCGGAAATGGTGATGAAATCACCGAACTCGCCCGGGCTTTCGACCACGCCGGTGAACTGGACGCGATGGTTGACGAGTTCGGTGAGCTGGACTTCCTTCGCCTCAACCACGACCTGATGCGGCGTGGTGGTGCAGGCCCCCAGTGCCAAGGCGGCGATCAATGCCGTCGGGGCGACCAGCATGCGCCAGGCGTTCGCGAATCGGATAGCCATCGTCGTATCCCCAGGAATGGAAAAATCCGGTACCCCTTCGCCGTTGAGGATACGCCGCCCTGCTGGGTTGGCAAGGCTCGCACGCTCGTGCTCGCAAGCAGGCGGGAAGTATTGGCGGACAACCATGCGTGCCGCCCGGCGCCTGGGTGGAGCCGGGCCGCGCTGCGACCACCAGGTTGGCGATCGTGCTGCGCTCGGCCGAGGCCTCGAAGCGGGCCGGGCTTGAACGAATCGCTGGCCGTCAACGGTGCGATTGGCTCAGCTCCTCGATAATCGCAGGCTGCCCGTTGCAGGAACCCACCAGAAGCGAGACGGAGCTCGAGTTTGTCTTGAGCACGGAATAGCGGTCCGCGTTGATGCGGATTCCACCAGGTTCCTGCGCGAATCGAACATTCGAGTAGGCGATGTAGTCGCCGGTTTCTTCGGCCAGGAACATCGCGCTTTCGATGAATTCCTTGTATTTCGGCGCAGGAAGCGACTTGGTGCGCCGCTCGCCGGTGGAAGATGTCCCGGTTTTCCGGATTACGGCGGTGTCGCAGTACAAACCGGCGACGGCGGGATCGAAGTTTCGCTGCATGTCCTGGTATTGCTCGAAGAGCTTTTGAGCATCGGCCATCGTTTGGGCCAGGGCGGGGGCGCTCAGTGCGCATGCAACACAGGCGGCGACGAGAATCTTCTTCATGATCGAACCTCTCCAGTTGACGGCCGGCGCCTCGGCGAAGCCGGGCGAGCGTTGCGGCCATGGCGGAGTGGCCATCCTACGCCGCTCTGCCGAAGCCGCGAAGCGGACTCTGCTTGGACGAAATCCCGGGTGGCCCTCCAGTTCTACGGTAGGGGGCCGATCCTGGAGAGCCAGGATCGCTTGCCGGTGACGCCGCTATAAACGGCATTGATCCCAATCAAGCACAACAAGCCGCCACCCAAGTACCGCCAGGCCGGAGCAGCGCCACTCATGACCAGCACATAGAGGCCCACGGCGATCAGGAAAACGCCGAAATAGCCCACGAACACGCGTTCCCAAGTCTTCATCGCAGTCTCCGAGTTCTTCCTTGCGGCCAAACGCCCGCCCGACGCCGGGCCGCTGCGCGGCCACGGCAAGGTGACAATCCTACGACGCTCTGCCGAGGCCGAGAAGCGGGCTCGTCTTGAACGAATTGTTTCACCGCTGCTGGAGTTTGAAATCAATGCTTTCTGCTTTCCAGCAACCGCACAACGCGAGACGTTGCTTCCAGCATTTCTTGGTTGTAATCCAGAATGTTCGAGTAGGCTAGCAGCCGCCATTGTTGAGCAGTTCTGAAATCTCCGTCGGTCCGGAGGCGGTGCCAGGTAGCGAGGTACGACGGGAGGTGAGCCTGAACTTCTTCTGGCGCGAGAGTGCCAGCTACCGAGACGGATGCCAGGAGCGGATGCAAGTCCATGCTCTCTAAACGAGCAAGGGCGAGGTCGTTGGCACGGAGCATTCTTTCCGATTGCGTATCTCGATCTTCCCAGGAATTAGCCATGAGGCTGGCGTACTGGATGATTCCGGCACGAGTCTGCCGGTCTTTGATCAATCTGATGTCGCCAGTTTGAATAACGGCTTCGACATTCCCTAGGATAGGCCGCGGATCCGCGAACCAGCCTGGATTTGCCTTGAGTCAAGCGAACAGTTCATCGGGTTTCGGGGGCTCAGAGTGATGGAGGGCGGCGCTCAACTGCTTTGCTGCTTCGAAGTGGGCCCGGTCATAAGTTATCGACTCGCGCAAAGTTCGCTCTGTCTGACGCAAGTCAGAGAGGATGCGCTGCTCATACTCCGCTGCTCGGGCCAAATCCTGTCGGTCTTGCCACCATGCCTGCAACGCGAGTGCAATCAAGATGCCGGCCACGACCACAACAAGTTCAGATACGAACCACCTCATGCCGATCTTCAAGCGCGACGGTACTGCACCGCGCGCCTTGGTGGTCGCCGTAGAACTGGCGGTCTTCTTTGGGAGCACCATGCGAGTTCCTTGGGAAAGGCCTAACGCCTGAGTTAAGCCGGGCCGCTGCGCGGCCACGGCAGAGGCACAATCATAGCGCCGCGGCCGAGACCGCGAAGCGGGCTCGGCTTGAACGAATTGTTAGGCTGCTGCCTGCAGGACAAACCACCACATTCCAAGCACGGCAAGGAAGTTGATGGTGAAGATCAAGCCACGAAGGCGGATGTTGGTCGTGCAGATTTGCACCAGACTGTGAATCACGCGGCCAGCAATGAATACCCAAGCCAGCGTGACGGCAGCTTGGCTGGTTGTCCCAAGCTGAATTTGCAGTAGGCAGGCCGCGTAGAAGAGCACGGGCCACTCGAACTGATTAGACAGGTTCGCGCTAATGCGGGGCTCTACGGTCGCCCAGGGATTTGAGCCATCGGCTCGCTGCCCGATGCCCCAAATCTTGGGTGCACGAGCTAGGGTAAGGAGCGAATAGAGAAGGGCGGCAAGTACGACATGCGCTGCCATCGGGAGTACTAGCGGATGTGACATGCGACTCCCGATGCTTTGCTGCTTGGTGACAGCCGCCTAACGCCTGACTTAAGCCGGGCCGCTGCCCGGCCACAGCAGGGTGACAATCCTACGGCGCTCTGCCGAGGCCGCGAAGCGATCTCGGCTTGAACGAATTGTTAGGCCCGCAGCCCGCATCTGGCTACGGCCCATGCTCGGCAATTTCGACAACAGTCAACTTGTCAGATTCAAAGTGCAGACGAAGCTCAATGTCACGATAACCGCCACAAACAGGCAGAACTACCATGCCCTTCTCCAGCGAGCCTGGAATGAAGTGCAGCAACTCCCCGGTCTTCTCCAAAGAGAGTCCGACCTTTAACCCCAAAGGAAGCATTGCGCCAGGCCCAATACTTGAAATTCGTTCGATCCCGCGTAGCTGATCAATTTCTAGTTCCACTTGCGAGTAGGTCAACGTTGCTCCTGTGTAAGAGCCGCCGTCGTCTTCACCTTGATATGAGCCTGTGGCTTTTGGCTTACCTAGTTTGCCAAGCACGGTGGCGCGAGAATCAGACAAGCTGATGCCGCCAATAGCGAGGCGGGCTGAGGGAACGCATGCCCGATGCGGTTCGGCGGCATACGAATTCAAAGTGATTAGCATTGCGAACAAAGAACCAGCTAGCTTCATGTGGGCCTAACGCCTGAGTTAAGCCGGGCCGCTGCGCGGCCACGGCTGAGTGACAATCTTACGGCGCTCTGCCGAGGCCGCGAAGCGGACTCGGCTTGAACGAATTGTTAGCCCTCAGGCCGTTGTGTTGAGAAAATGGCCTCTACGCAAGCCTCCCCCTTGTACTCGGTTTCTCTAACTCCGTCATGACCCATGCCGGCGCGCTTAAGAGCTGAGATACATGGCGTGTTGCGAAGGTCGGTGCATGCAACAATTTTTGCGACAGACGTGGTTGAGAAAAGCATCCGAATGAGGCCGCGAATAGCCTCTGCTGCGTAGCCTTTTCCCTGCGCGGATGGCGTAATTGTGATGCCGAACTCCGCAATAGTTTGATCAGCTGATAGGTAGACCCCAAGATCGCCAATCAGTAGATCAGTCGGTAGTTCAGCGATTGCGATCTGGGTCCACTTGCCAGGAACGAAGCTAGTTGCCGAGGCGCTCCCCACAAGGAACTCCGCAGCTTCTTGTCTAGAAATTGGCTCCCAACCCTGTAGTCGAGCAACATCCGGGTCGCTTCGATACACAAAGAATGCCGAGAAATCGGCTTCTCTCAACGGACGGAGCCGGACACGTTGCAGTGCTTCAACGAGTCTTCCAGCCATCCGGATACCCCGTCTCTGAGGGCTAACGCCTGAGCTAAGCCGGGCCGCTGCGCGGGATTGGCGATGGCTCAATCATAGCGCCAGCGCCGAGGCCGCGAAGCGGGCTCGGCTTGCGCGAATTGTTAGTCCGCACCCGATGCAGTAGCACTTCATGTGCGCCACACATTGCGCTGCCAGAGTCTGGGCGGGAATCCCAGGGAGATGCTGGAATGCAGCCAAAAGTACAAAAGAGAGTGTCCGCTGTGATTGGCGCGATTGGACTGGCGTTGCTGGTGATGATGGTCACTGTGGAAAGCGAGCCGGGAGCAGTTCCGTTGGCCCTTCTCCTGATCGCCGGAATTGGCTACTTCACGGGGGTCCTGCGCGAGAGGTCTGCAAAGCCGCGTTGATCCAGTGCGGACTAACGCCTGAGTTAAGCCGGGCCGCTGCGCGGCCACGGCAGGGTGACAATCCTACGGCGCTCTGCCGAGGCCGCGAAGCGGGCTCGGCTTGAACGAATTGTTAGGCCCCAGCCGGACTGTCCGGAAGATGGCCGCGAATTTGAAATACTTCCAGCGATGAGAGGGCGGCCTGGGCCAACTTCTGCCACTCCTTTGTGCCGAACAGTACATCTAAGCGCGGTAGCGGGTCCGGGGTTCTCGATGCTACGGACTCCCACGCGCTATAGAAATCAGCAATGGCTTGAATCTCGTCCTGCGTAAAGACTGGGGCGATCATGTGGTCTCGCCAGTCTGGCTTTACCCAATCCTCCCATTGATTGATCACTTCATTTGGGACGTGGATGTGTGAGGCGGCCGCTTGATATTCGATCTGTTCCTCTTTGGACGCTGCCAGCTCGAGATACGAAATTATCTGATTACGTATCCGACGAAGAACGATGTCGTCTGTCATGGGGCCTAACGCCTGAGTTAAGCCGGGCCGCTGCGCGGCCGCGGCTGAGTGACAATCCTACGACGCTCTGCCGAGGCCGCGAAGCGGGCTCGGCTTGAACGAATTGTTAGGCAGCAGGAGCGATAGTCACAACAGACGCTTCCATTTGTCACTGCCAGCCATCTTGCGCAGAGCATCTTGTGAAGCGAAATAACGGATCAGCCCGCAGTCCGCGCAAACAACAGCTTTCACTTTGGGGGAACTGAACAAGCTTCCCGCACCGGGTAATAGATCAGGTCCATAACCACCGCGCACGCTAATGTCACCCTGGGAGTAGAGATTGGTCCCGTTGCACTCCGGGCAGTTCTTTTGATCTTTCATGAAATCTTTGACCTGCTGCCTAACGCCTGAGTTAAGCCGGGCCGCTGCGCGGCCACGGCAGGGTGACAATCCTACGGCGCTCTGCCGAGGCCGCGAAGCGGACTCGGCTTGAACGAATTGTTATGCCGCTGCCTTATTTGCGATGATGCCGGTCAATGGTCACTTGCTCTAGCCGCAGGAAAACAGCGGCGTTGTTGTAGAAGATGTCGCGCTTCTGCTCCGGTGAAAGAAACGGAGCCTGATCCACGCCGTCTATCGCCAGTCCAATGGCGTCTGGCCACACCATCTGGTCTGAGCCGAACATGATGCGCTTGCCTAATCCCGCATCTATCAGCGCCTTTAAGTAGGAGTGGAACTCGGCGCGGGGCAAGGTCCAGTTGAGTGCCGAGATATCTACGTAGACTTGCGGATAGGACTGGAGGATGGCCTTTGTCTCAGCAAGGTATGGATAGCCTGCGTGCATCAAATACACCCGAAGCTTTGGATGTCGGATCAGCATGTCCTCGACGGTTTCCGGGTTGCCTAGCGAGGTCCTGAATTTTGGACAGCAGGTGTAAGCAGTGCCCGAGCCTCCTAGTCCGGTATGCAGCGCGACGGGAATATCCAGTTCCTCGGCCAGAGCAAAGTAGTGCGCCACTTTGGGGTCCGATGCACTCAAGCCATGGTATTGAAGCCCCAACTCGCCGAGGGCAGCGATAGATTTCTCGCTCACCATGCGTCGTAGCGAGGCCGCGTCAGGCAGTGTATCCAGCGGACCCAAGCCAACCCCGGCAATCAGTCTTTCTGGATTGGCGGCGACCCAGCGCTGAACATCCGGAAGAGGGCCGCTTGCCAACGCCATGACCACGTTGTGTTTCCGCATCGCATCCAGCGTCGCGCTCATGGCGGCATCGTCCGTCCGCGCGCGCGGCACCTGACCCGTGACCTCATTGGGAGGCGGCGGGTTACCGAATTCATCGAAGCCAAAGGCATGCAGATGCATGTCAATAATTGGCTCCCGATTCTGGGCAATGGCAGGGCCAGCAAGAAGTGCGGAGAGTAGTAGTGTGATTGCTCTCATCTCGATCCCCCTAGTACTAACTGCTGCGGCATAACGCCTGAGTTAAGCCGGGCCGCTGCGCGGCCACGGCTGAGTGACAATCTTACGGCGCTCTGCCGAGGCCGCGAAGCGGGCTCGGCTTGAACGAATTGTTAGCTGCCAGCCAGTTCACCAATACAGCGCGCCTTGACGGTTGCCAGTTTCTTATCCGACACCGACATTAGCGATTTGCGCCGTTCAGCGAGTTCTTTGGCGCGCGCCTTGGGCTTGTCCACGTAATCTACTCCTAGGAAGCTCACACCAAAGCAGCCTGGGCCATCAGCCTGAGCTAGAAGAAACGCCCGTGGATCTCTTTTCACGTAAAGCGAGGATAGCCACGCTAAGTCCTCCAATTGCTCTCCCGGCGACGTGGTCACAGCCTTAGCCAACACTTCACGTAGTGCAGAAGAATCCCCGGCTTGAATCCTTCTCTCTAGATCAGGGAAGTAGAGGCTCCCAGCCGACATCTGGCCGGAGAGGAAGAGAAGAAGACAGGCGAGGACTTGGTTCATGGCAGCTAACGCCTGAGCTAAGCCGGGCAGCTGCGCGGCCGCGGCGGTGGTTCAATCATAGCGGGCCGCCGCCGAGGCCGCGAAGCGGACTCGGCTTGAGCGAATTGTTAGGCCGCTGAAGCCGGGGCTCTTGCTGACCTGGCTA
>DATIDW010000016.1:0-5647 GCA_035456065.1 Thermomonas sp. | reverse complement strand
TGCAGGTGGACGGCGATGCGCTGCGCGACCGCAGGTTCGCGGACATCGTGGACATGGTCGCGCCCGGCGACCTGATGGTCTTCAACGACACGCGGGTGCTCCGTGCACGAATGCATGGCCGGCGCCCGAGCGGGGGACGCGTCGAGCTCCTGCTCGAGCGCATCACCGGTCCCGACGAGGCCTGGACGCAGCTGCGCGCCAGCCACCCCCCGCGCGTCGGCGGCACCGTGCTGCTCGACGATGGCGTCGAGGCATCGGTCCTGGCCCGCGACGACCGCTTCTTCCAGCTTCGTTTCGCGGGCCTTCGCGACGCGTCGCTCGAGGAGGGGCTCGAGCGGCACGGCGAGGTGCCGTTGCCGCCCTACATCGCACACCCGGCCGACGCCGTGGACGCCGAGCGCTACCAGACCGTCTACGCGCGGCACCCGGGCGCGGTGGCCGCGCCGACCGCCGGCCTGCATTTCGACGACGCGCTGCTGGACGCCTTGCGCGAACGCGGCGTGCAGTTCGGCCATGTGACCCTGCACGTCGGCGCCGGCACCTTCCAGCCGATGCGGGTGGATGACATCCGCGACCACCGCATGCACAGCGAATGGCTGAACGTCGGCGCGGAACTGGTGCAGCAGGTGCGGCGCACGCGCGCCGCGGGCGGACGCGTCATCGCCGTCGGCACCACCGTGCTCCGCGCGCTGGAAAGCGCGTTGGTCGATGGCGAGCTGCAGCCGTTCGCCGGCGAGACCAACATCTTCATCTTCCCCGGCTACCGGATCCGCAGCATCGATGCGCTGCTGACCAACTTCCACCTGCCGGAAAGCACGCTGCTGATGCTGGTATCCGCATTCGCCGGCAAGGCGCGGGTGTTCGCCGCCTACGAGCATGCGGTGCGCGAGCGCTACCGCTTCTTCAGCTATGGCGATGCGATGTTGCTGTTCCCGGCGCAGGATCAGGCATGAGTCGCGATACAAGCATGACGAGCAGGGCGTGTCGTCCCGGCGCTCCGGACAGCGCGCCATGCAGGCGCAGTGGCTCGCAGCGCAAGACGCGGGCGGCAGGGGTTCTTCCTCGGCGCGTGCAAACATCCGTGTTTGATGCGCCGCCGCGCGCCATCCTTGGCGCGCTCTCCAGAATCCCTGCCACCCGCGTCCTGCGGCCAACCTCTCTCGGGTGCTCGCGATGAGCCGCATGGATTTCGAACTGCTCGGCACCGACGGCGCCGCCCGCCGCGGCCGCATCACTTTCCCGCGCGGCACCATCGAAACCCCGGCCTTCATGCCGGTGGGCACCTATGGAACGGTGAAGGGCGTGCTGCCCGACCAGGTCCGCGACCTCGGCGCGCAGATCATCTTGGGCAATACCTTCCACCTGTTCCTGCGGCCGGGCCTGGAGGTCATCGAAGCCCATGGCGGCCTGCACGGCTTCGCCCGCTGGGACGGGCCGATCCTCACCGATTCGGGCGGCTTCCAGGTGTTCTCGCTGGCCAACCGTCGCAAGATCACCGAGGCCGGCGTGACCTTCGCCGCGCCGACCGACGGCAGCAAGGTCTTCCTCGGCCCCGAGGAGTCCATGCACATCCAGAAGGTGCTCGGCAGCGACATCGTGATGATCTTCGACGAATGCCCGCCGGTGACCGTGGATGGGCAGGCGGTCGACAAGCGCGTGGTCGAGCGCTCGATGGAGCTGTCGCTGCGCTGGGCCGGGCGTTCCAAGGTCGCCCACGCCGGCAACGACGCGGCGCTGTTCGGCATCGTCCAGGGCGGCGTGCACCACGACTTGCGCAGTCGCTCCGCCGAAGGCCTCCAGCAGATCGGCTTCGATGGCTACGCGATCGGCGGCCTTGCGGTCGGCGAAACCGAGGCCGAGCGCAACGCCATGCTGGACCATACCGCGCCGCAGTTGCCGACGGACCGCCCGCGCTACCTGATGGGCGTTGGCCGGCCCGAGGACCTGGTGGAGGCGGTGGCGCGCGGCGTCGACATGTTCGACTGCGTGATGCCGACCCGGAATGCGCGCAACGGGCACTTCTTCACCGACACGGGCGTGGTGCGGGTGCGCAATTCGCAATACGAGCGCGACCTGCGCCCGATCGAGGAGGGTTGCGACTGCGTGGCCTGCACCGGCGGCTACACCCGCGCCTACCTGCGCCACCTGGACCGTTGCAACGAGATGCTGGGCCCGATCCTGGGCACCCTGCACAACCTGCGCCACTACCAGCGGCTGATGGCGCGGATGCGCGAGGCGATCGAGCAGGGAACCTTCGCGGCGTTCAGGGAGTCCTTTTACGCGGCCCGGCGGCCCTGAAAAGGCCGGCCGGCGGCCCACGTGGCATAATTCCCGGCTGGCCTCGGCCAAATCACCCGCTTCGCTGACACGGATTCCCGCATGAACCCGCTCGATTTCCTGATCCCGGTCGCCCACGCCCAGGCTGCCGCCGCACCGGCCGCGTCGCCGATCGGTGGCCTCCAGACCTTCCTGTTCCCGATCCTGCTGATCGTGATCATGTACTTCCTGATGATCCGCCCGCAGATGAAGCGGCAGAAGGAACACCGCGCCATGCTGGACAAGCTGGGCAAGGGCGACGAGGTCATCACCAGTGGCGGCATCGCCGGCACCGTGGCCGCGATCGGCGAGAGCTTCGTGACCGTCGAGGTCGCCAATGGCGTGCAACTGCGCGTGCAGCGCGCGGCCATCGCCAACGTGCTCCCCAAGGGCACCCTGAAGTCCGCCTGATTTTTCCTTAGCTGCAACAAGCGCCGGCCAACGCGGCCGTGCGCGGGGTGTCGTGATGCTCGAATATTCCCGCTGGAAATACCTTGTCATCCTGCTGGTGGTGGCGTTGAGCGTGCTCTACGCCTTGCCGAACGCGTTCCCGCAGGATCCGGCCGTGCAGGTCACCGCCAATCGCGGCTCGCAGGTCGACGCCGCGCTCAAGACCCGCGTCGAGGCCGCCCTGAAGAAGCAGGGCGTGGCGTTCACGTCCAGCGAGATCGGCACGGACGGCAACCTGCTGGTGCGCACCACCTCCGACGACATCCAGACGCGCGCCGCGCAGGCGATCCGCGACGAGGTGGGCAGCGGCTACGTGGTGGCGCTGAACCAGGCGTCCACGGTGCCGGGCTGGCTGCGGGCGATTGGCGCCAAGCCGATGTTCCTGGGCCTGGACCTGCGTGGCGGCGTGCACTTCCTGATGCAGGTGGACCGCCAGGCCGCGCTGGCCAAGCGTTTCGAGGCGACCGCCGAGGACATGCGCGTCGTGCTGCGCGACAACCGCGTCATCTACAGCTCGGTCGAGCCGGCTGCAGGCAACGCAGTGGTCGCCAGGCTGGCCCCCGGCCAGGACCTCGGCAAGGTGCGCCCGTTGCTGGCGCGCGACATGCCGACCTACCAGATCGAGGCGACCGAAGACAGCATTACCGTGCGGATCCCGCAGGCCGAACTGGACAAGATGCTGACCGACGCGGTGCAGCAGAACATCGGCACGCTCAGCAACCGCATCAACGAACTGGGCGTGGCCGAGCCGATCATCCAGCGCCAGGGCGCCGACCGCGTCGCGGTGCAGTTGCCGGGCGTGCAGGACACCGCGCAGGCCAAGCGCATCCTCGGCGCCACCGCCACCCTGGAATACCGCGGCGTGGTCGAGGGCAACGCGATCGAGGCCCGCGACAGCGGCAACGTGCCGCCGGAAGCGCGCATCTACTACCGCAAGGAACTGGGGCCCGACGGCAAGCCGCTGCCGGTGCTGCTCAACAAGCGGATCATCACCTCCGGCGAGCAGTTGCAGAACGCCACTTCGTTCTTCGACTCGCAGTCCGGCACGCCGGCGGTCAGCGTGCGCCTGAACAGCGTCGGCGGCCAGCGCATGCTCGAGTACTCCAGCGCGCACGTCGGCAAGTCGATGGCGGTGGTCTACATCGAGCGCGTGCCCGAGGTGAAGATCGTCGACGGCAAGGAAGTACGCACGACCCGGATCAACGAACAGGTGATCTCGGTCGCCACCATCCAGAGCACCCTCGGCCGCGATTTCCAGACCACCGGCCTGGAGAGCATGAAGGAGGGCGCCGACCTCGCCCTGCTGCTGCGTGCCGGCGCGCTCGCCGCGCCGATGGACTTCGTCGACGAACGCACCATCGGCCCGAGCCTGGGCAAGGAAAACATCCAGCGCGGCCTGACCGCGGTGGCGTTCTCCTTCATCTTCGCCCTGCTGTTCTTCCTGGTGTATTACCGGATGTTCGGCCTGATCACCTGCCTCGCGCTGCTGATCAACCTGCTGATGGTGTTCGCGTTGATGTCGGTGCTGGGGGCCACTATGAGCCTGCCCGGCCTGGCCGGCATCGCCCTCACCGTCGGCATGTCGGTGGACGCCAACGTGCTGATCAACGAACGCATACGCGAGGAGTTGCGGTTGGGCCTGCCACCGCAGAAGGCCATCGCCGAAGGCTACGAACGCGCCTCCGGCACCATCCTCGACGCCAACGTCACCGCGTTCCTGGCCGGCCTGGCGATGTTCGCCTTCGGCTCGGGCCCGCTGAAGGGCTTCGGCATGACCACGATGCTCGGCATCGCGACGTCCGCCTACACCGCGGTCTCGGTGTCGCGCGGCATCGCCACGCTGATCTACGGCGGGCGCAAGAAGCTCAAGTCCGTGGCCATCTGAGGGACGCGACCAATGAAACCATTCAATGTCTTCCCGTACGACAGCAACATCGACTTCATGCGCATGCGCTGGGTGTCGCTGGGCGTCGCCCTGCTGCTGCTGCTCGTCGCGCTGGGCGCGATGGGCACCCGGAGCTTCAACTTCGCCCTGGACTTCACCGGCGGCATCGGCGTGGAGTTGCGCTACGCCAAGGCCCCGGACGTGGACGCGGTGCGCGAACAGCTCGCCAATGCCGGTTACCACGGCGCGCAGGTGCAGAACTTCGGCTCCGGCGACGACCTGCTGGTGCGCCTGCAGGCCGACGGCAAGCAGGAGACCGGTGCCGACCAGGCCAGCAGCATCGGCGACGCGGTGGCCAAGGCGGCCTCGCTGGCCGGAAATCCCGCGGAGAAGCGCAGCAGCGCGGTGATCAGTGCGCAGGTCGGCAAGGACCTGGCGATCGACGGCGTGTATGCGGTGCTGTTCGTCCTGGTCGGCTTCCTCGGGTACATCTCGCTGCGCTTCGAGAAGAAGTTCGCGGTGGCGGCGATCATCACCACCATGCACGACGTGCTGATCTGCGTCGGCTGGTTCGCGCTCAGCGGGCACGAATTCGACCTCAACGTGCTGGCCGGCATCCTGTCGGTGATGGGTTTCTCGATCAACGACACCATCGTGGTGTTCGACCGCGTGCGCGAGAATTTCCGCGGCATGCGCGCGGACCCGATGACGATTCTCAACAAGTCGGTCAACCAGACGCTGTCGCGCACGGTGATCACCTCGTTCGTGGCGTTCCTGAGCATGCTCTCGCTGTATATCTACGGAGGCGACTCGCTGCGCGGGATGGCGGAAGCGATGATCATGGGCATCATCATCGGCACCCTGTCCTCGATCTTCGTTGCCTGCCCGCTGCTGACGATGGGCTTCCTCAGGGTCAGCAAGCAGGACCTGTTGCCGAAGTCGCGGGACGAGGAGGCGCTGGCGCGCCGTCCGTAATGGAACCGTCGGGGCAGGCCT
>DATIDW010000015.1:0-57526 GCA_035456065.1 Thermomonas sp. | reverse complement strand
GCGACCTGATGAAGAATGCGCTGGACGAAATGGGCGTGGTCGAGACTTGACCGGCGCTTCCGGTCGGGGCACTTGCCATTAATTGCAATGGGATAGGCCCGTAGTGGCAGGCCCCCGTGCCTGCCCCGACCCGCGTCCGAGAGCGGGCAGGCACAGGGGGCTGCCCCTACGGGGGTTCAGAGCGCTTCGAAGATGCCCGCCGCGCCCATGCCGGTGCCGATGCACATGGTCACCATGCCGTACTTCTGCTGGCGACGGCGCAGGCCGTGGACCAGGGTGGCGGTGCGGATCGCACCGGTGGCGCCGAGCGGATGACCCAACGCGATCGCGCCGCCGAGCGGGTTGACCTTCGACGGATCCAGTTCGCAGGTGCGGATCACCGCCAGCGCCTGCGCAGCGAAGGCTTCGTTGAGTTCGATCCAGTCGAGCTGGTCCTGGCTCAGGCCAGCCTGCTTGAGCGCTTTCGGGATCGCCGCGATCGGGCCGATGCCCATGACCTCGGGACGCACGCCGGCGACCGAGAAGCTGACGAAGCGGGCGAGCGGGGTCAGGCCATAGTCCTTGACCGCCTGTTCGGAGGCCAGCAGCACCGCGCCCGCGCCGTCGCTCATCTGCGAGCTGTTGCCGGCCGTGACGCTGCCACCGAACTGGCCATTGCGGAACACCGGGCGCAACTTGGCAAGGCCTTCCAGGCTGCTGTCCTGGCGCGGCCCCTCGTCGGTGTCGACCAGCCTCTTGCGCAGCTGGATGGTGTTGCCGGCGAGGTCGGGGACATGCGACAGCACCTCGTACGGGCTGATCTCGCCCGCGAACTCGCCATTGGCGATCGCCGCGATGGCCTTCTGGTGCGAGGCCAGCGCGAACGCGTCCTGGTCTTCGCGCGAGACCTTCCACTCCTCGGCGACCTTTTCCGCGGTGATGCCCATGCCATAGGCGATCGCGACGTGGTCGTCGCGGAACACCGAGGGTGACAGCGCGACCTTGTTGCCCATCATCGGCACCATCGACATCGATTCGGTGCCGCCGGCCAGCATCAGGTCGGCGTTGCCCAGGCGGATCTGGTCGGCGGCCAGGGCGACCGCCTGCAGGCCGGAGGAGCAGAAGCGGTTGATCGTCTGCGCGGCCACGGTGTCGGGCAGGCCGGCCAGCAGCACGCCGATGCGCGCCACGTTCATGCCTTGCTCGCCCTCGGGCATCGCGCAGCCGATGATCGCGTCGTCGATGCGGTTGACGTCGATGCCCGGCGCCTGCGCGACCACGGCTTTCAGCACGTGGGCCAGCATGTCGTCGGGACGGGTGTTGCGGAACACGCCCTTGGGCGCCTTGCCCACCGGGGTGCGGGTGGCGGCGACGATGTAGGCGTCCTGGATTTGCTTGGTCATGGGATGGCTCCGGAATCGATGAGGTGGACGGCACACGGACGTGCCGCCGCGGCGTCGCTTGCGATGCCGCGAGCGCAAGCGAAAGTCACGTCTTTCGCTTGCGTTGAAAAAGTCGCGGCAGGATGCCCGATCTTTTTCACGACTAGTTCCGCAGCGGCTTGCCGGTCTTCAGCATGTGGGCGATGCGGGCCTGGGTCTTTTCCTGCTGTGCCAGTTCCACGAAGTGCTTGCGCTCCAGCTTGAGCAGCCATTCCTCGTCCACCAGCGACCCGCGGTCGACCTCGCCACCGCACAGCACGGTGGCGATGCGGGTGGCGATCTCGTAGTCGTATTCGCTGACGAAGCGACCTTCGAGCATGTTGACCAGCAGCATCTTGAAGGTGGCGATGCCGACGTCGCCGGCCACCTGGATGCGGCGTGCCGGCAGCGGCGGCCGGTAGCCGGCCTCGGCCAGCGCGGCTGCTTCCTGCTTCGCGATGTACAGCAGTTCGTACGCGTTGAAGGCGATCTTGTCGGCGGCGCGCACCAGCCCGAGCTCCCTGGCTTCGAACGCGGAGGTCGAGACCTTGGCCATCGCGATGGTTTCGAACACCTTCTTCAATTCGGCGAACACATCGCCGCCCGCGCCTGCGGCCTGCGACGCGCGCACGGCCAGTTCCTTCAGGCCGCCACCGGCCGGAAGCAGGCCGACGCCGGCCTCGACCAGGCCGATGTAGCTCTCGAGGTGGGCCACGGTGCGGGCGCTGTGCATCTGGAACTCGCAACCGCCGCCCAGCGCCAGCCCGCGCACCGCCGCGACCACCGGCACCTGCGAATACTTGATGCGCTGGCTGGTCGCCTGGAAATTGGCGACCATCGCTTCGAACTCGGCGAACTTGCCAGCCTGCAGTGCGCCGAGCGCACCGGACAGGTCGGCACCGGCCGAGAACGGTTCCTTCGGCTGCCAGAGCACCATGCCCTTGAAGGCCTGCTCGGCGATACCGATCGCCTCTTGCAGGCCGTCCAGCACCGCGTCGGAGACGGTGTGCATCTTGGTCTTGAAGCTGGCCACGGCGACGTCGTCGCCATCGGTCCACAGCCGGATGCCGTCGTTCTCGAACACCGTTTCGCCTTGCGCGAAGGCCTCGCCCAGCAGCGGGTCGGGGAAGCGCTGGCGCTTGTAGACGGGCAGGGTGGAGCGCGGCAGCTTGGCGTTCTTCGCCGGGCTGTAGCTGCCCTCCGCGGCATGCACGCCCTCGCGACCATCGAACACCCAGTCCGGCAGTGGCGCGCTGCTCATGGTCTTGCCGGCCACGATGTCGTCGGCGATCCATTGCGCGACCTGCTTCCAGCCGGCCGCCTGCCAGGTCTCGAACGGGCCCAGCGACCAGCCGTAGCCCCAGCGGATCGCCAGGTCCACGTCGCGCGCGGTCTCGGCGATGTCGGCCAGGTGGTAGGCGCTGTAGTGGAAGAGGTCGCGGAAGGTCGCCCACAGGAACTGCGCCTGCGGGTGCTGGCTTTCGCGCAGCTTCTGGAACTTCTCCGCCGGGTTGCGGAGCTTGAGGATTTCGACCACCTCCGGTGCCGCCAGCCGATCGGCCGGGCGGTAGTCCTGCTTCCCGACATCGACCACCACGATGTCCTTGCCGACCTTGCGGAAGATGCCGGCGCCGGTCTTCTGGCCCAGCGCACCCTTGCCGATCAGCGCCTGCAGCCACGCGGGCGACTGGAAATAGGCGTGCCACGGATCGTCCGGCAGGGTGTCGGCCATGGTCTTGATGACATGGGCCATGGTGTCCAGGCCGACCACGTCCGAGGTGCGGTACGTCGCAGACTTGGGACGGCCGACCAGCGGGCCGCTGACCGCATCCACTTCGTCGAAACCGAGCTTGAACGCGCCGGTGTGGTGGATCGCGGCGAGGATCGAGAACACCCCGATCCGGTTGCCGATGAAGTTCGGGGTGTCCCTGGCGTAGACCACGCCCTTGCCGAGGGTGGTGGTCAGGAAGGTTTCAAGCCCCTCCAGCACAGTCGGATCGGTGGACTTGGCCGGGATCAGCTCGGCCAGATGCATGTAGCGCGGCGGGTTGAAGAAGTGCACGCCGCAGAACCGATTCCTAAGTTCTTTTGGAAGAACATCCGCTAACTTGTTGATTCCCAAACCGGATGTGTTGCTCGCCAAGATGGTGTGGGCGGGGATGAACGGGGCGATCTTCCTGTACAGGTCCTGCTTCCAGTCCATCCGTTCGGCGATGGCTTCGATCACCAGGTCGCAGCTCTCCAGATGCGCAAGCCCCGTTTCGTAGTTCGCAGGGATGATCGCGTCGGCGAGCGACTTGCTGCCAAGCGGGGCGGGGCTGAGCTTGGCCAGGCCGGCGATGGCCTTGGTCACCACGCCATCCGGGTCACCTTCCTTGGCCGGGAGGTCGAACAGGACGGTATCCACGCCGGCATTGACCAGATGCGCGGCGATCTGCGCGCCCATGACGCCGGCGCCGAGCACGGCGGCACGGCGTACAAGCAGTTTCTGAGGCATGTGTGGTATCTCCTTGATAAAGCTAATAGAAATAGTCAGTTCGCGTCGGCCTGGAAGCCGGCTGCAGCGAAACGGATGAGCGCTTTCGCGGCGCGTTGGCGGTGGACGGTTTCGGAGACGCCTGACGGGCGCTTGATCAGGCCGAAGTCGGCCATCGCATAGGTCAGGGCACCGGACAGGAAGTCCAGTCGCCAGTACAGCGCTTCCTTGTCCAGGCCCGGCACGCAAGTGGCCAACGCCTTGGCGAACTCGCGCAGCACGTGGCCGTACTGGTCGGACAGGAACTTGCGCAGGCTGTCGTTGCTCTCGGCATACGCGCGGGCGATCACCCGGATGAAGGCGCCGCCGCCGTGGCGGTCCTGGGCCATCGCCAGCGCGGGTTCGACGAACGCGGCGAGGATCGGCTCGAGTTCGCCCGGATGCGCCTCGACCGCCTGCCGAAGCGCTGCCAGCCGTTCGCGGCTCATGTCGTCCATGCGCCGCCGGAACACCTCGTTGACCAGGTTTTCCTTGCTGCCGAAGTGGTAGTTGACCGCCGCGATGTTGACGTCCGCGCGGCTGGTCACCTGCCGCAGGGAGGTGGAAGCGAAGCCCTGCTGGGCGAACAACTCCTCCGCGGCGTACAGGATCCGGTCCTTGGTCGAGAAATGCGGCAGGCTCATGAGTCGCTCCATCGAATCAAACGCTTGTTTGATGCTACGGCCGCGACACCGCAACCGTCAATCGCCCGCCAGCGGAAAGATGCAGGGAGGCCGCGGAATCGGCTAGAATTCGCCGTAGCCATATCGGCCAAACCCGCGTCGCTACGCGGGTTTTTCTGTTATCTTCGGGACCGCGACACCTCGCAGTCCCGCCAATCTGGAGAATGTCCATGGCGCTGGAGCGCACCCTTTCGATCATCAAGCCCGATGCCGTCGCCAAGAACGTCATCGGCGACATCTATTCCCGCTTCGAGAAGGCCGGCCTGAAGGTCGTGGCGGCGAAGATGAAGCACCTGTCCAAGCAGGAAGCGGAAGGCTTCTACGCCGTCCACCGCGAGCGTCCGTTCTTCAGCGCGCTGGTCAACTTCATGATCTCCGGCCCGGTGATGGTGCAGGCGCTGGAAGGCGACAACGCCGTGCTCAGGCACCGCGACCTGATGGGCGCCACCAATCCGAAGGATGCCGCGCCGGGTACGATCCGCGCCGACTTCGCCGACAGCATCGATGCCAACGCGGTGCACGGTTCGGATTCGCTGGAGAACGCGGCGATCGAGATCGCCTACTTCTTCCCGGCGACCGACGTCTACGCGCGTTGATGCTGCGATGAGCGACACGCGCACGCCTGCCATCGACATCGCCCTGGTGGGCGATGCGCCCGTGCGCACCACTGCGACGGCGGCTCCGGCCGCCGCCGCGGTCGGCAGGACCAACATCTTCGATTTCGACCGCGCCTCGCTCGAGCGGTTCTTCGAGGAAGAACTCGGCGAGAAGAAATTCCGCGCGCAGCAGGTGATGAAGTGGATCCATCACCGCTACGTGACCGATTTCGGCGACATGACCGACCTCGGCAAGGCGCTGCGCGCCAAGCTCGAGGAACGCGCCATCGTGCATGCGCCGCAGGTGGTGTACGACAAGGCCTCCGAGGACGGCACCCACAAGTGGCTGCTCGGCATGGATCCGAAGAACGCCATCGAGACCGTCTACATCCCCGACAAGGGCCGCGGCACGCTATGCGTGTCCTCGCAGGTCGGCTGCGCGCTGAACTGCCAGTTCTGCTCGACGGCCACGCAGGGCTTCAATCGCAACCTTTCGACGGCCGAGATCATCGGCCAGGTCTGGGTGGCCGCCCGCCATCTCGGCAACGTGCCGCACCAGCAACGCAAGCTCACCAACGTGGTGATGATGGGCATGGGCGAGCCGCTCGCCAATTTCGACAACGTGGTGCGCGCGATGAGCATCATGCGCGACGACCTCGGCTACGGCCTGGCGAACAAGCGCGTGACCCTGTCGACCGCCGGCATGGTGCCGATGATCGACAAACTGGGCGAAGTCAGCGACGTGTCGCTGGCGGTCTCGCTGCATGCGCCGTTCGACGACCTGCGCAGCGAGCTGGTCCCGCTCAACCGGAAATACCCGATTGCCGACCTGATGGACGCCTGCGTGCGTTATGCGCTGCGCAAGCGCGGTACCTCGGTGACCTTCGAATACACCCTGATGCAGGACGTCAACGACCAGCCGGAGCATGCGCGCGGGCTGGTCAAGTTGCTGCGCGAGTTCGACCGCCGCGTGCAGATGAAGGATGCGGCCAAGGTCAACCTGATCCCGTTCAACCCGTTCCCCGGCACGCGCTTCGCGCGGCCGACGGACGAGGCGATCCGGGCGTTCCAGAAACAGCTCAACAATGCCGGGATGATCGCGCCGGTGCGGCGCACCCGCGGCGACGACATCGATGCCGCCTGCGGCCAGCTGAAGGGGCAGGTGATGGATCGCACCCGGCGCTCCGCCGAGCATCGCAAGCGGTTGCTCGAGGCCGGAGTCTCCGATGCCGCGTAGGCTGCTGCTGGCGGTCCTCGCGGTGGGCACGGTGGCGTCCGGCTGCAGCAAGTTGGAGCGCCTGACCTTCGTCCGGCCGTCTGCGGAGCGCGGGGAATACACCCAGGTTGCGCCAACCCGCGACGTGAGTGGCAAACCCGGTACCCCTCGTCGCAGCGACACCATGCAATTGCTGATGTCGGCCAGCGAGCGCTACCAGCACGGCGATTTCGATCAGGCGCAGGCGCTCGCCGAGCGGGCGCTCAAGGCCGATCCGCGTTCCGGCGATGCGCACACCTTGCTGGGGGTGATCGCGGAGACCCGCGGCGATGCCCGGACCGCTGGCGTGCATTACGGAAAAGCCGTGGAAATCGCCCCCAGGAACGGCCTTTATGCCAACAACCATGGCAACTGGCTGTGCGCCAATGGCCGGCCGGTCGAGTCGCTGGCGTGGTTCGACCGGGCCATCGCGGATCCCGCTTTCCCCGCCCGTGCCCAGGCAATGGCCAACGCGGGCGGTTGCGCGCTAAAGGCCGGTCAACCGGAGCAGGCAGAAGCGAACTGGCGGGGGGCGCTGGCCCTGGATCCGCGCACCGGCTCGGCGCTGTCCGGCATGGCGAGGATGAAATTCGCCAGCGGGGAATACCTCGGTGCGCGCGCATTCACCGAGCGCTGGCTGGCGTTGCTGCCGGATGACCCCGAAGGACTGCGACTGGCAGCCCAAGTTGAACAGAAACTTGGCGACAACGCGGCCGCTTCACGCTATCTTTCGCGTTTGCAGGCGATCCCCTCCGGCCCCGGCTCGGCTCCGCGCACGCAATGACCTCGACACCCGACCCCGATCAGTCCCACCAGTCCCTTGCCGGGTGCGGGGAGCGCTTGCGCCGGGCGCGCGAAGCCGCTGGCCTGAGCGTGGACGAGGTGGCGGCCCGCCTGCACATGCCGGGGCGGGTCGTGAAGTCGCTGGAGGCGGAGGACTGGTCCAGGTTGGGTGCGCCGGTGTTCGTGCGCGGCCAGGTCCGCAGCTATTCGCGCCTTCTCGGCCTGACCACTGCGCCGATGATGGCGGCACTGGACATCGGCCCGGTCGAGCCGTCGACGCTGGTCAGCCGCACCCACACGCCGAAGGCTCAATGGTGGGCCGAGCAGATCGGTCGCAGGCTCGTCTACATCATCCTGACCCTGTCGCTTGCGGTGCCGGCTTGGGTCGCCACGCGCCAGCATCTGTCCGGCGGCAATGAAGGCACCGCTCCACTCGATGCCCCGGCGGGTCCGGCACCGCATGCGGCGAAGCCGCAGGCGGTCGCGCCGGCGAGCCCGCGCACGGTCGTTGCCTCGATGGCACCCGTGGCGACGGCGCCGTCGGTGCAAGCCCCGCCGGTTGGCGACATCGTCCTCCGCACCAGCGCCGAAAGCTGGCTGGAAGTGACCAGCCCGACTGGCGCCACTGTCGAAAAGGGCCTGCTGCCGGCCGGCAGCGAACGTCGTTACGCCGCCACCCAGGTCGGGCGGCTGACCCTCGGCAACGCGTCCGCGGCGCAACTCGAACACCAGGGCCGCGCCGTCGATCTTGGCCCGTTCTCACGAGCGAACGTCGCGCGCTTTGCGGTATCCTCCGATGGTTCGCTCGTCGCAGCCGATTGATCGTCCGGTCGATCCTCGCGGGCACTCCCCACTAGTTGAAATGTCCCGCCCGTGCATGGCGGGCGAGAGGCAGCATGGCGATCGACGACCTGCTCAACGAGCATGAACAGAGTGAGCGTGTCCGCGGGTGGATCCGCAGCAACGCGATTGGCCTGGTCGGGGGCGTCGTCCTCGGATTGGGCGCCATCTTCGGATGGCAGTGGTGGCAGGGCCAGCAGGCGCAGGCGCGGATGGGGGTGAGTGCCCGGTATGCGCAGGCGATCGAGGCCTACGAGGCCAACATCATCCCCACCGACAAGGGCCGTGAGGTGATCGCCAGCCTCGGCAAGGGCAACCCCACGCTCGGTACGCTCGCCGCCCTGCAACTGGCCAAGGCGCAGGCCGAATCCGGCAAGCGCGACGATGCCATCGCCACCTTGCGCAACCTGCGGGACGTCGATGCCGACCTGCGCCCGATCGTGCGCCAGCGTCTCGCGCGGCTGCTGATCGATGCCGGCAAGGCCAAGGAGGCCCTGCCGCTGCTCGATGACGACAGGAACCCGTCGATGCTGGACGTGCGCGGCGACGCGCGCTTCGCACTCGGCGAGCGCGCCCAGGCGCAGAAGGATTACCTCAAGGCGCTGGCGCTGGTCGACGTGGGCGATCCGCAGCATCGACTGATCACCTTGAAGCTCATCGAAGCGGGCGGCACGCCGCCGCACACCGAGGACAAGACCTGATGACCCACGCTTCACAGCGTCCCCTGCGCATGCTGGCGATCGCGACGCTTGCGATCGCCCTGCTGTCCGGTTGCACCACCATCAAGAATGTTTTCGATGGCCGCGGCAAGGACAAGTCCACCGATCCGACCCCGCTGGTCGAGATCACCCCGACGGTCACCGTGAGCAAGCTCTGGGCTGCGTCGCTCGGGAAGGGCGAGGACCAGCTGGGCATCGGACAGCATCCGACCGTCGTCGAAGGCCGGGTGTATGCGGCGGCGCTGGAGGGCGGCGTGTCCGCATTCGACCTGCGCACCGGCCAGTCGCTGTGGCGCTATGCCTCCGAGTTGCCGCTGAGTGGCGGGCCCGGTGCAGGCGATGGCCTGGTGGCCGTGGGCAGCCTGGAAGGGGACGTGGTTGCGCTGGATGCGGCGACCGGTGCCGAGAAGTGGACATCCAAGGTCTCCAATGAAGTCATCGCCGCGCCGGCGATCGGCGGAGGCCTGGTGGTCGTGCACTCGAACGACGGCCGGGTCACCGCGCTCGACGCCGCCACCGGCGAGCGTCGCTGGTTCTACAGCGCCGACACCCCGGCACTGTCCGTGCGCGGCAACGGCAGCATCACGATGGGCCCGGGCATCCTGTTCGTCGGCAACGACAACGGCACCCTGGTGGCGCTGTCGATGGCGGATGGCGCGGTGGTGTGGACCACCCCGGTCGCCGAACCCGAAGGCCGCAGCGAACTCGACCGCATGGCCGATGTCGATGGCGAGGCCGTGCTGGACAACACCACGCTCTACGCCACCAGCCACAAGAACCACACGGTGGCGATCGACGGCCCCAGCGGCCAGGTGATGTGGGATCGCGGCAATGGCGGCGCCCGCGGCGTTGGCGTTAGCAATTCGGCGGTGGTCGTCACCGATCCGATCGGCAACGTCTACGGCCTGGACAAGAACACCGGCGGCGCACTCTGGCAGCAATCGGGTCTCGCGTATCGCAACGTCAGCGCGCCCGCCATCCAGGGCGACTACGCCGCCGTCGGCGACTTCGAAGGGGTGGTGCATTGGCTGCGCCTGAGCGATGGCGCCTTCGCTGCCCGCTCCAGCGTGGGCGCTGCGGTCACCGGCAAGCCGGTCGTGGCCGACGGCATCCTGGTGGTGCAAACCACCGAGGGCCAGCTCGCCGCGTTCGCGCTGCAGTAAGCTCCGGCCGGCCTTCGGGCTGGCACGCACCCGCGGCCCCGGCTACCCTGCCGGGGCCGTCGTGTTTCCAAGGCTGCACATTTCGTACGACACGTTCCACGCGCCATGCATCCGCGCCATCCGCGCAAAGGTTGAGACATGCTTCCCCTCGTCGCCCTGGTCGGGCGCCCAAACGTCGGCAAGTCCACGCTGTTCAATGCGTTGACCCGAACCCGCGACGCGCTGGTGCACGACGAGCCGGGCGTGACCCGCGACCGCAATTACGGCGTGTGCCGGCTGGCCGAAGGCCGCCCGTTCGTGCTGGTCGATACCGGCGGCATTGCCGGCGAGGACGAGGGCCTGGCCGGTGCGACCGCGCGCCAGTCGCGCGCCGCCGCCGAGGAAGCGGACCTGATCCTGTTCATCGTCGACGGTCGCGAAGGCGCCTCGGCACTGGACGACGAGATCCTGCGCTGGCTGCGCAAGCTGTCCAAACCGACCCTGCTGGTCGTCAACAAGTCCGACGGCATCGACCTGCAATCGGCGATGTCGGAATTCGCGCGTTACGGTTTCGGCGAAGCACTGCCGGTGTCATCCGCCCACCGCACCGGCATCGACGAGCTGATGGCGAAGGCACTCGGCCTGCTGCCGGAGGAAGGCACCACCGAAACCCTGGATGCCGATCCGAAGCGCGTGCGCATCGCCTTCGTCGGCCGCCCGAACGTGGGCAAGTCGACCCTGGTGAACCGCATCCTCGGCGAGGAGCGGATGATCGCCTCGGAGGTGCCGGGCACCACCCGCGATTCGATTGCGGTGGACCTGGAGCGGGATGGCCGCAAGTACCGCCTGATCGACACCGCCGGCCTGCGCCGCAGGTCGAAGGTCGAGGAGGCCGTCGAGAAATTTTCGGTCTTCAAGACCTTGCAGGCGATCGAGCAATGCCAGGTCGCGGTGCTCATGCTGGATGCCAGCGAAGGCGTCACCGACCAGGACGCGACCGTGCTCGGCGCGGTGCTGGACGCGGGCAAGGCACTGGTCATCGCCATCAACAAATGGGATGGCCGCACCGACTACGAGCGCCAGCAGGCGGAGACGCTGGTCTCGCGCAAGCTGAGCTTCGTGGAATGGGCCGAGAACGTGCGCATCTCGGCGCTGCACGGCTCCGGCCTGCGCGAGCTGTTCCGCGCGATCCACCGTGCGCATGCCTCGGCCACCAAGGTGTTCAGCACCGCCGATGTCACCCGTGCGATCGAAGCCGCCTACGAGGCCAACCCGCCGCCGGTGGTGCGCGGCCACGTGCCGAAGATGCGCTTCGCCCACCCGGGTGCGGAAAGCCCGCCGACCTTCATCGTGCATGGCACGCGGCTGAAATCGCTGTCGAACACCTACCAGCGCTACCTCGAGAATTTCTTCCGCAAGCGCTTCAAGCTGGTCGGCACGCCGATCCGCTTCCTGTTCCGCGAAGGCGAGAACCCGTACAAGGACAAGAAGAATGTCCTGACCGATCGCCAGGTCGCGAAGAAGCAGCGCCTGATCCGCCGCGTGAAGCGCGCGAAGTAAGCCCGGCGTCGGATGATCCCGCGCGATTCGATCACGCTGGGCATCCTGGCCGGCGGTCGCGCGCGCCGCCTGGGTGGTCGCGACAAGGCCTGGCTGCAGCGCGATGGCGTACCGCAGGTCTTGCGGATCGCGCGCCGCTTCGCCGGCGAATGCGGCACGGTGCGGGCCAGCGCGAACCGCGATCTGCCGCGCTATGCCGGGCATGGCTTGGCCACGGTGGAAGACCGTATCTCCGGCATCGGTCCGCTTGGTGGCATTGATGCACTCGCGGCTGCCTGCGAGACAACGTGGTTGTTGACGATCCCGGTGGATATCGTCGACGCCAACGACTGCCTGCTGCGCACACTGGCCAATGCGGGTGGTGACGGTGCGGTGGCTGAAGACGATGATGGCCTGCAGCCGCTGGTCGCGCTGTACCGGCTCGCACCGCTGCGCGATGCGCTGGCCGTGGCGATCCCGGCCAACGACTTCTCCGTGCAAGCCATGCAGGCACGCATGCAACTGCCGCGCGTACGCTTCAACGGCCTGCGCTTCGGCAACCTCAACACCCCCGAGGACCTGCATCTGGCAGGCTATGCGGATGGCTGACTTCCCGAGCATGTTGCTGTTCGACGACGCGCGAGAGCTGCTGCGCCAGGTGGCGGCGGCGCATCGCCTGCCGATCGGGCATGTCGCCCTGTCGCGCGCCCATGGCCGCGTGCTGGCGCAGGACATCGTCGCGCCGATCGCATTGCAGCCGTTCGACAACAGCGCGATGGACGGCTTCGCCTGCCGCCACGCCGACCTGCGCGCGGATGGCCCGGTCACCCTGGCGCTGGTCGGCGAGCAGTTCGCCGGGCGCGCACTGGGGCTGCGCGTGGCGGAACGCGAATGCGTCCGGATCACCACCGGCGCACCGATGCCGGAAGGCGCGGATACCGTGGTGATGCGCGAGGACGCCGCCGCCGAAGGCGATGCGATCACCCTCCCGGCTGGCGTGCGCATGGCCGCCAACGTGCGCAGGGCCGGCGAGGATGCGCAGCCCGGCGACCTCGTGCTGCGAGCCGGGACGCTGCTCAATGCGGTGCACGTGTCGCTGGCTGCGTCGCTCGGGATAGACCGAGTGCCGGTCTCGGCGCGGCCCACGGTGGCGGTGTTCACCACCGGCGACGAACTGGTCGAAGCGGGCATGCCACTGCAGCCTGGCGAGATCTACAACAGCAATCGCGAATTGTTGATGGGCCTGCTGCGCGACGAGGGGCTGGAACCGGTGGCGTGGCCGACCCTGCCGGATGATCCCGTGCGCATCGCGGCGATGCTGCAGGATGCCGCCTCGAGTTTCGACCTGGTGATCACCTGCGGCGCGGTGTCGGCGGGGGAGAAGGACCACATCCCGGCCATGCTTCAGGCGCACGGCGCCGTGCATTTCTGGAAGGTGAGGATGAAGCCTGGCATGCCGTTGCTGGCAGGCAGGCTGGGACGTGCGCAATTCCTCGGGCTCCCCGGCAACCCGGTGTCGGTGCTGGCGACCTTCCTCACGCTGGGGCGGACATTGATCGACGGATTGCAGGGCAGGGCGGAGCGCCCACGCCGTTTTGCCCGCCTGCACGCGGCCATCCACAAATCGCATCCGCGCCGCGAGTTCGTGCGCGGGGCCTTGCATGGCGACGACACCGGCATGCAGTGGATAACCCCGCACACCGCGACGGGCTCGCATCGGCTGCGGGCAGCGGCGGACGCGGACGCGCTGCTGGTGCTGGTGGAAGGCCCCCGGTCGCTGGCGGCTGGGGATGCAGTCGAAGTGCTTGCGTATTGATCGGCGATAATGAGCGCATGCCGATCCGCCACCTGAGCCCGAACCAGGCGCACGCGCGCCAGCGCGCCGGCGCCTTGCTGGTCGATGTCCGCGCCGCGCACGAGCGCGCGCTGGGCATGGCCGCGGAGGCGCTGGGCATCGCCCGCGAGGACCTGCAGGCCGATCCCGCCGCCACCCTGCCTGGCATCGACGCGGAGGTGTTGTTGATCTGCCAGCGCGGCGCGCGTTCGCTGCAGGTCGCCGGGGTTCTCGAGGCGCGCGGTTATCGCAACCTGTCGTCCGTCGACGGCGGCACCGACGCCTGGGACGCCGCTGGCCTGCCGATGCACCGCGCCGACGTCGATGCCGATTTCAGCGAACGCTATTCGCGCCACCTGCGCCTGCCGGACGTCGGCCTGGACGGGCAGAAGAGGCTGGAGGCGTCGCGGGTGCTGCTGGTTGGCGCCGGCGGCCTGGGTTCGCCGGCCGCGTATTACCTGGCCGCGGCCGGCGTCGGCACGTTGCGGATCGCCGACGACGACGTGGTCGATCGCAGCAACCTGCAACGGCAGATCCTGCATGCGGAGGCGCGTATCGGCACCCCGAAGGTCGAGTCCGCGGCGGTCGCGCTGTCCGCGCTGAACCCGCGCACGCGCATCGAGGCCGTTCGCGAGCGCGTCACCGCCGGCAATGTCGAGCGCCTGCTCGATGGCGTCGACGTGGTGGTCGATGGCGCCGACAATTTCCCGGCGCGATACCTGCTCAACGATGCCTGCGTGAAGCTGGCCAAGCCGCTGGTCTACGGCGCGGTGCATCGTTTCGAAGGACAGGCAAGCGTGTTCGATGCCGGTCGCCAACGTGGCGTGGCCCCGTGCTATCGCTGCCTGTTCCCGGAACCGCCACCGCCCGATGCCGCCCCGAACTGCGCCGAGGCCGGCGTGCTCGGCGTGTTGCCCGGGGTGATCGGCTTGCTGCAGGCCACCGAGGCGCTCAAGCTGCTGCTGGGCATCGGCGAACCCCTGCGTGGCCGGCTGCTGCAGTTCGACGCGCTGGCGATGCGGTTCCGCGAGACGCGGCTGTCGCCGGATCCGCATTGTCCGGTCTGCGCGCCGGATTGCGCTTTCCCTGGTTATGTCGATTACGCGGCGTTCTGCGCCGGAGGCGAGGCTTGATGGCGGTGGAGACGATGCGGACCGGGAGCTCGGCACGCTGGTTGCGACGATTGGCCGGGCTCGGCCTGCTGCTCTGTTCGGGATGGGCAGTGGCCGCCGATCAATGTCCCGCGTTGCGGGGCAGGCAGGCGGATCCGCAAGTCGCCACCCGCATCGCCGCGATCGCCTGCGACGAACACCTGCGCTGGAACCGGCCCTTCATCGACGCAGATGGCCGCCTCGCCAGCAGCGCGGTGTACGAAGCCGAAAGCCGCGGCCTGCAGGATGGCGGTTCGCCCTGGCGCCGCGTCGCCTTCTACTGGCAGTCGGCCGGGCTGCTGTCGCCGATGGCGGCCAAGCCAGGGGCCACCGACTGCAACTACGCGATCAACAGCAGCTATCCGGGCCTCGGTTGCCGCGGGTTCGTGGTCGACAATCCGTGGTCGGCGGCGTTCATTTCCTGGGTGATGCAGCGGGCCGGCGTGCCCGGGTTCCGCAGCTCCGCCAGCCACTTCGATTACGTGCGTGCCGCGCGCGTCGACCCAGGGCGCAGCCCGTATCGGTTCCTTGATCCGATGGCGGCGTCTCCCGCCGTTGGCGACCTGCTGTGCTACGTCCGCACCAATCGGGTTTACGGATTCCGCGGCCTGTCGGACAGCATCGACGGCGGCGCCAGTGGGCTGGCCATGCATTGCGATGCGGTGGTCGCCGCCAATCCGGGTGGCGACGGCAAGGCGTACGCGATCGGCGGCAACGTGCAGCAGGCCGTGACCATGCGCCTGTTCAACCTCAATGCGGGCGGCCAGCTGTGGGGCGTGCAGCAGCGTACCGAGGGCGATGTCGACTGCTCCCCGGAGACCCAGTCCGCCTGCAATTTCAACCGGCAGGACTGGGCGGTGCTGCTCAAGCTCAAGTCGCAGGCGGAACTCGCGATGATCGGCCCGGTGCAGCCACCCAGCTACATGCCCAACCAGGCCGTGCCGCAGGCATGTTGCGTGAATTGCGTGGTCGGTTCGGGCGTGCCGCGTTGCCCGGCACCCGGCCAGCCGCCCCTGCAGTCGCAACCGCAAGGGCAGCTGCAGGGATCGGAATGACCTTCAGGGCGTGGTCGGCGCCGGCTTCGCGCGCGACCGCGGCTTGGCGCGGTGGTCGACCTGCACGCCGAGCACGGTATTGCAGTGGATGCAGCTGTAGCTGAGGCAGCGCGCGTTGCTCTTGCCGTCGGCCATGCCGACGACGTTCTCGATGTTGACGTGCAAGACGCGCTTGCCGCACTTGGGACATTCGCCCTGGATCGCCATGTGGCCCCCGTGTTGGGTCGCTGCCGGCCGATGGCAGGATCAGGAAGAGCGCGTGCTCGCCTCGAAGGCGGCCAGCTGCTCCGGCGTGGCTTCGGCCTGGTGCCGCGCCTTGAATTCAGCGAAGGGCATACCGTACACCGCTTCCCGGGCCTCGTCGCGGGTCATCGGCTGGCCTCGTGCCTCGGCTGCTTCCCGATACCAGTCGGCCAGGCAGTTGCGGCAGAACCCGGCCAGGATCATCAGGTCGATGTTCTGCACGTCCGGCCGCTGGATGACCAGGTGGTCGCGCAGGCGGCGGAAGGCGGCGGCTTCGAGTGCGGTGGTGTCGGTCTCGGTCATCGGGATGCCTGCGTGGGCGATAATGCGCGCCCGACTGTAGCGCAACACCACCGCATGCCCGCGAAGATCCTCGATGGAAAGCGCATCGCCGACGACCTCCTGCACACCCTCAAGGCGCAGGTGGATGCGCGCGTGGCCGCCGGCAAGTCGCGGCCCGGGCTGGCGGTGGTGCTGGTGGGGCAGGATCCCGCCAGCCAGTCCTACGTCCGCAACAAACGCCGGGCCGCGGAGAAAGTCGGCATCGAGGCGCTGGATTTCGACCTGCCGGCGGGCACCACCGAAGCCGAATTGCTGGCGCTGGTCGACCGCCTCAATGCCGATCCCCGGGTGCACGGCATCCTGGTGCAATTGCCGCTGCCCGGCATCCGCGATGCCACGGCCCTGATCGAGCGCATCCACCCGGACAAGGACGTCGACGGCTTCCACCCGCAGAACGTCGGCCACCTGGCCCTGCGCCAGTTCGGCCTGCGCCCGTGCACGCCCCGCGGGATTACCACCCTGCTGGCCTACACCGACCGGCCCGTGCGTGGGCAGAGCGCCACCATCGTCGGCGTGTCCAACCACGTCGGCCGGCCGATGGCGATGGAACTGCTGATCGCAGGGTGCACGGTCACCAGCTGCCACAAGTTCACCCCGCTGGACGTGTTGAAGCGCCATGTCGGCGAAGCCGACATCCTCGTGGTGGCGGCGGGGCGCCCGGGCCTGATCCCCGGCGAATGGGTCAAGCCGGGCGCGGTGGTGATCGATGTCGGCATCAACCGGCTGGACGATGGCCGCCTGGTCGGCGACGTCGGCTTCGCCGAGGCCGCCACCCGCGCCAGCTGGATCACCCCGGTTCCCGGCGGCGTGGGACCGATGACCGTGGCCACGCTGATGCAGAACACGCTGGAAGCGGCGGAACTGGCGGATCGCTAGCGCTCTGCGCCCTTCCTTAGTGGGTGCGGGCAGGGCTGGGGTGGGGTGCTCCCGCCGCGAGGCGCAACCTCTCCCGGCCGTCCTGCTACGCACGGGGAGGGGCGAAGCGTTAGAATGGCGCGCTTCACAAGCCACCGGACCCCGCATGCTCCGCATCCAGGCTGAAGCGCTCACCTACGACGATGTCTCGCTCGTCCCCGCGCATTCGACGATCCTGCCCAAGGACGTCACCCTCACCACCCGATTGACCCGAGACCTGTCGCTGCGCCTGCCGATCGTGTCGGCGGCGATGGACACCGTCAGCGAAGCGCGGCTGGCCATCGCGCTGGCCCAGCTCGGCGGCATCAGCATCATCCACAAGAACATGTCGGCCGAGGCGCAGGCCGCGCAGGTCTCGCGGGTGAAGAACTTCGAGGCCGGGGTCATCCGCGAGCCGTTCACGGTCGGTCCCGACGCCACCATCGGCGAAGTCCTGCGGCTCACCCGCGCACGCAACATCTCCGGCGTGCCGGTGGTCGACGACGCGGGGCAACTGGTCGGCATCGTCACCGGCCGCGACATGCGCTTCGAGAAGAAGCTCGACGATCCGGTCCACCACATCATGACCAAGAAGGACCGCCTGGTCACGGTGAAGGAAGGCGCGTCGGATGACGAGGTCATCGGCCTGCTGCACAAGCACCGCATCGAGAAAGTGCTGGTGGTGAGCGACGAGTTCGCCCTGCGCGGGCTGATCACGGTCAAGGACATCCAGAAGAAGTCGGACAACCCGAACGCCGCCTACGACAGCCGCGAACGCCTGCTGGTCGGCGCCGCGGTCGGCGTGGGCGGCGATACCGAGCAGCGCTTCGAGGCCCTGGTCGCCGCCGGCGTGGACGTGGTGATCGTGGATACCGCGCACGGCCATTCGCAGGGCGTGATCGACCGCGTGGCGTGGGCGAAGAAGCGCTTCCCGGCACTGCAGGTGGTCGGCGGCAACATCGTCACCGGCGATGCCGCGCTGGCGCTGATGGATGCCGGCGCGGACGCGGTCAAGGTCGGCGTGGGCCCGGGTTCGATCTGCACCACCCGCATCGTCGCCGGCGTCGGCGTGCCGCAGGTCACCGCGGTGTCGATGGTCGCCGAGGCGCTGCAGGATCGCATCCCGCTGATCGCCGACGGCGGCATCCGCTATTCCGGCGACATCGGCAAGGCGATCGTCGCCGGCGCGTCCAGCGTGATGATCGGCGGCCTGTTCGCCGGCACCGAGGAAAGCCCGGGCGAGACCGAGCTGTTCCAGGGCCGCAGCTACAAGAGCTACCGCGGCATGGGTTCGCTCGGCGCGATGGAGAAGGGCAGCAAGGACCGCTATTTCCAGGATGCCAGCGACGCCGACAAGCTCGTGCCGGAAGGCATCGAAGGGCGCGTGCCGTATCGCGGCCCGCTGAGCGGGGTGGTCCACCAGTTGGTGGGCGGCCTGCGCGCGACGATGGGCTACGTCGGCTGCGCGACCATCGAGGAAATGCGCAAGAAGCCGTCGTTCGTGCAGGTGACCGGTGCCGGCCAGCGCGAGAGCCACGTGCACGACGTGCAGATCACCAAGGAACCGCCGAACTACCGCGCGGGTTGATGTAACTCATTTGCTCTTGTGGGAGCGGCTCCAGCCGCGATGCTTTCCCGACAGGCGCGATCGGTGCGACAAGAGCTCGCGGCTGGAGCCGCTCCCACAAAAGCAGAACATGACCGACTCTCAGCGCAACGACATCCACGGCGACAAGATCCTCATCCTGGATTTCGGCGCGCAGTACACCCAGTTGATCGCCCGCCGCATCCGCGAGATCGGCGTCTACTGCGAGATCTGGGCCTGGGACCATGACCCCGCGGAGATCGCCGCGTTCGGTGCGAAGGGCATCATCCTGTCCGGTGGTCCGGAGTCGACCACCGAGGCCGGCAGCCCACGTGCGCCGCAGCAGGTGTTCGATGCCGGCGTGCCCTTGCTCGGCATCTGCTACGGCATGCAGACCATGGCGATGCAGCACGGCGGCATGGTCGAGGGCGGCCACCACCGCGAGTTCGGTTATGCCGAAGTCGAAGTCACCGCGTCCAGCACCTTGCTTGACGGCTTGAAGGACAAGCCCGGCACGCCCGCGAGGCTGGACGTGTGGATGAGCCACGGCGACCGCGTCACCGAGGTGCCGGACGGTTTCAGCGTGATCGCGCGCACTGCCGGCGTGCCGATCATCGCGATGGCCGACGAGGCGCGCCGTTGGTACGGCGTGCAGTTCCACCCGGAGGTCACCCACACCACCTCGGGCGAACTGATGCTGCGCCGATTCGTGGTCGACGCCTGTGGTTGCCGCACGCTGTGGACCCCCGCCAACATCATCGAGGACCAGATCGCGCGCGTGCGCGGGCTGGTTGGCGACGACGAGGTCATCCTCGGCCTGTCCGGCGGGGTCGATTCGTCGGTGGTCGCCGCGTTGCTGCACCGGGCGATCGGCGACAAGCTGACCTGCGTGTTCGTCGACACCGGCCTGCTGCGCTGGCAGGAGGGCGACCAGGTGATGGCGATGTTCGCGCAGAACATGGGCGTCAAGGTGCTGCGGGTGAACGCCGCCGATCGCTATTTCGATCGACTGCAGGGCGTCGAGGAGCCGGAAGCCAAGCGCAAGCTGATCGGCAACCTGTTCGTGGAGATCTTCGACGAGGAATCGCAGAAGCTCGCCAACGCGAAATGGCTGGCGCAGGGCACGATCTATCCGGACGTGATCGAATCGGCCGGCAGCAAGACCGGCAAGGCGCACGTCATCAAGAGCCACCACAACGTCGGTGGCTTGCCGGAACACATGAAGCTCGGCCTGGTCGAGCCGCTGCGCGAGTTGTTCAAGGACGAGGTGCGCAGGCTTGGCCTGGCGCTGGGCCTGCCGCGCGACATGGTGTACCGGCATCCGTTCCCGGGTCCCGGCCTGGGCGTGCGCATCCTCGGCGAGGTCAGGCGCGAATACGCCGAGCTGCTGGCGCAGGCCGACCACATCTTCATCGACGAATTGCGCAACGCCGGCCTTTACGACAGCACCAGCCAGGCGTTCGCGGTGTTCCTGCCGGTCAAGTCGGTCGGCGTGGTCGGCGACGCCCGCGCCTACGAATGGGTGATCGCGCTGCGCGCGGTGGAGACCATCGACTTCATGACCGCGCACTGGGCGCACCTGCCGTACGAGTTCCTCGGTACGGTCTCCAACCGGATCATCAACGAGCTGCGCGGTGTGTCGCGCGTGGTCTACGACATCTCCGGCAAGCCGCCAGCGACGATCGAGTGGGAATGATCGACCTGCGAACCACTGGTTCGCAGGTCGATCATTGCCCCGCCGAACAGGCGGGGCCGGATGATGGCCAAGCGATGAGGCGTATGTGAAAAATCCGGAGTCGGTCGCCGATATCGACGCAACCTGGATGCGCCATGCGCTCGACCTCGCTGCGCGCGCGCGCGACCAGGACGACGAGATCCCGGTCGGCGCGGTGGTCGTGGATGCAGCGGGGCAGGTCATCGGCGAGGGCTGGAACCGCAACATCGCCGAGCACGACCCGTCCGCGCATGCCGAGATCGTGGCGATGCGCCGCGCGGGCCTTGCCCTCGGCAACCATCGCCTGGTCGGTTGCACGCTGTATGTGACCCTGGAGCCGTGCGCGATGTGCGCGATGGCGATCGTGCATGCGCGGATCGCGCGGGTGGTGTTCGGCGCCAGCGATCCCAAGACCGGCGCGGCGGGCAGCGTGTTCGACCTGCTCGCGGATCCGCGCCACAACCATCGCGTCGAGGTCAGCGGCGGCGTCCTGGCCGGGCAGGCCGGCACCATGCTGACCAACTACTTCCGCGGCAAGCGCGGCAAGCCCCTCGCCTAGGCCTGCCGGCGCGCCATTTCCTGGTCAAGTTCGGCGTCGAAGCTGCTCACCGCCAGGCTGACCTCGCGCCAGAGCGCGACGCTCGCCCCGAGCAGGAACAGCACGCCGAACACCGCCAGCATGGTCGGGACCGCCCCCAGCCGGAAGCCGAGGAAGGCATCCATCGCCAGCGACAGGCTGGTGCCGACGAAACTGGCCACGGCGCCGTACAGGAGCCGGCAGGCGCGCAGGACGAGATGGGCGCGTTGCCGGTGGCGAAGGATCTGCTCATCGCGTTCGGCGCGGTCCGGCGCATCCAGTTCCCACGCCACGACCAGGCCGCGCAAACGGTCCACGACGCGCGCCAGGCGCGTGTTCGCCGACGCCAGCAGCGCGGCGGTGGCGGTCAGGAAGAAGGCGGGGGCCAGCATGGCGGTGAGGATCGCGTAGTGGCTCAGCGCGGCGTTGTTCTGGAACATGCAGGGTCCCCGGGGGCGAGCCGGTATCATGCCCGCAGCCCACCACGCTTGCGAGCGCATGAACGCGGATTCCCACGCTGATCGCCTGATCTGGATCGACCTCGAGATGACCGGCCTGGACACCGAGCGCGACGGCATCCTCGAGATCGCCACGGTCATCACCGACGGCGACCTCAACCTGCTCGCGGACGGGCCCGAGTTCGCCATCGCGCATCCGCTGTCCACGCTTGAGGCGATGGACGACTGGAACCGCACCCAGCACGGCGGGTCCGGGCTGTGGCGACGCGTGCTGGAGGAGGGCGTGGCGCTGGCCGAAGCGGAAGCGCGCACCCTGGCCTTCCTGCGCGAATGGGTGCCGGTGGGCGCGTCACCGATGTGCGGCAACTCGATCTGCCAGGACCGGCGCTTCCTGCACCGACTGATGCCGGCCCTGGAGCGCCATTTCCATTACCGGAACCTCGACGTCAGCACGATCAAGGAACTGGCGCGGCGCTGGTCGCCGGAGGTGCTGGCCGGCGTGCGCAAGGCCTCGGCGCATACCGCGCTCAGCGACGTGCGCGACTCGATCGAGGAATTGCGGCACTATCGCCGCTACATGGGGGCGTTGTCCGGCTTGCCGGCGGCGTAAGGCAGTCAGGCAAGGGGCGGATGCCGATGGCGTCTGTGCGAGGCAGGCTGTTGGACAGGGCGTTGGTGGGCCTGCTGGGGCTCCTGTGCCTGCTGCCGTGCATGGCCCTTGCCTAGGACAAGCCGCTCTCGGCCTTCTACCGCGAGACCTGGACCACCCGCCAGGGATTGCCGCACAACCAGGTCAATGCGATCGCGCAGTCCCCGGACGGTTACCTGTGGCTGGGGACCTGGGAGGGACTGGTCCGCTACAACGGCCTCGAGTTCCATGTCTTCGATCGCGCCAACACGCCCGAACTGAAGGACAACGGGATCCGCTCGGTCCGCACCAGCGAGGATGGCGCAGTGGTCATCGGTACCTCGCGCGGCGGGGTGACGGTCAAGCGCGGCGACCGCTGGCGCACCTGGATGGAGAAGGACGGCCTGGCCCAGGAAGAGGTGATGGATGCCTTGCTGGATCGCCAGGGCCGCCTGTGGGTCGCCACCGAAAGCGCCGGCATCACCCGCCTCGACAAGGACGTGCCGACCCGGTTCAACATCCGCAATGGCCTGCCAAGCGACGTGGTCTACGGGCTGTTGCTGGATCGTGACGGCGGCGTCTGGGCAGCCACCGCGGCGGGCGTGGTGCACTTCGCCGATGGACGCCTGCATGTCTATCGCGCGGATGCCGGCCTGCCCGCGGCGCCGATCTTCCGGGTCATGCAGGACGCGACCGGGACCGTGTTCGCCGGCACCGAGCGCGGCGTCTATCGCATGCAGGGCGAGCGCTTCGTCAGGCAATCGCCGCTGCTTCCGGAAGACGGCGTACCCAGCCTGGCCAAGGACAATGCCGGCAACCTGTGGGTGGGCACGGTCAACAACGGCCTGGTGCGGCTGGGGGCGTCCGGCGCGGAACGCTTCACCAGCGTGCGTGGCCTGCCCAATAACCGCGTCGCCGCCCTGCTGGTGGATCGCGAAGGCAGCATCTGGGCGGGCACCAACGCAGGCCTGTTGCGCCTGGGCGATGCGTCGTTCAGTACCTGGAACGCCGACCAGGGGCTGAGCGACGATTACGTGCGCGCGTTGTACGAGGCACCGCGTGGCGGCATGTGGATCGGCACCAGCCGCGGCCTTAACCTGTGGCGCGACGGCCGCGTCGAAGCCACCTACAGCGCTGCCGAGGGCCTGCCCAGCGATTCCGTGCTGAGCCTGCTGGAGTCGCGCGATGGCTCGCTGCTGGTCGGCAGCTATACCGCCGGCGTGTTGCGCATGCGCGCCGGCAAGGTGGTCGGCCATTACGACAACGCCAGCGGCATGCCAGGCAGCAACCAGGTGCGGGCGCTGGCGGAGGAAGCCGACGGCACCCTGTGGATCGGCACCTCGCGCGGGCTGGCCCGCTATCGCGACGGCGAGTTCAAGGCCTACGGCCTGGCCGAAGGACTGCCGCGCGAGTTCATCATCTCGCTGCACATCGCCCGCGATGGCAGCCTCTGGGTCGGCACCTCGAACGGCGCCGCCAACATCGTCGGCGGCAAGGTGCGGTCGCTCGACATGCGCCCGATCAATGGCGCGCAGGACGTGTTCGATTTCCACGAGGACGCCGATGGCACGCTGTGGCTGGCCACCGATCGCGGCCTGCTGCGCTATCGCAATGGCGTGCTGCGCGGCCTCGCCCTGAAGGAAGGCCTGCCGGTCGACACCCTGTTCGCCGTGGTCGACGACGCATTGGGCCATTTGTGGATGACCTCGAATCGCGGCGTGCTGCGGATCAGGCGCAGCGATGCCGAAGCCGTCCTCGACGGTCGCCTCGGGCGGTTGCCGTACGATCATTTCGGCGAGGCCGATGGCCTGGTCAGTGCGCAATGCAATGGCGGATCCGGCCCCGCGGCGTTGCGCGACAGCCGCGGCAACATCTGGGTGGCGACGTCGCGCGGGGCGGCGGTGACCAGTCCGGGCCGGCTGCAGGCGTATCGCCATCAACTGCCGCAGGTGGTCATCGAACAGGCCTACGCCAACGACAAGCCGGTGTCCCCGGAAAACGGCCTGCTGCGCCTGCCCGCGGGGACCCACAAGATCGAGTTCCGCTATGCCGCGTTGAGTTTCCTGATGCCGCGGTTCCTGCGCTATCGCTACCGCCTGGAAGGCGAGGACGGTGAGTGGATCGAACGCGGCAACCAGCGCGTGGCCCAGTACACCAACCTGCGACCGGGGCGATACCGGTTCCTGGTCGACGTGTCCGCGCCCACCCTGGGCCGCGGCTGGAGCGGCAGCGCCACCGCCATCGAGGTCGAGATCAAGCCGCAACCGTGGCAGCAGGGCTGGTTCCTGGCCTTGTCGACCGCGTTGCTGGCGCTGCTGCTGCTGGCGATCTACCGCTGGCGACTGGGCAGCCTGCGCCGGCGCGCCGGCGAGCTGGAGGACGAGATCGAGCAGCGTACCAGCGCCTTGCGCGAACAGACCGACAGGCTGATGGATTCCGATCGCGAGAAATCGATCCTGCTGGCGCGGCTGAAGGAGCAGTCCGAGGATTTCGAGCGGATGGCGCTGGAAGACGCGCTGACCGGAATCGGCAACCGCCGCAACCTCGACGCCCGCCTGGCGCGGGCCTTCGAGCATGCGGTGGAAACGCGCAGGCCCTTGAGCTTCGCCCTGTTCGACATCGATGAATTCAAGCGCATCAACGACCACTATTCGCACGCTGCCGGCGACCTTGCGCTGCGCGCGGTGGCGAACGCCCTGCGCGAGGGCATCGGGTCGCGCGGCAGCATCGCCCGCTGGGGCGGCGAGGAATTCGCGGCGCTGTTCGAAGGCATGCCACTCGAAGAATCGCGCCTGCTATGCGAACAGTTGCGCGAACGCGTGCAGGCGATCGATTGCAGCGCGTTCGCGCCGGGTTGGTCGATGACGATCAGCGGTGGCGTGACCGAACGCACCGGCCTGTCCCACCACGAGAAGCTCGTCAGCCGCGCGGACGCGCTGCTCTACGAAGCCAAGCGCGCGGGTCGAAACCGCATTTGCGGTTGATGCGCTTGCAGCGCGGCACGAAGCAACCGCCCATCCGGCGGCCCCTTCGTGCGCTACTGGGGTTGCGACTCAGCCCTTGGCCTTGGCCAGCTGCAGCCAGGTATCGACCACGGTGTCCGGGTTGAGCGAGACCGACTCGATGCCCTGTTCCATCAGCCACAGCGCGAGGTCGGGATGGTCGCTCGGGCCCTGGCCGCAGATGCCGATGTACTTGCCCTTGGCCCTGGCGGCGGTGATCGCCATCGACAGCATCTTCTTCACCGCCGGGTCGCGCTCGTCGAACAGGCCGGCGACGATCGCCGAATCGCGGTCCAGGCCGAGCGTGAGCTGGGTCATGTCGTTGGAGCCGATGCTGAAGCCGTCGAAGATGTCGAGGAACTCGTCGGCGAGCAGTGCATTCGAGGGCACTTCGCACATCATGATGACCTTGAGGCCCTCGCTGTCACCAGACACGCTGCCCTGGACGAGGCCGTTCTCGCGCAGCACCTCGATGACCTTGCGGGCCTCCCCCAGCGTGCGCACGAACGGGATCATCACCCACAGGTTGTCCAGGCCCATGTCCTCGCGCACGCGCTTGACCGCCTTGCACTCCAGCGCGAACGCATCGCGGAAACTCGGGTCGATGTAGCGCGAGGCGCCGCGGAAGCCGATCATCGGATTCTCTTCGTGCGGCTCGTACCTGCTGCCGCCAATCAGGTTGGCGTATTCGTTGGACTTGAAGTCGGACAGGCGCACGATCACCGGGTTCGGTGCGACCGAGGCAGTAATGGTGGCGATGCCTTCGGCCAGTCGATCCACGTAGAACTCGACCGGGCCGGCATAACCCGCCGTGCGCGCATCGATCTTGGCCCTGGTCGCGGCGTCCTGCTTGCTGTATTCCAGCAACGCCTTCGGATGCACGCCGATATGGCTGGCGATGATCATCTCCAGGCGGGCCAGGCCGATGCCCGCATTCGGCAGCATGCCGAAGTCGAAGGCGCGGTCCGGGTTGGCCACGTTCATCATGATCTTCAGCGGGGCCGGCGGCATGTTGCCGAGGTCGGTGGTGATGCGCTCGAAGGGCAGGGCGCCGGCATAGATGAAACCGGTGTCGCCCTCCGCGCAGCTGACCGTGATCGGGTCGCCATCCTTGATGCTGTCCAGCGCGTTGCCAGTGCCGACCACGGCGGGCACGCCGAGCTCGCGGGCGATGATCGCCGCGTGGCAGGTGCGGCCACCACGATTGGTGACGATGGCGGCGCTGCGCTTCATCACCGGCTCCCAGTCGGGGTCGGTCATGTCGGCGACCAGCACGTCGCCGGGCTGCACGCGTTCCATGTCGGCCAGCGAGCGCACCACGCGCGCGGTGCCGCTACCGATCTTGCTGCCGATCGCGCGACCTTCCGCCAGCACGTCGCCGCGCTGCTGCAACGTGTAGCGCTCGATCTGGGTCGCATGCGCGCGCGACTTCACCGTCTCCGGGCGCGCCTGCAGGATATACAGCTTGCCGGTATTGCCGTCCTTGCCCCATTCGATGTCCATCGGGCGGCCGTAATGCTGTTCGATCACCAGCGACTGCCTCGCCAGTTCCTGCACGTCGGCATCGCTGATGGAGAACTTCGAACGCAGGTCCGTCGGCGTGTCCTCGGTGCGCACGCGCTCGCCCGGCGCGTCCGAATAAACCATGCGCAGCTGCTTGCTGCCCAGCGAGCGGCGCAGGATCGCAGGCTTGCCCAGGCGCAGGGTCGGCTTGTAGACATAGAACTCGTCCGGGTTCACCGCGCCCTGCACGACCATCTCGCCGAGGCCATAGCTCGCGGTGACGAAGACCACGTCGCGGAAGCCGGATTCGGTGTCGAGGGTGAACAGCACGCCGGAGGCGCCGACGTCGGAACGCACCATCAGTTGCACGCCCGCGGACAGGAACACGTCCTCGTGGGCGAAGCCGTGGTGCACGCGATAGGCGATCGCGCGATCGTTGTACAGGCTGGCGAACACTTCCTTGACCTTGTGCACCACGTCGTCGGCACCGGTCACGTTGAGGAAGGTTTCCTGCTGGCCGGCGAACGACGCATCGGGCAGGTCTTCGGCGGTCGCGGACGAACGCACCGCGACCGCGACGTCCGTAGCGCCGGCGTCCGAGCAGAGCTGGTGGTACGCGCTACGGATGTCCGCATCCAGTTCCGGCTGCAGCGGCGCATCGATCACCCAACCGCGGATCTCGGCGCCGGCACGGGTGAGTGCGGGCACGTCCTCGACGTCGACCGTGGCCAGCTTGTCGTAGATGCGCGCGTGCAGGTCGTTGTGGGCGATGAAGGCCTTGAACGCATCCGCGGTGGTGGCGAAACCGCCGGGCACCGAGACCCCGAGGCCCGAAAGCTCGCCGATCATTTCGCCCAGCGAGGAATTCTTGCCGCCCACCTGGGCGAGGTCGGTCAGGCGCAGGTCGTTCAGCCACAGGACGTTGTTGATCGAAGCGGGGGCGCTCAAGACAGGCTCCAGTGCGGGGATGCGACGCGGCGGCGTCGAAGCCGCTATTTTACAGTCCTCGCCCCGCGCGCTGGCCACGAATGCCGATGGATAACCCCCGTCCCGTGTTCTATGTCTCCGATGGCACCGGTATCACCGCCGAAACCATTGGCCACAGCATGCTGACCCAGTTCAGTGGGATCCGCTTCCAGACCGACCGCCTGCCGTTCGTCGACACCCCCGACAAGGCGCGCGAGGCCGCCGCGCGGATCCGCCTTGCCGGCGAGTCCAGTGGCCTGCGGCCGATCGTGGTGAGTTCCTGCGTCGACGCGGGCCTGTCGATCGTGCTCGCGGAGAGCGGCGCCCTGATGCTGGACGTGTTCGCGCCCTTCATCGCGCCGCTGGAGCGCGAACTTGGCCAGTCGCGGCAGGCGCGGGTGGGGCAGGCGCACGGCATGGTCGACTTCGAGTCCTACCATCGCCGCATCAATGCGATGAACTACGCATTGACCCATGACGATGGCGCGCGGCTCGACTACGACGACGCGGACCTGATCCTGGTCGGCGTCTCTCGCGCCGGCAAGACGCCGACCTGCGTCTACCTGGCATTGCACCACGGGGTGAAGGCGGCCAACTACCCGCTGACCCCGGACGACCTCGAGGAAGAGCGCCTGCCGGCCAAGCTGCGGCAATATCGAAGGAAGCTGTTCGGCCTGACCATCGATCCGCAGCGCCTGCACCAGATCCGCCAGGAGCGCCGGGCCAATTCGCGCTACGCGCAGCTGGACACCTGCAAGCGCGAAGTCGTGCAGGCCGAGGCGATGTTGCGGCGGGAGGGCATCGAGATGCTGAGCACCACGCATGCCTCGATCGAGGAGATCTCGAGCCGGGTGCTGGAACATCTCGGCATCAATCGCGAGATGTATTGAAGCAGGCGCATACAGACCCTGAAGTTAGGCCTCATCGCGGCATGCGTCAATGCTGCCGTGGCGCGATCCGCGCGTGTAGGATCGGGTCATGAGTCGTGTCCTGTCCCGCCGCGTCGCAGTCCCCAGGATCAGCCGCTTCGGTTGGCTGATGGGCTTGTACAGCGAGAACCACGCGCTCCTGCAACGCCTGTTCGAGCCGGCGCAACTGGGATGCGGCACCTATGCTTCGTCGATCGGCGACGGGCTCGACGTGCACCTCGAGGTACTGGAGCAGCACGCCTACACCACCGAGTTGCGGATGAGCTACGGCCTAGTCGATCCGCAGTCCGGGATGTCCGATCCTTCGGCCAGCCTGCGCGTGTACAGCGATGCACGCCAGGTGGAGGCCACGCATTGCTACGCGGGGCGCCGCTGGCAGGACGTGATCGGCATGTACCCGCCGCCCGAGCAGATCCTCGACCATCGCTTGCGCATGAACACCTTCCTCGGCAAGTGGGTGCAATACCTGGCCGAGCAGGGCCACGGCGTGGCCACCCTCAAGCGCGCCACGGTGGAAGAAATCGAAACTCGTGCTTGACGCTTCCGATTTACCCCCGCTAGACTTGTCGACTCACCAGCCCGTGGGGCCATAGCTCAGCTGGGAGAGCGCCTGCATGGCATGCAGGAGGTCGGCGGTTCGATCCCGCCTGGCTCCACCATTCTTCAAATCGATTTGCGGTTTTGTCCCCATCGTCTAGAGGCCTAGGACATTACCCTTTCACGGTAGCGACCGGGGTTCGAATCCCCGTGGGGACGCCACCCAAACCCGCACAATCGAGATGCTGCAAACGGAAGCCCGGCTCACGCCGGGCTTTTTCTTTGCACCGCCAGCGCGGAAGATGGGTGTCACGCGATCGGCAACACGCACTCCGGAGCACGCAACGACATGGATGCCACCTTCAGCGTCGACGCCTGGTCGGCGTTCGCCGCCGGCCTCGACGATGACGCCGGGTGGCGCGAGTGGGCAGGCGCGCCGTGGTTGCCGGTGGGCGATGCGATGCCCGCGCTGGCGGAGATGGCGCCGATGCAACGTCGTCGGGTCGAGCGGCTGGGCCGCGCCGCGTTGCAGGTCGCATGGCGCTGCCAGGGCGATGCCCACGGCATGCCGATGGTGTTCGCGTCCCGCCACGGCGATCTCGACCGCACGCACAGGATGCTTGCGGAGCTCGCGCGCGACGCGCCGTTGTCGCCGACCCAGTTCGGCCTGTCGACGCACAACGCGATCGCCGCGCAGTACAGCATCGCCCGCGGGTTGGCGGGCGATTACCTGGCGGTCTCCGCGGTACGCGCCACGCCGGAAGCGGCGGTGACCGAGGCCCTGGGCCTGCTGGCCGATGGCGCGCCGGCGGTGCTGGTGGTGGTCTACGACGACGCGATGCCGGGCGACTACGACGATTTCCTCGATGAGCCAGGCGCGTTGCATGCCTGGGCCTGGCGCGTCGTGCCGCCCACGGAAGGACTGCCGCGGCTGTCGTTGCGCGCGGGCGAACCCGCAGCCGCGGGCGCGCTCCCGCATTCGCTCGAAGTCCTGCGCTTCTTCCTGGCCGGCGACGCCGCCTTGCCGGGCGCGGATGGTGGTGGCTGGTTTCGGCATGCCTGACGCGATCGACCGCGCCTGGCGCTTGTTCGGCACCGCGCTGTCGTTCATCGCCTTCGGGATCGGCGGCCTGCTGTTGCGGTTGCTCGTGTTCCCGCCACTGCGGCTGCTGAGCCGCGATCGCGGCACGCTGGAGCGCCGTGCCCGTGCGCTGATCCGCGCCGCCTTCGCCGGGCACGTCAGCCTCATGCACCGGCTCGGGGTGATGACCTACGAAATCCGCGGCATGGAGCGCCTGCATCGGCGCGGCCTGCTGGTACTGGCGAACCATCCCACCCTGGTCGACGTGGTCCTGCTGGTTTCGCGCCTGCCGGACGCCGACTGCGTGGTGAAGTCGCGCCTCGCCAACAATCCGTTCACGCGCGGGCCGGTGCGTGCGACGGGCTACATCTGCAACGACAACGGCGCCGGGTTGGTCGACGACTGCATCGCATCCGTGCGTTCGGGGCGCAACCTGCTGATCTTCCCCGAAGGCACGCGCACGCCCGCCGGTGAAGTGCTGGGGCCATTGCAACGCGGGGCCGCGAATATCGCCGTGCGCGGGCGCCTGGACGTCACCCCGGTGGTGATCCGCTGCGAGCCGCGGACGCTGGGGAAGGGGGAGAAATGGTATCTTGTGCCGGCCCGGCGCTTCCATCTCAGCGTTGACGTCCTGCCAGATCTTCCGGTCGCATTGTTCCTCGAGGACGGCAGCGCCGAGCCACTGGCCGCACGCCGCCTGACGGACGCGCTCGGGAACATCTTCAAGGGAGAGCTGCTGCGTGCAGGTGCTGGAAAACAAGGCGGTTGAGCAGGAAATCAAGGCCCTGATCGTCACCGCGATGTCCCTCGAGGATGTGATTGCCGACGACATCGACACCGACGCGCCGTTGTTCAACGAAGGCCTCGGGCTGGATTCGATCGACGCGCTCGAGCTGGGGCTCGCCCTGCAGAAGCGTTATGGCGTGACCCTGGCTGCCGACTCCGAAGAAGCCCGTCGGCATTTCGCCAGTGTGCGCACGCTCGCTGCGTTCGTTGTCGCCAACCGCGCTCAGTGAACGGCCGACAGGGGACATCGCACAGCACCATGGACAAGGACGAGATCTTCCAGCGCATCAGCGCGATCCTGCACGACACCTTCGGGATCGAGCGCGCGGGCATCACCCCGCAGGCGCTGCTGGCCGACGACCTGGATATCGACAGCATCGACGCGATCGACCTGATCGTGCAGCTGAAGCCCCTGCTCGGCGGCAACCTCCGGCCGGAGGCGTTCAAGGCCGTGCGCAGCGTGCAGGACGTGGTGGATGCCGTGCACACGATGCTGCACGCAGGCAACATCGCCACGGGCGGATAAGCCATGCGAGCCGCGACGGCCCTCGCCTGGCTGGCAACCTTGTTGTATCCGCTCGCAATCTGGCTCGGGCTTGCGCGCTTCGAACCGCGCTGGCTGGGCTGCGTGCTGCTTGCGGTCGCGCTGTTGCGCGCGGCGGTATCGCGCGAACCGGCCTGGATCGCCGCCGCCGCCGGTGCACTGGCGTTGGTCGCCCTGACCTTCGCCTTCAACGACGGGCTGCCGCTCAAGCTGTACCCGGTGTTGGTCAATGCGACCCTGCTAGGGGTCTTCAGCCTCAGCCTGTGGCGACCGCCGACGGTGATCGAACGGCTGGCACGGATGCGCCATCCGGACCTGCCGCCCGAAGGCGTGCGCTGGGTGGCGAACGTGACCAGGGCCTGGTGCCTGTTCTTCGTGTTCAACGGAAGCATCGCGCTGTGGACGGCATTGCATGCCTCCGATGCCACCTGGGCGCTGTACAACGGCGCCATCGCCTACGCGCTGATCGGCGCCATGCTCGGCGGCGAATGGTTGCTGCGGCCTCGCCATGCCGGCTGATCGCATGCGCATCCCGCTGTCGCGGCTGGCGATCGCCGGCGTGGACGATTCCGACGTGCTGGTGTCGCCCGGCATGGCACGCAGTGATTGGCTGGCGCGCGTGGCGGCATGGCGCGATGCGTTGGCCGGGTTCGCCGGGCGGGACATCGCGCTGGCCAGCGAGGATGGCGTTGAATTCTCCGCCGCGCTGTTCGGCGCATGGCAGGCCGGCGCCACCCCGTGGCTGCCGGGCGATGCCTTGCCGGCGACCCTCGAACGCCTGCGCGAGCGCGGCCTGGCGTTCGCGGGTGACTTGCCCGGCGGCCTCCGCGCAAGCGGGTCCGTTGCGACCGTGGATGCCGCGATGCCGGCGCTGGAGCAGGACGCCTGCGCGCTGGTGCTGTTCACCTCGGGATCGACCGGCGAACCCGTGGCGATCCGCAAATCCCTGCGCCAGCTCGATGCCGAGGTCGATGCGCTGGAGTCCGTGTTCGGCCCGCTCGCCGGCCGCGATGCGGTGGTCCACGGCACGGTGTCGCACCAGCACATCTACGGGTTGTTGTTCCGGATCCTGTGGCCGTTGTCGTCGGGTCGCGCGTTCGCACCCGCGCGCATCGCCTTCAACGAACAACTGGCGACGCTCGGACCGTCGCCGATCGTGCTGGTCGCCAGTCCCGCGCACCTGAAGCGCCTGCCGGAAACGCCGGACTGGCCGCGATTCGCGCACGGCTTGCGTGTGGTGTTCTCGTCCGGCGGCCCGTTGCCGGTGGATGCGGCGTTGGTGGTGAAACGCCTGTGGGGGCAGGCCGCGATCGAGGTCTTCGGCAGTACCGAGACCGGCGGCATCGCCTGGCGGCGTGGCGATGGCAGCCGAGCGCCGTGGCGGCCCTTGCCCGGCGTCGAGTGGCGCGTGCAGGACGGGCTGCTCGACGTGCGTTCGCCGCACCTGCCATCGACCGACTGGTGGTCGACCAGCGATCGCGCGCACGACGCCGGCGAGGATCGCTTCGAGTTGCTCGGTCGCGCCGACCGCATCGTCAAGCTGGAGGAGCGCCGCATTTCGCTGGACGCGCTCCAGCGGCGCCTGCAGGACAGCGGCTTGCTCGATGACGTGCGCGTGCTGGCGCTGCCCGGGCATCGCATCCTGCTCGCCGTCGCCGCCGTCGCCAGCCTGGAGGGACGGGCCTTGCTCGCCGCCGGTGGACGAGCGGCCCTGGTCGAACGGCTGCGCGCCCGGCTGACGGGGCATTGCGATCCGATCGCGTTGCCGCGACGCTGGCGCTTCATCGAGGCGCTTCCCGTCGATGCACGCGGCAAGACCGCCGAACGCGACCTGGCCGCGCTGTTCCGGCCGCTGATGCCGGATGCCGACTGGACCTTGCGCGAAGCGGGCAAGGCCTCGGCCATGCTGCTGGCCAGCGCCGAACTCGCGGCCTTCGAAGGCCATTTCCAGCAGGCCCCGATCCTGCCCGGCGTGGTGATGGTCGACTGGGCCGTGCGGCTTGGCCGCGAGGCATTCGGCGTCGCCGGCGACCTGCAATCCATGGACGCGCTGAAGTTCCAGCAACTGGTGCGTCCGGGCATGCTGCTGACCGCCGACCTCGACTGGGCCGTACTCGACGGTCGCGTGGGCGTGCTCGGCTTCCGCTTCACCTCCGGGCACGGCCTGCATGCCAGTGGGCGCATCCGCTTCGATGGAGTGCCGTCGTGACCCGGACCTTCCAGCCTTGGGTCGTGGTCCCGGTGTACGACCATGAACACGCCATCGGCGCCACGGTCGGGCATCTGCTGGCGCATCGCGTGCCGGTGCTGCTGGTCGATGACGGCTCGGGCGCGGCGTGCGCCGCCGCCTTGCGCGAACTCGCCGTCCACCATGGCGGGCTGGTGTCGCTGCTGCGGCTGGACGAGAACGGAGGCAAGGGCGCCGCGGTGATCGCCGGCATGCGCCACGCCGCCACGCTCGGCGCCAGCCACGTGCTGCAGATCGATGCCGATGGCCAGCACGACCCCGTCGACGTCCCGCGCTTCCTCGCCGAAGCCTCCGCGCATCCGGATGCCGTGGTCAACGGCCGGCCGATCTACGACGAAAGCGTGCCGACCGGTCGCCTGGTCGGCCGCTATGCCACCCATGTCTGGGTCTGGATCAACACGCTGTCGCTGGACATCGCCGATTCGATGTGCGGCTTCCGCGTCTATCCGCTGGCGCCCACCCTCGCATTGCTGGATCGCGAACACGTCGGCCGGCGCATGGACTTCGACATCGAGGTCATCGTCCGCCTGCACTGGGCCGGCGTGCCGATCCGCACCGTGCCGACGCGGGTGACCTATCCACTCGACGGGGTTTCGCATTTCCGCCTGTGGCGCGACAACGCGCGGATCTCGGCGATGCACGCGCGGCTGTTCTTCGGGATGCTGCGGCGCGCGCCGCGCCTGCTGCTGCGACGCGTGCGCGGGCCGGCGGCATGAGCCGCGGGCACTGGGCCGACCTCGGCGAGACCACCTTCGTCGGCGGCACCTGGTTCCTGTACGCGGTGTATCGCCTGCTCGGGCGGCTGCCGTTCCGGCTGTGCCTGTATCCGGTGGTGCTCTGCTGGTGGCTGGGCAGCGGCCATGCACGGCGGGCCTCGCTCGATTACCTGCGACGCCTGCACGCCGCCGAGGGCGTGTTCGCGCGTCGCCCGGGCATCCGCGAAAGCCTCCGCCATTTCTTCCTGTTCGGCGAAACCCTGCTCGACAAGATGCTGGCGATCGGCGGCCGTTTCCCGCGCGAAAGGATCCATGTCAGCGGACAGCAACCCATGCTCGAAGCGTCGCAGGCGGGGCAGGGCGGGGTCATCGCCACCGCGCACATGGGCTGCCTGGAGCTGATGCAGATGGCGGCACGCTGGCGCGAGGGCCTGCGCGTGACCATCCTGGTGCACACCGCGCATGCGCAGCAATTCAATCGCATCCTTGCGCGATTGAATCCGCAAGCGACGGTGCGCCTGCTGCAGGTCACCGATTTCTCGCCGGCGATGGCGATGGCGCTGGCCGACCGCGTCGCGGCCGGCGAATTCATCGCGATCGCCGGCGATCGCGTGCCGGTGAATGGCGACCGCACCTGCCGTGCGCAGTTCCTGGGGGCGCACGCGGACTTTCCCGCCGGCCCCTGGCTGATCGCCTCGCTGCTGCGCTGCCCGGTGTGGGGACTGTCCTGCCTGCACGATGGCGACGGCTATGCATCGCGCATCGAGCTGCTGGCTGAACAGGTCACGCTGCCACGCGGCGACCGCCAGGGTGCGCTGGATGCCTGCGCCGCGCGGTTTTCAGCTTGGCTGGCCGGCTGCCTGCGACAATCGCCCTACGACTGGTTCAACTTCTACGATTTCTGGATGCCGCACGCCGATGCCCGCCGACCCCGCTGAATCCGTTTCCATCATGGTCGATGGCCGCCAGCCGCTGGCGATCGCGGACGTGGTCGCCGTCGCCCGCGGCGACAGGCGTGCGCGACTGTCCGACACCGACGAGTTCCTCGCCCGGATCGGTCGCGGCGCCGACTTCGTCGACCGCTTGATCGCGGAGGATGGCGTGGTCTACGGGGTCAGTACCGGTTACGGCGATTCCTGCACGGTGGCGATCCCGCCCGCATTGGTGCACGAACTGCCGCACCACCTGTACGCGTACCACGGCGTTGGCCTCGGCCGCTTCCTGGAGGCCGACGAAGCCCGCGCGGTGTTGCTGGCGCGACTGGTGTCGCTGGCGCAGGGATCGTCCGGTGTCAGCGTGGCGCTGCTGCGGCAACTGGAGGCGCTGCTGCGCCACGACATCCTGCCGCGCATCCCGGCGGAAGGGTCCGTAGGCGCGAGCGGCGACCTGACCCCGCTGTCGTACGTGGCTGCGGTGCTCTGCGGCGAGCGCGACGTGCTGCACGCAGGCACGGTCAAGCCCGCCGCAGACGCGCTGGCCGCGCATGGCCTGCAACCGCTGCGGCTGCGCCCGAAGGAAGGCCTGGCGATCATGAACGGCACCGCGGTGATGACCGCGCTTGCCTGCCTCGCGTGGCAGCGCGCCGACTACCTCGGCAGGCTGGCGACGCGCATCACCGCCTTCAACGTGGTCGCCAGCGCCGGCAACTCGCACCATTTCGATGAAGCCCTGTTCGCGGTGAAGCCGCATCCGGGCCAGCAACGCGTCGCCGCGCGGCTACGCGCCGACCTGGCCACCGCGCGGCCGTCGCGCAACGAACAGCGCCTGCAGGATCGCTATTCGCTGCGCTGCGCGCCGCACGTGATCGGCGTGCTCGAAGACGCGCTGCCGTGGCTGCGCAGCAACATCGAGAACGAGCTCAACAGCGCCAACGACAATCCGATCATCGACGGCGAACTGGGCATGGTCCTGCACGGCGGCCATTTCTACGGCGGCCACATCGCCTTTGCGATGGATTCGCTGAAGAACCTGGTGGCCAACCTCGCCGACCTGCTCGACCGGCAGATGGCGCTGCTGGTGGACGCGCGCTACAACCATGGGCTGCCGGCCAACCTGTCGGCGGCGCGCGGCGAACGCGCGGCGCTGAACCATGGGCTCAAGGCGTTGCAAATCAGCGCGTCCGCATGGACCGCGGAAGCCTTGAAACTGACGATGCCGGCCTCGGTGTTCTCGCGCAGCACCGAATGCCACAACCAGGACAAGGTCAGCATGGGCACCATCGCCGCGCGCGACTGCCTGCGGGTGATCGAACTGACCGAGCAGGTCGTCGCCGCGCTGCTGGTCACCGCGCGCCAGGGCATCGCGCTGCGTCGCTCGCACGAGGGCAGCGCGAAGTTGTCCGACGATGCGGAGGCGATGTTCCTCGACCTCGAGGCGCGCATCCCGCTGGTGGAGGAGGATCGCGCGCTCGACGTCGACCTGCGCCGCCTGCTGGCCGCCATCCGCGTCGAGGCCTGGAGCCTGTATGCCGGTTGAGCATGCCCGCGAGCCGATGGTTCCGCGCGTGGCCGAGATCGAGCTCAGCCCGGCCTTCCACGACCTCGATCCGATGGAGGTGGTCTGGCACGGGCATTACCTGAAGTACCTGGAGCTGGCGCGCTGCGCACTGCTGCAGACCTTCGACTACGACTATCCGCAGATGCGCGCGTCCGGCTACCTGTGGCCGATCGTGGACTTGCGGACCAAGTACCTGCGATCGGCACGCTTCGGCCAGCGCCTGCGCGTGCGTGCCGAACTGACCGAATGGGAGCTGCGCATGCGCATCGACTACCTGGTCAGCGATGCCGACAGCGGCGAGCTCATCACCCGCGCCCATACGATCCAGGTCGCAGTGGACGTGGCGAGCGGCGAGATGTGTTTCGCCACACCGGACGTGTTCCGACAGCGCCTGGGCTTGCCGGCATGAAGGTCTTGCGCACCGCGTTGCTGGTCTTCGCGTTGCTGTCCACGTTGCCGTGCGTGCAGGCAGCGGACGGCGACGGCGTGCGTGCACAACTGGCCAGGCCGGCGGTGCTGCGCGGCCAGTTCGAGCAGCAGAAGCAGTTGCAGGGCTTCCGCAATCCGCTGAAGTCGAGTGGCGATTTCCTGCTGCTGCGCGACCGCGGGATCGCCTGGAACACGCGCCTGCCGTTCGTGTCATCGACGCGGTTGACCCGTCGCAAGCTGCTGGCAACGATGCCCGATGGCAGCACCCAGGTGCTGGTCGACGCCTCGGCGTCGCCGGCGATGGCCGCGGTGAATGCCCTGCTGATGGCGCTGGTGGCCGGCGACCTCGACGCACTCGCCACGCGGTTCACCCTGGCGGAAGCCAAGCGCGCCGACGGTGGCTGGTCGCTGACCCTGCATCCACGCGACGCCGCGTTGAAGCAGGCCTTCAGCCGCATCGTGCTGGACGGCGACCGCTACGTGCGCGGCGTGGAGATCGTCGAGCCGGCGGGGGATCGCACCCGCATCCGCTTCAGCGGCCTGCGCGAAGCGCCGCCCGCGACGAGGCAAGAGGCGGCGCAGCTTGACTGAAGCGGGCGCATTGCCGGCTTCGGCGTACGACGGCGCCTGGCGTCGGCTGGCGTGGGCGTGGCTGGTCGCGGTGCTGGCGCTGGGCCTCCAGCAGGCCATGTTCTGGCGCGCGCCGGCGATCGACACCGACATCATGGCGCTGCTGCCGGGCGCGACCGAAGACGCGCGGCTGGCCGCGGCCAACCAGCGCCTCGCCGATGCCGTGGCGGGGGACGTGGTCGTGCTGCTGGCGACGTCCGACTGGCAGGCGACGCGCGCTGCCGCGTTGGCCTTCGCCAATGCCGTCGCCGCCGGCCCGGCCCTGCGGGCGACGAAGGACGACGATGATGCGCTGGCCAGCGCGATCGCCTCCCATGCACCGCATCGACAGGGCCTGCTGACGCCTGCGCAACGCCGCTGGCTGCAATCCGCGACGCCGGATGCGGTCACCGACCTGGCGATGGCGCGCCTGTATTCACCGGTTGGCGGTGGCCTGGGTCGCTGGCAGGACGATCCGCTCGGGCTGTGGCCCGCGTGGTGGCAGGCGCGCGCCGGGCAGGGCATGCAGGTGCGCGATGGCCTCGTCTCGGTGCGTGATGCCACCGGTCGCGACTGGGCGCTGCTGCGTTTCCACAGTGCGCAGCCGGCGTTCCGGCTGGATGGCGATGCGCCGCTGCAGGCAACGCTCGACGCGGCCACCCGCCGCGCGCGCGCGGCTGCAGGCGGCAGCCTCGAGGTACTGCGCGGCGGCGTGCCCCTGCACGCGGAGGCGGCGGCATCCCGTGCGGCGTTCGAGGTCAACACGATCGGGCTCGGCTCGCTGCTGGCGGTGTTGCTGCTGGTCTGGCTGGCGTTCCGCAGCCTGCGACCGATCGCCCTGGTCGCCGTCTCGCTGCTGGTCGGGTTGGCTGCCGCCATCGCGTTGACCAGTTGGATATTCGGCCAGGTGCACCTGATCACCCTGGTATTCGGCGCGAGCCTGGCCGGCGTCGCCGAGGACTATGGCATCCATTATTTCGCCTGCCGGCAAGGGCATCCGCAGGTGCCGCCGCGCACGATGATGCGCAGCCTGCTGCCTGCGCTGGCGCTGGCGCTGCTGACCAGCGTACTGGCGTACATGGCACTGGGCATCGCGCCGTTCCCCGGCCTGCGGCAGATGGCCGTGTTCGCGGCCACTGCACTGACCGCGACCTTCATCACCGCGGCGCTGTGGTTCCCCTGGCTGGATGCCGGCACGCCGCGCCACAGCCGCTTCGCCGCCCGGATCGCCGGCAGCCTTGCGCGCTGGCCGCGCTGGAGGCCCAATCTGGTCGGCGGCGTGATTGCGTTGCTGGCGCTCGTGTTCATCGGCGGCGGCCTGCAGCGCCTGCAGGCCAGCGACGACCTGCGCGGATTGCAGACCTCGCCCTCCGAACTGCTGGGCAACGAAATCGCCATCGGCAAGCTGCTGGGGTTGCCCAGCCCGGCGCAGTACTTCCTGGTCGAAGGCATCGATGCGCAGGCGGTGCTGCGCACCGAGGAGCGGCTCACCGCCGCCTTGCAGCGACAGGCCGATGCCGGCCACCTGCAGGGCTGGCGCGCGGTGTCGGATTGGCTGCCGTCGTTGCGGCGGCAACAGGCCGATCGCGAACTGGTGATCCCGGCGGAAACGCTGGCGCGCACGCGTGTCGCGGCGATGCTGGGCGAGCCCACCCCGGCCCCGGCGACGGTCGCCAGCGTTCCGCTGCAGGTCGAGGACGGCCTGCGCCAGCCGCTCGCCGCGCCGCTGCGTGCGCTGTGGCTGGGCGAGGTCGATGGTCGCCACGCCAGCATCGTGATGCTGCAGGGACTCACGCCCGCGCATCTGGGTGCGGTCGCCGCGGCCGGGCAGGGCATCGAAGGCGTGCGCTGGGTGGATCGCACCGCCACGTTCGCCGGCGTGCTGCATCACTACCGGCTGCAGATGGGCTGGCTGTTGCTGGCCGGCTACGTCGCGGTCGGGCTCGCGCTGCTGGCGCGCTTCCGCCGCAACGCGTGGCGCGCGTGGGTGCCCACCGCGCTCGCAGCGCTGGCGAGCCTGGCCGCGCTGGGTTGGCTGGGCGTGCCGCTGCAGTTGTTCGGCGTGCTCGCGCAATTGCTGTTGCTCGGCCTTGGCGTGGACTACGGCATCTTCCTGCTCGAGCACGAAGGCGATGGCGCCAGTTGGCTCGCGGTCTGCCTGGGCGCCGCGAGCACGCTGCTCGCCTTTGGACTGCTGTCGCTGTCGGCCACGCCCGCGTTGCATGGCTTCGGCCTGACCCTGCTGTTCGGCATCGGCCTGGTCTGGCTGCTCTCGCCCTGCCTTCGCCCGGATACTCCACCTCCAACCGGCGGCGCGCATGCGCGTTGACCAGCCCACGCACGAGGCGCCATGAGCCGCACCGAAACCACCGACATCCTCATCATCGGCGCCGGCCCGGCCGGCAGCGTCGCCGCGGCGCTCCTGCGCCAGCAGGGCCGCGAAGTGCTGGTGCTGGAAAAGCAGCAATTCCCGCGCTTTTCGATCGGCGAAAGCCTGCTGCCGCAGAGCATGGCCTACATCGAGAAGGCCGGGATGCTGCGCGCGGTGGTGGAGGCCGGCTTCCAGCACAAGAACGGCGCCGCCTTCGCCCACCGCGGCAGGCATACCGACTTCGACTTCCGCGACAAGTTCTCGCCCGGCTGGGGCACCACCTACCAGGTCGTGCGCGCCGATTTCGACAGCATCCTGGCCAGCGAAGCCGCGCGGATGGGAGCCAGCGTGCGCTTCCGGCACGAGGTGCTTGCGGTCGACGTCACCGGCGAGCGGCCGCGGGTCAACGTGCGCGCGCCGGACGGCGAGGAGTACGTGGTCAGCGCCGGTTTCCTGCTGGATGCCAGCGGCTTCGCGCGCATCCTGCCGCGCCTGCTGGACCTGGAGCGGCCGTCCGGTTTCCCGGTGCGCGGTGCGATCTTCACCCAGGTGCGCGACAACATTGCCCCGGGGAGCAGCGCCGCGGGCACGTTCGACCGCAACAAGATCCTGATCAGCGTGCATCCCGACCACCAGGATGTCTGGTACTGGACGATTCCGTTCTCGAACGGCTATTGCTCACTCGGCGTCGTCGCGGAGCAGGCCTACCTCGCGCGGTACGAAGGTGACGAGATGACCCGATTGCGCGCCATCGTCGGCGAGGAACCGGGCTTGGCGTCGCTGCTCGCGGACGCCGAATGGAACATGCCCGCGCGGCAGATCGTCGGTTATTCGTCCAACGTGAGTACGCTGTGGGGCAAGAACTACGCACTGCTCGGCAACGCCGGCGAGTTCCTCGACCCGGTGTTTTCCTCCGGCGTCACCATCGCCTTCACCTCGGCGGACCTCGCCGCGACATGCCTGGCGAAACAGGCGGCCGGCGAATCGGTGGACTGGCAGGCCGAATACGCAGCGCCGCTCAAGCGCGGCGTGGACGCGTTCCGCCGCTTCGTGGACTCCTGGTACGTCGGTGGCTTCCAGAAGGTCATCTTCCACAAGGACCAGAACCCGGACATCCGCCGGATGATCTGCGCGATCCTGGCCGGCTACGCCTGGGACCAGGACAATCCCTACGTGGCCGAGCCGCGACGGCTGAAGACCCTGGAAGCCTTGTGCGGCGGCTGATCGCCACGCTGCTGCCTGCGCTGCTGCTGATCGGCTGCGCCACCCCGCAGGCACGCGTGGCTGCGCGGCAGGCGGTCGCCGCGTCGATGCCGGTGCTGCGCCTGCCACCGTCGGCATTGCCGGGCACGCTGGCCCTGCAGCAGCGTCTCGCCTTCCGCCACGGCGACCGCGGCGAGACCGTGGATGCGTTGGTCGAGAACGACGCCAGCAACACGCGCCTGGTCATCCATGCGCAGGGCCAGGTGGCGCTGCGGCTGGACTGGGACGGCAGGCAACTGGCGCAAAAACGCGCGCCATGGCTGCCGGCCGCGCTGGACGGCGAACGCGTGCTGTCCGACCTGCAACTGGTGTTCTGGCCGGTCGATGCGATCGCGACCAGCCTGCCGGCTGGCTGGTCGCTGCGCGAGGAACACGGCAGCCGCGTGTTGCGCCAGGGGGATACGGTCATCGCCACCGTCGAGTTTCCGCAGCCGCTGCAAGCGCGGCTGGAACAGCACGCCCTGGGTTACACGCTGGACATCGCCTCCAGCGTAGTCGAGTCGATGGAAAGCACGCCGTGAGCACGCCCTTCCTCAACGCACTCGGCATCGCCTGCGCGTTGGGTCGCGACGTGGATGGCGTGGCGGCTGCAATGTTCGCGGAGGACGCGCCGCGCGGCGTGGCCATGGGCGATGCGATCACCGGCCTGCCAACCGCGCTGGGGTTGGTGCCGGGCGATCTGCCGTCGCTGGACGACCTGCCGGTCGAACTGCGCGGCCGCAACAACCAGTTGCTGCGCATCGCGCTTGGGCCGCTGCGCGCGCCGGTCGCTGCCGCGGTGGCGCGGCATGGGGCCGACCGCGTCGCGGTGGTGCTGGGATCGAGCACGTCGGGCGTCGGTGAAAGCGAGGTCGCGCATCGGCACCTGCTCGCCCACGGCACCTGGCCGCACACGTTCCACTACCGCCAGCAGGAAATGGGCACGCCGGCGACGTTCGTGGCCGCGGAGCTCGGCCTGTGCGGTCCGGCGCACGTGATGTCCACCGCGTGTTCGTCCAGCGCCAAGGCGATGGCCTCGGCCGCGCGGTTGTTGAAGGCGGGCCTGGCCGATGCCGTCGTCACCGGAGGCGCGGATTCGCTGTGCCGCTTCACCGTGGCCGGCTTCGGCGCACTCGGCTCGGTGTCGCAGCAACGCTGCAATCCGTTCTCGCTGCACCGCAACGGCATCAACATCGGCGAGGGCGCGGCCTTGTTCCTGATGACGCGCGAGCCGGGGCCGGTGCGCCTGGCCGGCTGGGGCGAGACCGCCGATGCCCACCACATGTCCGCGCCCGATCCGGAAGGGAAGGGTGCCGAGCGCGCGATTCGCGACGCCCTCGCGCGTGCCGCCATCGACGCCAGCGACATCGACTACGTGAACCTGCACGGCACCGCGACGCCGCAGAACGACGCGATGGAAGCCGCGGCCGTGCAGCGCACGCTGGGCAGCGACGTGCCCTGCAGTTCCACCAAGCCGCTGACCGGCCATGCGCTGGGCGCGGCCGGCGCGATCGAAGCCGCGCTGTGCTGGATCGCGCTCGCGCGCAATCCGGATCACCACTTGCCACCGCACTGGTGGGACGGCGTGGCCGATCCCGCGCTGGCACCGATCCGCCTCGTGCGTCCTGGTGAACGCGCCGCTGCGCCGTTGCGGTATGCGCTCAGCCAGTCGTTCGCGTTCGGCGGCAGCAACGCGGCATTGATCCTGGGGGCGGCGTGATGGATCCGCGCGACGCCGCGGCCGAACGCCTGATCCCGCATCGGGGCGGCATGCTGTGGATCGACCGCGTCCTGCATTGCGATGCCGACGGCGTGGTGGCCGAAGCCACCGTGCACGCGCACCACCTGCTCGCCGATGAGTCCGATCCCGGCCTGCCGGCGTGGATGGGCATCGAATACATGGCGCAGGGCATCGCCGCCTGGGCCGGCGGTCGCGCGCTGGCGCGCGGCGAGGCGGTCAAGCCCGGTTTCCTGCTTGGCACCCGCCGCTACCACTGCCAGCAGCCGTGGCTGCCGTTCGGCCTGCACCTGCGCATCGAATGCCATCGCGAGCTGATGGGCGACAATGGCCTGGGGATGTTCGCCTGCCGCCTGCTGGACGGCGAGCGCGAGCTGGCCCGCGCCAATGTCTCCGTGTTCGAACCACCCGATCCCGACGCCTACCTCAACGACCCACGCTCATGACCGACCGCTGCATCCTCGTCACCGGCGCCAGCCGCGGCATCGGCCGCGCGATCGCATTGCGCCTGGCCGGCGACGGCTTCGACATCGCCGTGCACTGCCGCAGCCGGCGCGACCTTGCGGAGGCCGTCGTCGCCGAGATCGAGGCGCTGGGCCGCGGCGCCCGCGTGCTGGAGTTCGACGTCGCCGACCGCGCCGGCTGCGCGGCCGCGATCGACGCCGACATCGCCGCGCATGGCGCCTACCACGGGGTGGTCTGCAATGCCGGCATCGCCCGCGACAACGCGTTCCCGGCGATGAGCGGGGACGAGTGGGACAGCGTGATCCACACCAACCTCGACGGCTTCTACAACGTGCTGCAGCCCTGCGTGATGCCGATGGTGCGGCGGCGCAAGCCGGGGCGCATCGTCACCCTGTCGTCGGTGTCCGGGATCGCAGGCAATCGCGGGCAGACCAATTACAGCGCGGCCAAGGCCGGCATCATCGGCGCGACCAAGGCGCTGGCGCTGGAACTGGCGAAGCGCGGGATCACCGTGAACTGCGTCGCCCCCGGCCTGATCGAGACCGAGATGCTGCCGGCCGAGGTCGTGGACGAAGCGATGAAGATGATCCCGCTGCGGCGGGTCGGCACGCCGGAAGACGTCGCCGCCGCCGTGGCCTACCTGGTGTCCGACGATGCGTCCTACGTGACGCGCCAGGTACTCTCGGTCAACGGAGGCATGCTGTGAGCCGCGTGACGGCGGAACGGCGCGTGGTCGTCACCGGTCGTGGCGTGCTCGGCCCGCTCGGGCACGACTGGCCGTCGGTGCTCGCATGGCTGAAGACGGGCCGCAACGCGGTGCGCCACTTCCCCGAATGGAGCGAGTACAAGGGGCTCAACTCGCACCTCGGCGTGCCCGTGCAACCCTTCGAATTGCCGGAGCACTACACCCGCAAGGCGACGCGCTCGATGGGCCGCGTCGCATTGCTGGCGACGCGCGCCAGCGAGCTGGCGTTGGCCGATGCCGGCCTGCTCGGCGATCCCTTGCTGAAGAGCGGCAAGGTCGGCATTTCCCATGGGTCGTCGGCCGGCACGCCGGCCTCGATGAGCGATTTCGGCCGCATGCTCGCCGAATTCAACACCCAGTACATCAACGCGACCACCTACATCCGGATGATGGCGCACACCGCGCCGGTCAACATGGGCGTGTTCTTCGGCATCACCGGCCGCATCGTTACCACGTCGAGCGCCTGCACCTCGGGCAGCCAGGGCATCGGTTACGCCTACGAGGCGATCCGCGCGGGCAAGCAGGTGGCGATGCTCGCCGGTGGCTCGGAGGAACTCGACGTCACCGCGACCACGGTGTTCGACACCCTGTTCGCGACCAGCAACGACAACCATGCGCCGGCGGCCACGCCGCGCCCGTTCGACGCCTCGCGCAACGGCCTGGTGATCGGCGAGGGCGCGTGTACCCTGGTGCTGGAGGAGCTGGAACATGCGCTCGCCCGCGGCGCGACCATCCACGCGGAGATCGTCGGCTACGGCACCAACAGCGATGGCCAGCACGTCACCCAGCCGAACGCCACCACCATGGCGCAGGCGATGCGGCTGGCGCTCGATGACGCCGGCCTCCCGCCCGACGCCATCGCCTACGTCAACGCGCATGGCACCGCCACCGAGCATGGCGACATCGCCGAGACCACAGCGACCCACGCCGTGTTCGGCGAGCGCATGCCGATCAGCTCGCTGAAGAGCTTCACCGGCCACACCCTCGGCGCCTGCGGTGCGCTGGAAGCGTGGGCGACGCTGGAGATGCTGCGCGAGCGCTGGTTCCATCCCACCGCCAACCTGCGCACCATCGATCCGCGCTGCGGCCGCCTCGACTACATCCTGCCGACGGAGCAGGGCGGCGGTCGCGCCATCGACGCCGAATACGCCATGAGCAACAATTTCGCCTTCGGCGGCATCAACACCTCGCTGGTGTTGCGCCGCTGGTCCTGACCCCGAGAGGAAGCCACGCATGCGCCGACAGATCCTTGCCATTGCCACCATCGCGACACTGGCCGTTGCCCCGGCCGCCGACGCACGCGACACCCGCCAGCAGTTCGACATCGCCACCGCGATCGCCGCAGGCAGGGCCGACGGCACGCTGGACGATTTGGTGCAGTTCCATTTCAAGGGCGCGCCGACGCCGGCCGTGGCCGAACGGCTCGGCGCGGCCAACACCAACCGCAAGACCAATGCCTTCGGCAAGAGCGACGGCACGGCCTGCCAATGGGTGTTCCTGGGCGCGCTCAAGGCGCTGCAGGCAGCGGCCAGGGAACGCGGCGCCAACGCCGTCGTCGACATCGAGAGCAACTACAAGAACCAGGTGTTCAGCAGCGCGACGCAGTACCAATGCGGCGCAGGCGGACTGATGGCCGGGGTGGCACTCAAGGGCGTATACGCCAAGGTCAAGTGACGTGGGCGAGCGGGGAGCCGGGCGTGTCTGGTTGCTGCCGCTCGATGTCGCGGACGCTTCGCTGGATGGCGATCATCGCGATTGGCTGACGGAGGACGAGGCCAGCCGCCTGCAGGCGATGACATCGGTCGCGCGTCGCCGCAGCTTCCTCGCCGGCCACTGGCGGGCACGCGCACTCGCGGCAGGCTGGTTGCAGGTCGACTCGCAACGGATCGCGCTGCATCGCCACCAGGATGGTCGCCCGCAACTGCTGGTGGATGGCGCGGCCTCGCCCTTGTCGTTGTCGTTGAGCCACAGCGGCGACTGGCTGGCGATTGCCTTGGCCACCGTGCCGGTGGGCATTGACGTGGAACTGCCACGGCGCCCGCGCGACCTCGACGCACTGGCGCGTTTCGCGTTTTCTCCGCAGGAGGTCGAACGCCTGCAGCGGTTGCCGGAGGCAGAGCGCGCGCAGGCGTTCCACGTGACATGGACCTTGAAGGAGGCCCGCGGCAAGCGGCTTGGCGAAGGCCTGTTGCCCGGTTGTTCGCGGCGGGTCACGGCGTCGCCCAGCGATGCGAACCATGCCGATGCGATGAGCTGGCAGTTGGCCGATGGTGCGCTTTCCATCGCCATCGATCCGGGGAGTGAACTCCTGCTGCACGGCATGGAGTCGCTTGGCAGCCCGGCGCATTGGCGCTACCACGCCGCCGGTTAGAACCAGAAACGCACGCCCGCCACCCAACGCGTGTCATGCGCGGCCTCGCCGGCGGCACGCGCGAAGTCCGCGGTCCTGCCGAAGCGAAACGCGCGCTCGACGCCGATGTACGGCGCGAACTCGCGACGGATCTCGTAACGCAGCCGCAGGCCGGCATCGACCTCGCCCAGCCCCGAGCCGATCCCGCGCGCGGCATCGTTTTGGCCATGCGCGGTGGCTTCGATGCGCGGCTGCAGGATCAGCCTGTTGGTCAGCAGCAACTCGTATTCGGCTTCCGCCTGCAGCATCGACTGCCCGTGCTCGCCGAGATACGCGGTGGCCTGCACCTCGAACTTGTACGGCGCCAGCCCCTGCACGCCGAGCGCGAGCCAGTCCTGGCCATCGTGGCCAAGGCGGTCGTTCGCGATGTCGTGGCGCACGCCGGCGAGCAGGTCCCACCACGCACTCACCGGCTTGCCCCACATTGCTTCGATGCTGGCCTCGGTGCCGTGGCCGGAGTCGCGTTCGCCTTCGCTGCGCAACCACAGCCGACCGCGGTCATGCCCGAACCACGCGCGGCCTTCCCAGGCCAACGCATCGCCTTGCTGCCATTCCAGCCGGTCCGCACTCACCATCCACACGAACGGGTCGTCGTCCATGTGACCGGACATGTCGTGGCCGTGCAGGTCGGGGAATGCCGCAGCGCGGTCGGCGTCGGTGAGGGCAGGGGGGCGATAACCGGACGTGGTGACAGGCGTGTCATCCGCGTGGGTTTCCACCGTCTTGTCGGTCGCTTGCTGCGGCGCAGGCGCCTGCATGGCTCGATGCTGCGCGTGTTCGTCGGTCGTCGTACCCGGCGACGCTGGCGGAATCGCCTGCTGCTGGTGCTGCGAATGGTCCTGCGCGAATGCCGTGTGCATGCACAGCAGCAGGCCGATGGCGAATGCGCGGCGCATCATTCCTCCACCCGCACTTCGCGCATCATCCCGGCTTCCATGTGCATCAGCATGTGGCAGTGGAAGGCCCAGCGGCCGAGCGCATCCGCGGTGACGCGGAAGCTGCGGCGGGTGCCCGGCGGGATGCTGACGGTGTGCTTGCGCACCAGGAAGTTGCCGTCCGCATCCTCCAGGTCGCTCCACATCCCGTGCAGGTGCACCGGGTGTTCCATCATGGTGTCGTTGACCAGAATGAGGCGCACGCGTTCGCCGTAGGTCAGCCGCACCGGCTCGGCATCGGAAAACCTGATGCCATCGAAGCCCCAGACGAAGCGTTCCATGTGGCCGGTCAGGTGCAACTCGATCTCGCGCGAGGGTTCGCGATCGTCATCCGGCATCCGCAGGCTGTGGAGGTCGGCGTAACGCAGCACGCGGCGACCGTTGTCGCGCAGGCCGATGCCGGGATCGTCCAGCCGCGGCGTCGGCGTCATCGTCTGCATGTCGACGAACGGATTGCCGGTTTCGCTGGCCGGATGCGCCTGCATCGGTGCCGCCATCGGCATCGACATCTTCGAATGATCCATGTTCGCGCCGCAGCTCATCTCGCCGGCCGCCATCGCATGGCTGCCGTGGCCCATGTCGTCCATCGTCAGCAGGGCGCGTGCATCGGGCGCGGGGGAGGGCGCGCGCATGCCCATGCGCGGGGCGAGGGTGATGCGCGCGTGGCCGCTGCGATCCATCGCCTGCGCGAACACGACATGCGCCTCGTCGCGCTCCGGTTGCACGATCACGTCGAAGGTTTCCGCCGGCGCGATGCGGAATTCGTCGACATCGACCGGCTGGATGTCCTGGCCATCCGCGGCGACCACTGTGAACTTGAGCCCGGGGATGCGCACGTCGAAGAAGGTCATCGCCGCGCCGTTGACGAAGCGCAGGCGCACGCGCTCGCCGGGCGTGAACAGGCCGGTCCAGTCGTCCGCGGCGCTGCGGCCGTTGGCCAGGTAGGTGTAGGTATTGCCGTTGACGTCGGCGAGGTCGGTCGGACTCATCCGCATCGCGCCCCAGGCCTTGCGATGGGCGAGGGCAGTGGAGACTCCATCCTTGCGTGCATCGCGCAGGAAATCGCCGACGGTGCGCTTGTGCAGGTTGTCGTAGTCGCTGCGCTTCTTCAGCCGCGCGAACAGCCGGTGCGGATCCATGTCGGTCCAGTCGGACAGCATCACCACGTAGTCGCGGTCGAAGGCGTAGGGCGCGGGTTCGATCGGATCGATGATCAGCGCGCCGTACACGCCGGCCTGTTCCTGCAGGCTGGAATGGCTGTGGTACCAGTAGGTGCCGGACTGCCGCACCTTGAAGCGGTACAGGTGATCGCCGCCGGCTTCGATGCCGTGGAAGCTCAGGCCCGGCACCCCGTCCATGTTGGCCGGCAGCAGGATGCCGTGCCAGTGGATCGCGCTGGTTTCGGCGAGCATGTTGCGCACGCGCAGCGTCACCTCGTCGCCTTCGCGCCAGCGCAGGATCGGGCCGGGCAGGGAACCGTTGACGGTGATCGCCGATGCGGCGCGGCCGCTGATATTGACCGGCGTGCGACCGATGCTGAGTTCGAACGCGTTGCCGGCGAGCACGCCCGCCTGGTTGGGGGTGGCCAAGGCCCACACCGGGTCGCGCCACAGGCCCAGACCCGCCGCTGCGCCGCCCAGCGCGATGCCACGCAGCAGCCTGCGTCGGCTGATGCCTCGATCGTCGTGGTCGGGTATGTCGTGCATCGGTGTCAATCGCTCGCAGCGTCGGGATCGAACACGACGAGGGTGTCGATGATCGGGCAGCCCTCCAGCGAGCCGTGGCCGGAGCATTGGCCCACCAGCGTCGTCAACGTCGCGCGCATGGCGTCGAGTTCGCGCATCCTGCGTTCGATGTCGGCCAACCGCTGCTGCGCGAGCGCACGTACCTCGGCGCGGTCGGCATCCGGGTTGCCGCTCAGGCGCAGCAGGTCCTGGATCTCCTGCAGGCTGAAACCGAGATCCTTGGCGCGGCGGATGAAACGCAGCCGCGAAATGTCCTGCCGGCTGTACTGCCGGTAGCCCGATGCACGCCGTTCCGGTGGCGGCAGCAGGCCCTGGCGCTCGTAATAGCGGACGGTGTCGATGGGGACGCCGGCCTGCATGGCGAGTTGTCCGATCTGCATGGGCATGCGCTCGAGGCGTGGAGTGCGCGAAGTATGAAGTCTGGAGTCCGGTCCAGAGTCAAATGTTCGAAGGGCGGGATCCCGACGCCAGGTCGTGGATTTTCCTGACGGCATTCGTTGGTGGCAAAGCGCAGCGTGGTGGCATCCCGATCCTCCGGAGCCGCCATGAAACGCCTGCTGCTGTTGCTGTGCCTGTTCCCGGGGCTTGCGTCCGCGGGCACCTTGTATCGATGCGTCGGCACCAGTGGCCAGGTCAGCTATCTGGCCACGCCGTGCGCGGCCGGCCAGCGCATGGATCGCAGCATCGAGTTCGCCCCGGAGCCGGATTCGCCGATGTTGGCCACATCCGGACGAAAGCGTTCCAACGCTGCGAGCGGCCGTTCGGTGTCGAGGTCACGTGGCGGCGGCACGGCGTCGCGATCCAGGCCTGATCCATGCCTGCAGGCGAGAGCCAAGCGTGGGCAGCAACTGGAGCGGTTGGGGCTGAAGCGGACGTTCGCCGACCTGAGTCGGCTGGATGAGCCGGTGAGGAAGGCCTGTGGTGGGTTCTAGCCATCTTGCAGTTGACATAATAGGCATTATGCGAAGTTCTACATGGGCCTAATCCGAACCACCGTCGTTCCCCGCATGGCCGTTCACACATCGCGTTGTGCGCCACCAGCCGCCGAGGCATCCCTGGTTAACCCGCTACTGCAACCCAACATCCGCCACATAAAACGTCGGCAAGGTCTCGCCCGTCGGATTCTGGATCCACAGCCCGGACACGGTGGTGTCGTTTGCGCCGAGCGTCTCCAGCGGCACTTCGACCTTGGTCCAACCGGTATTGCCGATCTTGACCAGCTTGCCGGCGCCGATCGGCTTGCCGTCGGGGGCAAGCAGGAACACTTTCACCTCGGCGTCGGTCGCCTTGCTTTGCACCAGCAGGTTCAAGGTGCGATAGCCCGTGGTGCTGAAAGGTTCGTGGTGGAGGTACAGCGACGCATACGGTTCCGCGTCCACCGCGATCGGCTTGCGGGCCGCACCTTCGGCGCCGACCGACAGCCGGGTCTTGGCCCAGCTCCAGTTCTGCCAACCGGGTGCCAATGCGTTGGTGTAGATCGGCATCGGCGTGACCGCCGCAGGGGCGTCCTGCGCGATGGCGGTGCCCCACCCCATCGCCATGACCAGCGCCGCCATCGCGACGCGCCAGCGGTTGAAGTGATTGGTGTGCATGCGTCCTCCGGCTGAAATGGATGTCGGGATGGCGTTACCAGAACAGGGCGTACAGCGCAGCCAGGATCGCGAGCACCGCGATGCCGCCGATGTTGAAGACCGCGCCGGTGGTGTAATCGACGTTGCGGGTGTCGATGATGTCCTTCTCCGGCGCATGCCGCGTCATCAGCGACACCACGACGGCCAGGGCGAGCGCGAGCAGGAACACCAGGCCGACGCGATCGATGAAGGGCAGCTCCGGCCACGCCAGCTTCAGCACGATCGACAGCACGAACGAGCCGATCGCCGCCGCGAGTGCGCCGGCTTCGTTGGCGCGCTTCCAGAACAGGCCCAGCACGAAGATCACCACGATGCCCGGGGTGAAGAAGCCGGTGTATTCCTGGATGTACTGGAAGGCCTGGTCGAAGCTGCCGAGCAGCGGCTTGGCGGCGAGGATGCCGGCCAGCACCGCGACGATCGCGGTGATGCGGCCGACGCGCACCAGCTTCTGCTGGTCGGCCTGCGGCTTCATCTTGGCGTAGAAATCCAGGGTGAAGATCGTCGCGATCGAATTGATCTTGGATGCCAGCGACGCCACGATCGCGGCGACCAGTGCGGCGAACACCAGGCCGAGGATGCCGGTGGGCAGCAGGCGCATCATCGTCGGATAGGCCTGGTCGGGCTTGTCCAGGCCGGGCGCCAGCATCACCGCGGCGATGCCCGGCAGCACCACGATCACCGGCATCAGCAGCTTGAGGAAGGCGGCGAACAGCACGCCCTTCTGCGCTTCGCCGATGTCCTTGGCCGCGAGTGCGCGCTGGATGATGTACTGGTTGAAGCCCCAGTAGCTGATGTTCATGATCCACATGCCGCCGACCAGCACGCTGATGCCGGGCAGGTCCTTGTAGAACGGGTTGTCCTTGTCGAGGATCATCTCGAAGTGGCCGGGTTGCGCGTCCCACAGCTTGTGGAACCCGGCGAGGATGCCGGCGCCCTCGCCCAGTTGGTTGAGCGTCAGGCCCGCGACCAGCAAGCCGCCCAGCACCAGCAACGTGACCTGCACGATATCGGTCAGCGCGACCGCCTTCAGGCCACCGTACAACTGGTACAGCAGCGCGAACACGCCGATCAGCAGCACCGCCAGCATCTGGTCCATGCCGGTCACCTGCGACACCGCGATCGCGCCGAGCCAGAGGATCGAGGTGACGTTGACGAACACGTACAGGCCCAGCCAGAACACCGCCATCAGGGTGCGGATGCGGCTGCCGTAACGCTGTTCCAGGAACTGCGGCATGGTGTAGATGCCGTTGCGCAGGAACACCGGCAGGAACCACTTGCCGACGATCAGCAGCGTCGCCGCCGCCATCCATTCGTAGGAGGCGATGGCCAGGCCGATGGCATAGCCGGAGCCGGACATGCCGATGATCTGTTCGGCCGAGATGTTCGCGGCGATCAGCGATGCGCCGATGGCCCACCACGGCAGCGCCTTGCCGGCGAGGAAGTAATCCTTCGCGTCTTTCTGGTAGCCGGCTTTTTCGCGCGAGACCCACTGCGCGAGGATGAAGATGCCGGCCAGGTAGGCCAGCACGATTGCAATGTCCAACGTCCCCAGACCCACGGCGCCGCTCCTGCAGTTGGACCGACGGCGCGAACCCCCTCGCGCCCATCGGCAAGCGAACCGCCGCATGCGGTCCGCGGTGATTCGATGATGCGTGGACGCTCCCTGCCCTCGCACCGGGCGGCGGCCTGCGCCACCGCCCGCATCATGCCCTGCTACATGCCCTGCTACTTGACTGGGCAGGCGACCGTGGCTTCGGCTTCGTTCAATGCGCCCAGCGCGATCCGCGAGACCGACAGCTGCAGCGCGGCACCGCTCTCCAGCACCGGCAACTGCACCAGTTTCGCCACGTCGGCACCGGCGGCCACGAAACACTTCAGCGGCACGCCGACGACCTTCCATTCGCCCTGCGGGATCGTGGCCAGGGTCTTCTGCAGGTCGATGCGGCCACCGCAGCCATCGCCGCAACCCACGCCCAGCCACACCGGCGCGGTCACCGCGCTGTCGCGGCGCAGGGTCAGCTGCAGTTGCACGTCACCGTTGCTTTCGCGGGTGACATCCAGCGGCTTGCTTGCGACCAGCAACCAGCTGGCCGGCTTGCTGCCGGTCCAGGTGAGGCGACGCCCGTCTTCCTGCGCCTTGTGGTCGACCGCGGCCAGCGACAGGCTGCCATCGGCCAATCCCACCGGCACCGTCGTCGCCGGCATGCTGGCCTGCCCGGCATTCGACAACTGCATGGCGAGGCCCAGCGACGGCCTGCCCTTGGCGAAGTACACGCCGCCGGCGGATTGCTCGCCGTCGATGCCGGACACTTCCGGCAACGCGGCCAGCGTGCCCTTGTCCGCATAGGTCAGGCCGAAGCCGAACGCGAACAGTGGGTCGTAATCCTTCTGCCCGACGTTGTTGGCGTACTGGGTCGCGGTGCGCGGCCAGCTGAAGCTCAGCTTGCCCTTGAAGTCGTGCTGCACGCCGCCGTCGGCCTTGCGCAGCAGCACGTCGGCGATGCCCGCGCCTTCCGAGCCCGGCAGCCATGCCGCGACGAAGGCGTCCGATGCATTGATCTCGCGGTTCATCCACAACGGACGCCCGCTCAGGAACACCGCGACCACCGGGATGCCATCAGCCTTCAACTTCTTGATGAGATCGAGGTCGGCGTCGTTGCCGGGCTTGTACAGCAGGTTCGGCAGGTCGCCCTGGAACTCGGCATAGGGGTTCTCGCCGAACACCACGATGGCGACGTCGGGCTTCGCCGTGTACTTGCCTTCCAACGACAACTCGGCATTGCCGCCCGCGGCCTTGGCCTGCGCGGCGATGCCTTCATAGATCGAATCGGCATTCGGGAAATCGCTGCGCCTGGTGCCGGTGCCCTGCCAGTTCAACGTCCAGCCGCCGGACTGCTTGCCGACATCGTTGGCCCCGTCGCCCGCGACGAGGATGCGCTGCTTCGGTTGCAGCGGCAGCACGCCGCCGTTGTTCTTCAGCAGTACCAGCGATTCGCGCACGGCCTGTCGGGCGATCGCGCGATGCTCGGGCGCGCCGAGCAACTCGAACTTGCCGCCAACCGCGCGTTGCGAAGGCTTGCCCGCCTCGAACAGGCCGAGCCGGAACTTGACCCGCAGGATCCGGCGCACCGCATCGTCCAGGCGTTCCTTGCTGATCGTGCCGGCCTTGGCGGCTGCCAGCGTGGTCTCGTAGAAGCCCTTCCACGAATCCGGCGCCATCGCCATGTCCAGGCCCGCATTGATCGTGGCCGGGCAGTCGTCGTTCTTGCAGCCCGGGATCTGCCCGTGGCCGTTCCAGTCGCCGACCACGAAGCCGCCGAACTGCATCCGTCCCTTCAGCGCATCGGTGAGGAACGGCTTGTTGCCGTGCATGCGCTCGCCGTTGACGCTGTTGAACGAGGCCATGACCGTCTGCGCGCCGGCCGCGATCGCGGGCGGATAGCCAGCGGCATGGATGCGCACCAGCGTGGCCTCGTCGACCGCGGTATCGCCCTGGTCCTTGCCGCCGGTGGTGCCGCCATCGCCGAGGAAATGCTTGGCCGAGGCGATGACCTTGGTGCCGTCGAGGAATTCCTTCGACCCGACCTTGCCCTGCAGGCCTTCGACCATCGCGCCGGCATAGCTCGCGACCACGTCGGGCGATTCCGAATAGCCCTCGTAGGCGCGGCCCCAGCGATCGTCCTGCGGCACCGCCACGGTCGGGCCGAACGCCCATTCCATGCCGGTGGCGCGGGTCTCGATGGCGGTGACTTCGCCGATCTTGCGCATCAGCTCCGGATTGCGCATCGCGCCCAGGCCGATGTTGTGCGGGAACAGCGTCGCGCCGACGATGTTGCTCTGTCCGTGCACCGCATCGATGCCGTACAGGATCGGAATGGCCTTGCCACCCTGCGAGACATCCATCGACGCCTCGTAGAACGCGTCCGCCTGCGCGAGCCACTGTGCGGGCGTGGCGTCGTACTTGCCGCCGGGATCGGAGTTGCCGCCCGCGAGCACCGAACCGAGCCGGTACTTGCGCACGTCGTCGGGCGTGATGCTGGCGATGTCGCCCTGCACCAGCTGGCCGACCTTCTCTTCCACGGTCATGCTGGCGAGCAGTGCGTCGATGCGCTTTTCCAGCGCCGGGTCGTTCGCGAGCGGCCACTTCACTTCCGGCCACGGCGAGGCCGTTGCCTCGGCCTGCGCAGCAGCAGGAGTGTCCCCTGCCCCGCCGCAACCGGTGATCGCACAGGCAAGCGCGGTGGCCAGTGCGGCGCGGCGGAACAGCGTCGAATGCATCTTGCTCATCCTTCCATCTGCTCCAGTTCCTTGCCCTTGGTCTCGTGGATGAACCGCTTGACCAGGAAGTAGCTGATCACCGCGCAGACGCCGTAGAAGGTGTAACTGGTGGCCAGGCCCAGGCCCGATGCCATCAGCGGGAAACTCTGCGCGATGAGGTAGTTGGCGAACCATTGGGCGAACCCGCACACGGCCAGCGCCGAGCCGCGGATCTGGTTCGGGAACATCTCGCCCAGCATCACCCACATCACCGGGCCCCAGGACACGTTGAAGAAGATCACGTAGAGGTTGGCGGCGATCACCGCGATCACGCCCAACTGCTCGGAAAGCACCAGCTTGCCCGCCGGGTCCAGCGTGCCCTGGCTGAAGGCGTACACCATCACGAACAGGGTGACGGCCATGCCGGCCGAACCAATCAGCAGCAACGGCTTGCGTCCGATCCTGTCGATCAGCGCGATGGTGACGAAACAGGCGGCGATCGACACCACGCCCGAGCCGATGTTGATCAGCAACGCGTCGCTCTCGGTGAAGCCGGCCAGCTGCCACAGCGTGGCACCGTAATAGAAGATCACGTTGATGCCGACCAACTGCTGGAACACCGCCAGCAGCAGGCCTGCCCAGACGATGGCGCGGATGCCGAGGAAGCCGCGGCCGCCTTTCGGGGTCAGGACGTCGCCCAGGCGCGGCCGATGGTCGACGGAGAAGCTGGCCTGGATCTCGGCCAGCTTGGTGGACGCTTCGGCCGGTCCCAGCAGGCGGGTGAGCACGCCATTGGCTTCATCGAGGCGACCCTTGGACACCAGGTAACGCGGGCTCTCCGGGATGAAGAACAGGGTGACCAGGAACACCGCGGCCGGGACCGCCTGCATCAGGTACATCCAGCGCCACGCCTCGATCCCGCCCCAGAACGCCTCCGTCGAGCTGCCCGCCGCCGCCGCGAGGTAGTAGTTGACCAGGAAGGCCAGGGTCAGGCCGGTGATGATCATGATCTGCTGCGCCGTGGTCATGCGGCCGCGGATGCTGGCCGGTACGACCTCGGAGATGTACGCGGGCGACAGCACCGAGGCCGCGCCGACCGCCATGCCGCCCAGGATGCGCGCCGAGACGAAGATGCCCTGGCTGTGGGCCAGGCCCTGGATCAGCGCGCCGACCAGGAACAGGACGGCGGCCAGTCGCATCACGTTGCGACGCCCCATGCGATCGGCCAGCGTACCGGCGAAGAACGCGCCGATGAAGCAGCCGATCAGCAGCGAACCGACGGTGAAACCCAGGCCCGCGTCGTCAAGGGCGAACGCGCTCTTGAGGCCCGGCTGGGTGCCGTTCACCGCACCGCTGTCGTAACCGAACAGCAGGCCGCCGATGGTGGCGACGCAGCTGATGAGGATGATGAGACCGGTGTTCTGGCCACCGGCGGATGTTGTCGCGGGTACGCTGGACATGCTGTTCCCTCCCAGGAATCGATTCGTTTGCTCGTCATCCCGCTCCCGCGGGAATGAGCGCCGCGTTCAGCGCAGCAGGTACTGGTTGAGCAGGTTCTCATAGCGTTCCTGCTTGCCGCTGGCCTGGCTCGGCTCGCCGTTGCCCGCGGCCAGTGCGACCAGGTCGGCCAGGCCCAGATTACCCTCGGCGAAGGCCTTGCCGTCGCCACCGTCGAAGCTGGCATAGCGATCCTTGCGCCATTGCTCCCACGGCGAGTCGTTGAGCAGGCCATGCGCGACTTCCAGCCCGCGCGCGAATGCGTCCATGCCACCGACGTGGGCGATGAACAGGTCTTCCATGTCGGTGGATTCGCGGCGCGGCTTGGCGTCGAAGTTCAGCCCGCCGACCAGCCCGCCCTGGCGCAGCACCACCAGCATCGCGCCGACGGTGTCGTACAGGTCGGTCGGGAACTGGTCGGTGTCCCAGCCGTTCTGCGCATTGCCGCGGTTGGCGTCGATGCTGCCCAGCAGGCCGTGGTCGGATGCCACCTGCAGGTCGTGCTCGAAGGTATGGCCGCTCAGGGTGGCGTGGTTGGCCTCGATATTGAGCTTGAAGTCGTTTTGCAGGCCGTGCTGGTGGAGGAAACCGGCGACGGTCGCGCTGTCGAAGTCGTACTGGTGCTTCATCGGTTCCATCGGCTTGGGCTCGATGAAGAAGCTGCCCTTGAAGCCGATGCTGCGGCCGTAGT
>DATIDW010000014.1:0-115334 GCA_035456065.1 Thermomonas sp. | reverse complement strand
GCGCCGGCGTCGACCACGCCCTTGTGCACCCACGAAGCGATGTTGAGCTCGGAACGGGCGAACACGTAGCCGACCCGGTCCGGCGACGTCACGTCCGAGGGCGCCAGCAGGATCTCCGGCGACAGCCGGGCGTCGAGCAGTTCGGTCATCGGCACCATATAGGCGCTGGTCGAGGCGGTGCTCTGCAGGGCCAGGGTATGACCAGCCAGGTCGCCCAGGCGGCGGATCGGGCTCTCCGTCCGCACGAAAAACACGGTGTGGTAGCTGCTCACCCCGTTGCGCTCGGTCAGCAGGAGCGGCCGCGCGGCGGCGCGCTGCTGCAGCTGCACGGCGGTGCTGGCGGTCTCGGTGACCCAGTCGACCCGGTCGCGGCGCAGGTAGCTGGCCATCTGCTGGGCATCGCGCGCCATCAGGATCCGGCCCTCGGTGATGCCGACCTCGCGCATCCGTGGCACGACGTAGTCCAGCAGCGGCTTGAGCTGCGCGTAGTGGGCGTTGGGGTCGTCGCTGATGCGGCCGAGCACCAGCACGTGGGCGTCCTCGGAAGCGTGCACCGGCAGTCCCACGGCCACGGCGGCAGCCACGCACGCCGCCTGGATCCAACTACGCACTCTGGACAACGTCCGCTCCCCCGCTCCTGTGTCCAAAGCCTAGCGAAAACCGGCTCAGGGCGACAGCCGCCCGGATTCGCCGGGCTTGGCAGACTCGCCGGACTCGCCGGCCAGGCGTGCCATGCGCTGCGCGTCGGCCAGCACGCCGCGCAGCAGGCGGACCTCGTTCACGGTCAGGTCGGCGCGCAGGAACAGGCGCCGCAGCTTGCGCATCGCCGAGTCGGGGGTGCGACCCTTGTGGAAATCGATCGCCTCCAGCGTCTCGGCCAGCTGCGAGAAGAAGCCCTCCAGTTGCTCGTGGGGGGCGGCCAGTCCGTCCGGTCGGGACGCGGCGGACTCCGCCGGCACGGCGGCCAGCACCGCCCGGCGCACCTCGTAGGCCAGTACCTGCACCGCCGCGGCCAGGTTCAGCGAGCTGAAGGCCGGGTCCGAGGGGATGTGGACCGAGGCGTGGCACAGCTGCAGCTCGTCGTTGGTCAGGCCGGTGCGTTCGCGACCGAACACCAGCGCCGCCGGGCCTTCGGCCGCGAAGCGCAGCAGGCGGCCGGCGGCGACATCGGGGTCCAGCTGCTCCAGCTGGACCCGGCGGCTGCGCGCGGTGCAGCCCAGCACCAGCCGGCAGTCCGCCACGGCCTCGGCCAGGGTGGCGTGGACGGGCGCGGCCTGGATCAGGTCCTCCGCGCCGGCGGCGCGGCGCCAGGCGTCGTCGTCGACGGCCTTCTCGGGGGCGACCAGGACCAGCCGGGACAGGCCCATGGTCTTCATCGCGCGGGCCGCCGCGCCGATGTTGCCGGGATGCTGGGTCCCGACCAGGACGATGCGGACATCGCCGGCCGGACCGGGGGATTCGTTCAGGGGATCGGACATGGTGCGGATGTTAAACTGCGCGCCCGGCCCCCGAGCGCCGGACCGCTCTTTTCCTTCGCCCGTTCCGTCCCTGCCCTTCCGGGAGCCTTCGCCATGCAAACCCCTGCCGTCAACGTCATGGTCAAGGCCGCCCGTCTCGGCGGCAATGTGCTCCTGCGCCACATCAACCGCCTCGATGCGCTGAACGTGGTCCAGAAGCAGCGCATGGACTACGCCAGCGAAGTCGACGCCGACGCCGAGAAGGTGATCGTCAAGGAACTGCGCCGGGCCTACCCGGACTACGGCGTGCTCGGCGAGGAAAGCGGCCACCAGCCCGGCCGCAACGGCCGCCTGCAGTGGGTGATCGACCCGCTCGACGGGACCAGCAACTACCTGCGCGGCTTCCCGCATTACTGCGTCTCCATTGCCCTGGTCGACAACGGCGAGCCGATCGACGCGGTGATCTTCGACCCGCTGCGCAACGAGCTGTTCACCGCCAGCCGCGGCGCCGGCGCCGTGCTCAACGACAAGAAGATCCGCGTCGCCGACCGCAAGGACCTGGCCGGCACGGTGGTCTGCACCGGCTTCCCGCCGCGCGAGCGCGCCCGTGCCAGCGCCCAGCTCAAGTGCGTGGATTCGCTGCTGGTCCAGGCCGAGGACGTGCGCCGCACCGGCTCGGCCGCACTGGACCTGGCCTACGTGGCCTGCGGCCGCCTCGACGCCTATTTCGAGGCCGGGGTGAAGGCCTGGGACATCGCCGCCGGCGTGCTGCTGGTGCGCGAGGCCGGTGGCCGGGTCTGCGACTTCCGCGGCGCGGGCCTGCAGCGCATGGACGAGCGCGGCCCGGAGGCACGCCAGATCATCGCCGGCAACGTGAAGGTCGCCGACGAGCTGCAGAAGCTGGTGGTCAACACCGGCTACGCCGCCGCGTTCAACTGATCCGGCCCGCCCGCCGCGGCGGGTTCCGCCTCGCTGCATGACCGTGGAAGCCGCCCCAGGGCGGCTTTCGTGTTTCTGGCGCGCCATCGGACGAAGACCGGACCGCTCCGCAGGCATCCTGCCGTCGCCGTCCCGGTCCACGCGCGAGCCAGCTGGCCGGCCGCGCTGCACGACGGCGGCGTTATCAGGCGATGGCGAGGGCCGCCCTGCGGCGGCGACGTGCCCGGAAATGGCGAAGGCCGCCCTGCGGCGGCCTTCGCGGCGACTGCGACCCGGACGGGGTCAGGGCCGGCGTGCGAGCGCCGCCTCGTCCTTGGCCTTGGGCAGCAGGTCCTGCTTGGTCACCCTGAACGGCCCGATGGTCAGCAGCGGGCAGGCCAGGAAGATCGACGACAGGGTGCCGATCACCGCACCGATCATCTGGCTCAGCGCCAGGCCTTCGAGCGAGCCGCCGCCGTACAGGTACAGCGCCAGCACCGACAGGAAGAACACCAGCGCGGTGATGATGGTGCGCGACAGGGTCTGGTTGATCGAGCGGTCGAACACCTCCAGCGGCTCCACGCGCAGGCTGCGGAAGTTCTCGCGGACGCGGTCGAACACCACGATGGTGTCGTTGATCGAGAAACCCATCACCGCCAGCAGGCCGGCCAGCACGGTCAGGTCGAACTCGCGGCCGCTCCAGGAGAAGTAGCCGGCCACCACCAGCACGTCGAACAGGGTGGTCACCGTGGCCGACACCGCGAACTTCCACTCGAAGCGGAAGCCGATGTAGATCAGGAAGCCGACCACCACGAACAGGGCCGCATACAGGCCGTTGCGGGCCAGTTCCGCGCCCACCTGCGGGCCGACGAACTCCGTGCGCAGCAGGTGTGCCTGGTTCTCGGTCGAGGACACTGCCGCCAGCACCTCCTGCGCGGTGCGGTTGTTGGCGTCGGTGGTGGTCTGGCCATCGCGCGGCTGCAGGCGGACCAGCAGGTCGTTGCCGCTGCCGAAGCTCTGCACCTGCGCGCCCTCGTAGCCGGCGGTCGCCAGCCGCTCGCGCACGCCGTCGATGTCGGCGCCCTTGTCGAAACGGACCTCGACCACGGTGCCGCCGGTGAAGTCCAGGGCGTAGTTGAAGCCGTTGATCGCGATGGAGGCCACCGAGGCGACGAACAGGAGCGCGGCGACGCCCAGCGACACCCAGCGCATGCGCATGAAGCCGATGCGGGTCTCGTTCGGGATCAGGGTCAGCGGGAAGATCTTCATGTACGTGTCCTTCCCGTCAGATGGCCAGGGACTTGAGCTTCTTGCGGCGGGCGTACACCAGGGTGACGATCGCGCGCGAGACGGTGATGGCGGTGAACATCGAGGCCAGGATGCCGATGATCAAGGTCACGGCGAAGCCCTTGAGCGGGCCGGTGCCGAAGGCGTAAAGCGCCAGGCCGGCGATGATGCCGGTGAGGTTGGCGTCGAGGATGGTGCCGCCGGCCTTGTCGTAGCCGGCCGCGATCGCGCTCTTCGGCGGGACGCCGGCGCGCAGTTCCTCGCGGATGCGCTCGTTGACCAGCACGTTGGCGTCCACCGACAGGCCGATCGACAGGGCGAGGCCGGCGAAGCCCGGCAGGGTCATGGTCGCGCCGAACAGCGACATCACCGCGACCACGATCAGCAGGTTGAACAGCAGCGCCACGCCGGTGATCAGGCCGAACATGCGGTAGTAGACGCCGAAGAACACCAGCGTGAACAGGAATGCGTACAGCACCGCGGTGACGCCGCGCTCGACGTTCTCCGCACCCAGGCTCGGGCCGACGATTCGTTCCTCGACGAAGTCCATCGGCGCGGCCAGCGAACCGGCACGCAACAGCTTGGCCAGGTCGTCGGCCTCGGTCTTCTCCAGGCCGGTGGTCTGGAAGTTCTTGCCGAACACGCCGTTGATGTTGGCGACCGAGATGACTTCTTCCTTGACCCGGAAGCTGCGCACCTCCTCGCCATTGACCACCGTCACCTGCGGGATGCGCTCGGTGTAGACCACCGCCATCGGCTTGCCGACGTTGGCGCTGGTGAACTCGAACATGCGGTCGCCACCGACGTTGTTCAGGGTGACGCTCACCGCTGGCTGGCCGTTCTGGTCGACCGAGCTCTGCGCGGCGACCATCTGGTCGCCGGTGACGATCACCCGCTTGCTCAGCAGCTCGGGGCGGCCGTCGCGGCGGTGGAACACCTTGGCTTCCGGCGGCACCCGGCCGCTGGCCAGCGCGTCTGCGGCGTTGCCGTCGATCACCGCGCGGTATTCCAGGGTCGCGGTCGCGCCGATCATGCGCTTGGCCGCGGCGGTGTCCTGCACGCCGGGCAGCTGGACCACGATGCGGTCCTCGCCCTGGCGCTGGATGATCGGCTCGGCCACGCCCAGTTCGTTGACGCGGTTGCGCAGGGTCGCGATGTTCTGCTCGATCGCCGAGCCGGCGATCGAGGTCAGCTCGGTCTCGGGGATGCGCACGAGCAGGCGGCTGCCCTCGCCCTCGACCGCCAGCGCCGGCATGACCTTGGCCAGCTGCAGGCGGGCCGCGGCCGGATCGGCGTCGGAGGCCAGGCTGATCGCGATGCTGTGGTCCGGACGGCGGTCGACCGCGGTGTAGCGGATGCGGTTGTCGCGCAGGGTGACCCGCACGTCCTCCACGTAGGCGTCCACGCGCTTCTCCAGCGCCGCCTTCTGGTCGACCTGGAGGACGAAGTGCACGCCGCCCTGCAGGTCCAGGCCCAGCACCATCGACCTGGCGCCGAGCCGGTCCAGCCAGTCGGGGACGTTGGACGCCAGGTTCAGGGCCACCGTGTAGCCCTCGCCCAGGCCGGCGCGCAGGCTGTCGGCGGCGCGGGTCTGCGCGTCGGGGTCGTTGAGGCGGACCATCAGGTTGCCGTCCTCGACCGCCACCAGCTTGGGGGCCACGCCCGCCGCCTTCAGGTCGGCCTCGACGCGGCCGCGCAGCGCGGCGTCGACCTGCGCACCGCGGTTGGCGGTGATCTGCACGGCGTAGTCGTTCTGGTAGATGTTCGGCAGCGCGTACAGCAGGCTGACTGCCAGCACGGCCAGGATCGCCAGGTACTTCCAGCGGGGAAATTCGAGCATTGCGTAACCCCGCGCGGCCCCGCCCCGCGGGACCACGCTCAACGGTGGGACGGAAGGATCAGGCGGACTTCAGGGTGCCCTTGGGCAGGACGTTGCCGATGGCCGACTTCTGCACGCGGATGCGGACGTTGTCGGCGACTTCCACGGTCACGAAGTTGTCGCCGATGTCGGTGACCACGCCGGCCACGCCGCCGGAGGTGAGGACCTCGTCGCCGCGCGAGAGCTTGCCAAGCATGGCCTGGTGCTCCTTCTGCCGCTTCATCTGCGGGCGGATCATCAGGAAATACATGATCGCGATCAGGATGACCGGGAAAACCAGCATGCCGAAGCCGCCGCCCTGCGGCTGGCCGCCGGCGGCCTGGGCGTATGCGGTCGGGATCAGGAGGTCGAGGAGGCTCATCGGGATCGTCCAGTTGTGCGGAAAATAGCCGGGGAGTATGCCATAGGGGCGGCCCCGGCCGGTTCCAAGCCCCGTGCCTGTGACCGTGGGCGCGACCCGGGGTTCCCGCCGGGCGCTCCACGCCGTACAGGGCCGCGCGGCCCGGACGGCAGCCCGGCCAGGCTTACGCCGGGTCGGCGGGCACGGGCGCGCCGCGGGCGGCGTAGAAACCCGCGCGGAACGCCGCGAACCGGCCGGCCGCAATGGCCGCGCGCATGTCGGCCATCAGCTTCTGGTAGTACCAGAGGTTGTGCAGGGTCCCCAGCATCGGGGCGAGCATCTCGTTGCAGCGGTCCAGGTGGCGCAGGTAGCTGCGGGTGTAGCCGCCGGCGCAGGCCACGCAGCCGCAGCCGGGCTCGATCGGGTCCAGGTCGCGCTCGTACTTCGCGTTGCGGATCCGGACCGTGCCGAACGAAGTGAAGAAGTGGCCGTTGCGCGCGTTGCGGGTCGGCATCACGCAATCGAACATGTCCACGCCGCGGGCGACGCCCTCGACCAGGTCCTCGGGCCGGCCCACGCCCATCAGGTAGCGCGGCCGGTCGGCCGGCAGGCGCGGATGCAGGTGCTCGAGCATGGCGTTGCGCTCGTGCTCCGGCTCGCCCACGGCCAGGCCGCCGATCGCGTAGCCGTCAAAACCAATGGCATGCAACCCGTCCAGCGAGCGGCTGCGCAGGTCCGGATACACGCTGCCCTGGACGATGCCGAACAGCGCCGCGTCATTGCCCAGCCCGTCGTGCGCGTCGCGCGAGCGCCGGGCCCAGCGCAGGCTCAGCTCCATCGAGCGGCGGGCCACGTCCTCGGTCGCCGGGTACGGGGTGCATTCGTCGAAGATCATCACCACGTCCGAATCGAGGACGTGCTGGATCTTCATACTCTCCTCCGGGCCGAGGAAGACCTTGGCGCCGTCGGTCGGCGCGGCAAAGGTCACGCCCTGCTCGGTGATCTTGCGCTTGTGGGCGAGCGAGAAGACCTGGAAGCCGCCGGAGTCGGTCAGGATCGGGCCGTCCCAGCGGGTAAACCCGTGCAGGCCGCCATGCGCGCCGATCACGTCCAGGCCCGGGCGCAGGTACAGATGGAAGGTGTTGCCGAGGATGATCTCCGCGCCCAGGTCGCGGACCTGGCCAGGCAGCACGCCCTTCACCGAGCCGTAGGTGCCGACCGGCATGAACGCCGGGGTCTCCACCGTGCCGCGCGGGAAGGTGAGGCGGCCGCGGCGGGCGGCGCCGTCGGTGGCCTGGAGCTGGAACTGCAGTCGGGACATGGGCCTGGATACGGGAAAACGCCGGGTATTGTCGCCGATCACGCAGGCGGCCGCCCGGGCCGCGGGCACGGGGCCCGGGTGCGGCCGGCGCCTATGCCCGCGGGGGCTGGCCCCACAGCAGCATCGCGTCGCCATACGAGAAGAAGCGGTAGCGCTGTGCGACCGCGTGCCGGTAGGCCTCGAAGATGCGCTCCTTGCCGGCGAACGCCGAGACCAGCATCAGCAGGGTGCTCTCGGGCAGGTGGAAGTTGGTCAGCAGCGCGTCGACGCTGCGGATCCGGTAGCCGGGGAAGATGAAAATCCGGGTCTCGCCGGCGAACGGCTGCAGCTCGCCGTCGCGCATTGCGCTCTCGAGCGCGCGCACCACCGTGGTGCCCACCGCCACCACCCTGCCCCCGGCCTCGCGGGTACGGCGTACCTGCGCGACCAGTTCGGCGCCGACGTTGAGCCATTCGCTGTGCATGGCGTGGTCGCGCACGTCGTCCACGCGCACCGGCTGGAAGGTACCGGCGCCCACGTGCAGCGTGACATGGCCGAACTGCACCCCGCGTTCGCGCAGCGCCGCCAGCAGCGCCTCGTCGAAATGCAGGCCGGCGGTCGGCGCGGCGACCGCGCCGATCTCGCGGGCGAACACGGTCTGGTAGCGCTCGGCATCGTCCGCACCGGGCTCGCGCTGGATGTAAGGCGGCAGCGGCAGCCGACCGGCATGCTGCAGCCACTGTTCCAGCGACTCGCCGACATGAAAGCGCAGCCGCCAGAAACTGTCCTCGCGCTCCAGCACTTCGGCTTCGCCACCCGCATCCAGCGCGATGCGGCTGCCGGGTTTCGGCGGCTTGCTGAAACCGAGCTGCGCGCGCGCCTCGTTGCCCGGCAGCAGGCGCTCGATGAGGAGTTCCACCCGCCCGCCGGTGGCCTTGTTGCCGAACAGGCGCGCCGGGATCACCCGGGTGTCGTTGAACACCAGCAGGTCGCCCGGCTGCAGCAGCGACGGCAGGTCGCGCACGCCAAGGTCGGCGAAGGCTGCGTCACCCGGCGGCACCAGCAGCAGGCGGCTGGCGGAGCGCTCCGGCAGCGGTGCCTGCGCAATCAGCGCCTCCGGCAACTCGTAGTGGAAATCGGACTTCTTCAAGGGAACCGCAGGCCTCGTGGGGGGCGCAGTTTAACGGGGATGCCCGCTGCAGCCGTCATCACGGCGAACGCCGTGACCCGGCCGCGCCTGCAGCGCACCCGAACAGCGGATGCCGGCCTTCACCGGCGTGACCGACAGTCAGCGTTCGAACTTGGTCGACAGGATGATCGAAGTGGTGGTGCGCTCGACGCCGTCGATCACGCCGATGCGGTCGGTCAGCACGTCCATCTCGCCGACGTTGGCCGCGACCGCCAGTGCCACCAGGTCATGGCCGCCGCTGACCGAGTGCAGCTCGCGCACCTGGTGCATCGCCTGCAGCGACTTGACCACCGTGGCCATCTGCTTGGGCTGCAGCATGATCAGGATATGCGCGCGGATGCGGCTGCGTTCCAGCTCGTCATCGACGCGGACGGTGTAGCCGCGGATCACGCCTTCCTGTTCGAGCCGGGTGATCCGGTTCTGCACCGTCGTGCGCGACAGCCCCAGCCGCCGCGCGATCTCGGCGGTGGACGCGCGTGCGTCCTCGCGCAGCAGCGAAAGCAGGAGTTCGTCGGCCTTGGAAATACGCATATCGCCGAATCATACCGTCGTTTCGTCGGTTTTTGCCGTCGAACTGGACGAATCCGCCCTTTCGACTGGCGCCGATCCCGCGATAATGACGGTTTGCGCGCTTGAGCCGGTTGCGGCTGCGCATCCGCCGGAGACCCTGCCATGACCCTGCTCGACACCCTCGCCCCACTGCGCGCCCATGGCCAGGCCCGGACCACCGGTCTCGACGACGCCACCGTGCTCGACTTCGCCGGCCGCGATGCGGACCTGGTCGCCGCCATCGAAGCCGCCGCCGCCGAATACCTGAAGGTGCGCGCCGAATTCCCGGCGCTGCTGGACATGGCCGAGGACGCGCAGGCCGCCGAAGTGCAGTCGGGCTTCGTCAACTTCTATGCGCAGGACGCCGCCAATCCCTACGTGGCCCTGGCCGCGCGCGGCCCGTGGATCGTCACCCTCAAGGGCGCCGTGGTCTACGACACCGGCGGCTACGGCATGCTCGGCCTGGGCCATGCGCCGGAGGTGGTGATCGAGGCGATGGCCAGGCCGCAGGCGATGGCCAACATCATGACCCCCAACGTCTCGCAGCTGCGCTTCTCCAATGCGATGCGCGGCGAGATCGGCCAGACGCGCTCATCCAAAGAAGGGGGCGGTTGTCCCTACGCCGCGTTCCTGTGCCTCAATTCCGGTTCCGAGTCGGTGTCGCTGGCCTCGCGCATCGTCGATGCCAACGCCAAGACCATGACCGACCCGGGCGCGCGCCACGCCGGCAAGGCGATCAAACGCGTCGTCGTGAAGGGCGCCTTCCACGGCCGCACCGAGCGTCCGGCGCTGTATTCGGATTCCAGCCGCAAGGCCTACGTGCAGCACCTGGCCAGCTTCCGCGGCGAGGATTCGGTGATCGCGGTGCCGGCCTACGACCACGACGCGCTGCGCAAGGTGTTCGCCGATGCCGACGCCAACGGCTGGTTCGTGGAGGCGATGTTCCTGGAACCGGTGATGGGCGAAGGCGATCCCGGCCGCAGCGTGCCGGTCGCGTTCTACGAACTCGCCCGCGAACTCACCCGCAGCCACGGCGCGCTGCTGCTGGTCGATTCGATCCAGGCCGGGCTGCGCGCCACCGGCTATCTGTCGATCGTTGATTACCCGGGCTTCGAGAACGCCGAGGCGCCGGACATGGAAACCTATTCGAAGGCGCTCAACGCCGGCCAGTACCCGCTGTCGGTGCTCGCCGTCACCGAAGCGACCGCGGCGATCTACAAGCGCGGCCTGTACGGCAACACCATGACCGCCAACCCGCGCGCGCTCGATGTGGCCTGCGCGGTGCTCGGCCAGGTCACCCCGGCGCTGCGCGGCAACATCCAGCAGCGAGGCCAGCAAGTGCTGGCGCTGCTGGAAGCGCTCAAGGCCGAGACCGGCGGCCGCATCACCAAGGTACAGGGCACCGGCCTGCTGTTCTCCTGCGAACTGGCCCCCGGCTACAAGGGCTACGGCGTCGGTTCGACCGAGGAATGGATGCGCGAGCGCGGCATCGGCGTGATCCATGGCGGCGAGAATTCGCTGCGCTTCACCCCGCATTTCGGCGTGACCGAGGCCGAACTCGAGCTGGTGGTGGCGATGGTCAAGCGCGCATTGCTGGAAGGCCCTCGCCAGGCCGAGGCGACGCAGGCCGCCGCAGCCTGACGCCACCGTCCTGCATGAGAAGAGGCGGGCCTGGCCCGCCTTTTTCGTTTTCGCCTAACGGCTGGGCGCCTGTTCGAAGCGCTGCAGGGCCTCGCGGATCAACGCCTTTGCCTCGGCGGCATCGCCGTAGCCCGACAGCACCACCGGGTTGCGGTTCTTCGGCAGGTCCTTGTAGACGCGGAAGAACGCCTCGATGCGGTCGCGCTCGGCCTGCGGCAGGTCGGACAGGTCGCGGATGCCGGCATAGGTGGGATCGATCTTGTCGGTCGGCACGCCGATGATCTTCTGGTCGGCTTTGCCAGCGTCTTCCATGCGCAGCACGCCGACCGGACGGAAGCGGATCAGCACGCCCGGATGCAATGCTTCGCGAGTGAGCACCAATGCATCCAGCGGATCGCCATCGCCGGCCAGCGTGCGCGGCAACGAACCGTAGTTGGCGGGATACGCGACGGGCATCGACTGGAATCGGTCGACGAAGACCAGTCCTTCGTCGTTGATCTCGTACTTGGTGGAGCTGCCGGCGGGAATCTCGACCGCCAGCACCACGCTTTCCGGCGCGTCCTTCGCCTGCTCGGCGTGGAAGGGATGCCGAACATGCGGCTCGCCTGCCATCGCGATGCCGAAGCACAGCGAAAACACCGTGCCCATCGCAAGCCTGCTCATTCCCAGCATCGATCGCTCCGTCCCTTCAATGTTTGCGTGCGCATGCAGGCGCGCTCCGCGATGCGCCCTTCCCGCACTTCAAGCAGGCGCTTGCCGGCAGTGCCGCCATCCAGCAATTCGAAGGCGTCGTAGAGGCGGCCGGTGGCGGTGCGCGCTTCGTAGCGCAGGCGCGCGCCGTCGATGCGGATGACCTGGAACAGCTGGGTGTCCTCGGCGACCGGGCGCATCGTCGCGCGCGCCTCTTGCGACAATCGATACTGCTTGGCGCCTGCCACCGAGACCACGAACACCGGCGTCGGTGCATCCTCGTGCAGTCGTCGCCCATAGACATGGTCGTGCCCCTGCAGCACCAGGTCGACGCGATGCTTGCGGATCACCGGCAGCAGCTGTTGGCGCAGCCGCGCGTTGTCGCGGCCATCGCGCGGCGAGAAGAACGGCTGGTGGGTCAGCACGACGCTCCAGCGATGCGGATTGGACGCGAGCACGCCATCCAGCCAACGCGCCTGCGCGCCGGCGGTGCCGAGGTCCAGCGCCGACGTGCCATCGACCACCACGACCCGCACATCCTGGTAGTCGAACCAGTAAGTGGTCGATGCCGCTTCCGCCACCCCATTGCCTGGCAGGGCAAAAGCCAGCGGCCAGTGCGCACCGAGCACGCGGCGCTCCTGCGGGGTGTCCTCGAACTCTTCGAAGTACTCGTGATTGCCGATCGCCGGCGCGACCATCATGGAGGTCGGCAGCGACTCGTTCGCCTCGAACCACTCGCCCCACTCGTTGTCGTCCTCGCCATCACCGCCGCTGACCAGGTCGCCGGCGAACAGCGCCAACCGCGCATCCGGCGCATGCCGCATCGCCTCGCGCACCACCCGCGTGGTCAGGCTGGTGTTCTTGTTCTGGGTGTCGCCGAAGTACAGCAATGTCAGCGGTGCATTCGCACGCGCCGCGGTGCGGGTGTGGTGCCACGCGCTCCAGGTCCCGCCGCCCTGCACGCGCCAGGCGTACAGCGTGTCCGGCTGCAAGCCACCCACGTTCGCCTGGTGGTGATGCGCCAGTCCATTCTCCGTGCGCAGTTCTCGGCTCGACGAGGCGACATCGCGCGGCACGCCCATGTCAGGCGAATCGCCGGCCACCACGATCTGCAACAGCGGCGAATCGACCTGCGCACTGGTGCGCCACGCGACCGAGAACCCGCTGGTCGCATCCTGCTCGGGCGAAACGACAATGCGGTCCGGGAACACGCTCGGCACGAAGCGCACCACGCCCGCCGGCACCCGCGTGTTCGGTTCATGCTTGCGGGCGACGTCCTGCGCCGCCAACGGCAGGCAGAGCAGCGCTCCCACGACGATGGACGGCGTGCTCCACCTCAACGCGCGCACGCCGGAAGCTTGAGTGCCCTGGCGATGTCGCGCCAGTCGAACGCAGCCACGCCCAGGTCGAGGTGCGAGGCATAGAACACGCCCTGCGGGAAACGCGTGTCCCCGCGTTCGTCCAGCCACACGCCATCGGTCAGGCCGGTGACCTTGCCGGCGAACGAACCGGCGTGGCGCAGGCTGTTGCGCTCGAACAGGTGGAACACGGTGCGGTCTGAAAACTGGTCGCTGGCCACCCACCAGCCACTGCCGTCGGTGCAGCGCATCAATGCAATGCCCTCGGCTTGGGCAAGGTACTGGCCCCTGCCGACGTCACGCCCGAGGTAGCGACCCTGCAGGTCGTACTCGCGCAGGCGGGTGCCGGTCGGCACGTCCTCCTCGGCGACCAGCAGGCGGTTGTTGGCTTCATCGCCGAACAGCGACTCGGGCACGCGGATCGCGCCCGCTTCGCTGGTGTCGCCGAACGCGCCAGCCGCTTTCGCGCTCCATGTGCCGCCTGACTGCACGACCTCGTAGCGGCGGAAACGACGGTCGAGTTGCGCCAGCGGCGGGACGATGTCGTCGCCCTTGGCGTCCTCGCCGGCCATGTAGGCATCGCTGACCAGCACTTCGTAACCGCCGTCCTTGCGCCGCACCCACAGACCGTAAGGCTGCTGCAACGCGTCCGCGCCGAAGACAAGCAGCGGAGTGAACCCGGGCAACTGGAACATCTGCACGCGACGATTGTCGCGCTCGACCACGAACACGAAGCGGTCGTCGATGGTGGCGATGCCGTTCGGGCGCGACAGCTTGCCGGGCGCCGTGCCGCTGCCGCCGACCGTGCGCAGGCGCTGGCCGGTGTCGCCGTCGTACACCACCAGCAGGTCGGTGGCCTTGGCGCTGGCGACCAGCATCCGCTTGCCGTCCTGCATCCAGCTGGCCGGCGAATCGATGTTGTCATCCGGCGTCGATGGCGTGACGAAGGCCTCCGCAACCACCACGTGCGGCACGTCATGGTTCCGCAACAGCACGTCGTCGGCCTCGTACTCGTCCGGCTCGCGATCCGGGCCGGCGTTGCCCGCGCCATGCGGCGCGCTGGCACAGGCGGCGATCAGCAGCGGCAGGGCAAGCAGGGCGAGGCTGTGGCGCATCGTGTCGTTACTCCGGACGGATGTTGCGAACCGCGATGTTCTACGCGGCGCGGGTGACGCTTTCGTGTCACCACCGAGCCCACGCCACGCTGTCATGCGGATGGCATCCCGCTGTCATCGTTCGGCCATGCCGCCTACTTACAAAGTCGCGTTCATTTACGCAACGGGACAGCATTCGATGAAACCCACCGCCTTGGCCAGCAGCCTGTCGCGCGCGCTGTTCTGCATGGCACTGCTGCCGGCCGGCATCGTCCACGCCCAGCAAGTGGCGCCGGACGACGGCAACGCCACCGACTTGTCCGCGATCGACCCGAAGAACCTGGACAAGGTCGTGGTGCAGGGCGAGATCGCCTACCGCAACCGCACCGAGGACATCGCGCCGGTGCTGCGCTACGACCTTGAGTACTTCCAGCGCTTCGAGCCGAACACCGTCGGCGACATGCTCAAGCGCGTGCCGGGCGTGGCCTTCGTCGGCTCCGACATCATGGAGTTCGACGGCGCGATGATGCGCGGCATGGCCGCGGGCTACACGCAAGTGCTGGTGAACGGCAAGAAGGTGCCGGGCGCGGGCGACGACCGTTCGTTCTGGGTCGACCGCATCCCAGCGGAGATGGTCGACCACGTCGAGATCCTGCGCAGCAACAGCGCCAACCGCAGCGGCGACGCGATGGCCGGCACCATCAACATCGTCCTGCGCGATGCCTACGTCTTCGATGGAAGCTACATCCGCGTCGGCGCCAACCGCTGGTACGACGGCGAGTTCAACCCGACGTTCGGTGCGGTCAGCAGCGGGGACTTCCTCGGCGGCCGCATCCTTGCAGGCATCAACGTGCAGGATCGCTACCGCGCCAAGACCAAGCGATCCGACCGCTACGCCGACCCGTCGATGGACGAGCTGGTCAGCTGGGAGGACCAGGATGAAGTCAAGGACGGCCGCGATTATTCCGGCAACCTGTCGTGGACCGCCGACGTCGGCGAGACCGGCCGCTTCGGCATCGATGGCTTCTTCGTCAAGACCGACCGCGACGTCACCGAGGTCTCGCATGAAGTCGAATACGACGACGGCGACGTGATCGAATCCGACGTGCCCGGACTGAATCCCGTCGAACAGGTGAACTGGGGCGTCGGTGCCGAATACCGCTTCGAGATGGCCGGTGGCACCACCTCGATCAACCTCGACCACGCGCGCTTCGAAGACGACAGCGCCGAAAGCGAGCAGAAGCACGAGTACGTCAATGGCGACTGGGATGCCTCCGAGGCCGAAGCGCAGTCGGTGGATGCCATCGACAAGGAAACCGGCTTCACCCTCGCCCACAAGCGCCCGATCGGCGGCGCCGAACTGCAATTCGGGGTGGACTGGCGCAGCAAGAAGCGCGACATCAACTACACCAACTTCGCCTGGGAAGCCGAGGACGAGGGCGACCCGGTGGTCTACGAGGAGGACGGCAGCATCGGCTCGCTGATCGAGGAAACCCGCGTCGATCCTTACCTGATGGTGTCCGGCACGCACGGCGCGTTCGCCTGGGAGGCCGGCCTGCGCTACGAAACCACCAGGTCCGACATCCGCTACCAGGAGGACGGCGAGGTCGGGGGTTCGGCCAAGCGCGACTACAGCAACCTGCTGCCCTCGCTGCACCTGAAGTGGGACCTGGACGAGGCAACCCGCATCCACTTGTCGCTGGCCAAGAGCGTGAAGCGACCGAACTTCAACGAACTGGTGCCGGCGCAGCTGGAGGGCGAGTACGGCGACAACGACTACATCGGCAACCCACTGCTGGAGCCGGAACGCGCCACCGGCCTCGACCTGGGCTTCGAGCGCCGGCTGGGCAAGAGCGGCGTGGTCGGGGTGAATTTCTTCTACCGCGACGTGAAGGACCTGGTCGAGCTGGTCAACACCGGCGAGTGGAGCGAGGACGCGCAGGACAACTACGAGGACGACCTGGAGGATTTCCTCGACGAGAACCCCGGCGCGAGCGAAGACGACTTCGAGTTCGAACCGGAAAGCTGGGTGTTCACCTCGGCCAACGTCGGCGACGGCAGGGTCTATGGCGTGGAGTTCGACCTGTCCACCCCGCTGACCGCGCTCGGCCTGCCGGACACCGGCGTGTTCCTCAACTACTCGTGGCTCGACAGCAAGGTCGAGGATTTCATCGGCAGCCGCCGCTTCAACGACCAGGCACGCAGCGTCTACAACGTCGGCTTCATCCACGACATGCCGGCGCTGCAGGCTTCGTTCGGTGCGACCTACCGCAAGCAGGGCGAAGCGTTCAGCCGCATCGTGGCCGAGGAAGTGACGGTCAAGTACGGCGCAGACCTGGAGGCCTTCGTCGAGAAGCGCTTCGGCGAGACATTGTCGCTGCGACTGAGCGCGGCCAACCTGCTGGATGCGTCGAAGGACGAGGTCTTCCACAAGTTCGACAACATGGAGGACCAGGTCGACCGCGACTACGACGAGTACGAACTGGAAAGCGAGCAAGCCGGGCCGAGCTACCAGCTGGTCCTGCGCTGGGCGTTCTGAGCGCCGTTGGTGCATCGAAGCGTCGCGAGGGCCGGCCATGCGCCGGCCTTCGCGTTTCCAGCGCGGGGGGACTTGCGGCACACTCGCGCTGCACACGGAGCCCCTGCATGAAGATCGTCGAAGTCCGCCACCCGCTGGTCCAGCACAAACTCGGCAAGCTGCGCGATGTCGGCACCGAACCGGTGCTGTTCCGCCAGCTGGCCAGCGAGATCGCCGCGATGCTCGCCTACGAGGCCACCCGCGAGATGCCGCTGCAAACCCGCAGCGTGCAAACCTGGGCGGGACCGCTGGACGTGGCGCACGTTCGCGGCGAGAAGGTCACGCTGGTGCCGATCCTGCGCGCCGGCCTCGGCTTCCTGCCCGGCGTGCAGGCGATGCTGCCGGCCGCCGCAGTGAGCGTGATCGGCCTGCGCCGCAACGAAGTCACGCACCAGCCGGAGACCTATTACGAGCGCCTGGCCGACCACATGGGCGAGCGCATGGCCATCCTCATCGACCCGATGCTGGCCACCGGCGGCAGCGCGCTGGCGGCGATCGACATGCTCAAGGCCGCAGGCTGCAGGCAGGTCAAATGCCTGTTCCTGGTCGCCGCGCCGGAAGGACTGCGTGCGCTGGAAGCCGCGCATCCCGACATCGAGGTCTACGTGGCCGCCATCGACGAGCGCCTCAACGAAAACGCCTACATCCTGCCTGGCCTTGGCGATGCCGGGGACCGCCTGTTCGGCACGCCGGTGGATTGACCCAGCCGACGGCGACGGAGGCCTGTCGCGGTCACGCGGGCGGGCAACGGATCGGAAACAGGCGCGCCGGATCGCGTTATCGCCAGCCGCGCCTCAGCGCAAGGCGATCCACAAGCCCGCAACGGCCATCGCCAGGAACACCAGCCAGGTCAGCACCGTGCCGGTGAAACGACCGAAGGAATAGCCGCCGCTGCGCGACAACCCGAACGCATGCAGCATCCGGCCGAGCAGCAAGGCGCTGCCGAACCCCCACAGCCACGCCGGGGCGAGCCCGCAAAGTTCCAGCAGGGCCAGCACCAGCAGCGCGAATGGCGCATGTTCGATGAAATTGCCGTGCACGCGGATCATGCGTGCCAGCGCCTTGTCGCCGCCATCGCCGAGGCCGATCTTGCGCGAGCTCCGGTAACGCGGGATCGGGGCGAGCAACACCAGCATCAGCAGTACGTGCAGCGACGCGAACAGCAGGGTGATCTTGGGCATCGACGGGATTCGCGTTGACTGACGGGAGCGCGCACGATGCATGCGCGCGCGGCGGAATGCCAGCGGGTCAGGCGGCGATCGCGCGGGCGCGCAGCTCCGGGTGTTCGTGGGTGGTGCCGAACTTGCCCTTGTCGTCGCGCGAGACCCTGGCCAGCGCGCAGCCGGGATCGTGGGTAAAGAACAGGTGCACGTTGCGCGCCAGCTTGTCTTCCAGGAAGGCGCGCTTCTCGTCGATCAACAGTTCCGCGTTGCGGTCGTAACCCATCGTGATCGGCACGTGCACCCACGGCCGCCCCGGGATCAGGTCGGCGCAAAACACCACGCCACCATGCGCCTCGCCCTGCACGTGTTCGGGGCCGACGATCTCGGCCAGCATCAATCCCGGCGTGTGCCCGTCGCTGTAATGGAAGCGCACGCTGCGACCGAGCGCGCGCGAATACTCGCCGTCCACCAGTTCCAGGCGCCCGCTCGCTTCCAGCAGGGCCGGCAACTCCGGGATGAAGCTGGCGCGATCGCGCGGATGCGGCGCGCGCGCGCGATCCCAGCACCCCGCACTGACCAGGAAGGTCGCATTCGGGAACAGCAGGCGCGGCGGCTCGCCTTCCTGCCACTTTGCGAGCAGGCCGCCGGCATGGTCGAAATGCAGGTGCGACAACACCACCACGTCGATGTCCTCGTGCCTGAAGCCGGCCTCGGCCAGCGAGTCCAGCAGCACATGGTCCGGTTCGACCACGCCGTAGCGCTCGCGCAAAGCCGGGGCGAAGAAGGCGCCGATGCCGGCCTCGAACAGCACGGTCTTGCCCGCCAGCGGGCTGGCCAGCAATGCACGGCAGGCCAGGTCGATGCGGTTGGCGTCGTCCACCGGCGCCCAACGTTCCCACAGCGCCCGCGGCGCGTTGCCGAACATCGCGCCGCCGTCGAGTTTTTGCGAATTGCCGAGGATCGACCAGAGCTTCATGTCGCTTGTCCCTTTTGGCGTGGCGAGGCTTGCAAGGCCGCCGGCACAGGAGTAGTAGGCATTCCTAGGCACATGCCTTCGGAGGAGCGATGCGCACACGGATCGGTGTCCCTCCATTGTCCTGCATCTGCGCGCTGGCGGTGGCCCAGGCCGGCGCTGCCCCTCCGCAGGCGGGTCCGGGGTATTTCGACGACATCGGGCGCATCGCCTGCGCCGAGGGCACGGAGCGCTACCTGCCGGGCGACTACTACTTCTGCGCCGCGAACAAGGCGCTGCAGGCGGGCAACACCAGCAAGGCGCGGGCGATGTACGAGGAATCCGCGCGCTGGAGCGACAAGCGCGCGATGTTCAATCTCGGGCTGCTGCTGTTCCGGGGTGAAGGCCTGCCGAAGCAGGAGGCGCTGGGCCTGGCCTGGCTGGCGCTGGCGGCGGAGCGAAGCCAGGACCAGGTCCAACGCGAGGCGCTGGTCGCCGCCTGGACCTCCACCACGCCGGAGGTGCAGGCCGAAGCGAACGCCTTGTGGAATGCGATGAAGCTGGAATATGCGGACCGGGTGACGCTCGCGCGCGCGCAGGAACGCTACGAACGCGAGATCCGGCAATTGCGGCGGGACCTGCAACGCGATCCGACCATGCAGGCGCAGATCGCCGGGATGGGCCCGCAGTCCGAAGCGGGAATGGGACCGATGGGGCAAGGCTCGCGGCTGCTGCAGACGCTGGATGAGGCCGCCGCCGAAACGATCCTGCGCCCGCTTCCCAGCCGCAAGGGCAAGGTCAAGGTCGGCACCCCGGAAACAGTCCGCGAGGCGGCGAAACCTCCGGCCTCGTGAGCGTTCCGGCAACGATCAGGGCGATGCGACGACGCGGGCCTTGCCGACGTTGGAACGCGGGTCGGTGCCAGCGCTGAGCGTGTTGGCGCGCTTGTCCCACAGCACGGTATTCATGTTGCCCCAGGCATCGCTGGAGCGACGGCCCTGGTTGTCCTCGCCCGGCACCACGACGACGTGGCCCATCGCGCGCAGCGCGGCGACCACCTCGGCCGGCAACGCATCGCGCTCGATGCCCAGCGCATCCGGCATCCACTGGTGGTGGTAGCGCGGCAGCGCGGCGACCTGCGGCGCGTCGAGGCCGTCCGCGTAGCCGAGGATGCCGAGCAGGACCATGGTGATGATCCGGCTGCCACCGGGCGTGCCGATGACCGCTTCCTTGTCGGCGTTCGACAGGAAGGTCGGGGTCATCGAACTCAACATGCGCTTGCCCGGCGCCGGCGCATTGGCGTCGTAGCCCATCACCCCGAACGCGTTCGGCGTGCCGGGACGCAGGGCGAAGTCGTCCATCTCGTTGTTGAGCATCACGCCGGTACCAGGAGGCACCAGGCCGGACCCGTACAGCAGGTTCACGGTCTGGGTGACCGCGGCGCGGTTGCCCTCGCCGTCGATGATCGAGAAGTGGGTGGTCTCCTCGTCCTCCATCGGCGTCGCTTCGCCCGACAGCAGGTCGCTGGGCGTCGCCTTGCCGGGATGGATGGTGGCGCGCAGGCCCGCCGCGTAGTCCGGATCCATCAGCGTCCGCACCGGGATCTTCACGAAATCCGGATCGCCGAGATAGAAAGTGCGGTCGCGGAATGCGCGGCGCATCGCCTCGGTGACCAGGTGCACGCGCTCGGCCTGCGGCAGCTTCGCCAGGTCCCACGGTTCGAGGACCTGCAGCATCTCCGACAGCGCGATCCCGCCGGAGGACGGCGGCGGTGCGGTGACCACCTCCCAGCCGTCGTACTCGAAGCGCAGCGGCTCGCGCTCCCTGACCCGGTAGCCGGCCAGGTCGTCAGCCGTCCACTTGCCGCCCGCCGCCTTCACCCCGGCCAGCAGGTGCTTGGCGGTGGTGCCGCGATAGAAGCCATCAAAGCCGCCCGTGGCCAGGCGCTCCAGCGTCGCCGCCAGTTCGGGCTGGCGGAACACATCGCCTTCCTGCGGCGCGCGGCCATTGCGCAGGTAGACCTCGCGGGTGCCGGGATAGCGTTCCATCACCTCGCGACGTTCTGCGTAGCCCCGCGCCAGCCGCGCATAGACCGGGAACCCCTCCTTCGCGATGCGGATCGCCGGCGCCAGCGATTGCGCCAGCGGCAGGCGACCGTGCCGCTCAGCCACGTGCACCAGCGCGGCCGGCAGGCCGGGGATGCCGGCCGACCACGGCCCGTTCTCGGCGCGATCTCGATCGAGTTGGCCAGCCTTGTCGAGGTAGGCCTGCGGCGTCGCCGCGGCCGGCGCGGTCTCGCGCGCATCGACGAACACGTCCTTGCCCGTCGCCGCGTCGTGCAACAGGAAGAAGCCGCCACCGCCCAGCCCGGAGCTGATCGGTTCCACCACAGACAGGACCGCCGACACCGTGACCGCCGCATCGAAGGCGTTGCCGCCGCGCGCGAGGGTGTCGAAGCCGGCGTCGGTCGCCAGCGCATGCGCGGAGGCGATCACCGCGCCGGGCGGCTTCGTGGATTTGCCGGGCTGCTGCGCGAACGCCAGCACTGGCGCCAGCAACAGGATGGCGATCAACGGGATCGGTGAAAGACGCTTCATGCGGCCTTGCCTCCTTGCGCTTGCAGCCGCAACAGCTTGGCCAGCAGTTGCTCGTGGGTTTCGGGATGGCCCGGATCCGGGTCGATGCACTCGACCGGGCAGACCACGACGCATTGCGCTTCGTCGAAATGCCCCACGCACTCGGTGCACAGCGCCGGGTCGATCAGGTAGATGTCCGGGCCCATGCTGATCGCCCTGTTCGGGCAGACCGGCTCGCAGACATCGCAGTTGACGCAGAGTTCGTTGATCTTGAGCGACATGCGTTACCTCCCTCTCCCGCGCGCGGGAGAGGGCTGCGGTGATTCCGGCCGCGCTTACTTCGCTTCCACGAAGATGTACTTCACGCCTGCCGGCTCGACCGCGCTCTTGACCCGCTCGCCCAGGATCGGGCTGCCGACGAAGACCACCTTGACGCCCTTCATGCTGCCCGGGGGCACTGCCTTGAACGCGGTCTCCACCATCTCGGTGGTCTTGTCCTGCGCCGGCGAGGCGAACACCAGCATGTTGCCTTCCAGGATGCCGCGGCCGAGGTCCTGCTCCAGCTTCTCCAGCAGGCGCTCGTAGAGGCCGCCGAAGCCCTCGGTCTTCTCGCCCGGCAGGAAATAGACGAACGGGCTGTTGGTGACGCCATCCATGTTGCGGGTGGCCACGTCGTTCACGTAGGCACGCCAGGCGGTCACGTCGTCGGTGGTCGGTGCGGACAGCGGCGCGGCGACTTCGACCTTGGGCGCCTCTTCCTTCTTGCACGCGGTGAACGGCAGGACGAGGCAGGCGATGACGAGCAAGCGGGTCATGGTGTTCATGGTGTTTCCCCTGGTGCAGCGAAGGTGGTTGAGATGAAGGTGGCGATCACGGCTCGAGGGTTCATCCGGGCCGCTTGCGCCATTGCGCCTCGAGCGCGGCGGCGACCGCCGCCGGCACGAAGCCGGAGACATCGCCACCGAGGCGCGAGATTTCGCGCACCAGCGACGACGAGATGAAACCGTATTGCTCGGCCGGGGTGAGGAACAGCGTCTCCACCTCCGGGATCAGGTGGCGATTCATGCTCGCCATCTGGAATTCGTACTCGAAATCCGAGACCGCGCGCAGGCCGCGCAGCAGCACCCCGGCACCGATCTCGCTGACGAAGTGCGCCAGCAGCGAGTCGAAGCCGCGCACCTGCACGTTCGGACAATCCGCCAGCGCCTCGCGCGCGAGGTCCACGCGCAGGTCCAGCGGCAACGCCGGCCCCTTGGACGGGCTGGCGGCGACGCCGACGATCAGGGTCTCGAACAACGGTGCAGCACGCTGGACCAGGTCCACGTGCCCGTTGGTGATCGGATCGAAGGTGCCCGGATAGACCGCGGTGCGCTTGGCCACGCTCATGTCGTCTGGGAGTCGCTGCTGCTGTCGATGCCGGCGAGTGTAACCCGCCGGTACAACGCAAAGCGCACGTCGCGGGTGCCGTTTTCCCGATGCAGTGCCCATTCCGGAGACATGGCGGGCGAATGGCCTGATGGCGACTCCACGTACAGCCATGCGTGCGCGGTCAACACCGCCGGCAACGCCGCCAGCACCGGTTCCCACAACCCGGCGGCGAATGGAGGATCGACGAAGGCGATGTCGAAGCGGCCGGGCTGCCCGCGCAACCACGCCAGCGCATCGCCCTGGTGCACCGCGACCTCGCCTGCCGCCCCGAGGCGCTCGACGGCGGCGTGCAGCGCCCTCGCCAGCGCTGGCTCGGCCTCGACCAGTTGCGCCGAGGCAGCCCCGCGCGACACCGCTTCCAGGCCCAATGCGCCGGTGCCGGCGAACAGGTCGAGCACCCGCGCGCCCGGCAAGGCCGGTTGCAGCCAGTTGAACAGGGTCTCGCGCACGCGATCGGCGCTGGGGCGCAGGCCCGGGCTGTCGGGCACCGGCAGGCGCGTGCCACGCCAGCGCCCGCCGATGATGCGCACGCTGCCGGACGCTGCCGGGCGCGGCGGATTGCGACGCCCGTTCATCGGGCCGGCATTGGGGCGGGTGGTAACATGCCGGCCATTCTCGCTCATCGCCTGCGGCGCCGTGCCAGGCGCTCCGGACGCACGCATCCCCCGCATGGTCAGCTGGTTCCGCCGCAACAAGCCCGAGGCCGACGCGCCACGCCGCCTCTCCACCGAGGAGCTGGCGGCCGTCTTCCCCGACAGTCACCAGGCCACGCCGCCCACCGCGGCGGTGGAATTCGTCGAACCTGAAACCCCGCCGCCAGGCTCCACGCCGGTGCCGGAACCCGCACCCGCGCCCGTCGTCGAGCCGCAGGTCATTGCAGCGGACGTCGCCGCCCTGCCCGCGCCGGCCGCTTCCGGCAAGACCGGCTGGCGACAACGCATCACCAGCATCCTGACCCGCGACATCACCGAGCTGTTCGGGCGCAACCCGAAGCTGGACGACGACCTCCTCGACGAGATCGAAACCGCGCTGCTGACCGCCGACGTCGGCGTCGCCGCCAGCACCCACCTGGTCGAGGCGATGCGCAAGCGGATGAAGGCGCGCGAGTTCGCCGACGCCCAGGCGCTGCTGAAGGCGCTGCGCGGTGAACTGGTCGCGATGCTGGCGCCGGTGGTGCAGCCGCTGCGCATCGATGCCGGCAAGAAGCCTTTCGTGATCCTGACCGTCGGCATCAACGGCGCCGGCAAGACCACCACCATCGGCAAGCTGGCGCGTCGCTACAAGGACGAGGGCCTGGGCCTGATGCTGGCCGCCGGCGACACCTTCCGTGCGGCCGCGGTGGCGCAGTTGCAGGCCTGGGGCGACCGCAACGGCGTAGCCGTGGTCGCGCAGGGGCAGAATGCCGACGCGGCCTCGGTCGCGTTCGATGCGTTGCAGGCAGCGAAGGCGCGTGGCGTCGACGTGCTGATCGCCGACACCGCCGGTCGCCTGCACACCCAGGGCGGCCTGATGGAGGAACTGGCCAAGGTCCGCCGCGTGCTGGCCAAGCTCGATCCCGAAGCCCCGCATGAAGTGCTGATGGTGATCGACGGCACCACCGGCCAGAATGCAGTCAACCAGGTCCGCGAGTTCAGCAAGAAGGTGCAGGTGACCGGGCTGGTGGTGACCAAGCTCGACGGCACCGCCAAGGGCGGCGTGGTGTTCGCGCTGGCCCGCGAGTTCGGCATCCCGATCCGCTACGCCGGCATCGGCGAGCGCCCCGAGGACCTTCGGGTGTTCGATGCCGAGGCCTTCGTCGACGCCCTGCTGCCCGAGTCCCTCACCGGGTGAGCGAAGCCGCGCCGCCGCGCCGCGTCGGCAAGCGCCTGCTGCGGCTGGGCGCGATCCTCACCGCGATCCTGCTGGTCGCGCTGTTGGTGGTCGGCTGGCTGCTGCAACCGCAACGCGCGGGCAAGTTCCTGCTGCAACGACTGGGCAGCAGCCTTGGCCTGGAGATCAGCGCGCGCGCCATCGATTACCGCGTGCGCGGAACGCCGCAACTGGTCCTGCGCGACGTGGTGGCGAGCCGTCCCGGCGATGCCGCGGCCTTGCTGCACGTCGAACGCATGTTCGTCTCCTTGCCTTGGCGGACGATCCGCGCACGCGGCAACGACCTCACCGTGCAGCGGGTGGAGCTGGACGCGCCGGCGATCGACCTGCCGGCCGTGCAGCGGTGGCTGGCCACGCGCCCGACCACCGGCGAGACCCGCATCCCCACGCTGGTCGATGGCCTGCGCGTCACCCGCGGCCGCATCGACAACGAAGACTGGCGGATCGAGGGGCTGTCCATCGACGTGCCCACGCTGCATCCCGAACGGCTGCTGCGCGCGCGCGTCCGCGGGCGCTACCTGGCACCGCCGATGTCGATCCCGGCCGACCTCGCGATCGCCATCGCGCATCCGCGGCGCGCGCTCGCGGGCCAGCGCACCGGCATCGCCGGCGTGGGCACGGTGACGGTGGCGAATGCGGACTGGCAGGTCGCCTCGCATGTCTTCCTCGCCGGCCCGCTGCGGCTGGGCAAGGATTCGGCGCTGCTGAAGCCGGTTCGGCTCGGCATCGCCGCGCGCTACCGCTCGGCATCGACCACGCTGCCGTTCCGGCTCGGCCTGCACGGGCCGATGGCGTTCAACAACGCCACCTGGCGCTTCGTGCCGGTGTCGGTGTCGCTGGACGGCGATGACGCGGTGCCGGACGCGCTTGCTCGCGGCAGCGTGTCGATCGGGCAGCGGCTGGTGCTGCACCTGGATGGGCGCATCGCCGGCTGGCCCGACGCCTGGCCGGCACTGCCGGTGCCGTTGTCGGCATCCACCTCGCCAATGGATGTTGCGCTGGACTACAAGGGCGCGATCGATTTCGCCGACCTCGCCGCGCTCGAACTGCGGCGAGACGACACCCGCTTCGATGCACGCTTCCGCCTGCCGGCGGTGCTCGCATGGCTCGACGCGGAGGCTGCCGGCTCGCCGCTGCCACCGCTGCGGGGCAACCTGTCGACCCCACGACTCGAGATCGCCGATGCGACACTGGAAGGCGTCGAGGTCGAACTGGACGATCCCGGCATCCCGCCCCGGGCCGACTGATGGCGACCATCGAGACGGATTTCGCGCCGCGCCTGCTGGCCTGGTTCGACCGCCATGGCCGCCATGACCTGCCGTGGCAGCATCCGCGCACGCCCTACCGGGTGTGGCTCAGCGAAATCATGCTGCAGCAGACCCAGGTGACCGTCGTCATTCCGTATTTCCAGCGCTTCATCGAGGCGCTGCCCGACCTGCCATCGCTGGCGCGGGCAACGCAGGACGAGGTGCTCGCACTGTGGTCGGGGCTGGGCTACTACGCCCGCGCGCGCAACCTGCATGCCGCCGCGCAGCGCTGCATGGACCTGCACGATGGCGACCTGCCGCGCGACCTCGATGCGCTGGTCGCATTGCCCGGCATCGGCCGCAGCACCGCCGGCGCGATCCTCTCGCAGGCCTGGGGCGATGCCGCGCCGATCCTCGACGGCAACGTCAAGCGCGTGCTGTGCCGGTTGTTCGCGATCGAAGGCTGGCCGGGCATGCCGGCGGTCGAGAAGAAGCTCTGGAGCGTTGCCGAAGCGCTGCTTCCCGACGCCAGGCTCGCCGACTACACCCAGGCGCAGATGGATTTCGGAGCGACCCTGTGCACGCGCGCCGACCCGGCCTGCGCGATCTGCCCGTTGCAGGACGGCTGCGCCGCATTGCGCCAGGGCCGCGTCGCCGACTTGCCCTCGCCCAAGCCCGGCAAGCCGCTGCCGGAACGCGTCGCGCACATGCTGATCATCGAGGACGGCAACCAGCGCGTCCTGCTGCAGCGCCGACCCACGACCGGCGTGTGGGCCTCGCTATGGTCGTTGCCGGAACACGCCGACATCGCGGAGGCCCGCGCCTGGTTCGACAGGCACGCGCGTGGCGACTTCGATGCGGCGCAGGCGGGCGATCCCGTGGTCCACGGTTTCAGCCACTACCGGCTGCATATCCATCCGCATCGCCTCGAGTGCGTGCGGCCACGCAATGCGATCAGTGACAATGACGACCTGCGCTGGGCGGCGCGCGCCGAGCTACACACGATCGGCCTGCCCGCGCCGGTCCGGCGATTGCTCGAGCGTCCCACCGAAACCTGAGGAATGACGATGGCACGGATGGTGTTCTGCGAAGTGGACCAGATCGAGACCGATGGCCTCGACTTCGCCCCGTGGCCCGGGGAAGCCGGCAAGCGCGTGTTCGCCAGTGTCGGCAAGGCGGCCTGGCAACGCTGGCTTGCGCACCAGACCATGTTGATCAACGAAAACCGCCTCTCGCCCCTGAACCCCCAGCACCGCGCCTTCCTGGAAGGCGAGATGCTGAAGTTCCTGTTCGGTGGCGGTGCCGAGGCCCCCGCGGGTTACGTGCCCGAGGACGCCTGAGCGGCACGCAGTCCCGCCACGTCGAGCGGGCGGATTTCCTCGATCCGGCAGCTCACCGGCGAGCCAACGGTGATGATGCGGTCGAGCTTGGGCGTGACGTAGGGACCGTTCGTGCTCAGCCGCAGCGTCGGCGAACCGCCGCCCCAGTCCAGGCACAGCCCCGACACCTTCACCAGCCAACTTTCCTTCGGGCGCATGCTCAGCACCACATGCTCGTCATCGACGCGATCCCAACCCATTGCGTCGTAGTAGCGGATCTGCTTGACCGGCTCACCGGCATGGGCCTGATACATCGCCAGACGGTCGGTATCGCTCATCCGGCTGGTGGCGCACGCAGTCAGTGATGCAACAACGAGGAAAGGAAGCAGCAGGGTCTTCATGAAGGTGCTCCGGGGGGACTGTGGGGATCATCCCCCCGGCCCGCCCAACCTCTGCTTTACATGCACGAGGTCGATCGGCCTTGCTCGGGTTGCCGCGAACGGCCGCTGCCCGTATCATGCGCGGCTCGTTCGACCGGCTGCACTGGCCGGGTAGCTCAGTTGGTAGAGCAGGGGATTGAAAATCCCCGTGTCGGGGGTTCGATTCCCTCCCCGGCCACCACTCCGGAAGACGATGCCGCAAACCCCGCCTAGCGCGGGGTTTCTGCTTTCCGGCCGGCGGTCTCGCCCTGCGGACGGGCGGGGTGTATGGTCGCCGCCATCGCCAACGGAGACCACCATGGACATCCACGACATCGCCCTCAGGCTGTTCGCCGAACTGGTCGCCGCGAAACGCGAGCAGTTGTCCGACGATGCTGCGCGGATCGAACTCGGCCGCGAGGCCTACCGCTATGCGGACGCCTTCATCGTGGCCAAGGACACGTATATCCGCGAACTGCCGGTGGTCAACGTCGAGGCAGGCTACTGACGGGCAATGCCGTTCCGATTGCGGCTATCCTCGGGGCAAACCGCCGAAGGAACCGCCATGAAATTGCGCCACGCCCTGATTGCCGCTGCGGTTCTCGCGCTTGCCGCCTGTGGTGGCGGGCCGGTGCGCCGCGTCTCGGAGCCAGCGGCCGGCATCCAGCAGCTGACCGTGCGCGCCGATGGCCGCTGGGACGTGGTGGTCCGCCTGGACAACTTCAGCAGCGTGCCGATGCGCTTCTCCGGCGCCAGGCTGGACATCGCCTTCGACAATGGGCCCGCGGCGACCGTGCAGGCGCAGCCGGGCATCAGCATCGGCCCGGAATCGGCCGACGTGTTCACCGCCACGCTGACACCGCTCCCCGCGGGTCGCGCCCGCCTGGCCACCGCCCTCGCCGACGGGAGTGGGCTCGACTACACGCTTGCCGGAACCGTCGACGCCGGGCCGGAAGACGCCAAGTCGCGCAGCTACAACATCGAGCGCAAGAGCGCGCTGGCGCCGGTTCCGGGCCTGCCCGGCGTGCTCCGCTGAGGGCAAGCCGGCGAGGGTTTACGGCGAGACCATACGCCGTAGTATGCTAGCGTTTCAACGGGCCGACCGGCGGCCCGTCACGACGGGTATCGCCGCATGAGCACCTACAAGGCCCCACTGGACGACCTGCGCTTCGCCCTCCATGACGTCCTCGGCGCGGAAGCGCTGTTCGCCCGCCTCGGCCAGGCCGAGGTCAACCGCGAACTGGTCGATGCCGTGCTGGACGAGGCCGCGCGCTTCAGCGAAACCGTGCTGGCGCCGCTGAACAAGGTCGGCGACGAGATCGGCTGCAAGTACGACAAGGCCAGCGGCAACGTGACCGCGCCGCCAGGCTTCAAGCAGGCCTTCGACCAGTTCGTGGAGGGTGGCTGGACCGGCCTGACCAACGCCCCCGAGCACGGTGGCCAGGGCATGCCCGCGGTGGTCGGCGCGGTGCTGACCGAAATGGTGGACAGCGCCAACCTGGCCTGGGGCAACTTCCCGATGCTGTCGCACGGCGCCGTGCAGGCGCTGGAGACCTACGGCGAGGACTGGCAGAAGAAGGTGTTCCTGGAGCCGCTGGTGGCCGGCACCTGGACCGGCACGATGTGCCTGACCGAACCGCATTGCGGCACCGACCTCGGCCTGCTCAAGACCCGCGCGGAACCCATCGCGGACGACATGTATTCGGTTACCGGCACCAAGATCTTCATTACCGCCGGCGAGCACGACCTGGTGCCGAACATCGTCCACCTGGTGCTGGCCAAGCTCCCCGATGCGCCCGCCGGCGCCAAGGGCATCTCGCTGTTCGTGGTGCCGAAGTTCAAGGTCGCCCGCGACGGCAGCGTGGGCGAGCGCAATGCCGTCCGCTGCGGCGCGATCGAACACAAGATGGGCATCCACGGCTCGGCCACCTGCGTGATGAATTTCGACGGCGCCGAGGGTTACCTGGTCGGCGAGCCGCACAAGGGGCTGCAGGCGATGTTCGTGATGATGAACTCGGCCCGCCTCGGGGTCGGCGTGCAGGGTCTCGCGCTGTCCGAGCGCGCGTACCAGAACGCGCTGCGCTATTCCCGCGAGCGCCTGCAGTCGCGTTCGTTGTCGGGCCCGAAGGCGCCGGACAAGCCCGCCGACCCGATCATCGTCCAGCCCGATGTGCGCCGCATGTTGCTGTCGCAGAAGGCGCTGGTCGAAGGCGGCCGCCTGCTCAGCCTGCATGCCTATTCGCAGCTCGACATCGCGGAGAAGGCCTCCGATCCGGGCGAGCGCGAGCGCGCGCACACCCTGGTGAGTTTCCTCACCCCGATTTCCAAGGCCTGCCTGACCGAGTGGAGCATCGAGAACACCTACAACGCGGTGCAGTGCTTCGGTGGCCACGGTTACATCGCCGAGCACGGCATCGAACAACTTGCGCGCGATGCGCGCATCACCACCCTGTATGAGGGCACCACCGGCATCCAGTCGCTGGACCTGATCGGCCGCAAGACGGCAGCGACGCAGGGCGCGGGCCTGAAGCTGTTGCTCGCCGAGGTCGAAGCGTTCGCCAAGGCGCACGAAGGCGACGAGGCGCTGGCCGAATTCATCGCCCCGCTGCGCGGCAAGTGCGCCGAATGGGGAAAGCTCACCATCGACGTGCTGCAGCGCGCCGCCGGCAACCCCGAGGAACTCGGCGCCGCCAGCACCGACTACCTGTTCTATTCCGGCTACGTGGTGCTGGCCTACTGGTGGGCGCGCAGCGTGGCCGCCGCCAATGCATCCAGCCGCCCGCAGGCGTTCAAGGATGCCAAGCGCGACACCGCCCGCTTCTACTTCGCACGCCTGTTGCCGCGCACGCTCTCCCACAAGGCCGCGATCGAGAGTGGCGCGGCCTCGCTGATGGCGATGCCGGCCGAGGCCTTCGGCGCGGAGTGACGCCACGATCGCGCCCGGTACGTGTCGGGCGCGACGGTTGCAACACCCGCAGGGCGTGCCCGTACCCAAATAGTCATTGGAGGGGTATAAGCTGGCTTCCCATGGGAACCGCTAGCGCAACGCTACGCCCGGTCCATGCCGGAACCCGATCCGCGATAGGTCATGCGGACGGCATCCTGCCCCCTGATTTCCCTGCGGGTGCCAGCACCCCACCCTTCCTTGGCCTGCGCCTGTTGGGCCTGGATGCGCACGGCCGCGCATTGGACTGGATGAGCTGGCAGGACGCGACCTGCCTGTACGCGCGCGGCGCGGTTGCCTGGACCCTGGGGGAACCTTGCCTGGAAGTGCACGGCGGCATCAACCGCGCCAGCGGCCTGCGCAGCACCATGCACCTGCACCCGATCATCGCCGCGCGAGGGCATGCACGCCCGCACGCGCTGGCGCCGACCCCGGCACTGACCAATCCGGCGCTGTTCGCCCGCGACCAGCAACTATGCCTCTACTGCGGCAACGCCTACCCCCGCTCCACCCTCACCCGCGACCACGTGCAACCGGTGTCCAAGGGCGGGCGCGACATCTGGGAGAACGTGGTCACGGCCTGCTACCACTGCAACTCGCGCAAGGGCAACCGCACCCCGCAGCAAGCGGGCATGCCGTTGCTGGCGGTGCCATACCGGCCGAGCTGGATCGAACACCTGATCCTCTCCAACCGCAACATCCTCGCCGACCAGATGGCATTCCTGAAGTCGCAGCTGCCGAAGAAGCCGCCTCGCTTCGGCTGACCGTGGGCGGCTCGGATGCCCGGCCCGCGCCAATGCGCGGGCGCTCGCGATGCCGCCATCGGCGTGAGGCCGATGGCAGGCGGCATCGTTCGCCCTCGCCGACCAGATGGCATTCCTGAAGTCGCAGTTGCCGAAGAAGCCGCCTCGCTTCGGCTGACCCTGCTTCCAGGGTGGTGAGCCTGAATGGGCCAATCCTGCCGCGCCTGAGCACCCGCAAGGTGACGCAGGTGGCGCGTGCGTTGACGCAACGTGCGTGCATGGCAAACTCCGTGTTTTCCGCAGCGGATCACCGCCATGGCACTGACCCTGGGCATCACCGGGATGGACCGCAAGACCGAAGCCGATGTGCAGGCAGCCTTCAAGGCGGCCAATGCCGAGACCGGCAACCAGTGGGTCCTGGTGGATGGGGATGAGGCCGACTACGTGGTGGTCGACATGGACAGCCTGTACGGACCGATGAGCTGGCTGCGCCTGCATGCCGCAGGACGCAAGGTCATCGGCCTGACCTCGGTGGATCGCAACCAGACCGATTACCGTCTGCCCCGCCCGGTCAGCGCCAACGACTTCACCGTCCTGCTCAGCGAAATCGCGGTGGATGCGCCCGTCGAAGCCGCGGCAGCGAAGGCCGCCGCAGCCGAGGCCTCCGTGCCTGTGATCGAGACGGCCTCCACCGACGTCGAAGCCGCAGCGCCACCCGCCCCGATCCCGGCGCCTGCGGCAGAACCGGAACCGCTTCCCGTTCCGGAACCCGAACCCGCACCCGTCCCGGAACCCACCCCCGAGCCCGAACCGGAGCCCGTCATCGAACTGCCCGCGGATCGCGGCCTGGCGCGATGGCTGCTGGCCGGCGGGCTGGAGCGTCGCGTCCGCCTGCAACGCGGCGACGGGCCCGTCCTGCTGGTCGACCCGCGCACCAAGGTGTGGCATGGCCCGGCCACGCTCAAGCCGCTGGCCGCCTATTTCGACGGCAGCTTGCTGCTCGAGGACTTCGACACCCCGGATGCCGCGACCTGGGAATCCGAAGCCGCCGCGATCGGTCCCGCGCAACCGCTGTCCCGCCTGCAATGGCTGGGCGCACTGCTGTCCGGGCATGGCGCCCTGCTCCCTGGACTGGATCCGGACGGCAAGTACCGGCTACTGAAGTGGCCGCAGACCGAACGCGAATACCCCAAGCACTTCCGTATCGCCACCGCGATGATGAAAGGCCCGGCGAGCGTGGCCGAAGTGGCGGAGGCGAGTGGCGTCAGCCGGGAGGACGTGGCCGATTTCGTCAACGCCAACCTCGCCACGGGCTATGCGCAGTCGATGGCCGATGTACCGCCGCCGGAACCCGATGTCCCGGCCACCAAGCCAACGGGCGGGTTGTTCGGGCGCATGCGCGGCCGCTGACATCGCTCGGTTTTAACGCAATTCCCACCCCAGCCGCGCCCGCTTCCGCTACGGTGGCGAGGCGCGCAATCCGCGCGCGTGTCGCAAGGGGGAAATCGCGATGATCAAACGACTCGGCGCCGAATTCATCGGCACGTTCTGGCTGGTGCTTGGTGGTTGCGGCAGCGCCGTGCTTGCGGCGAACTTCGGGGGCGATGGCAACCCGCTCGGGATCGGGCTGCTCGGCGTATCGCTGGCCTTCGGCCTGACCGTGCTGACCGGCGCCTACGCGCTTGGCCATATTTCCGGCGGCCACTTCAACCCGGCGGTGAGCTTCGGCCTGTGGGCCGGCGGACGATTTTCGGCAAAGGACCTGCTGCCCTATGTCGTCGCGCAGACGCTCGGCGCGATCCTGGCGGCATGGATCCTGTTCCAGATCGCCAGCGGCACCGCCGGCTTCGCGATCGACAACAATGCGGCCGGTGCATTCGCCACCAATGGCTTCGGCGACTTCTCGCCGGGCGGTTACGGCATGCACGCGGCCTTCCTGTGCGAAGTGGTGCTGACCGCGATGTTCCTGGTGATCATCCTCGGCGCCACCCACAAGAATGCACCCGCCGGCTTCGCGCCGATCGCGATCGGCCTGGGCCTGACCCTGATCCATCTCATCAGCATCCCGGTCACCAACACCTCGGTGAACCCGGCGCGCTCGACCGGCGTCGCACTGCTCGTCGGCGGCACCCCGCTGGCGCAGCTGTGGCTGTTCTGGGCCGCCCCGATCATCGGCGGTGTGCTCGGCGGGGCGATCTACAAGTGGCTGGGCAAGGACTGATCGCTGCCGCAGCGTGACATGCGAAGGGCCGCAGCGATGCGGCCCTCCTGCATCGGGCTCACTTCGCCGTCAGTCGCCAGGCACGGTGGATGCGCGGGTTGCGGGCGAAGTCCGGCGGGATGGTCGAAGCACTGATGTCCTCGACCATGGCGAACGCCGAAACCGCCGCCTCGTCCAGCTTGAAGCGGCGGAAATTGTTGGAGAAGTACGCCACGCCGCCTGGCGCCAGCCGCGCCACCGCCGCGCGCAGCAGGCGCACGTGGTCGCGCTGCACGTCGAAGTCATCGGCGCGCTTGGAATTGGAGAACGTCGGCGGGTCGCAGAACACCACGTCGTATTCGCCGCCGTCCGCTTCCAGCCATTTCAGCGCGTCGGCCTGCGCGATCCGGTGGCGGGTGCCGCCGACGCCATTGCCACGCAGGTTGTCGGCCAGCCATTCGAGATAGGTCGCCGACAGGTCGACGCTGGTGGTCTGCGTGGCGCCCTGCACCGCCGCCTGCACGGTGGCGACGCCGGTGTAGCAGAACAGGTTGAGGAAGTGCTTGCCGCGCGCTTCCAGCGCCATCCGCGCGCGCAGCGGGCGATGGTCGAGGAACAGCCCGGTGTCGAGGTAATCGAACAGGTTCACCTGCAATGTCGCGGAACCTTCCTCCACCTGCAGGAACTCGCCGCGATGGTCGAAGCGCCCGTACTTGGCGCCGCCCTTGCCGGTGCTGCGGGTCTTCACCGCGACGCGTTCCTTCGGCACGCCGAACACCTCGCGCACCCCCGACAGCAGGTCGTTGAGGCGCTTGCGCGTGGTCGCTTCCGGGATGTCGTCCGGCGCCGCGTATTCCTGCACGTGCAGCCACACCTCGCCACCGGTCGATGTGTAGACGTCGACCGCGCAGGCGTATTCGGGGATGTCGGCGTCGTAGGCGCGGAAACAGCCCACCTGCTCCTGCTGGCGCCAGCGCTTCAGCTTGTCGAGGTTCTTGCGCAACCGGTTGGCGACCATCTGCGCGCCTTCGGCGAGCTCGCGCTTTTCGGCGCCCTCGCGCAGCGGCGGCGCGATCGGCTCGCAGCTGATCAGGCTGCATTCGATCGGGCCGTTGAAGACCTGGTAGCGCTTCTGCGCGCGCAACCCGGTGGCACGCGCCAGCTCGAAGTCGCCGCACAACAGGCTGGCCCGCCAGTTCGGCGCGCTCCGCTTCAATGCGTCGCCCAACGTGCGGTAGAGCGCGGGATCGGCGGCCAGACGTGCGTCGTAGGGTGGATTGCAGACCACCACGCCACGCGGGTTTTCCATCGCCGGCAGGTCGGCGATGTCGCGCACGCTGAAGTCGATCGCGGTTTCCACCCCGGCCGTGCGCGCGTTCTCGCGCGCGGCGCGGATCGCATGCGGGTCGAGGTCGCTGCCATGGATGCACGGACGCAGCGATGCACGCCCGCGCGCTTCGCGCTGCAGTGCGTCGACGCACAAACCACGCCACCCATCGACATCGAACCCGAGCCAGTGCGTCGGCAACGCGTCGCCATGCCGAAGCAGGCCCGGCGCCACGTCGGCGACCATCAGCGCGCCCTCGATCAGCAACGTGCCGCTGCCGCACATCGGATCCAGCAGGTCGCCACCGTCGGCATGCGCCTGCAGCCAGCCCCCGCGCATCAACACCGCCGCCGCCACGTTTTCCTTCAGTGGCGCCTCGCCCTGCAACTTGCGCCAGCCGCGACGATGCATCGGCCCGCCGCCGAGGTCGATCGACAGGATCGCGCGACCCTTGCGGACCACCAGGCTGATGCGGACATCCGGCGCTTCGACGTCGACATCCGGGCGAACGCCGGTCTTCGCGCGCAGGGTATCGACGATCGCGTCCTTGACCCGCTGCGCCGCATAGCGCGCATGGGTGATCGCATCGCCGGACACGTGCGCGTCGATGGCGATGCTGTGCGTGGGGCCAAGATGCCCGGTCCAGTCGACCGCGGCGGCGCCCGCGTAGAGCGCGTGTTCGTCGGGGCAGTCGAACTCGGCGATCGGCCACGCCACGCGACTGGCCAGGCGCGACCACAGCACCGCGCGTTGCGCGTCCAGCAGCGAACCCTCGACGTTGGCGCCGGCGATCGCGGCGGTGGCACGGGCACAGCCCAGCGCGACCAGTTCGTCGGCCAGCAGGTACTCCAGGCCCTTGCCGCAGGAAGCGAAGAATTTCAAGGCGACCTCATCTCGTGTTTCCTGGTGTATCGGCGTTCCTTGCCGTCATCCCGGCGAAGGCCGGGACCCGGCTCCTGATTTTCGATACACATCGGTACAAGCAAAAAAAGCTGGATCCCGGCTTGAAACAGCCATTCGGCTGTTAGTAGCGACGCCGGGATGACGTCAGAGCGCCGCGAGCAGTTGTGCGAACGCATCGGCGCTCGCCTGCACGTGGTCGGACAGGCGATGCGAATCGTCGACCAGCAGCAATCGCGCATTGCGCGCCGCCGCCCAGTCGACGACCTGCGCGGCGGGGATCAGTTCGTCATGCCAGCCGTGGATGATCGAGATCGGCACCGTCGCGGCCTGCAAGGCGGGGGCACGCCCCATCGCGATCGGCGGCGCCATCAGGAACAGGCCGCGGGTCGGCACCTGCAACGAGACCTGCCCGGAGATCCAAGCGCCCAGGCTGGAGCCGGCCAGCACCAGCGGGCCACGCGCGGCCGCCGCCTGCGCCAGTGCCAGCAGGCGCGCGAGGCGCGCCGGAACGTCGCCCAGCTCGCTGACCTCGCGCCTGCCGTCGAGGTCGGTGAAATCCGGACGTTCGTGGGTCCAGCCCAGCCGCCCGGCGGCATCGGCGAGCGCGGTGACCTTGGTCGCGTCCGGACCGCTCTCGAACCCGTGCGAGAGGATGCAGTGCCCGGTCATTCGGCCATCACCGGATCGCCCAAGCGCAGGCTGCCGCCTTCGAGGATGCGCGCGCACAAGCCGCCCATGCCGCGCATCGCGTTGTAACCGCCCGGGCCAAGCGCCTCTTCCATGCGCGAACACGGGTCGCAGTCGTCGGTGCCTTCCAGCAACACCTCGCCGATGCGGAAGCGCCGACCCTTCAACGCAACGAGGGGAATCCCGGACACCAGCACGTTGCGACGCAGGGTCGCGGGCGCGATCGACGCATGGCCCGAGAGCGCGGCGATCACCGGCAGGTGCTCGGCCTGGATCAGGGTGATGCCACGCTTGCCGCTGCCGCTGGCGTAACGGTCGCCGGACAATCCCTTGCCCGACGTCGCTTCCGCCAGGTCGACGGGACGCATCGGCACGTCGCGGGCCGGTCGCAGGCCGATCCACTCGACCTTGCCCACGCGCGGGAACTGCGCGAACAGGCGGCCGAGCTCGGAATCTGGAGGCGGTTGCTTCATGCGCGAATGCTAGCATCGGCGCATGCCAGACCCCCTGTCGCGCGGGACAATCCGCCTGCATCCGCTGCCCTATGTCGAAGCGCTGGCGGCCCGCGACCCGGCCGGCATCGACACCGTGGTGATCCACTGCACCGAACTCCCCGACCTCGCCACCGCGCGCGGATACGGCGAGCGCATCCTGTATCCGGGAAGCGGCACCGGCAACAGCGGCCACTACTACATCGACCGCGACGGCGGCATCGACGAGTACGTGCCACCCGCACGCATCGCCCACCACACCCGTGGCTGGAATCCCCGCAGCATCGGCATCGAACTGGTCAACACGGGTCGCTACCCGGACTGGCTGGACTCGCGCCACCAGGCGATGGACGAGACCTATACCGACGCGCAGGTCGGATCGCTGGTGGCCCTGTTGCAGGACCTGCAGGTGCGTTTTCCTTCGATTACCCGGATCGCAGGCCACGAGGACCTGGACCTGGACGAAGTCGAAGCCAGCGACGATCCCCGCGTGAAGGTTCGCCGCAAGCGCGACCCGGGGCCGCTGTTCCCGTGGCCCTTGGTGCTGTCCAAGCTGAATCTGCAGCGCATCCAACCCGAAAACCGTCCTCCCGGCATCGACGGCGAGACCGTCGGGTGATTCGCGCGGCGGCATTCGAGCCGCGCAGCCCTGCCTGCCGGCTTGCATGCCGGCAGGCGTTCGCGGGCTCGTGGCTGCGCCGCTCGAATTCCCCGCTCACCCCGGCGGTAGGCGCCGTCGAGCGACGGTGCAGCCGCCCTATAATTCACCCATGACCTCCCCCGTCTCCGAACTGATCGAACTGCTCTCCCTGGAGCGGCTGGAAGACAACCTGTTCCGTGGCCAGAGCCGCGACATCGGCACCCGCTACGTGTTCGGCGGCCAGGTGCTGGGCCAGGCGCTGTCGGCCGCACAGGCCACCATCGACCCGGCCACCGGCACGCGCGCTGCGCATTCGCTGCATGCGTACTTCCTGCGCGCCGGCGACATCGAGCACCCGATCGTCTACGACGTGGACCGCACCCGCGATGGCGGCACCTTCTCGGTGCGCCGGGTCACCGCGATCCAGCACGGCAAGGTGATCTTCTTCTGCGCGGCGTCGTTCCAGGTCGCCGAAGACGGCGGCGAGCACCAGTTGACGATGCCCGAGGTCCCCAAGCCCGAGGACATCCAGCCGGCGCCGGCACTCGCCGCCGACGTGCTGGAAACGCTGCCGACCAAGGTCCAGCGCTGGCTGTCGCGGATGGGGCCGTTCGAGTTCCGCCACGTCTACCCACGCGACGAACTGAACCCGCCGAAGCGCCCGCCTTACCAGCAGGTCTGGTTCCGCCTGGCCGAACCGGTCGGCGACGCGCCGGAACTGCATCGCGCGCTGCTGGCCTACGCCAGCGACTTCCACCTGCTGGGCACCGCGACCTTCCCGCACGGGATCAGCTACTACCAGCCTGACGTGCAGATGGCCTCGCTCGACCACGGGCTGTGGTTCCACCGCGATTTCCGCGCAGACGACTGGCTGCTCTACAGCATCGACAGCCCGAGCGCGCAGGGTTCGCGCGGACTGGCGCGCGGGCAGATCTTCGACCGTGCCGGCCGGCTGGTGGCCAGCACCGCGCAGGAAGGCCTGATCCGGGTCGTGCCGCCGCAGGCGGCGGGCTGAGATGCGCCAGGTCTTCACCAGCCCACGCCTGGAGAACGTGGAAGAGGTGGCGGCGATGCTGCGCGCCGAGGGCATCGAAGTCCGGATCAGCAACGACCGCTCCTACCGCGGCAACCGGCGCAGCCATTTCAGTTATCGCGAGGACGAGGAGGCGCCAGCACCGAAACCGGCGGTGTGGATCATCAACGCCGACGAACAGCCACGCGCACGCCAGCTGCTGCGCGACGCCGGCCTGCTGGACAGTTCGCGCGACGGCACCTCGAGTTACCTGCCGCTGTCGGCACTGAAGGACGCCACGCCGCAAGCGGACGCCAAGTCGAAGCGCAAGCTGCGGATCAGGCTGGGCTTGCTGCTGGTCATCCTGGTGGTGGTCGGGTTCGCGTTGTTCGGCACGCGCACGCCCTCGACATCGCCCGCCCTGCCGGCCGTGGCCGCCCCCAAACCCGCGCCGCCGCCCGCCGACATCGTCCCGCAGTCGGCCGATGAACTATCGGTGTATCGCGCCGACGTGCCGACCGCGCTGGCGAAGCGGCTGGTGGAGGACGCACTGGCCGCGCGCAAGCCGACCCGGGCCTGCATCGCCATCGACGGACGCGATCCGTCGCCCGCGTTCCTGCAATCGCTCGCTGCGGGCAACGCGACCTTGCTCGCCGGTGCCGCCTGCGCCGACGGCGCCACGCGCATCGCCGTGCGTGACTACATGACCGACGGCAGCGGCAGCGGCAAGGTCGCCATGCAACTCGACGACGAAGCCGTCCGCACCGTCGACGTGGCACGTGACGGCACGAGCTGGCGCGTACTCAAGTAGCGGCCAGCGCCAGACACGACGACGCCCGGGCATGCCGGGCGTCGTGGCACCACTTGCAAGCGTAATTCAGCCCTTGGGCGAGCGAGGGCCCTTGCCGCCGCGCATCGCCTTGGCCGCGTCGAACTCGGCCTTGGTCAGCGTGCCGTCCTTGTCCGCATCCATGCGGTCGAAAGCCGCGCCCGCGCGCTGCAACTGCTCGGCCTCGGTCGGCGCCGGGCGGGCATTGGTGGCCTTGCCCGCGGCCTGCGCACGCAGGGCGACCTGCTCGCGGCGCTCGGCACCGCGCGCGCCCTGCTCCACCAGAAATTCGTCGCGGCTGAGCTTGCCGTCCTTGTTCGCATCCGCACCGCCGAAAAATTCGCTGCGTTCGCGGCTCGCCCGCAGTTCGCGGTCGGCGCGGTCGAGGTAGCCGTCCTTGTTCGCGTCCATGTCCGAGAAGCGCTGGGCGAACCCGGCATTGCCGGCATTCGCCTCGGCGCGGCTGATGCGTCCGTCCTTGTCGGTGTCCAGGGCCTGCAGGCGATCGCCGCGCTTGCCGGCATCGCGCTGTCCGTGCATGCGCTGAGGGCGTTCGCTGGCGCTGAGCTTGCCGTCCTTGTTGGTGTCCAGCTGGTCGAACTTCTCCGCAAGCCGCGGCACCTTGGCGGCCTCCGCCCGGTCGACCACGCCATCGCCGTTGGCATCGATGCGCGGCTCGGCCCTGACACCGGCAGCCGAAGTGGTGGTCTGCGCGATCGCGAAGCTGGACGCCAGCGCAGCGGTGATCGCCAGGGCCAGGATGTGCAATTTCTTCATGGTTCGTCTCCTACCGGCACTCGCCGGGCTTGCAGGGAAAACGCCGCGCCTTGCGAACGGTTGACAACCCGGCCTGCGCCCCGCTGAACGGCGGCGCTATCCTGTCCGCATGGGCACCGAGACCGACAACCTGCGCATGTTCCACACCGGCGCCCATCCCTGCGGCTACTGGGAAGGCCGCGAGGCCCGCGACCTGGTCCTGGACCCGCGCGACCCGCGCCTGCCGCAGGCCTATCCGATGGCGCTGGACTGGGGCTTCCGTCGTTCAGGCGACATCGTCTACCGACCGAGTTGCAGCGGATGCCACGCCTGCGTGGCGGTGCGCATCCCGGTCGACACGTTCCGCCCGGACCGCAGCCAGCGACGCTGCCTGGCACGCAATGCGGACATCGACGCGCGGATCGTGGCGCCGGTGCGCACCGACGAGCATCTCGCGCTGTACCGCAAATATCTGGCCAGCCGGCATGCCGGTGGTGGCATGGACGACCACGGCGCCAACGAATTCGACCAGTTCCTGGTCGGTTCGTGGAACGAAGGTCGCTTCCTCGAATTGCGCGAGCACGGCACCCACCGGCTGCTCGCGGTCGCGGTCACCGACCTCGTCGAGCATGCGCTGTCGGCCGTCTACACCTTCTACGACCCCGACGAAGCCGCGCGCGGGCTGGGCACGCTGGGCGTGCTGCAGCAGATCGCATGGGCGCGGCGCGATGGCCGCACGCACCTGTACCTTGGCTACTGGATCGCCGGGCACGCGAAGATGGACTACAAGCGCCGCTTCCAGCCACTGGAAGGCTTCAACGGCCGCGGCTGGCGACGCCTGCAGGCATGAAGGCCTGCACATCATGGCTGGCCGGCTGCACCGCAGTGGTGCTGGCTGCCTGCGCGGCCACCATGCACGCCCCCGAGCGGACGTACCCTGCAGCGACGCCTCAGCCGGCGGATGGCGGGACCGGCGCGGCCCCGCTCGCGTGACTGGCGTCTTCCGGCGGCGTGATGCCGAGGCTGGGGTCCAGCATCACCGGCGGGCGGTTGCGGTTGTAGAAGCCGAACTCCTCGTCGCTGTGCGCGGACACGATCATCCGCACCATGTTCCCCGGCACCATCAGTTCCAGCGCGATCGCGCGGCCATCGGCGGTTCGGCCTTCCAGGGTCATCTCGATGAAAGCACCACCGGTGTCGACTTCCCGGCAAGGCACGTGCGGGCCGGCAGGGCCGTCCTGCAGGTAGGGCTTGATGGCGTCGCCCAGCGCCTCCAGCGCGGGCGCGAAGAAGAACACGGCGTATCCGGCGGACTCGTTCATGCCTGCAGTCTCTCACCCGGCCCGCAAATCGACCATCAACGCCGCCGCGGCGTCGCGGGCGATCGCGCGGGCCGCGTCGATATCCCCGGCGCGCGCCAGGGTCACCGCCACGCGGCGATGCCCTTCGACCCGCGGCTTGCCGAACAGGCGCAGTTGCGCATCCGGGTGCGCGAGTGCGGCGTCGACGCCTGCGAACACCGGCACGCCATGCCCATGCGCGAGCACCGCGCAGGACGCCGACGCGCCGAGCTGGCGAATCGCGCCGTCCGCATCGGCATGCACCGGCAGGCCGAGGATCGCGCGCGCGTGCAGGGCGAATTCGCTGAGTTCCTGCGAGACCAGGGTGACCAGGCCGGTGTCGTGCGGGCGCGGGCTGACCTCGCTGAACCAGACCTCGTCACCCTTGACGAACAGCTCGACGCCGAACAGGCCCCAGCCGCCGAGGTCGTCGGTGATCGCGCGGGCGATGTCCCGCGAACGCCGTAGCGCCAGCGCCGACATCGGCTGCGGCTGCCAGCTCTCGCGGTAATCGCCATCGCGTTGCAGGTGGCCGATCGGCGAACAGAAATCGGTGCCGCCGGCATGGCGCACGGTGAGCAGGGTGATCTCGTAGTCGAAGTCGATGAAGCCCTCGACGATGACGCGACCGGCGCCCGCGCGACCACCGGTCTGCGCGTACTCCCAGGCGGCGTCGATATCGGCTTCGGTGCGCACCAGCGACTGGCCCTTGCCGGACGACGACATCACCGGCTTGACCACGCAGGGCAGGCCCAGCGCGGCCACCGCGGCCCTGTAGTCGTCCAGGGTGTCGACGAAACGGTAGGGCGATGTGGCGAGACCCAGCGTTTCCGCGGCGAGGCGGCGGATGCCTTCGCGGTCCATGGTCAGCCGCGCGGCGCGCGCGGTCGGGATGATCCTGAGGGTAGATGCGCGGGCAACGCCCTCGGCTTCCAGCTCGACCAGCGTCTGCGTGCTGATCGCCTCGATCTCGGGCACCACGAGGTCGGGCTTCTCCAGCGCGACCAGCGCGCGGATCGCGGCGCCATCGAGCATGTCCAGCACGTGGCTGCGGTGGGCGACCTGCATCGCCGGCGCATCCGGGTAACGGTCGGCGGCGATCACCTCCACCCCGAAGCGCTGCAGCTCGATCGCCACTTCCTTGCCCAGTTCGCCCGAGCCCAGCAGCAGCACGCGGGTCGCGTGCGGGGACAGCGGCGTGCCGATCGTGACCGGGTTGGATCGGGTCATGCGCAGCTCCGGTGCGGGGAAGACCGGGATTCTAGCGAAGCGGGGTCGCGGGGGCTGTTGCCGGCGCGCGTCGCCATGCGATCCTCGGCGCATGCCGATCCGCCCATCCCCGCGGCTGTCGCTGCTCGCCGCGCTGCTGGTGCTGTGCGCAATCGCCTGCGCGCCGCCAACGCTGCCGTTCTCGCGCCTGGCCGGGCTGATCACCAGCGCCGAGCTGGCCGAGACCAGCGGCCTGGCCGCCTCGCGCGTCCACGATGACGTGCTGTGGGCGATCAACGACGGCGGCAATCCGGCGCGGCTGCATGCGATCAATCGGCGCGGCCAGGTGCTGGCGCGGTTCGAGGTGCGCGGCGCCCGCAACCTCGACTGGGAAGACCTGGCCAGCTTCAGCCTGCAGGGCAAGCACTACCTGCTGGTCGCCGATACCGGCGACAACGGCGGCAGGCGCAAGGACATCGCGTTGCACGTGTTCGAGGAACCGGCCACGCTGAAGGACGCGATCTTGCGCCCGGCCTGGACCATCCGCGCACGCTGGCCCGACGGCCCGCGCGACTGCGAGGCGGTCGCGGTGGATGCCGCCGCGGGGCAGGTGCTGCTGGTATCGAAGAAGCGCAACCCGCCCGACCTGTTCACCCTGCCGCTGGCGAAATCGCGCGGCGTCCGCGAGGCCCGCCGCATCGGCCGCCTGGCAGGCGTGCCGCAGGCCAGCGCGGAACTGCGCCGCAACGACCCCAACCTGGCCAAGCTGTTCCCGCAGGTCACCGCCGCCGACCTTTCGCCGGATGGCCGCACGCTGGCGGTACTGACCTATGGCAGCGTGCTGTTCTACCGGCGCACACCGGGCGAAGACTGGCGCACCGCGGTGGCGCGCATGCCCGAGGCGCACGACGTGCCGCTGATCCCGCAGGCCGAGGCCCTGGCGTGGAGCGCTGGCGGCGCGGGGCTGTACGCGACCGGCGAGTTCAAGCCGGCACCACTGTTCTACCTCAGCCCCGACCAGTAACCCCCAGACGACCACTGAACGACCGGCCGCACCGCCGGATCGCCGTTCGTCGGCTTGCCGTTGAACGATTGATATCAATTTGATATCAATTACCAAAGCCCACCCCGGGCCGGCCGACGAGACCCGCCATGAAAGAGAACCCGATCCGCTCACTGCCCGGCATCCCCTTCCTGCTGGGTGTCCTCGCCATTTCCGCGGTCGCGGCGTGGCTGTTCATCAGCGGCGTAGCCGCCGCCAAGCAGGGTGCGGCTTCCCCCGGCATGATCATTGGTGGACTGCTGCTTGGACTCATCGCCTTTCTCAGCCTGATTGGCCTGTACACCGTCCAGCCAAACCAGGCCGCAGTCATCAGCCTGTTCGGCAAGTACGTCGGCACGGTCAAGGAAAACGGCCTGCGCTGGAACAACCCGTTCTTCAGCAAGAAGAAGGTCAGCCAGCGCGTGCGCAACTTCGAGAGCAGCAAGCTCAAGGTCAACGAGCTGGACGGCAGCCCGATCGAGATCGCCGCGGTGATCGTCTGGCAGGTGGTCGATGCGTCCGAGGCCGTCTACAACGTCGACGACTACGAGAGCTTCGTCCACATCCAGTCCGAATCCGCGCTGCGCACGATGGCCACCAGCTATCCGTACGACCAGCACGAGGACGGCCAGGTCGCGCTGCGCAGCCATGCCGCCGAGGTCAGCCAGCACCTGAAGGACGAGTTGGGCGAGCGCCTGGCCGATGCCGGCGTGGCGGTGATCGATGCGCGCATCACCCACCTCGCCTACGCGCAGGAAATCGCCCAGGCGATGCTGCAGCGCCAGCAGGCCAACGCGATCATCGCCGCGCGCACGCGCATCGTCGCCGGCGCGGTGGGCATGGTGCAGATGGCCCTGGCCGAGCTCGAGAAGAACGGCGTGGTCAACCTGGACGAGGAGCGCAAGGCGCAGATGGTCAGCAACCTGCTGGTGGTGCTGTGCGGCGAGCGCGGCACCCAGCCGATCGTCAACGCCGGCAGCCTGTCCTGATCCCGGCCGATCGCAGCCCGATGGCCATCCCCTCGATCATCGCCTTCGTCGCGACCGCCGGCAGCCTCGTGCCGCCGGTGCGCGACCCGCACTGAGCCGGCCGGCATGGGCGAGAAGAAGGCCTATCCGCTGCGCATCAGCGCCGAGATCCTCGGCGCCACCCAGCGCTGGGCCGACGACGAGCTGCGCAGCGTCAACGCCCAGATCGAATACCTGCTGCGCGAGGCACTGCGCAAAGCCGGCCGCCTGCCCAAGCCGCGCCAGCCACCATCCGAGGAGAACGAAACGTGAGCAACCGTTGGCACTACAAGGTGGTCGAGGTGACCCAGTGGATGGGCACCAAGCCAAAGAAGATCGAGGACACCATCGCGCCGCTCGGGCAGCTGGGCTGGGAACTGGTGGCGGTCACCCAGGTCGCCGCCTCCAGCATCCTGTATTTCAAGAAGCCGGCCTGAGCGCCCGCGTTCCACGCCGAGTCCGGGGAGGACCACCATGCTGCATCTCATCCACATGATCGAACGCCGCTACGGTCCGGCCCGTGGGCGCCAACTGGTCGGCCGCATCGCGATCGCCTCGCTGCTGTTGCTCGCCCTCGGGCTGGGCATCGCGCTGGTTCCCGGCAAGGCGTCGGCGCAAGCGGCCACGGTCGATGGCACGGCGATCGCCACGCGTGCGCTCAACCACCTCGATGCCGGCGAGTACGCCCAGCTCGAAGCGATGTTTTCCGCGGAGATGGCGAAGGCGGTGCCGGCCGACAAGCTGAAGGCGGTATGGGAATCGCTGCCGGCGCAGGTCGGCACGCTGTCCGGCCGCGGCGACGCGCAGGTGATGCAACAGGACGGCAGCACCCTGGTGCAGGTGCCGCTGCATTTCGAGAAGGCCGGGCTGGTGGCGAAGTTCGCCATCGACGGCGGCGGCAAGATCGCCGGCTTCCTGGTCCAGCCCGCGCAAGCCGCCACGGTGCCCGCGGCAGCGGTGCCGGAAGACGCGACCTTCAGCGAACGCGAGCTGTCGGTCGGCGACGACGACCGCGCCCTGCCCGGCACGCTGGCAATGCCGAAGGGTGATGGGCAGCCCCCTGGGAAGCTCGTCCCCGCCGTGGTGCTGGTGCATGGCTCCGGCCCGCACGACCGCGACGAGACCATTGGCCCGAACAAGCCCTTCCTCGACATCGCCCGCGGCCTCGCCGCGCAGGGCATCGCGGTGTTGCGCTACGAGAAGCGCAGCAAGGCGCGTCCGCAGGACTTCGCCAGCGGCGTGTTCGGCGTCGACGAGGAAACCACCAACGATGCCGCGCAGGCGGTGGCCACGCTGCGCGGCCTCGACGGCATCGACCCGAAGCGCGTGTTCGTGCTCGGCCACAGCCAGGGCGGGATGATGGCGCCGCGGATCGCCGCGGTCTCCGGCCACGTCGCCGGCCTGGTGCTGCTGGCCGCGCCGGCTCGCTCGTTGCTCGACATCGTCATCGAGCAGAACCGCCGGCTCGCGGTCCTCGACGACGGCCACACCAGCGATGCCGAACGCGATGCGATCACCGCGCTGGTCCAGCAGGTGCGCACCACCCGCGACAAGGCCACCGATGCCGCAACCAGGACCGTGATGGGCCTGCCCGCCGGCTACTGGCGCAGCATCGACGGCGTGGATCCGGTTGCGGAGGCACGTTCGGTGGCGCTGCCGATGCTGGTGCTGCAGGGCGCGCGCGACATCCAGGTGGTCGATGCCGACTGGCAGGCCTGGCGCGGCGCCTTCCACGACGATCCGAAGGTGGCGTTCAAGCTCTACGAGGCGCTCAACCACCTGGCGATGCCCGGCGAGGGCGACGGCAACCTGGCCGAGTACCAGCAACCCAACCACGTGGATCCCAAGCTGATCGACGACGTGGCCGGCTGGATCAAGGCACGCTGAACATGACGACGCCGCAGGCACGTTCGTTCGCGGTGGTGCCGCCACCGGCGCATGCGTGGTGGATCATGGGCGTGCTCCTGCTGCTGCCTGCGGTCGCGGTGTCGGCGATGTTCTTCGTCCGCGGGGAAAGCCATGGCCCGGACGCGTTCGCCGGGGCCGCGATCGCGCTGACAGTGATCGCGTTGGCCAGCATCGCCTGTGCCGCCGGCCTGAAGCGTCGGCGGGTGCGACTCGAAGGCCAGGTGCTGCACGTGGTCGCGGGCATGTTCTCGCAGCACGTCCCCGCCGACCGCATCGACCTTGAACGCGCTCGCATCGTGAACCTCGAGGAGCGCACCGAACTGCGCCCTTCGATCAAGACCTTCGGCATGTCGCTTCCGGGCTACCAGGCCGGGCATTTCCGCCTGCGCGGGAAACTCGGCAAGGCGTTCTGCCTGGTCACGGATCGTCGCCGCGTGCTGTGGCTGCCGCAGCGCGAGGGCAAGGGCGAGTTGCTGGTCAGCCTGGAACATCCGCAGGCGCTGCTGGACGCGCTCAAGGCCACGCGCGGCTGACGCCGGCCCGGGCAGGTTCTATGCTTCGCGGATGACGCGCTCGCCACCGGTCCCGCTGAAGGCGGTCCTGCTCAATACGCCGGACATCGAGGTGTGGCCCGGCGGCCTGCTGCACGCGCGCAGCAACAACGATGCGCGGTTCCTGTCGCGTGCGCGCCACGTGCTGCGGCGCAAGCGCGACGGCATCTACCTGGCGGCCGACCTTGCGGAAGGCATCCAGCCGCTGGTGCCACGCCTGCATCGGGAAGCCGGCCTGGATGCCGCGCTCGACGCGCTCGATGCCACGCCGCTGCATGCACGCAACGGCATCGACCACGTCGGCGGCCTGCCCTTGCACCGCCTGCAGGAGCGACTGGATGCGCTCGGCATCGATGCCGATGGCTACGCGGAGCGGACCGCACTGGCACTCGTCGCCGAACCGCAATGGCTGGCCTTCGCCGGCGTCGACCGCTACCGGCGCGCGCTGTGGCTGCGCATCGACGCGGCCCGCGCGTGGCTGCGCATGCGCGACGCGGCGGCGCGCGACGGCATCCTGCTGGAGGCGATCTCCGGCTACCGCAGCCACGACTACCAGTTGGCCATCTTCGCGCGGAAACTGGCGCGCGGGCTGGCGGTGGCCGACATCCTGCGGGTCAATGCCGCCCCCGGCTTCTCCGAACACCACGCTGGTTGCGCGCTGGACATCGGCACGCCCGGCGAGCCACCGGCCGAGGAATCGTTCGAGGCCACCCCCGCCTTCGGCTGGCTGCAGGCAGAGGCCGATGGCCATGGCTTCGCGATGAGTTATCCGCGCGGCAACCAGCACGGCATCGATTACGAGCCTTGGCATTGGCGCTTCGCTGGCTGATGCCGGACAACGAAGACGTCGCCCTCGACCGGCGCCGCGCCCTGCAGATGCTCGGCGCGGGCGCACTGGCCCCGTGGCTTGCGACGGGTTGCGCGCGTGCACCGGATCGCCCGTCTGTGCGCGATATCGCGGCGATCGACGAGATATCGGTTCGCGGCATCGCCCGCCCACGCACCACCGACGACGTGGTACGACTGCTGCGCGGGTCGCAGGCGCCGATCTCGATCGGCGGCGCCCGTTGCAGCATGGGCGGACAGGCTGCGTCTGCAGGCTCGCTGCACGTCGACATGCGCGGCCTGCGGGGCATCCGGATCGATCCCGTCGCGATGCGTGCGCGGGTGCAGGCCGGCGCCAGCTGGCGCGACCTGCAGGAGCGGCTGGATCCGCCCGGATTGTCGGTGCGGATCATGCAGAGCTACAGCAACTTCAGCATCGGCGGCTCGCTCTCGGTGAACTGCCATGGCCGCTACGTCGGCCGCGGGCCATTGGTGAACAGCGTGCGGGCGCTGCAACTGGTCGCCGCGGACGGTCGCATGCTGGAACTGTCGCGCGAACGTCAGCCGGAACTGTTCGCGGCGGTCGCTGGCGGTTACGGCGGGCTTGGCATCGTCACCGAGGTCGAACTCGACCTCGACCGCAACGAACGCATCGCCCGCAGCGCGGAACGCGTGGCCCTGCAGGATTACCCCGAGTACTTCGCCGAGCGCGTGCTGGCTGATCCCGCTGCCGTCCTGCACAACGCGGACCTGGCACCGCCCCGGTTCGACGGCGCGGTCGCGGTGACCTGGCGGCGCACCGATGATCCACCGACATCGGCCGATCGGCTGGTGCCGCGCGGCGCCGACTACTCGCGCCAGCAGACGCTGATCTGGGCCACCTCCGAACTGCCGGGCGGCGACGGCATCCGCGACCGCGAGCTGACCCAGCGGCTGCTGTCCGAGCGCGTGGTGGCCTGGCGCAACCACGAGGCCAGCCTCGACATCGCCTCGCTGGAGCCGCGCACCCGCCGGTTCTCGACCTACCTGCTGCAGGAATATTTCATCCCCGTGCCGGCCTTCCTCGACTTCGCCCGCGCGATGACCCGCATCCTGCGGGGCAATGACGTGAATTCCCTCAACGTGTCGATCCGGCACTCGCCGGCCGACCACGATTCGCTGTTGCGCTGGGCGCCGGTCGATGTGTTCTCGTTCGTGCTCTACCACAAGCAACGCAATACCCATGCCGCCGACCACCGGGCCGGCGAATGGACGCGCCTGCTGGTCGATGCGGCACTCGACTGCGGTGGACGCCATTACCTGCCGTACCGGCTGCACGCGACGCCGGCGCAATTCCTCCGCGCGTATCCGGAGGCGCGCCGGTTCGCCGAATTGAAACACCGATTCGATCCCGCCAATCGCTTCCGCAACACCTTGTGGGATCGCTACCTGGACGCTGCGTCCGCATGAGCGTGATGCAATCCACGACGCTGGACGCGGCATGGCGCTCGGGCCGCAACAACCTCAACCTGATCCGCCTGTTCGCCGCCTGGATGGTGATCTACGGCCATGCCTGGGCGATCACCGGCACGCCCGGTGGCGACGTCGTGACCTGGCTGACGCAGTTCAAGTTCGCCGGTGGCGTCGCGGTGGACGTGTTCTTCTTCATCAGCGGGTTCCTGATCGCGGCCAGCCTGGAGCGCAACGACACCCGCGGCTACCTGGCGTCGCGCGCGTTGCGGATCCTGCCGGCCCTGGTCGCATGCGTGGCGCTCAGCGTGTTCGTGCTCGGGCCGCTGCTCACCACCGCGCCGGATTACTGGCGCGATCCGCGAACGTGGGACTACCTGTGGGCCAATGGCACGCTGTGGTCGAGCCGCTACGACCTGCCCGGCGTGTTCGCAGCGCTGCCGCGGCAGGCGGTGAACGGTTCGCTGTGGACGCTGCCGATCGAAGCGCGGCTTTACCTCGCCCTGCTCGGCGCCAGCCTGCTCGGCCTGCTCACGCCACGCCGCTACACGCCGCTGTGGGCGCTCGCGCTGGCGGCTGCGTATGCATTCGCCGCGTGGCGACACCCGCTGCCGGAGTGGCTGTCCAACCAGGCCTGGTGCGCGGCCTTCTTCATCACCGGCACGCTGTGCTGGCTGCAGCGCGCGCGCATCCAGTTGCGCCCGCTGCCCTTGCTCGCGTTGCTGGCCGTCGCGGCGCTGGCGCGCGGCACGCCCTGGTTCCACCTGCCCTACTTCGCGATCGTCTGCTACGGCACGGCGTGGCTGGCCTTCGTGCCGACGCTGCCACGGATCCGCCAGCACGACCTCTCCTACGGGCTGTACCTGTATGGCTGGCCGTCGGCGCAGCTGGTGCAGCAATTCTCGCCGGGTGGCCCGTTGCACAACACGTTGTGGGCGACCTTGCTGGCGGGCGCGCTCGCGGCAGCCTCGTGGTTCGCGATCGAACGGCCTGCACTCAAGCTCAAGCGACGTTTCGCGGCGAAGCGAATGGAAAAGGGGTCAGGGTAGATCTTGCAGGGATGGAAATCGCGATGCCCAAGCATCTCGCGCGCAAGACTCTACTCCGACCCCTTTTCCCGCGCGGCTATGCGCCGCAAGGTCGCGCGCAGGCCATCGCGCCAATCCGGCACGACGATGCCGAAGTCGCTGCGCAGGCGCGCGGCATCCAGCACCGAATTCGCCGGGCGACGCGCTGGCGTGGGGAACTCCCCGGTCGTGATCGGGGTAACCGCCGGCATCCGCGCCAGCAGTCCCAGCGCATGCGCATCCTCGACGATCGCGCTGGCGAAGCCGTGCCAGCTGGCCTGGCCCGAGGCGACCATGTGCCACGTGCCCGCATCGGTGATGCCATGCGCAAGCAACCCTGCGGTCGTGTCGGCGATCCAGGCCGCCGACGTGGGCGTGCCGATCTGGTCGGCGACCACCCGCAGTTCGTCGCGCTCGCTGGCCAGGCGCAGCATCGTCAGCAGGAAATTCCTGCCGTGCGACGCATACACCCATGCGGTGCGCAGGATCGCGTGGCGCGCGCCGCTGGCGCGGATCGCCTGCTCGCCGGCGAGCTTGCTGGCCCCGTACACGCCAAGCGGCGCCGTGGCATCGTCTTCGCGATAGGGCCGGGTCGAGCTGCCATCGAACACGTAGTCGGTCGAGTAGTGGACCAGCAGCGCACTGGCGTCGGCACAGGCCCCGGCGATCGCCGCCGGCGCCTCGGCATTGATGCGGAACGCGGCCCCGGCATCGGTTTCCGCCTTGTCGACCGCTGTGTACGCCGCGGCGTTGACGACCACGTCGGCCGAAACATCGCGCACCAACGCGGCCAGCGCCTCGGGCATGTCGAAATCCGCTGCGATGTCGGCCTCGGCGCCATCGCGGGTCGCGACGACGAGCTTGCCCAGCGGGGCGAGGCTCCGGCGCAGTTCGCGACCGACCTGGCCATTGCCGCCAAGCAGCAGGAGTTTCACGGCGCGGCGTAGACCGGCAGGCGCTCCGCCGCGACATCCGCGAGCAGTGGCGCGATGGCGTCCTTGGGCGACAACGACACCTCCGCAAGCGGCCAGTCGATGGCCAGTTGCGGATCGTCCCAGCGCAACGAGTTGTCGCTGGCGCGATCGTAGGGCGCGGTGCACAGGTAGGTGAACGTGGCGGTCTCGCTCAGCACCAGGAAGCCGTGGGCGAAGCCCTCGGGCACCCAGAAATGCCGCTTGTTCTCGGCGCTCAGGATCGCCGCCGCGTGTTCGCCGAAGGTGGGTGAGCCGCGGCGGATGTCGACGGCGACGTCGTACACCTCCCCTTCCAGCACGCTGACCAGCTTGCCCTGCACGTTGTCGGGCCACTGGTAGTGCAGGCCGCGCAGCACGCCGCGCTGCGAGCGCGAGACGTTGTGCTGGACGAACTGCGTGGGCAGTCCATGCCCGGCGAAGCGAGCGGCGTTCCAGCCTTCGTAGAAGAAGCCGCGCTCGTCGCCGAACACCGCGGGCTCGATCACCACGCAGCCGGGCAGCTTGGTGCGGATCACCTTCATTCGACGCGTCCGTGCTCGAGCAGGCCCAGCAGGTATTGGCCATAGCCGTTCTTGGCCAGTGGCCGCGCGAGCTCGCGCAACTGCTCGTCGTCGATCCAGCCGTTGAAGTACGCGATCTCTTCCGGGCAGCTCACCCGCAGGCCCTGGCGCTTCTCGATGGTCTCGATGAAGGTCGAGGCCTCGACCAGCGACTCGTGGGTGCCGGTGTCGAGCCAGGCGTAGCCGCGGCCCATCTTTTCCAGCTGCAACGACCCGTCATCCAGATAGCAGCGGTTGAGGTCGGTGATTTCCAGCTCGCCACGCGGCGAAGGCGCGAGCCCGGCGGCGAAATCGCTGGCGCGGCCGTCGTAGAAATACAGGCCGGTGACCGCGTAGTTCGACTTGGGGTGCGCAGGCTTTTCTTCCAGGCCGACCACCTTGCCCGACGCGTCGAATTCGGCCACGCCATAGCGCTCCGGATCGCGCACCCAGTAGCCGAACACGGTCGCGCCGCTTTCCTGCGCGTGTGCCCGTTTCAGCAGTTGGGTCAGCCCCTGGCCGTAGAAGATGTTGTCGCCCAGTACCAGGCAACTCGGGCTGCCGTCGAGGAACTCGCGACCGATCAGGAACGCCTGCGCCAGGCCATCCGGGCTCGGCTGCGCGGCGTATTCGATCTTCATGCCCCACTGCGAGCCATCGCCCAGCAGGTGCCGGAACAAGGCCTGCTCATGCGGGGTGTTGATGATCAGCACCTCGCGGATCCCGGCCAGCATCAGCACGCTCAGCGGGTAATAGATCATCGGCTTGTCGAACACCGGCAGCAGCTGCTTGCTGACCGCCTTGGTGATCGGATACAGCCGGGTGCCGGAGCCGCCGGCCAGGATGATTCCTTTTCGGAGCTGGCCCTCGCGTCCGGCCGCACTCACGCTGCCACCCCGATTCGTTCAAGGCGATACGAGCCATCCAGCACGCGCTTCACCCACTCCTGGTTCGCGAGGTACCAGTCCACGGTCTCGGCGATGCCGCGCTCGAAGTCGTAGGCCGGTTCCCAGCCCAGTTCGTCGCGCAGTTTCGAGGCATCGATCGCGTAGCGGCGATCGTGGCCCGGGCGATCGGCGACATGGGTGATCTGCGATGCGCGCGGCTTGCCGTCTTCGCGCGGGCGGCGCTGGTCGAGCAGCGCGCAGATCGCGTGCACGACCTCGATGTTCTGCATCTCGGCGTTGCCGCCGACGTTGTAGGTCTCGCCCACCCGCCCCTTCGCCAGCACGGTGCGGATCGCCTCGCAATGGTCGGCGACGAACAACCAGTCGCGGACTTGCCTGCCATCGCCATAGACCGGCAGCGGTTCGCCAGCCAGCGCCTTGGCGATCACCAGCGGGATCAGCTTCTCGGGGAAGTGGTACGGGCCGTAGTTGTTGCTGCAGTTGGTGGTGAGCGTGGGCAGGCCGTAGGTGTGGTGGAAGGCGCGGACCAGGTGGTCGGACGCGGCCTTCGACGCCGAATACGGCGAGTTCGGCGCGTACTGCGAAGTTTCGCTGAACGTGCCGGTCTCGCCGAGCGAGCCGTAGACCTCGTCGGTGGACACGTGCAGGAATCGGAAGGCCTGCTGCGCTTCGCCTTCCAGCGATTTCCAGTGATCGCGCACCGCTTCCAGCAAGGCGAGCGTGCCGACCACGTTGGTCTGGATGAACGCCGCCGGGCCATCGATGGAGCGGTCGACGTGGCTCTCCGCGGCGAAGTTCACCACCGCTTCGGGGCGATGCTCGGACAGCAGCCGTGCGACCAGCGCGCGATCGCCGATGTCGCCATGCACGAAGACGTGGTTGGCGTCGCCGTCGAGCGACGACAGGGTGTCGCGGTTGCCGGCATAGGTCAGCGCATCGAGGTTCACCACCCGGATGCCATCGCGCACCGCGCGCAGCACGAAATTGCCCCCGATGAATCCGGCGCCGCCGGTGACCAGCCAGGTCGTCATGCTGTCAGCTTCCTTGCATTGATGGCTCGGGTGCGCGTGCCGGGGCGATCGGCCTCAGAACGGGATGTCGTCGTCGAACGGCACGTCGTCGAAATTGGCCGGCTTGGCCGGCGCCGGGTCGCGCCGCTGGGCCGGTGCACGCTGCGGGCGATCGCCGCCGCTGCCGTAGCTGCCGCCGCCACCGCCGCGCTGCTGGTAGCCACCGCCACCGCCGCCACTTTCGCCACCGCCACGCTGTCCATCACCGCCGCCGAGCATCTGCATGTCCTCGCCGATGATGTCGGTGGTGTAGTGCTTGATGCCGTCCTTCTCGTAGGAGCCGTACTCGATCCGGCCCTCGATATAGACCTGGCGGCCCTTCTTCAGGTACTCGCCGGCCACTTCCGCGGTCTTGCCGAACAGTTTGACCCGGTGCCACTCGGTCTTTTCCTGGAAGTTGCCGTCCTTGTCCTTGCGGGAGAAGGTCGTGGCCACGCTGAGCGTGCCGATCGCCATGCCGCCCTGGGTGTACTTGATCTCCGGGTCGTTGCCCAGGTTGCCAAGCAGGATCACTTTGTTGACACCACGTGCCATGGTCTTCCTCGACTCGTTATCGTCCGGAGCGGACGACCAGCATTGAAGTATAGCCGCCGCCCCCGGCGCAGTCGGAACCTGCCGGACGATCGGGTCGGGGGAATCCTGCCCTCACCCGAAGGTGAATGCGGGCTCGTTTCCCACCCTTCGAAAATCGCTTGACGAAATTTCATGTAATCAATAGATTCGATTACATGAAATCCGGTCAGGCACCGCTGAAGGCCTCCACGGAGCACCAGCGCAGCTATCGCGAGCGGCTGCGCGGGCAAGGACTGGTCAAGAAGGACGTGTGGATCCGGCCCGAGTACGCGGCGGAGCTGGCGGCCATCGAGAAATCGATGCGTGGGCACGAGCGCGACCCGGTGGCGCCGGGTCAGTCGGAAGCGGGCTGGAGCATCCCCAGCATCCGCCAGGCGCTGGGCGAAACGGCAGCGGTGCGCGACGGCATGCTCACCATCGAGACCATCGAGGGCGCCGAGCCCAGCCTGCATCTGGTCCTGCACGAACATGGCGACCTGTCGCTGTTCGTGGCCGCGGTTGGCGAGCAGATCATCGTGGAGGCCTACCTGTGGCCGGTGGCGATGGTGGCGGACCCTGCCCTGTTCAACCTCCACGTGCTCCGCACGCAGAAGCTGCTGCCGCTGTCGACCATCGCCGTGCAGGCGGTCGCAGGCGTGCCCAGCTACATCATGTTCGGCGCGCTCGACGCGCACTCCCGGCTCGCCAGCCTGATGTTCGAGATCGAAACGCTGGCGGAGAACGTGCTCGGCGCGACCGAGGCCTTCGCCGGCTACCTGTTGCCGACCGGATCGGTGGCCTGATGCCGGGCCTGCTCGGACAATGGCTGGCGAGGCTGGGCGGGGATGTCGCTGGGGTATCCGATGCCTTGTTCGGCGACAGGGTCGAACGCCGCCTGGACCAGGACATCCGCGCCGTCGACGACGTCCTCCACCGGCTGCGCGCCGACATCGCCAGCGCCAAGGCCTCCCGCATCGTCGCCCGCCAGCACGAGCAGGACCTGCGCACGCGCATCGCCGAGCTCACCGCGCAAGCCGAGCAGGCGTTGCGCGGACGCAAGCGCACGCAGGCGCGCGAGGCCGCGGAACGGATCGTGGCGCTGCAGCCCCTCCTCGCCGAGGCACAGGCGCAGGCGACGACGCTGGCGGAACAGGAGGCCGCGCTGGCGCATGCGCTGGAACAGGGCGAATACCAGTTGCGACGGCTCAAGCACCAGGTGGACATCCTGCGCGCGAGCGCCAGCCTGCAGCAGGCGCAGGCGAGCGTGGCGCGCCGGCGGTCGGCCGGCGCCGTGCATCCCGAACCCGCGATGGCGCCTGCGCAGCGCGCGCGGCAGCGGAAGGCGGGTGGCGGGCCGGAATCGCGCGCGACACCCGTTTCACCGAAGGAGGCGGCGGCCGACGCGGCGGACGCGGTACTCGAACGAATCGCCAGGCGCATGAAACCGAAAGTCCCGCACACTCCGCCCTCCAAGCGCTGACCACGGATCCCGAATGACCGAGTTCCTGCAGACCGCCCTGACTTTCCCCACGCTGCCCTACAGCATCCTGCTGGCGTTCTGCGCGGTGTACTGGCTGCTGGCGGCCACCGGCCTGGTGGATGTGGATGCCCTGGACGGCTTCCTGGCGGGCGACGGCGACCACGGCCATGCCAGCGAGAACGCCGGCCTGCTCGCAAGGCTCGGGCTGGGCGGCGTGCCGATCATGCTGGTGCTCGCCGTGCTCGCGTTCTTCGGCTGGCTGTCCAGCTATTTCGTGCAGTTGCTGTTGCTGCAGCACCTGCCGGCGCCGCTGCGGTTCCTTGGCGGTATCGCCACCCTGGTCGGCGCGCTGGTGCCGGGCATCTTCGCCACGTCGCTGTTGCTGCGGCCGGTGCGGATGATGATCGTCAGGCTGCGACCGCCGCTGCCACCCAGCCTGCTCGGCCGGGTCGGCACGGTGATCTCGCCGGAGGTCGACGCCCGCCAGGGCCGCGCCGAATTCGCCGACGGCGGCGCGGGACTCATCCTGCAGGTGCGCGCAACGGCACCGGCGGGCTTCCTGCGCGGCGATCGCGTGGTGCTGCTGGAGCACGACGCCGCCGCCAACACGTATCTGGTCATTTCCGAATCGCAGTTCAACGCGCACTGAGCACCATCAAGCACACCACAGGAGTTTTCGATGTCCATGTCCCTCATCGCCCCGGCTCTCGTCGGGCTAGGCCTTGTCCTGATCGTGGTGTTCGGCCTGATGGGCCTGTTCAAGGCCTTCTACAAGAAGGTCGACCAGGGCACCGCGCTGATCGTCAACGACATGAGTTCGCAGCCCAAGGTGCACTTCACCGGCGCGCTGATCGTCCCGGTGCTGTATCGCGCCGAGCTGATGAAGATCAGCCTGATCACGTTGCAGGTGGATCGCCGCGGCAAGGAAGGCCTGATCTGCAAGGACAACATGCGCGCCGACATCACCGTGGCGTTCTACCTGCGCGTCAACGAGACGCAGGCGGACGTGCTGCGGGTGGCCAAGGCGATCGGCGCGGACCGCGCCTCCGACAAGAACGCCGTCGATGAGCTGTTCAACGCCAAGTTCTCCGAGGCGCTGAAGACGGTCGGCAAGAAGTTCGAGTTCACCGACCTGTTCGAGCAGCGGCAGGAATTCCGCGACGAGATCGTCAAGGTCATCGGCAACGACCTCAACGGCTACGTGCTGGAGGACGTCGCGATCGACTACCTCGAGCAGACCCCGAAGCACATGCTCGACCAGAACAACATCATGGATGCGCAGGGCATCCGCAAGATCACCGAACTGACCGCTCAGCAGAACGTCAAGACCAACGAACTGGAGCAGGACGAGAAGCTGCAGATCACCCAGAAGAACGTCAGCGCGCGCGAGGCATTGCTGTCGCTGGAACGGCAGCAGGCCGAGGCCGAAGCCCGCCAGAAGCGCGAGATCGAAACCGTGCAGGCGCGCGAACAGGCCGAGACGGCGCGGGTGCGCGAGGAGCAGCGGTTGATCTCGGAGAATGCGCGCCTGCAGTCCGACGAACTGATCCAGATCCGCGAGCAGGAGCAGCTGCGCCAGGTCGAGGTGGCCGAACAGAATCGCTCGCGCGCGGTCAGCATCGAACAGGAGCGCGTGGAGCGCGCCAAGCAGCTGGAGAAGGTCACCACCGATCGCGAGGTCCAGTTGCAGGGCGTCGAGCGCGACAAGGCGGTCGAGAACGGCCGCATGGAGGTCGCCAACATCGTCCGGGAGCGCACCGTCATCGACCAGACCGTCGCCATCGCCCAGGAGAAGATCAAGGAAACCCGCGAGGTGGCCGAAGCCGATCGCGCCAAGCAGGTCACCATCCTGCAGGCGGAAGCCGACGCGCAGGAAGTCCTGGTCAAGGAGGTGAAGGCCGCCGAGGCCGCCGAAACCGCCGCGAAGCATCGGGCGGTCGAGCTGACCACCATGGCGGACGCCGAGTTGCTGGCCGCCAACAAGCAGGCCGAGGCGAAGAAGATGCTCGCCGACGGCGTGCGCGCCGAACGCGCGGCGCCCGGCCTGGCCGATGCGCAGGTGCGCGAGGCGAACGCGGCGGCGGTGGAGAAGGTTGGCGTGGCCGAGGCGCGGGTGATCGAGGCGAAGGCGCAGGCCAACTACAAGCAGGGCAGCGCCGACGCCAAGGTGCTGGCCGAGCGGCTGGCCGCGGAAGCGGAAGGCAGGGCGCAGATGGGCCGCGCGCAGGCCGACGCCACCCAGGCGATGGGCGATGCCGAAGCGACCTCGATCGGCAAGCGCATGGCCGCGGAAGCGGAAGGCCTGACCTCGAAGTTCGAGGCGATGGACAAGATGAGCATCGAGTCGCGCAGCCACGAGGAATTCCGGATGGCGCTGGAGACCGGGCTGAAGCAGGCGATGGCCTCGATCGAGGCAGGGCGCGAGGTGTCCAAGGAGAACGCCGAGGTGCTCGGGGAGGCGCTGCGTGGCGCCAACATCGAGCTGATCGGCGGCGACGGCGGCGTGTTCGAGGCGCTGACCAAGGGCGTGTCGCTGGGCAAGGCCGTGGAAGGACTGGCACAGCACAGCCCGATCCTGCAGCAGTTGCTGTCCAAGGTCGCAGGCGTGGACTTGCGGCCGGCGCTCGCCGACGGAAGCGACAACGCGTGATGCGATCGCGGGCATGCGGTTGCGCGGCCGCACGGGTTGACCTGCAGGCTCGCGACGCCATGGAAAGGACGCACTCATGACGGACAGCACCGACAAGCAGCCGGGCGGCGACGCGCTGGTCGACCAGGCGGTCGCGCAGGGCGGCGCCTACGAGGTGTTGCGCCGCCGGCTGGGCGAACAGGGCCAGAAGCTGCAGTCGATCGCGCAGGCGATCAATGCGCAACGCCTGCAGGAATTCGGCGACAGCAGGATGGAACTGGTCGGCCGCCTGCGCATCCGCAGCGAGCACAACTGCGTGGGTCGCGACATCGTCCAGGTCGGGGAGCTGTTGCTGTTCGGCTTCAACGTGTTCATGGGCCTGAAGACGACCACCAGCGTGTCCGACGTGTTCGGGCTGTATCGGCTGGTGCAGGTCGGCGATGGCTACGACGTCACCCCGGTCGACCATGCGGGCAGCCTGCTCGGCGACCCCGGCTTCATCCGCGATTTCGCCGAGCTCTACACGTACTACAAGGACGCAAGGCTGCTGCAGCTGATCGTGCGCGACGGCAAGTTGCTGGCGGCGTTCCAGATCGGCCTCAACGCCACCGACGTGCGCGTGTTCCGCTGGTCGATCGCCAGCAGCGGCGAAGTCGACTACATCGATGCCCGCGGCGAGCGCGACATCGCGCTGCCGCCGCCGTTCGACTTCGAATGGATCCGCGCGACCAAGTCGCTGGAGGTCAGCGGCCGCTTCCCGCACCTGAACATCCTCGACACGCTGTTCGTGGAAACCACCGGCGGCGACCTCACCCTCAAGATCGAGAACAACACCGAGACCGGCGCCGGCATCTACAGCGAACCCGTCGACGACGGCACGCAATCGCTGGACGACGCGCAGATCCATTTCGCCAGGGTCGGCGCGCTGATCCTGCTCAAGGTCCTGCCCTACCGCGAGACCACGTGGCGCGGGCTGGTCTACAACACGGTCACCGGCAAGGCCGTGCGCCAGGACGCGATCGTGCAGGCCTGCATCCAGCTGCCGGAAGACCACGGCATCATCTTCCCCGGCGGCTACTACCTGCAGAACGGCGAGCACAAGGCGTTCGACGCCGCCGTGCAGGGCATGCAGTACAAGCGGGTGATCCGCTCGCCGAACGGCGAGGACGTGCTGTACGTGTTCTACGAGCGCGAGTCAGGCCTGTCCGCGCTGCTGGTCTACAACATGATCCAGCGCCGGCTGCAGCCGCCGGTGCTCGCGCATGGCTACGCGCGCCTGCACGACGGCCGCATGGTGCTGTTCCACGCCGAGACCGACGACCCCACCCGCGTCCACCAGATGCAGGTCTGGCAGACCCCGTTCGCGTCCGACGAATACGTGGCGGCGCGCCCGCCGGGCACCAGCTTCATGGGCCGGATCGGCAATGCCGAACTGGTCCGCGCCGTCTCCAACCTGCTCGACCTCGGCCGCGACATCGAGCGCGACGAGGTGTCGGCGGCGCGCTACGAACTGCTGGCGCACAACACCCGGCGCCTGTTCGACGTGCATCACTGGATCGACGATGCACAGTGCGGCGGGCTGTCCACCCTGCTCCGCGAAATCGTCGCCACCGGCGAATCGGTGCTCGACGAGTTCGGCAAGGTGCAGGACGTGCGCCGCCAGTCCGAAGTCGCGATGACCGGCGCGCGCGCGACCCAGCGCGCCCTGCTCGGGCGGATGCAGCCGGAGGGTTGGAGCGGCATCCAGTCGTTCGTCGATGCACTGGCGGAGATCACCGCGCAGCGCGGCCACCTGCTGACGATCCGCGACTACCGCTACATCGACACCGCCGCGATCGACGCGATGGGCGTCGAGCTGCAGGAGGTCAACGAGCGCGTCGGCATGGCCACCGGCATGTTCCTGGCCGGCGACAAGGCGCTGCTGCCTTTGCAGCAGGCGCTGCAGACGCTGGACGAGCAGGCACAGAAAGCGCAGACCGCGACCCAACTCGGCGAACACCTCGCGGCCATGCAGGTGATGTCGGCCGACCTCGATCGGCTGTCCGAGTTGATGGCGAGCCTGAAGGTCGACGACGCCACGCGCCGCACCCGCGTGGTCGATGCGATCTCCGCGCTGTACGCGAAGTTGAACCAGGCCCGCGCGCGCGCAGAGCAGAAGCGCAAGACGCTGGCCTCCGGCGAAGCCGTGGCCCAATTCGGCGCGCAGTTCTCGCTGTTCGCGCAGGCCGTCGCCAGCGCACTCGACATGTCGACCACGCCGGAGCGGGCGGACGAACAGCTGTCGCGGTTGATGGTGCAGCTGGAAGAACTCGAAGGCCAGTTCGGCGAACACGAGCAGTTCCTGGGCGACATCCTCGGCAAGCGCGAGGAACTGCTGGAGGCCTTCGAAACCCACCGGCAGGCGCTGCTGGACGAGCGCCAGCGCAAGGCGCAGTCGGTGCTCGACGCCGCCACCCGCATCTTCGAGGGGCTCGGCCGCCGCACGGAGCGCTTCACCAGCCCCGACGAATTGAATGCGTTCTTCGCCGTCGACGCACTGGTGATGAAGCTGCGCGAACTCGCGGAACGCCTGCGTTCGCTGAAGGACACGGTCAAGGCCGACGACATCGAGTCGCGGATCAAGGCCGCACGCGACCAGGCCGTGCGCGGGCTGCGCGACCGCAGCGACCTGTTCGAGGAAGGCGGCAACGTCATCAAGCTCGGCCCGCGCCACCGCTTCAGCGTCAACACCCAGCCGCTCGACCTGACCTTGCTGCCGCGCGGCGACGAGATGGCCGTGCACCTCACCGGCACCGACTACATGGCGCCGCTGCACGACCCGGAACTGGCCGAACTGCGCGCGTTCTGGCAGCTCACCCTGGAGTCGGAATCGCCGGCGCTCTATCGCGGCGAATACCTGGCGGGGCGAGTGCTCGAGGCCGCGCTGGCCGGCCGCGACGGGCTGGACATCGAGTCCCTCGAGCGGCTGGTCGGCGATCCCGATGCATTGACCAACCGCGTGCGCGAATTCGCCTCCGCGCGCTATCGCGACGGCTACGAGAAAGGCATCCACGACCACGATGCCGCGCTGATCCTGCGCGCGGTGGTGCCGCTGTATCGCCCGGCCGGCCCGCTGGTGCATTCCGCCGATGCACGCGCGTTGGCGGCCGCGTTCTGGCGGCAGGCCCAGGCCACCCCGGAAGCCGGTTGGCTGGAGCGCATCCGCAACGCGAACGCGGTGCGCAGCCAGCTGCAGGATGCGAGCGCCACCACCGCACTGGCCGACGAACTCGCCGGCGCGATCGCCCAGTTGCGCGCGCAGCAGGCATTGCCGCTGGCGGAGGGCCTCGAGCACGAAGCCGCCGCGTTCCTGCTCGCCGCGATCAGCAACGACTCGGACCAACTGCCGTTCACCCGTTACGCCGCGCGCCTGCTGGAGGCGCTGCAGGCGCAGCTGGCCGGATCGGCAAGCGACGCGTTGTTCGCGCAGGCCCTGCAACGCCTGCAGGATCGTCCTGGCGCGCAATGGTCGTTGCTGCTGCAATGGCTGCAGGCCCTGGTCGCACGTCCGGAGCACGCGACCCTCGCCCGCCATGCGAACGAGGCGGCGGCGCTGCACCTGCATGGCGCGCAGCTTCCCCACCGGATCGCCGACGTGCGCCTGATGGCGGACGCCAGCGGCTTGCTCGGGCAGCACGAGCGGATCGTGCAAGGCACTTTGCACCTCGCCATCGACGACCTGCAGGCGCGCCTGCGCGAGCACCAGTCGGTGTTCCTGCCGGCGTTCCGGCGCTACCAGGAGGTGCGTTCGCGGATCGTCCAGCGCGAGCGCGAGGCGATGTGCCTGTCCGAGTTCAAGGCGCGCCCGCTGACCTCGTTCGTCCGCAACAAGCTGATCAACGACGTCTACCTGCGCGTCATCGGCGACAACCTCGCCAAGCAGATGGGCACGGTCGGCGAAGGCAAGCGCAGCGACCTGATGGGCCTGCTGATGCTGATCTCGCCGCCCGGTTACGGCAAGACCACGCTGATGGAGTACGTGGCACACCGGCTCGGCCTGGTCTTCATGAAGATCAACGGGCCGTCGCTGGGCCACCAGGTGCGCTCGCTGGACCCGGCGCAGGCGCCCGACGCGACCTCGCGGCAGGAGCTCGAGAAGCTCAACCTCGCGCTGGAGATGGGCAACAACGTGATGCTGTATGTCGACGACATCCAGCACACCCATCCGGAATTCCTGCAGAAGTTCATCTCGCTGTGCGACGGCACCCGCCGCATCGAGGGCGTCTGGCGTGGGCGCACCCGCACCTACGACCTGCGCGGTCGCAAGTTCGCGGTGGTGATGGCGGGCAACCCGTACACCGAGTCCGGCGAGGCCTTCAAGATCCCGGACATGCTGGCCAACCGCGCCGACATCTACAACCTCGGCGACGTGCTCGGCGGCATGGAAGACACCTTCCTGCTCAGCTATATCGAGAACAGCCTGACGTCCAATGCGGTGCTCGCCCCGCTGGCCACGCGCGACCTCGCCGACCTGTACCTGCTGGTCGACAAGGCGCGCGGCCGCGAGGTCTCCACCAACGCGCTGGTGCATGCCTACAGCGGCGCCGAGACCAACGAGATCGTCGCGGTGCTGGAGCGGATGCTGCAGATCCGCGAGGTGGTCTACAAGGTCAACCAGCAGTACATCGCCAGCGCCGCGCAGGCCGACAAGTACCGCGTGGAGCCGCCGTTCAAGCTGCAGGGCAGCTACCGCAACATGAACAAGCTGGCGGAGAAGATCTCGCCCGTGATGAACGACGCGGAACTGCGCCAGGTCATCGCCGACCACTATCTCGGCGAGTCGCAGCTGCTCACCCAGGGCGCCGAGGAGAACCTGCTCAAGCTGGCCGAACTGCGCGGTGCGATGACCGCCGGGCAGCAGGCGCGCTGGTCGCAGATCAAGGCCGATTTCCTGCGCAACAAGGCGATGGGCGCGGACGATGCCGACGTCGGCGGCCGCATGGTCGCGCAACTGGCCGACATCGCCGGCGGCCTGCAGGGACTGCGCGACGAACCCGCGCCAGTGGCCAGCCACCCGCCGCCGTGGCACGATCTGCTGGAGGCGCTGGCGCGCATCGCGACGCCGGCAACGCCTGCCGCCGGGCCGCCGCCAGCGCCACCGGTCGACGACCTGCTGCGCAGCGCCAACCAACCGCTGCTCGATGGCCTGCAGCGTACCCTGGCGCGCCAGGATCACCTGCATTCAGCGCTGCTGGAGCTGGTCGATGCACTGAAGAAGGGCGGCGTGGCGAACGCATCGCCACGCGAACCCGGCGAACGACCGATGCCACGCATCCGCACCCCCGAGGAACGCGCGTTCGAGAAGACCATCAGCACGCTGAAGTTCAAGGACGGCGAGCCTCCGGAGAAACCGCTTGCACCCAGGCCACCGACCGAACCTGGCGGGCAATGAGCACGCAGGACCGGTCATTCGATGAAGCGGGGCTGCTCGACGCCGCGCGCCGCGCGCAGGCGGAGGCGGCGGCGCTGCGTTCGCCCGCGCACGACATCCAGGCAACGCTGCGCGACCTGCATGCCGCGCTGCTGTCGACGGACGCAGTCGCTTTGCGCAAGAGCGTCGGGTTCTTCGGCCGCCTGATTGGCCGCGACATCGACCTGCAGGCGCAGTCCACCGCGCTACGCGAGCAACTCGCGCTGCTGGTGCTGCAGGCGCGGCAACGCGGCGAGGCGCTCGATCGACACAACCACGCACTTGCCGCGCTGCGCGATAGCCTGGCCTCGATCGCAACGGACTTCGGCGCGTTGATCGCAGGGGTCGATGCACACACCCCGTCGACGTCCACGAGCCATGAACGCCTGCGCATGCTCGACGCGACCCGCACTGCTTGCGCATTGACCGCCACCCAGCTCGATCTGCTGGAACGGAACGGACGCACGCTGGCGGCCCGATACCAGCATATGCTGCCGACCATCGAAGGACTGCTGGTGCAACATCGCGCCGTACTCGCAGGACAGCGCGATGCAATCGGCCTGCGCGACGCCGCGGCGCTGGTCGCGTCGGTCGAATCCACCCTTCCCGTGCTTGCACCATCGAACACCGAAACCCAGATGCACGCCGCCGCCAAGGAGTCGCCATGACCACCTACAACCCAGAATCCACGTCCATCCTCCCGGCCGCACTCAACGAGCAGGCGCTGCTGGAACTCGGGCTCACCAGCGCGGACATCGACAGCATCCGGCAGGCCGCGCGCGCGCTGCAGGACATCAGCCCTGGCAACCTGCACGCCTATGGTCGCGAAGCGGCGGGCAAGACCAGCAACTTCTCGACCCAACTGCTCGACAAGGTGCGCAACGCCGACCTCGATGGCTCCGGCGACAAGCTCGGCGACGTGGTCCGCATCGCCCGCAGCCTGAACCTGGATTCGTTCGGCGAGCGCTCCAGGCTGCCGATCCTCGGCCCGCTGATCGACAAGCTGAAGGCCAGCCGCGACGACCTGATCCAGAAATACAGCTCCACCAACACCCAGATCGACCAGCTGATGCGCGACGTCGGCAAGACCCAGGCCACCCAGCAGCAGCGCGTGCGCGAATACGACCAGATGCACGGCATCGTGCGCGAGGAACGCCACGAACTCGGGATCCACGTTGCCGCCGGGCGCGTGCGGATCGCCGAACTGCAGCAGGACCAGGCCGCGCTGGCCGGCATGGAGGATCCGGAAAGCCGGATCCGCCGCGCCGAACTCGACACCGCGCTGCGCCTGCTCGACAAGCGCGTGTCGGACCTGCAGGTGCTGCAGCATGCGGCCGACCAGACCCTGCCGATGATCCGGCTGATCCAGGCCAATGCGATCCAGCTGATCGAGAAATTCAGCGCGGTCCGCGACATCACCATCCCGATGTGGCGCAACCAGTTCGCGATCCAGTTGTCGCTGGCGGACCAGCGCAACGCGGTCGACCTGGCCAACGCGATCGACGACGCCAGCAACGAACTCATGCGCAAGAACGCCGACCTCGTGCATGCCACCTCGGTGGGCACGGCCAAGGCCAACCAGCGCTCTGTCATCGACATCGAAACCCTGCGCCACGTCCACGACAAGCTGATCCAGACCGTCGAGGAAGTGCGCGAGATCCATCGCGAGGGCATGGCCAAGCGCCAGCAGATCGGCGGCGAGCTGGCGCAAATGCGCGACGAGGTGCAGAAGCGCATGGCACAGGGCGCATCGGAAGCCCTGCCGGCCGGATAAGCGGGTGGCGGGACCCGCCGCGGCGGTGCGGCCTATAATTCCGCATCCGCCCAAGCGACAGCCCATGCCCGACACCGCCTCTCCCGTACCGCAGCGGCTCGACCTGAGCGCGATCCAGTCCCTCGCCGCCCCGGAAATGGCCGCGATGGACGCGCTGATCCGCCAGCGACTGGCCTCGGACGTGGTCCTGATCAACCAGGTGGCCGAGTACATCATCGGCGCCGGCGGCAAGCGGCTGCGGCCGATGCTGCTGCTGCTCGCCGCGGGTGCGCTCGGTCATCGCGGGAGCGACGCCCACCAGCTGGCGGCGGTGGTCGAATTCATCCACACCTCGACCCTGCTGCACGACGACGTGGTCGACGAATCCGACCTGCGCCGTGGCCGCAAGACCGCGAATGCGGTGTGGGGCAATGCCGCGTCGGTGCTGGTCGGCGATTTCCTGTATTCGCGCAGCTTCCAGCTGATGGTGGAGCTGGAGCGCATGGACGTGCAGCGGATCCTCGCCGACACCACCAACACCATCGCCGAGGGCGAGGTGCTGCAACTGCTGCACGTGCGCAACCCGGATACCGACGAAGCCGCCTACCTGCGGGTGATCGAGCGCAAGACCGCGGTGCTGTTCGCCGCAGCGACCCGCCTGGGCGCGCTGCTGGCGGGTGCCGATGCCGCGACCTGCGACGCATTGCATCGCTACGGCATGGCGTTGGGCTACGCCTTCCAGATCGCCGATGACGTGCTCGACTACGCGTCGGACGCGGCGACGCTGGGCAAGAACCTCGGCGACGACCTCGCCGAAGGCAAGGCCACCCTGCCGCTGATCCATGCGATGCAGCACAGTGACGCGGCGACGCGGGACGTGCTGCGCGCCGCGATCCAGCAGGGCAACGCCGACGCGATGCCGGACGTGCTGGCCGCGATCCACGCCTGCGGCAGCCTGGACTACAGCCGCGACTGCGCCCGGCGATATGCGCGCGAAGCCGAGGCGGACCTGTCGGTCCTCGGCGACAACGCGTTCGTCGCCGCGCTGCGCGGCCTGGCGCATTACGCCGTCAGCCGGGACCACTAGGCATCCTCCAGCCGCGGCATCCCTCCGCTTGCCGCGGACGGATGCCCGACAACCGCGAAGCCCCGTCTCAGCGCACGGCTTCGAAACGTTCCTCGAAGAAGTCCGCCAGCATCCGGTATGCGCGCTTCGCCGCGCGTTCGTCGTAGGCGCAATTGCTCGACGGATCGTTGCCCGCGCCCGGTTCGGCGAAACAATGCACCGCCCCTGCGAAGTCCACGAACTGCCAGTCCGCGCCTGCGCCATCCATCTCCTTCTCGAACGCGAGGATGTCCGCGTCGCTGACCCCCTTGTCGGCCGCGCCGTTGAGCACCAGCACCGGCGTCTTCACTTCGGCGGCGGTCGCCGATTTCGCGCCGGGCGCGAGGCCGCCATGCAGGCTGACCACGCCGGCAATCTCGCTGCCCCCGCGCGCCAGTTCCAGCACCGCCGAACCACCGAAGCAGAAGCCGAGCGCACCGATCCTGTCCGCATCCAGCGGAGCCTTCGCCCCTTGCGCCTTCAGGGTCGCCACCGCGCCGTCCATGCGCGCACGCAGGACCCTGCGGTCGTCGCCGCGCAGTCCACCGGCGAACGCACCGGCCTGCTTCGCGTCCTTCGGCCGCTTGCCCTTGCCGTACACATCCGCGACCAGCACCACATAGTCGTCGCCGGCGATCGCCTTGGCGCGCTCGATGGAATCCTTGGTCACGCCCATCCAGTTCGGCACCATCACCAGGCCGGGGCGCTTGTCGCTACTGGCGTCGTCGTAGACGACATAGCCGCTGAAACGGTCCTTGCCGACCTTCCATTCGACCGGCTTGGCGACCATGGCGGCGAACGCGGGGGCAGTCGCAAGCAGCAATCCGAGGGCGAGCAACAATCGATTGAGAGGTTGGCGGCGCATGGCGGGATCTCCGGGGGAAGTCCGCCTACGCTAACTCCACCAGCGGCAAGCCGGGTGAACGTCCGAAGCTGCCGCTCGACATGCATCCGTCATCCCGGCGGACGCCGGGATGACGAGTCCTACGCAATCCCCATCCCCGTGATGCTGCTGATGACGTCGGGATCGAAGCCGGCGAGTTCGGCGAAATGGCGGCCACGGGCCACGTAATCCCGGTACATGCCGAAACTGGGCGCGCCCGGCGACAGCAGCACCACGCCACCGGCCGGCAAGGCCGCGCGTGCCTGCGCCATCGCCTCCGCCAGGTCGCTTGCCGACGACAGCGCGAAGCCGCCTGCTTCGGCGACCGGTTCCAGCAGAGCACGGATACGCGGGCCATTCTGCGAGGCCACGCCATGCCCCATGGTCACGATCGCGCGCGGCGCATGCGTACGCATCGCCGCCGCGAACCCGTCCCATGGCAGGCCCCGGTCGTGCCCGCCCACCAGCAAGGCGACCGGACGTTCGCGATACAGCGCCAGCGCGGCCAGCGTGGCCATCGGCGTGGTGCTGATCGAATCGTTGACGTAGAGGATGCCGTCGCGCTCGCCGACCGGCTGCAGGCGGTTGGGCAGCGGCTGGAACGTGGCCGCGTGCGGGGCCAGCGCAGCAGCGTCCAATCCGAACGCATCCAGCGCGGTGAGCACGGCGCACAGGTTGCTGCGGTTGTGCCAACCGGGCAGCGGCAGGCCGGCGGTGTCCATCACGAACGCGCCGCCGCGATGCAGCGCGTCCTCGCGCAGATGCCAGCCACGCGCATCGCCATACCAGCGGATTTCGCTGTCGGGCAGCACCAGTGCGGCCAGGCGCGGATCGGCGGCATTGAGCACCGCGACGCGCGGCTTGGCATCGGTCACCAGCGCGAGCTTGTCGGCGATGTAGCGCGCCTCGCTGCCGTGCCAGTCGAGGTGTTCGGGATGCAGGTTGGTGACGATGGCGATGCGCGGTCGCGCGCCGGACGCAGCAACATCACGGGTCTGGTAGCTGGACAACTCGATCGCCCAGGCGTCGGCCTCGTCGTCCAGCAGTTCCAGCAGCGGCAGGCCGATGTTGCCGGCCAGCGCGGTGCGCACGCCCGCCGCGCGCAACAGGTGCGCGAGCAACGAGGACGTGGTGCTCTTGCCCTTGGTGCCGGTCACGCAGATCGCGTTGGCGATTTCGCCCGTGGCGTCGGCGCGCTCGCCGAACCACAGCGCGGTGCCGCCGATGAAACGCGTGCCTTTCGATGCGGCCGCCAGCGCTTCCGGAGTGTTCGGACTGATGCCGGGCGACTTCACCACCACGTCGAACGCGCCGAGGCGTTCACCGGTGGGCACATGCCCGATCGCCAGCATCGGATCGTTCGTCGCCCCCGCATCGGCGGCTTCCGCCTCGCTGCAAAACAGGGTCAGCGCCTGTCCGGGCAAGCGTGCACGCAACGCGGCGTACGCGGCGCGCCCCTCGCGACCCCAACCCCACAGGGCGATGCGCTTGCCGGCGAGGTCGGCGACCTTCATGCGCGATCAGGCGGCGAAACGGGCACGCAGTCGTTCCCACAATGCGGCGGGAATCCGCTGCTCGTCGTCCAGCACCAGCAGCGGCTCGATGCGCAGCTCGCCGGCGTCGAGCTGCGGCGCGATCTCGCGGGCGAAGCGCGCGACCAGCGCGTCCTCGCGCCATTCCGGGCGCTGCGCCAGCGCGGCCATCGCCGCGCGCGATTCGCGTCCCTCGCCGACGCACTCGAACGGCTTGTGGTCCTGGTATTCGAGCAGGGCGTCGAAGCCGCCGGTCTGCGCCGGGTCATCCAGCAGGTTGCGACCGACGATGCCGACCAGGCGCAACTTCGGCACGAATGGCGCCAGCGCCAGGAACACGAAGTGGCACTTCGGGCAGACCCCGCACCAACGACTGGTTGGCCGTTCGCCGAGGATGTGGAAATTGCGGTTGCAACTGGAGAAGTGCGCGTCGTAGCGATCGGTCTTCGCGAACTGGCGCGCGACCGCCAGCTCGCTGAGCGGGCGCAGCAACGAGTAGTACTGCAGGTCCGCGGCGACATGCGACTGCAGGTGCGCGCCGAACGCGGACTCGAACGCCCAGCCCTTCGACCACTGGTGGTTGACCTCGCCGGTGCCGGGGATGATCGAGCCGTAGCTCGCCGAGCGTTCGTTGGAGAACACCACCTGGTCGACGCCGAGCACCACCGCGGCGAACGCCATGATCGCGGAATTCACCGCGGTCACCGGGATATGCCCGTTCCACGCGCCCTGCCGATTGAGGTCGAACAACTGTGGCGCCAGCTGGCGGCCGATGTTGAGCGTGGGCAGGCCGGTGTGCGCGGCGCAGGCGGCGATCAGCTGCGAGCCGCCGATCCAGGTCACGGTCTGGGCCACGCCCTCGGCGCGCAGGGCCTCGATGCTGACCAGCGAATCCTTGCCGCCCCCGATCGCGACCAGCGCGTGTTCGCGCAGGCCGAGTGCCGGCGCGGGCACCGGCGCGTCGTCGGCATGCGGGAAACGGATCCGCCCACGCAGGTCCAGGCCATTGCGATAGGCGAACTCGCCCAGCCCGTTGAGGTACACCGTGTCCAGCAGCGTCGCGGTGGCGGCATCGATGTCGTACCCGTCGATGCGGATCTCGCTCGGCACCGCCGCCTTGTAGTAACTCACGCCGGCGACCAGGTGCAGCAGGCGCACCGCGCGCTCCACCGCATTGCTGCGCGTCGCGTCCAGTTGGAACGGCGCACCCGGCAAGGTCACCGTCTCGACCAGCTCCGGGCCGTCATCGAAGGCGTAGACCAGCCGCGCCACGCCGGTCGCGGCATCGAAGCCGCAACCCACGAAGCGGAACGCACGGATCGCGTCGCGCTCGAACACCCAGTCACTCATTGCCGGTGCCATCGAGGATGTCCTCTGCGGGCAGTGCGCGCAGGTTGTAGGTATTGGCCATGCTGAAACCGTAGGCGCCGGCGTCGGCGATGACCATCGCGTCGCCCGGCGCGGTGGCGGCCGGCAGCTTGACCCGGTTGCCGAAGATGTCGCTGGACTCGCAGATCGGGCCGACCACGTCGAAGTCGGTGTCGCAGTCCTCGTCCAGCCGCGCGAGGTTGACGATGTCGTGCCAGGCGTCGTAGAGCGCGGGACGGATCAGCACGTTCATGCCGGCATCAAGGCCGACACGGCGGACGCCATCCTTCTCCACCACCTGTGTCGCGCGCGCCAGCACCACGCCGCTCTCGGCGACCAGGAAGCGGCCCGGCTCGATCGCCAACCGGAACGCGGGGTGTACGGCCTTGATCTGCGCGAGGCCCTCCGCCCATGCATCCAGGTCGAAGGGTTCGTCGTCGGCGCTGTAGGCGATCGGCAGGCCGCCGCCGATGTCGAGTACCTCGACGGTGCCGATGCGGCGCGCGAAGCCGGCCAGTTCGTCGACCACCAGCTTCCAGTGCGCGGTGGTCTCGATGCCGCTGCCGAGGTGCGCGTGCAGGCCGGTGATGCGTATGCCCAGGCCTCGCGCGACGTCGAGGAACTCCTCCACCCGTTGCGTGGACAGGCCGAACTTCGCGTCCTTGCCCCCGGTGTTGACCTTGGCATGGTGGCCATCGCCGTGGCCCAGGTCGATGCGCAGCCAGACCGTGCGGCCGCGGAACACCTCCGGCCACTGGCGCAGCAGTTCCACGTTGTCGATGGTGACGTTGACGCCCAGCGCGAACGCCGCTTCGTACTCCGGCACCGGCGCGAAGTTGGGGGTGAACAGCACGCGCTTCGGATCGAAGCCCGGCACTGCCTCGAACACGCGCTGCAGCTCGCCGAGCGACACGCATTCCAGGCCGAAGCCCTCCTCCGCCAGCGTACGCAGGATCGCCGGATGCGAATTCGCCTTGATCGCGTAGTAGCGATGGTCGACCGCGGCGATCGCCTTCAGCTGGCGCGCGCGTTCGCGCACGGTCGGCAGGTGGTAGGCGTAGCGCGGGGTCTCGCCGCGGGCGAGTTCGAGCAACCGCTCGCGCTCGCGCGGGGCATGCCACCACGGGGTCGGGCGCGGGCGCACTGCGCCGTTGATCTCGCGCCAGCGCGGGCCGAACACCTCGGCCTCGTAGACCGGCATCGCCCCGCTGTCGATCAACGCGGCATGCAGCTTCGGCAGCATGCCGTCGGCGGCGGCCTCGTCGACCACGAAGGTCAGGTTGAGGTCGTTCGACGACTGCGAGATCAGGTGCACGCGCTCGCGCCCGAACATCGCCCACACCTCGGACAGCTTGTGCAGCAGCGAGCGCATGCCGCGGCCGACCAGGGTGATCGCCGCGCACGGCACGATGATCTTCACCTTGCAGATCTTCGACAGGTCGGCCGACAACGCCGACAGCACGTCGGTATTCACCAGGTTCTCGGATGGATCCAGCGACACGGTGACATTGGTCTCGGCGGAACCGATCAGGTCCACCGACAGGCCATGCTTCCGGAACAGCGCGAACACGTCGGCGAGGAAGCCGACCTGCTGCCACATGCCGATGCCTTCCATCGACACCAGCACGATCCCGTTGCGGCGGCTGATCGCCTTCACGCCCGGCACCGGCTCGGCATTCTCGTCGATGCGCGTGCCCGGCAGGTGCGGACGGCCGGTATCGAGGATGCACAGCGGCACGTTGCCGTCGCGGCAGGGCTTGATCGAGCGCGGGTGCAGCACCTTGGCGCCGGTGGTGGCGATTTCCTGCGCTTCGTAATAGTCCAGCCGGGTCAGCAGGCGCGCATCCGGCACCTCGCGCGGATTGGCGCTGAACATGCCCGGCACGTCGGTCCAGATCTCGACCCGGTGCGCACCGAGCAGGGCGCCGAAGTACGACGCCGATGTGTCGGAACCGCCGCGCCCGAGGATCGCGGTGCCGCCGTCCTGGTGGCGGGAAATGAACCCCTGGGTCAGCAGCAGCCCCGACGGCTGCGCCGTGAACCGTTCGCGCCATGCCGCGTCGGCCTGCCATTGGCAGTTGACCGACAAGCGCTGCGACCAGTCGGTCTGGTTGGGCTGCGGCGGCAGCGCATCCAGCCACTCGCGCGCATCGCACCAGCCGAAATCCAGGCCCTGCCCGCGCAGGTAGGCCGCGCCGACCGTGGACGAAAGCAATTCGCCCTGCGCCAGCACCTCGGCCTGCCAGTCCAGCGCGCGCGTCGCCGCGCGCGGGTCGTCGCGCAAGGCTTCCAATGCGCGAAGGCGCTCACCGAGCGCGGCCTCGGGATCGATGCCGAGGTCGTCGCTGCAGAAGCTGCGATGACGTTGGATGAGTGCGGCGACACGGCCCCTGACATCGTCACCGTTCGCGATCGCGGTCAATTCGTTGGTGACCCCGGACAGCGCCGACACCACCACCAGCACCCGCGCGCCTTCCTGCTCCGCGCGTTCGCGCGCCAGCCGGCCGATGGTGTCCCAGCGCTCGCGTTTCGAAACCGACGTGCCACCGAACTTCAGCACCAGCCAGTGATCGTTGGACGCGTGGGGATTGGACATGGGCCCTGGGGGAATTTTGGGGAGGGGAGACCCGCGGCGCGGGGGTGGTGCATTCTAGCCGGCCTCCCCGCCCCGTGAGACGCGCCCGACATGCCACGTCGTTATCTGCAACTGGATGTGTTCGCCGCGCGCGTCGGCACCGGCAACCCGCTCGGCGTGGTGTTCGATGCCGGCGACATGGACACCGCCACGATGCAGGCACTGGCGGCCTGGCTGAACCTGTCGGAGACGATCTTCTTCCTGCCGCCCGGTCCCGGCGCCGACTACCGGATCCGCATCTTCACCCCCGGCAGCGAGCTGCCGTTCGCCGGCCATCCCAGCGTGGGCGCGGCGTGGACGGCGGTCGTGCACGGACTGGCGACGCCGCGCGACGGCCGCCTGATCCAGCAGTGCGAGGCCGGCCTGTTGCCGGTCGAGGTCACCGGCGACCACGCCAACCCGCGCGTCGCCGTGCGCAGCCCGCCTGCGCGATTCCTGCAGGAGCACGCGCCGCTGGCCGGTCTGGACGCGATCGCGCCCCCCGGGCAGGCCGCCGCGCTGTGGAACAACGGGCCGTCGTGGTGGATGGTCGAGGCGGCATCGCCCGCCTTGCTGCGCGGCCTGAAGCCGGATTTCGCCGCCATCGCCGCCTGGACCAATGCGACTGCGTCCACCGGCGTGGCGATCTATGCGCTGGAACCGGCGCACGGCCACGACGTCGTGGTGCGCGCGTTCTGCCCGGGGGATGCGGTCAACGTGCCCGAGGACCCGGTCACCGGCAGCGCCAATGCCCTGGTCGGCGCGCTGCTGCATGCGCAAGGTCGCCTGCCCGGGGGCGACAGGCGCTACATCGCCAGCCAGGGACGCGAACTGGGTCGCGACGGCCGCGTCCACGTGCGCGTCGAAGCAGAAGGCGAGGTGTGGATCGGCGGCGAGGTGCAGCAGGTCATTGCCGGCACCCTGGATTGGTAAGCTGCGCGGCCCCTCCCGATCCGACCGCCATGCCCCGTCGCTACGTGCAACTCGATGTGTTCGCCTCGCGCCCGGGCGCAGGCAATCCGCTGGCGGTGGTGCTGGATGCCGAGGGCCTGGACGATGCCGCGATGCAGGCGATCGCGCGATGGACGCGACTGCCGGAAACGACCTTCGTGTTCCCCGCCAGCCCCGGCGACGCCACCCATCGCATCCGCATCTTCAGCCCACGCCGTGAAGTACCGTTCGCCGGACACCCGAGCGTGGGCACCGCGCATGCCTTGCTCGATGCCGGGCTTGCGACGCCGCGTGGAGGGTTCCTGGTCCAGGACGGTATCGCCGGCAAACTGCCACTGGCAGTCTCCGGCGAGGGCACGGAACGCACCGTCGCCGTGCGCACGCCGCGTGCGCGGGTGCAGGAGGTCGCATCGCCCGATGACCCGCGCCTGCGCGCTGCCCTGGCCGGGCTGGCGCTGGGCGCGTTGCCGCCGGTATTGATGGATGGCGGCCGCCGCTGGTGGCTGGCGGAACTGGCCAGCGAGAGCGACCTGCGGCGCGCCACGCCGGACTGGGACGCCGTCGTCGCCCTGGCCAACGCCACCGAAAGCATGGGCCTGTTCGTCTACGCCCGCAGCGAGGACCCGGTCTATCACTACGCGGTACGCGCCTTCGTCGGCGCCCCGGCGCAGTTCGAGGACGCGGCCTCCGGCGCCGCCAACGCGACCCTGGCCGCATGGCTGGCGGAGCGTGGCGCCCTGCCCGACCTTCCCGGCGGCTTCTACCGGGCCAGCCAGGGCCGCGAGGTCGGGCATGACGCGATCATCGAACTGCGGATCGACGCCGACGGCGATGTCTGGTCGGGCGGCCGTGCGGTGGCGGTGGTGACCGGGGCGCTCGACTGGCCGGAATAGCGGAGGAGTTGGAGCGGTGGGAGTGGCGGGCGTTCGCGCCGAAAGGGGTCAGAGAACATTTCCTTCCCGTTGGGCCGGATACTCGTACGGCAGAAGGGAAATGTTCTCGACCCCTTTTCCTTTGACCCCTTTCCGCTTTTCGCACTGAAACAACAAAGGGGCCCTGCGGCCCCTTCGTTTCATGCATTGCGAAGTCGGCTTACTGCGGCGTCACATCCACGCGGACGCGCACGCGTTCGCCGGGGTGGTAGTCCATGCGTCGGGTATAGCGACGGCCGTTGTATTCGTAGGTGACGTCGTACCCGCCGGCGTTGCCGCTGCGATAGCCGTCGTTGTAACCGCCGTAGCCACCGCTCACCGGCTCGGGGTCGCAGACCCGCACCGTGCCGGGACGTACGTAGCGGTCCTGCTGGGTCCGGTCGTAGATGTGGCGACCGGCCATGCCGCCGACCATCGAACCGATCGCGGTTGCGACATAGGTACCGGAGCCGCCACCGACCTGGCTGCCCAACACCGCGCCGGCGATCCCGCCGACGATGGTGGCGACGTTGCGCGCGCCCTGGTTGTAGCCATGGCCATCGCCCGAGCCGCCGTAGCCGTCCGGGTAACCAGTGTTGCCGTAGCCATTCGGGTACCCGCCATTGCGCTCGTAGCCGCCGGCGGTGGTGGTCTCGTAACAACGCTGGTTGCCGTAGCCGGTCGTGCGGCTGTCGCCATACCCGCCATCGAGGACCGGGTCCACCCGCACGACCCGGGCATAGTCGTACTGCGCTTCGCCCTGGGTGCCATAGCGGTCGCCGCCGTAACCGTAGTTGCCCGACTGGGCAAGGGCAGGGGTGGCGCTGCCGGCAAGCAGGCCAACGGCCAGCAACGCGGAGGAAATGCATTTCATGGTAGTTCCCCGTCGCCGGGAAACAGTTGTCCGGCGTGAGTGGAACACTGCGGCGCCGACATTGACGTGGAACTGAATCCACATCCCGGCGGCACCCGCGTTTAGCAGGCCGACAGCTTGTCGACCCGGCCAAGGCGCGCGCTACCATCCGCGGACCAGGACGAGGATGCGCATCGCGATGACCCAGGGCACCCAGCACGCGGCGGACGATCCGCGCAACGCCGATATCCGCATCTGGATCAACGGCACGCTGCATCCGCGCGATCGCGCCTTCGTCTCGGTGTTCGACAGCGGCTTCGTCCTGGGTGACGGCGTGTGGGAAGGGTTGCGCGTGGTCGACGGCCAGCCGGCCTTCCTCGATGCCCATCTCGACCGCCTGCATGAAGGCGCCAAGGCGATCATGCTCGACATCGGCATGGATCGCGCCGCGCTCGCCGACGCGATCCGCGAGACCCTGGCGGGCAACGGCATGGACGCCGCCGGCGGCGTGCATATCCGGCTGATGGTCACCCGCGGGGTCAAGCGCACGCCGTACCAGGACCCGCGCGTCACCATCGGCCCCGCCACCGTGGTGATCATCCCCGAGTACAAGACCGCATCGCCGGAGAACGCCGAGCGCGGCATCACCCTGTTCACCGTGCACGTGCGCCGAGGCTTCCCCGACGTGCAGGACCCCAAGCTCAATTCGCACAGCAAGCTCAACTGCATCACCGCCTGCATCCAGGCCTACACCGCCGGTGCGGACGAAGGCCTGATGCTGGATCCGCACGGTTTCGTCGCCACCTGCAACTCCACCCATTTCTTCATCGTCCGCAAGGGCGAAGTCTGGACTTCGACCGGCGACTACTGCCTGGGCGGGATCACCCGCGCCAACGTGATCGCGTTCTGCCGCGAGGCCGGCATCCCGGTGTTCGAGAAGAACTTCAGCCTGACCGAGGCCTACGGCGCCGACGAGGCCTTCGTCACCGGCACCTTCGCCGGGGTGGTGCCGGTGCGCAGCATCGACGGGCGCGCGATCAGCGACGGACGCGGGCCGATGGTGGAACGGCTGCAGGGGCTCTACCGCGAGTGGCTGGCGCGCGATATCGCCGCGCGCAAGGCGATCGCCGGCGCCGCCTCGTGAGCGCGCCGCTGCGGGTCGCGATCTGGTCCGGGCCGCGCAACATCTCCACCGCGATGATGCGTGCGTGGGAAAACCGCGGGGATTGCGAGGTCAGCGACGAACCGCTGTATGCGCATTACCTCGCGCATACCGGCCTGGACCATCCCGGTCGCGACGAGGTGATCGCCGCTGGCGAGACCGACTGGCGCAAGGTGGTGGATGCGTTGTCCGGTCCCGCACCCGGCGGCGCGCCGGTCTGGTACCAGAAGCACATGACCCACCACCTGCTGCCGCACATCGACCATGACTGGATCGGCACGCTGCGCAACGTGCTGCTGATCCGCGACCCGCGCGAGGTGGTCGCCTCCTACGTCAAGTCGCGCGCGCATGTCGAAGCCGACGACATCGGCCTGCGCCAGCAGGTGGAGCTGTACGAGGAACTTGCGGATGCCGGCACTCCACCGCCGGTGATCGACTCCGGCGATTTCCTGCGCGCGCCGGAGGCGCACCTGCGCGCGCTGTGCGACTGGCTCGGCCTCGGCTTCAGCGAACGCATGCTGCGCTGGCCACGCGGCCCGCGCGCAAGCGACGGCATCTGGGCACCGCACTGGTATGCGCACGTCTGGGAATCCACCGGATTCGAAATGCCGGAGCCGCGCGCAATCGAACTGGGCGAAACGGCGCAACAGGTCGCCGACGCCTGCCAGCCGCATTACGCCCGGCTGCATGCACTTCGATTGAGGGTGTCCTAGCGTTTGCCCCGCCTCGCCGATGTTGCAGCGCAAGACATCGCCGCCGGATTCCGCGCTAAGGTGCCAGTCCGCCATGACCGCCCGCCGAGCGCACTGCTCCGGCGCAAAGCGCGGACAGCCATGACGCCACGTCCATTCGCACGCGAAGGAGGAACGGGCTCATGTCCTACAGCACACAGCAGATCCGCAACGTGGCCCTGGCGGGCCACCCCGGCGCCGGCAAGACCACCCTGTTCGAAGCCCTGCTGCATGCCGGCGGCGCAATCCAGACGGCAGGCACCATCGAACGTGGCAGCACGGTTTCCGACTTCGACCCGATCGAACGCGAGCGCAGCCATTCCATCGACGCCGCGATCGCCAGCATCGACCACGCCCCGCACGGACAACCGCCGATCCACGTCAACCTGATCGACACCCCCGGCTATCCGGATTTCCGCGGCCCCACCCTGTCCGCGCTGGCGGCGGTGGAAACGGTGGCGGTAGTCGTCGATGCCGACAGCGGCATCAGTTACGGCACCCACCGGATGATGGAGCACGCCAAGGCGCGCAATCTCTGCCGGGTGATCGTGGTCAACAAGATCGATCATCCGGGCGCGAAACTCGGCGCGTTGCTCGACACCCTGCGCGAGACCTTCGGCACCGAAGTGCTGCCCCTCAACCTGCCGGCCGAGGGCGGCAAGTCGGTGGTCGATTGCTTCTGGCAGTCCTCCGGCACCAGCAACCTGGGCCCGGTCGCGGACTGGCACCGCAGGATCATCGACCAGGTGGTCGAGATCAACGAAACCGTCATGGACCACTTCCTCGACCTCGGCGAGGATGGCCTGTCGGGACAGGAGTTGCACGACGCCTTCGAGCAATGCCTGCGCGAAGGGCACCTGGTCCCGGTGTGCTTCGTGTCCGCGCGCAGCGGCGCCGGCGTGCGCGAATTGCTGGACGTCGCCGAGCGGCTGTTGCCGCACCCGGGCGAAGCCAACGCCCCGCCCTTCATGAAGGGCACCGGCGACCAGGCGCAACCGATCGCCGCCGCCCCCGACCCGCAGGCGCATGTGATCGCCGACGTGTTCAAGATCATCAACGACCCCTTCGTCGGCAAGCTCGGCATCTTCCGCGTCTACCAGGGCACGGTGCGCAAGGACACCCAGTTGTTCGTCGACGACGGCAAGAAGGCGTTCAAGGTCGCCCACCTGTTCAAGCTCAAGGGCAAGGACCACGTCGAAGTCGCGCAGGCGATCCCCGGCGACATCGCCGCGGTCGCGAAGATCGACGAACTGCATTTCGATGCGGTGCTGCACGATTCGCACGACGAGGACCACATCCACCTGGCGCCGATGGCGTTTCCCAAGCCGATGTTCGGGCTCGCGGTCGAGCCGGCCAGCAAGGGCCAGGAGCAGAAGCTGGCGACCGCGCTGCACAAGCTGGCGGAGGAAGATCCCGCATTCGTGGTCGAGCACAACATCGAGACCAACGAAACGGTCATGCGCGGCCTGTCCGACCTGCACCTGCGGGTGATGCTGCAGCGCCTGAAGGACCGCTACGGCGTCGAGGTCAGGACGCACCCGCCGCGCATCGCCTACCGCGAAACCGTCAGCGGCAACGCCGATGGCCACCATCGCCACAAGAAGCAGACCGGCGGCGCCGGCCAGTTCGGCGAAGTGTTCCTGCGGATCGAACCCCTGCCGAGAGGCGGCGGCTTCGAATTCGTCGACGAGGTGAAGGGCGGCACCATTCCCGGCCAGTTCCTGCCGGCGGTCGAGAAAGGCGTTCGCCAGGTCCTGTCCGGTGGTGCGGTCGCCGGCTATCCGATGCAGGACGTGCGGGTCATCGTGTACGACGGCAAGCACCATCCGGTGGATTCCAAGGAAGTGGCGTTCGTCGCCGCCGGCAAGAAGGCGTTCCTGGATGCGATCAGCAAGGCGCGGCCGCAGGTGCTGGAGCCGATCGCCGAACTCCAGGTCACCGCGCCCGAGCAGCACATGGGCGACATCAGCGGCGGCCTGTCGAGCAAGCGCGCGCGCATCAACGGCACCGATTCGCTGCGCGGCGAGATCGTGGTCAAGGCGCAGGTGCCGCTGTCGGAACTGGAGGGTTATGCGGCGGAACTGAAATCGGTCACCGCCGGTCGCGGCCGCTATGCGCTGGATTTCAGCCATTACGAACCGGTGCCGGCACAGGTGCAGCAGAAACTGGTCGAAGCCTGGAAGTCGCCGCACCACGACGAAGACTGAGCACACGCCCGTTTCACCTGCGATCGCCATGCTGGCGGCATGCCTCCCTCGCATGCCGCCCGCCGCACCGGTCGCCGACGCCTGGTCCCGGGCCTCTGGTTCCTGCTCGTCGTCGCGATCGCGTTCGGCTGGTGGTGGCGGTCGTCACCGCTGCCTCGCGCGTTGCCCGAGTTGTACCGCCTGTCGCGCATGCCGCCTGCATCCGAGGTCCTGACCCCGGTCGATGGCGTGCGCGTGCGCGCGATCGCCGACACCTGGGGCGGTGTCCGTGACGGCGGGCGCAGGCATCAGGGCACCGATATCTTCGCCAAGCGCGGCACCGCGGTGCTGAGCGCCACCGATGGCGTCGTCGTGCGGATCGGCGATTACGGCATCGGAGGCCGGCACGCCTGGGTGCTTGGACCCGGCGGCGAACGCCACTATTACGCCCACCTCGAGGACTGGGCACCCGGCCTGCACACCTGGCAGCGACTGCGGCGAGGCGATGCCATCGGCAGGGTCGGCAATACAGGCAACGCGCGCACCACCCCACCGCACCTGCACTACGGGATCTACGACGCCTCCGGGGCGCTCAATCCCCATCCTCGCCTGCGCGATGCGAAACCGGCACACTAAACCCGCCAGCGAGCACCGCTACCCAAAGGTTGCCCGCACCGTCCCATGGGCCGCCATGCGCAGATCGACCTGTTTCCTCGCACTCGTGCTTGCCGCCATGCTCGCAGCCTGTTCAAGCCTGGGCACCTCCGCCATGCTCGGCCGCAACATCGCATTCACCGCGCCGCAGTTGCAGGCGCAGCTCGACCGCAGGTTCCCGCGCGACTACCGCAAGCTCGGCGGGCTGGTGAATTTCAGCTTGCTCAACCCGCGCCTGACCCTGCCGGGCGGCGGCCGCCTGCACCTGGAATTCGACATCGGCATGGGCGGACCGGGGGGCGGTGCACACGCACCGTCAGGCCACTTCGCCGTGGAGAGCGGCCTGCGCTTCGATGCCGGCACCCTCGGCCTGCACATGGACCAGCCCGAGATCGTGTCGGTGGACGTGCCGGCCTTGGGCGGCGCGATGAACGACGGCGCGCGCAGCCTGCTCAACGGCTGGCTGCTGGACTACGCACGCGAGGAACCCGTATACCGACTCGACGACAACATGATCGGGCGGATGGCCTCGCGCCGCATCGAGCGGGTCGACATCGACCCGGGCCTGATTACCCTCCGACTGGACTGACATGCATTCGACATCCCTATCGATCACGGCGGCGATGGCTGCCTGCCTGCTGCTCGGCGGTTGCGGCAAGGACCCCGCCAAGGGCAGCAGCGGCGCGGCCGGGGAAGACGGCCTTCCGCAACCGGATGCCGTCAGCGGCTCGGTGACCGGCATGCCGAATCCCGGTGCATCGACGCCCAATCCGGGGCAGCCGGTGGATGCGCCGGCAGTGGTCGACCCCGAGGCACCCGACGCGACCGTTCCAGTGGAGGGCGAAGTTTCGGAGGATCCCGACGGCATGCCGCAAACCGCGACCCCCGAACCGCCGGAACCCGAGACCATGCCGATGCCACCCGCCGAGGCCGCCGTGCCCGCCAGCGGCAACGCAGCCGATACACCGGGCGCCGGCCAGCCATGAAGCGCGTGCTGCCGGCTGCCTGCGTGGCGGCGCTGTTGGCGGCATGCTCGCCCGCACCGACCCCTCCGCCCACGCCAGCCGCGGCGAAGCCAGCAGCACCGGCACCCGTCGCCTTGCCCGCGCCCGTGGAGGTCGCGCCGGCGAAGGAGGAAACAACAGCGCCGGCCGTCGAAACATGGGAGCTGCCCGGCACCCTGGGTCCGTTGACGACGCGGCTGCAACTCGAGGCGCGCTTCGGCAAGGCGAACCTGCGGCAGGAAACCTTCGACGGCGCCGAAGGGATCGGCACCTATCCGGTGCTGGTGGTCTTCCCCGACGACCCGCGCAAGCGCCTGGAACTGGTGCTGGATGGCGACAACCCGGACGCGCCGATCCAGGAATTGCGCGTGACTTCAACCGATTCGATGTGGCATGACGCGGCCGGGCTGCGTCCGGGGATGACCCTGGCCGAACTTGTCGAACTGAATGGCGCGCCCGTCAGCTTCTATGGACTCGAGTGGGACTACGGCGGGACCGTGCAGGACTGGCATGGCGGCAAGCTCGCCAATGCGGTCGGCAACACCTTGTTCCGTCGGGTGACGCTGTCGGCCAGCAAGGCGGTCGGCGATCGCGCGCTGCCCTCGGGCGACACCACGTTCCGCAGCGACGATGCCAAGTGGCCCCGGGTCGGCAAGGACATGGTCGTGGCCGAACTCGGCATCAGCTGGCCGCACGAAGGCGAGGACTGAACCTCGCCGGGGATGGATCCGTCGTCGCGGCCTACAACTCGAAGCGGTAGGCCAGCTTCACCACCAGTTGTTCGTCGTCGCGCAGGCTGAAGGCATCGACGAACTGGTCGAAGGCGCCGGCGGCGAACGGGTCGTAACCGAAGCCACCCCGGCTGTAGACGACGTACAGGTTCGACAGCGGCGCGAGTTCGTAGCGATAGCGCACCTGGAAGCCCATGTTGCGCAGGCTGAAGGGCTGCACCGGGTCGTTGCTGACGACGCTGCTGCCGTCGGCATTGATCCGCCACGGGAGCGGGTCGTCGGCATCGTATCCAAGCGCTTCCAGCTTCACCCGCAGTTCCTGCCGCGTGCCGATGTTCCAGTTCAGGCTGGCGCTGAGGTCGTAGCGGTTCATGTGGAAACCGGCCACCACGTTCTCGTAGCCGGGGCCGAGCTCGTTGCCCTGCCAGATCAGCTGTTCCTGGTCCATCACATGGCCCAGCCAAAGCTCGATGTTGAGCGCGTCGTTGATGAAGTAGGTGGTGGTCGCGGAGGCGCTCCAGGCATATGGCGTGTCCTGGCGCAGGCCGCTGGCCACGCCGATGCTGCCTTCCACGCCGAACTGCCACTTGCCCCGCCGCGGGAAGCCGCGGCCGATGAAGGCATTGCCGCCGTTGCGCACGCGCATCGGCCCGTGGCCGCGGGTGATCTGGTCATCGAACGCGGCCGTGCGCAGCTGCAGGTTCCAGTTGAGGTAACCGCTGTCCTTGCGCTGGCTGTTGCCGTTGAAGCGGAACTGCCGCTGCAGCCACAGGCCAGCGTTGTTCTGCATGCCCTCGATGCGGAAGCGCAGGTTGTGCGACGACCACGGGGAATCCGCCGGCAGGTCGGTGATGCGCTTGCCCACCTCGAACTGCCCGTAGTTGAGGTCGTTGCGACCCAGGTAGCCGGCATCGTTGATCTCGAAGTCTTCGCCGTAGTGGATCAGCAGGCCGGTCAGGGTCCAGCCCTTCCCGTAGGTCTTCTGCGCGATCGAGGTGAATGCGAAGTCGCGGGTGTGCTGGCCGGCTTGTTCGATGTCGCTGCCCACCAGGGTCGAGGTGACGGACAGGCTGGCATCGGGTTGCCAGCGATGGTCGAAGCCCAGCACGTTCGCGCTGCGGTCGAGGAAAGGCCGGTCGACGCTGGTCATCATCGCGCCGAGGTTGTGCGCGCCGAACGCGCCCTGCAGGCGCAGTGCGCTGAACCGCCGCCCGGCATCGCCGCCCTCGTCGGCGAAGAACGCGCCGTACTGGCTGGTGCCGACGCTGCCATTGAACTTGATCGCGCCGGTGATGTCGGCCGGGCCGCTGCCATCGTCCGCCGATGCGCCGATGCGGCGCGTGTACAGCAGCTGGCTGTTGTCGAACAGCAGGCCGAAATCGAAGAAGCCCTGGTTCTCGGTGAAGAACGGCCGTTTGTCGCTGAAGAACGTCTCCTGCGCGTCGAAGTTCACCACCAGCGAATCGCTTTCGACCTGCCCGAAGTCGGGATTGATGGTGGCGGTCAGCTGGAACTGGCTGTTCGGTTTCCAGAAGATGTCCGCGCCGGCATCGAACGCATTGTCCCTTTCCACCAGGTCCTGCAGGCCGACCACGTAGGGGGTGATCGCGAGCAGCGATTGCGAATGGACCGGGATCTCGATCTTCTCGAACTGGTTGAGGAATTGCGGGCGCTCGAAACTGACGGCCGGCCAGGCCATGCGTTCGCCGACGCTGCCGACCACCCGGTCCAGGTAGATCGCGACGGTGCGGGTGTCGCCGTCCACCTTCTTCATCGGCGCGGTATGCCAGGGGATCAGCAGCTCCGCGGTCCATTCGCCCGGGCCATCGACCACCGCGTGCTGCCAGGTGCCATCCCAGTCTGCGCTGAAGTTGCCGCCACTGGTGATCGTGGAATCCTGGATGCCGTCGCTCGCGGTCAGGGTGAAGTCGTAGCCGCCGCGACCGTCGCCATCGAAATCCAGCATCACGTTGACGCGGTCGATCGCCACGTCCTGGTCGCGCGCGCTGCGCTGGCGCGGGGTCTCCACGCCGGCGATCTTGGCATTGCGGAAGGCGATCGCCAGCCCCTCCGGCGTGGCGAGGATCCAGGCCTCGGTGGGGTGGCGGGTCGCCGCCTGGGTGAACGGCTGCACCATCCTGAAGTCGGTGACATGGTGCGCACCTTGCCATTCGGCGGGATCGATCACGCCATCCACCTTGACCTTGGCGGGCATGTCCTGGGCGAGCACGGGGGTGGACAGCGCCGCCAGGATGGCGAACGACAGCAGGAAGGTCTGGGGACGGGACAGGCGCATGGCGTCGTCGAAGGGCAGCCATTGCTGCGATGACGCGCAAGGTAACGATTTCGCCAGCCGTCACCGACTGGCACAAGTCATGTAAACCTTCGTCAGGTGCGGGGCATCCGTCGGCAAGCGCGGATGGCCGCCGTGCGTCAGCGCTTGGGCTTCAGCATGGTCCCGGTGCAGTCCTTGCTGCCGCAGCGGCAGGCCCAGATCTTCTTCAGGCGGGGAGTGTGGCGCTCGGCCAGGGTGATGCCGTAGTCGTAGGTCAGCTCCTCGCCCGGCCTGATCGCCCGGATCGACTCGATGAACACCCGCGACTGCTTCGGATCGTCCTCGTTTTCGTCGAGGATCGCCTCGCAGTTCGGCGCGCAGCTGTGGTTGATCCAGCGCGCGTCGTTGCCCTCGAAATTGGCGTCGATCACCCAATCGTCGTTGAGGGTGAACAGGAAGGTGTGGCCGCTGTCGGCATCGCCGCTGTCGCCGGCATCCACGTCCTCGTGGGTGCGCCGCCGGCCCTTGTATTCGATCAGGCGCTCGCCCTTCTTGATCTGGGCGGCGGCGAACATGCCGTTGCCGTGGATGGCGGACTTGCGGGTGACGATCTTCTTCGGCATGTGGCGTTGCTGCGGGACGGGGCCTGCATTGTGGGGCACATGGGGCCGCGGCGTCATCGGACTGACCGGTTTCGCGGCCAACGGCCGTTTGCCTTGCGAACACCGCCGCAGGACCACGACGATGCCTCATCCCCGCACCCTTCCGACCTGCATCGCGATCGCCTGCCTGGCGCTGGCCGCCTGCACTGTGCCGACCCCGCCGACGACCGCCTCGCCCGCGACGGCCTCGCCCGCAATCGCCAGCATCGACCGCGATGCGGAGCTGCTTGCCCGCGGCGACTACCTGGTGAGGATCGCCGGCTGCAACGATTGCCACACGCCGGCTTACGGCGAGCGCGCCGGCGAAGTGCCGCGCGAGGAATGGCTGGTCGGTTCGCCGGTCGGGTTCTCCGGCCCCTGGGGCACCACCTATGCGGCGAACCTGCGCATCAAGGCCGCCGAGATGGATGAAGCCGGCTGGCTGGAATACACCGGCGACCTGCATACCCGCCCGATCATGCCCGACTTCAACCTGCGCGCGATGCACGAGGACGACCGCCGCGCGCTGTACCGATTCATCCGCTCGCTGGGGCCCGGCGGAGCCAAGGCACCCGACTACCTGCCACCCGGCAAGGCCCCGCCGCCGCCCTACCTGCAGATGGTGCTGCCACCCGCGCCCCCGGCCGCCGCGCCGCCGGCGCCGACCGCCGCAGGCTGAGGCCCTCTCGCCAACGGCACGCCCACCCGGCGTGTCAACGCGGCACACAGGGCCCGCGTTGTCGTGGCATCCCCCATGGATGCCGCCGATGAAACGCCTCGCGATCGCCGGAATGCTGCTCGTCTCCGCCACCCTCGCCGTCCTGCCGCAAGCGGATGCCCAGGGTCTCCGCGACCGCATGCAGCAGGGGCGCGAGGCGAGCCGTCAGGAACGCCCGGTCGCGGTGCCGGCCGGCGGCACCGCCATCCGCAACATCCCGTATGGGCCGGATCCGGCGCAACGCCTCGATCTCTACCTGCCGGCCAACGCCTCGCGTGCACCGGTGGTGTTCTACGTGCATGGCGGCGGCTGGGCCAATGGCGACAAGACCAACCCGGGCCTGGCCAACAAGCTGGCCTACTGGCTGCCGAAGGGCTACGCGGTGATTTCCAGCAACTACCGGATGGTGCCGGTGGCGATGCCGCTGGAGCAGGCCCGCGATATCGCCCGTGGCGTCGCGATGGCCCAGCAACGGGCTGGCGAGTGGAAGCTCGATCCCGCACGGGTGGTGCTGATGGGGCATTCCGCCGGCGCGCACTTGGTGGCACTGCTGGGCGCCGACCCGCGCCTGCTGTCCGAAACCGGCGCGAAGCCGCCGCTCGGCGTGGTCTCGCTGGACAGCGGCGCGCTCGACGTGCCGGCGCTGATGGGCCAGCGCAGGGTGCCGAAGCTCTACCACGAGGCCTTCGGCGCCGATCCCGCCTATTGGCGCTCGGCCTCGCCGCAACAGCAGTTGGGCCGCGATGGCCTGCCGATGCTGCTGGTCTGCGCCAGCGAACGCGGCTTCCCCACCTCGCCGTGCGACGAAGCCCGCAAGCTGGCCCGGCGCGCCGAGGCCTTGCGGGTGCCGATGCGGGTGCAGCCGGAGCCGATGAACCACGGCGAGATCAACAAGGACCTCGGCCTGCGGTCCGATTACACCCGCCGCGTCGGCGCCTGGATCGACCAGCTCACGGGCGCTGCCGGGCCGCGCTAGCGATCACCCTTGGCTGCTGGCGCGCGAAACCGTACAATTCCGGTACGTTTTCAATGCCCCGCCCGGGCCATGCGACCGCCATGCTCCGCGTCACCAAGCTCACCGACTACGCCACCCTCGTCCTGACCGTGCTCGCCGCGCGACCCGGCGATGTCCTCAGCGCGCCGGACCTGGCCGAACACGCCGGCCTGGAAGCACCCACCGTCGCCAAGGTGCTGAAGCCGCTGGCCCAAGCCGGACTGGTGGAAAGCTTCCGCGGCGCCAACGGCGGCTACCGGCTGGCCCGCGATCCGTCCGCGATCAGCCTGGTCGAGATCGTCGAGGCGATGGAAGGCCCGTTGGGCATGACCGAATGCAGCCTGCACGATGGCCACTGCGGGATCGAGCAGTCCTGCGGCGTGCGCGCCAACTGGCGGCGGATCAACGACGTGGTCGCCGATGCCCTGCGCGCCATCAGCCTGGCGGAAATGCTGCAGCCGGCACCGCACCCGCCGGCGCGCAAGGGCATCGACGCCCGCCTCGCTAACGCCTGAGGACACGCCGATGACCCGCCAGACCGCCATCATCGAAGCCCCCGCCGACGCGCCCATCGAGAACGCGCAGATCCACGCGCGCCTGGGCCGCAAGTACGAGGCCGGCTTCGTCACCGACATCGAATCCGACGCGCTGCCACCGGGGCTGTCCGAGGAGATCATCCGCGCGCTGTCCGCCCGCAAGGACGAGCCCGAGTGGATGACCGAGTGGCGGCTCGCCGCCTACCGGCATTTCCTGACCATGCCGGTGCCGCACTGGGCCAAGCTGTCGATCGAGCCGATCGACCTGCAGGCGCTGAGCTACTACAGCGCGCCGAAGGGCCCGAAGTACGCGTCGCTCGCCGACGTGCCGCAGGAACTGCTGGATACCTACGAGAAGCTCGGCGTGCCGTTGCATGAGCGGGCGAAGCTCGCGGGCGTGGCGGTGGACGTGGTGTTCGATTCGGTCAGCGTCGGCACCAGCTTCCGCAAGGAACTCGCCGAGAAGGGCATCGTGTTCTGCTCGATGTCGGAGGCGATCCGCGAATACCCGGAGCTCGTGCGGAAATATCTCGGCACGGTCGTGCCGGTCGGCGACAACTATTTCGCCGCGCTCAACTCGGCGGTGTTCTCCGACGGCAGCTTCGTGTTCATCCCCAGGGGCGTGCGCTGCCCGATGGAACTGAGCACCTACTTCCGCATCAACGCGATCAACACCGGCCAGTTCGAGCGCACCCTGATCGTCTGCGAGGAACAGGCCTACGTTTCGTACCTCGAGGGCTGCACCGCGCCGATGCGCGACGACAACCAGCTGCATGCAGCGGTGGTCGAGCTGGTCGCGCTGGACGATGCCGAGATCAAGTACAGCACGGTGCAGAACTGGTACCCCGGCGACGAGGACGGCAAGGGCGGCATCTACAACTTCGTGACCAAGCGCGCCGAATGCCGCGGCGCGCGCAGCAAGGTCACCTGGACGCAGGTGGAAACCGGCTCGGCGATCACCTGGAAGTACCCGAGCTGCGTGCTGCTGGGCGACGACAGCGTCGGCGAATTCCACAGCGTGGCGCTGACCCACCACCGCCAGCAGGCCGACACCGGCACCAAGATGATCCATGTCGGCAAGCGCACCAAGTCGAAGATCGTGTCGAAGGGCATCAGCGCGGGGCGCGGCCAGAACAGCTACCGCGGCCTGGTCAAGGTCGCCGCCGGCGCCGAGGGCGCGCGCAACCACACCCAGTGCGATTCGCTGCTGATCGGCAAGCAGTGCGGCGCGCACACCTTCCCCTACATCGAGGTCAAGAACCCGACCGCGACCGTAGAGCACGAAGCCACGACCTCGAAGATCAGCGACGACCAGCTGTTCTATTGCCGCAGCCGCGGCATCGGCCAGGAAGACGCGGTATCGCTGATCGTCGACGGCTTCTGCAAGTCGGTGTTCCGCGAACTGCCGATGGAATTCGCGGTGGAAGCGAAGAAGCTGCTGGACGTCTCGCTCGAAGGATCGGTCGGCTGACCGCACAGGACAATGGAATTGCATCAATGCTGAAGATCGACAACCTCCACGCCACCGTTGCCGGCAAGCAGATCCTGAAAGGCCTCTCGCTGGAAGTGAAGGCCGGCGAAGTGCACGCCATCATGGGTCCGAACGGCGCCGGCAAGTCCACCCTGGGCAATATCCTGGCGGGCCGCGAGGGCTATGAGGTCACCGCGGGCACCGTCGAGTTCGACGGCAAGCCGCTGCTGGAACTGGCGCCGGAAGAACGCGCCGCCGCCGGCGTGTTCCTGGCCTTCCAGTATCCGGTCGAGATCCCGGGCGTGAACAACACCTATTTCCTGCGCGCGGCGGCGAATGCGCAGCGCAAGGCGCGTGGCGAGAGCGAACTGGATTCGATGCAGTTCCTCAAGCGCGTGCGCGAGAAGCTGGCCGTGCTGCACCTCAAGGACGAACTGCTGCACCGCGGCGTCAACGAGGGCTTCAGCGGCGGCGAGAAGAAGCGCAACGAGATCTTCCAGCTCGCCCTGCTGGAACCGAAGCTGGCGATCCTCGACGAGACCGATTCCGGCCTCGACATCGATGCACTGAAGTCGGTCGCCGATGGCGTCAACGCGCTGCGCTCGCCGGATCGGGCGTTCCTGGTCATCACCCACTACCAGCGCCTGCTCGACTACATCAAGCCGGACGTGGTGCATGTGCTCGCCGACGGCCGCATCGTCGAGAGCGGCGGTCCCGAACTCGCGCTGGAACTGGAAGCGCACGGCTACGCCTGGCTGGAAGGGCGCAAGGCACCGGGGCAGGCCGCCTGACATGGGTACCCTGCTCGATTCGTTCGCCGCCGCGTTCGAGACGCTGGCCGCGCCCGATGCCGCCGGCCTCGGCGAGAGTCGCCGCAACGCGCTGGACAGCGCCTTGCAGGATGGCCTGCCCGGCCCGCGCAGCGAAGCCTGGAAATACACCTCGCTGCGCGCGCTGGAGCGCCGCGGTTTCGGCGCCGCGCCGGCGAAGCCCAGCGTCGATCCCGCTGCGCTGGCCGCACGGATCGACGCGATCCCCGCGCCGCGGATGGTATTCGTCGATGGCCGCTTCGATGCCGCCAGCAGCCTGGTCGACAACCTGCCCGACGGGCTCGAGGCCTTGCCGTTGTCGCGCGTGCTGCGCAAGGGCGTGCCGCGCGACGCCAATGTCCTGCAGCGTCGCTATGCCGGCGCCGACCAGGTGTTCGCGGTCGCCAACGCCGCGCTCGCCGAGGAAGGGGTTGTGATCCGCGCGGATCGCGACACTGCTGTCACCCTTCACCTGGTGTTCGTCGCCTCGGCCACCGCCGGCGATGCCGGCGTGCACCTGCGCCACCTCGTCGACCTGCGCAACGACGCCGCGCTGGCGCTGGTCGAACACCACCTCGCGTTGGGCGAGGACCGCGGCCTGGCCAACCATGTGTCCCATGTCCACCTCGGGCAGCGCGCAAGGCTGACCCATGTGCGCCTGCAGGACGCCGCCGCCGGCACCAGCCTGTTCGCGCGCACCGACGCGGTGCTCGCGCGCGAGGCCGACTATCGACGCACCGACCTCGAACTCGGCGGTGCGTTGTCGCGGCATGAACTCAACGTGCGGCTGGAAGGCGACGGCGCCAACCTGCAGGCCGACGGCGTGCTGCTGGCCGATGGCCGCAGGCACGTCGACACCCGCCTCGGCATCGAGCACATCGCCCGCGACACCACCTGCACGCTGGGTTGGCGCGGCCTGGCCGGGCAACGCGGCCGCGCGGTCTTCCATGGCGGGATCGTGATCCGCGCGGGCGCGGACGGCAGTGAAGCCACGCTTTCGAACAAGAACCTGCTGCTCTCGGCCACCGCCGAGATCGACACCCAGCCGGTGCTGGAGATCCACGCCGACGAAGTGAAGGCCGCGCATGGCGCGACCGTCGGCCAACTGGATGCGAATGCGCTGTTCTACCTGCGCTCGCGCGGTCTTGGCGAAACGGAGGCGCGCGCGTTGCTGACCGGCGCGTTCTGCCGCGAGATCGTGGCCGGCATCGGGGAAACCACGACTCGCACGCTGTGCGAGAGCGCACTGGAGCGCGCGCTGGCGCGGCTGGGCGCATGAACGTGGAAACCACGGCACCGATCGACTGGGCGCGGGTGCGCGACGACTTCCCGCTGCTCACGCGCGCAGTGAATGGCAAGCCGCTGGTCTACCTCGACTCCGCCAATACCGGGCAGAAGCCAGCCTCGGTGATCGAGGCGACCGACGATTTCTACCGTCGCCACAATGCCAACGTCAGCCGCGCGGTGCACACGCTGGGCAGCGAAGCCACCGAGGCCTACGAAGGCGCGCGCAGGAAACTCGCGGCGTTCCTCGGCGTGCACGGCGACGACCTGGTGCTGTGCAGCGGCACGACCTTCGCGATCAACCTGGTCGCGTACTCGTGGGCGCTGCCGCGGCTCAAGGCCGGCGACGCGATCCTGATCACGCGGATGGAGCACCACGCCAACATCGTGCCGTGGCAACTGGTCGCCCAGCGCACCGGCGCGAGCATCAAGGTGGCCGAGTTGCTGCCGGATGGTTCGCTCGATCTTGACGCGCTGCACGCCTTGATGACGCCCGAGGTGAAGCTGCTGGCGATCGCCCATGTCAGCAATGTGCTGGGCACGGTGAACCCGGTCGCGGCGATCTGCCGCGAGGCGCGCAAGCGCGGCATCGTCACCGTGGTCGACGGCTCGCAGGCGGCGCCGCACATGGCGCTGGACGTGCCCGCGATCGGCTGCGACTTCTACGCGATCACCGGCCACAAGATGTGCGGGCCGACCGGCACCGGCGCGCTGTGGGCGCGCCGCGAGCACCTGCAGGCGATGCCGCCCTTCCTCGGCGGCGGCGAGATGATCAGGGAAGTCCGCTTCGACGGCACCGTGTTCAACGATCCCCCGCACAAGTTCGAGGCCGGCACGCCGAACATCGCCGGCTTCATCGGCCTGGGCGCGGCGGTCGATTACCTGTCCGCGCTGGGCATGGACGCGGTGGCGGCACGCGAAAGCGAACTGCTCGCGCATGCGACCGAGGAACTCGGCAAGGTCGACGGCCTGCGCATGTTCGGCACCGCGCCCGGCAAGGCGGCGGTGATCAGCTTCCAGGTCGAAGGCGCGCACGCGCACGACCTCGCGACCCTGCTCGACCTGGAAGGCGTGGCGGTCCGCTCCGGCCAGCATTGCGCGCATCCGCTGCTGCAGTGGTTCGGGGTGGCCGCGACCTGCCGCGCGTCGCTGGCGTTCTACAACACGCACGAGGACGTGGACGCCTTCGTCGCCGCGCTGCTGAAAGTGCGGCGCCTGCTCGTCTAGATCGCGGTTCGCTGGAGGCTTCGATGGACAACGATCCACACGTCGCGCAATTGCTCCGCGAGATCCGCGACCAGCAACGCGAATCGCTTGCGCTGCAACGCGAGCACATCGCCGCGTACAAGGCGCAGATGGATCGCATCGAACGACTGAACGCGCAAGCCGAATCCCTGCAGGGACGCGCGGGCAAGGCGCTGAAAGGCCTGCTGTGGTTCGCGATCCCGCTGCTCGTGCTGGTCCTGCTGCTGATGGCCTGGCCGTACGCCCGCTACATGTTCGGATGATCCCGCCCGATGACTGACCTGCATTTCCGCGCCGCGACGCCGGCCGACCTCGATGCCATCGTCGCCCTGGTGACCTCCGCCTACCGCGGCGACAGCAGCCGCGCAGGCTGGACCACCGAGGCCGACTTCCTCGACGGCAACCGCATCGACCGCGAGGTCCTGCGCGCGGACATCGAGCGTCCGCGCAGCCGCGTGCTGCTGGCCGAGCGAACCGGCGCGTTGCTGGCCTGCGCGCATGTGGGCGAGGAAGACGGCGCCGGCTACTTCGGCATGTTCTCGGTCGTGCCCGGCCTGCAGGGCGGCGGCATCGGCAAGCAGGTGCTGGCCGAATGCGAGCGCATCGCCCGCGACGAGTGGACGTTGCCGGTGATGCGGATGACCGTGATCGACATCCGCGACACCCTGATCGCGTTCTACGAACGGCGCGGCTACCGGCGCACCGGCATCCTCAAGCCCTTTCCCTATGGCGACGAGCGCTTCGGGCTGCCGCAGCGCGACGACCTGCGCTTCGAGGTGCTGGAGAAAGCACTTTGAGCGAATCCTGGACTTTCGTCTGCACCACCGCCGAGCTGCTGCCCGGCGAGATGAAGACCGTGTTCGACGAGGCCACCGAGGCGGCGATCGCGGTGTTCAACCTCGATGGCGCGCTGTACGCGCTGGAAGACCGTTGCTCGCACGAGGATTTCGAACTCTCCGCAGGCCGGTTCGACGGCGCCGAAGGCAGCGTGGAATGCGTATTGCACGGCGCCCGCTTCGACGTCCGCGACGGCCGCGCCCTGTGCGCGCCGGCCTACGAACCGGTGGCGAAATTCCCGGTCCGGGTCGAGGCCGGCCAGGTTTTCACCCGGGATGATCGAGAGGACTCCTGATAATCGTTTGTATTTGAAAATGGTTCTCATTAACATGCCAGGCTGAAGCGGCCAGCCAAGCGCCGCACGCCCTGCAACGAGGACCACATGTCGCATACCCGTTCGCGCGCCCTGCTCGCGACCCGCTCGCCGCTGACCCTGGCCTTGGCGCTGGTGCTGTCCGGCCCGGCCATCGCCGCCGATCCCGCCGTCCACGCCAGCGCTGCCGGCAATGCCACGCCGGATCCCCAGCGGAAGCCGAAGGACCTCGAGTCGGTCGAAGTCGTCGCGGAACGCTCGGAGAAGCCGTCCTCGGTCAAGTACACCGAGCCGCTGCTCGACATCCCGCAGACGATCACCGTGGTCACCAAGTCGGTGATGGACCAGCAGAACCTGATCGGCCTGCGCGACATCCTCAGCACCCTGCCGGGGATCACCTTCGGCGCCGGCGAAGGCGGCGGCGGCTACGGCGACAGCATCAACCTGCGCGGCTTCAGCGCCAGCAGCGACATCACCGTCGACGGCGTGCGCGACAGCGCGCAGTACACCCGCAGCGACAACTTCAACCTGGAAGCGCTGGAGCTGGTGAACGGTGCCAACTCGGCCTATTCGGGCGCCGGCTCGGTCGGCGGCAACATCAACCTGGTCAGCAAGAACGCGTACGCGGGCGATGCCAGCACGGCCACGCTCGGGGTGGGCACCGACGGCCTGGCCCGCCTGACCGCCGACAGCAATATCCAGCTCGACGACGGCGCCGCGCTGCGCCTGAACGCGATGGCGCACCGCAACGACGTCCCCGACCGCGACGTCGAGCAATACGAGCGCTGGGGCTTTGCGTCCTCGTTCGTGATGGGCCTGGGCTCGGACACCCGCGCCACCATCAACCTGCTGCACCACCAGGACGACAACGTCCCCGAGTACGGCCTGCCCTACTTCGCCTCGTATGGCGGCCTGCTGCCGGGCGTGGATCGCGAGAGCTACTTCGGCTACTCGAACGTCGATCGCCAGGAGATCGAGGCGACCACCCTCACCGGCGTGCTCGACCACGATTTCACCGACAACGCCAGCCTGCGCACCCTGGCGCGCCTGCAGCGCGTCGACCAGCTGAGCGTCGTCAATCCGACCCAGGGCACCTGGTGCCTGGACAGCGGCATCAACCCGGCCACCGGCGCGAGCTGCACCGCTCCCGGCACGTTCCTGCCGAGCGGTCCGCGCGGCACCAGCCGCGACACCCGCAACGGCCTCGCGGTGCTGCAAAGCGACCTGACCATGCGCTTCGCCACCGGCGCGGTGCAGCACGCGCTGGTCGCCGGCATCTCGCTGGCCAGCGAGACATACGCGCTCGACAGCGGCAACGAGCAGCGCCATGCGAACGGCGCCATCCCGACCTACCCGCTGATGGACCTGCACGATCCGGACCATGTCTACACCGGCCCGATCAACTACATCCGCACCGCACTCAACGAAGGCGAGCTGGAGAACCGCGCGCTCTACGTGTTCGACACCCTGACCTTCAGCCCGCGCTGGGAACTGAGCCTGGGTGCGCGCTACGAGAACAACGAAGGCAGCACGGTCGCCACCACCATCTCCGGCACCGGCGCCAACCTCGGCCAGGTGACCGCGCGCAGCGTGTTCGAGAACGAGGACAACCTGTTCTCGTACCGCGCCGGGCTGGTGTTCAAGCCGGCCGAGAACGGCAGCGTCTACCTGTCGTACGCCAACAGCAAGACGCCGTCCAAGGCCTCGGTGAACGGCTCATGCACCGCGGCCACCTGTTCGGTCGACCCGGAAACCGCGGTCAACATCGAACTGGGCACCAAGTGGAGCGTGCTGGGCGAGCGGCTGATGCTGTCTGCCGCGGTATTCCGCAACGAACGCCAGGACTACAAGGTCGCGGACCCGCTGAATCCGGACAACCCCAGCGGCCTGCAGCAGCTCGATGGCCAGGCGCGTGTCGACGGCGTGGCGCTCGGCATCGCCGGCAACTTCACCCGCGAATGGTCGATCTTCGCCAACTACACCTACCTGGACAGCGAGGTGCTGAGCGGCGTTTCCGACTACTGCGCCTCGCACCCGAACATCCGCATGTCCGGCACCACGCCGGTGAACGTGGACGGAGTGAACTGCAACAACAGCCTCGCCTTCCCGGACCCGCTCCAGGGCAACCCGCTGACCAATACCCCCAAGCACTCGGCGAGCCTGTGGACCACCTACCAGGCGAAGAACTGGACGTTCGGTTATGGCCTGACCTACAGCGGCGAGTTCTACCTCAACAACAACAGCCTGCCGCTGACCGATCCACTGACCAACACCACTCCCGCCGTGCTCTACACGACGCCGGACTACGTCACCCATCGCGCGATGGCCGCCTACCAGGTCAACGACCAGCTGTCGCTGCAGTTGAACCTCGACAACCTCGCCGACAAGCAGTACTTCACCCGCATCCGCAACAACGGCTGGGCCACCCCGGGCGCGGCGCGTTCGGCCGCGCTCACCGCGACCTACCGCTTCTGATCGCCTCGAACTGACCGAGATCAAGTCGACCCGCGCCCCGTCCATTGCAGAATGGGTGGGGCGCCTTCGTTACCGGGAGACCACCATGCTGCTGCAGATCCCCGATGTCCTCACCGCCGACCAGGTCGCGCACGCCCGCGCACGCCTGGACGCCGCGCCCTGGGCCGACGGCCGCGTCACCGCCGGCTACCAGTCGTCGAAGGCCAAGGACAACGCGCAGCTGCCGGAGGACTCGACGGAGGCGCGGGAACTCGGCGCGCTGGTGCTGGAGGCGCTGGCCCGCAACAGCACGTTCTTCGCCGCCGCGCTGCCGCGCCGGATCTATCCGCCCCTGTTCAACCGCTACGCCGGCGGACAGTCGTTCGGCTTCCACGTCGACAACGCGGTGCGCTACGATCGCAGCCGCGGCGGCGTCGAGCCGGTGCGCACCGACCTCTCCGCGACCCTGTTCCTGAGCGCGCCGGAAGACTACGACGGCGGCGAGCTGGTCATCGAGGACACCTACGGCACCCAGCAGGTCAAGCTGCCGGCCGGCCACCTGGTGCTGTATCCGGGCACCAGCCTGCACCAGGTCACGCCGGTGACGCGTGGCGCGAGGATCGCCTCGTTCTTCTGGATCCAGAGCATGCTGCGCGAGGACGCCCAGCGTCGGCTGATGTTCGACCTCGACGTGTCGATCCGTACCCTCACCCGCGACGTGCCGGAGCATCCAGCGCTGGTGCAGCTGACCGGCGTCTATCACAACCTGCTGCGGCGCTGGTCCGAGACCTGAGCCAGTCCACTCGCGACGCCCGCTCCCTGCGCTCGCGAGCTCGCGCAGCGCCGGCCATCCGCTTCGGGGCCTGATGGCGCGGCCGACACCCAATCATTTCAATTGAGAGTGATTCTCATCCGTGTTCTAATGGCGCGCTGATCCCGCCTGTCACCGCCGAGCCGCCCGTTGTCCCCAGCCCACGCCCAGTCCACCCAGCAGCAGCGTCGCGGTTACTGGCTGCGCACCCTGCACCAGTGGCACTGGATCAGCGCGGCGATGTGCCTGGTCGGGATGCTGCTGTTCTCGGTCACCGGCATCACCCTCAACCACGCGGCGCAGATCGAGGGCACGCCGCAGGTGGTGAATGTCAACGACAAGGTGCCGGCGGCGTTGTTGAAGGCGCTGCCGGCACGCGCCGAGGGCAAGGCACCGCTGCCGGTCGGCCTGCGCGACTGGTTGCGGGACAAGCACGGGATCGTGGCGGGTGAGCGCGAGGCGGAATGGTCGGAAGACGAGCTCTACCTGTCGATGCCGGGCCCTGGCCGCGATGCGTGGCTGAGCATCCAGCGCGCGGATGGCGCACTCGAGTACGAGCGCACCGACCGCGGCACCCTGGCCTGGCTCAATGACCTGCACAAGGGCCGCAACGCCGGCACCGCGTGGAGCTGGTTCATCGACGTGTTCGCGGTGGCCTGCATCGTGTTCACCGTGACCGGCCTGTTCCTGCTGCAGCTGCATGCCCGCCAGCGCCGCGCCACCTGGCCGCTGGTGGTGCTGGGCCTGCTGATCCCACTGGTGCTGGCCCTGCTGTTCATCCACTGACTTCCCCAAGGCGGACCCCATGCGAGCTTCCATTTCCGTGCCCGTTTCCATCGCCATCGGCACCCTGCTCGTCGCCCCCGCGGCGCAGGCCGCCGACCTGTCGATCACTGTCGAGGTCCCGCGGATCAACGCGGCCGAATACCACCGTCCATACGTGGCCATCTGGGTCGAGGACGCCGGCCAGAAGTCGGTCGCCGACCTGGCGGTCTGGTACCAGCAGACCGACGGCAAGGAAGGCCATGGCACCAAGTGGTTGCCCGACCTGCGCCAGTGGTGGCGCAAGAGCGGCCGCAACCTGAAGGTGCCGGTCGACGGGATCACCGCGCCGACCCGCCCGGTCGGCAAGCACGCGCTCAAGCTCGACGAAAAGCACCCGGCGCTGGCCAAGCTCCCGGCCGGCAACTACACCCTGGTGGTCGAGGCCGTGCGCGAAGTCGGTGGCCGCGAACTGCTGAAGATTCCCTTCGAGTGGAAGGGCAAGGCGCCGTCCACCGGCAAGGCGCAAGGCAAGGACGAACTCGGCGCAGTCACCTTGACCGCGAAGCCCTGATACGCACACGACCTACGGAGCACACCGCATGAAACGCATCACCCTCCTCGCCGCGCTGATCGCCGTCGCGATTCCGTGTTCCGCCCTCGCCCACAAGCAGTGGCTGGTGCCTTCGTCCACCGTGCTCGCCGGCAAGGATCCGTGGATCACCGTTGATGCCGCGATCTCCAACCAGCTGTACTACCCCGACCACAACCCGATGCGCCTGGACAACGTGGTGATCACCGCGCCGGACGGCAGCACGTCGAAGCCGCGGAACCCGGCGACCGGCAAGTACCGCAGCGTGTTCGACGTGCAGCTGGAGCAGCAGGGCACCTACCGCATCGCCAACGTCAACGCCGGCGTATCCGCGCGTTGGGACACGCCGGAAAGCCTGGCCGCTGCCAAGGCGGCGAAGGACAATCCGGCGCCGGCGGGTGGCGGCATGGGCGGTCCCGGTGGCGCGCCGCGCGGCGGCATGCTGCGCAACGCGACGGCCGAAGACCTGGCCACCAAGATCCCGAAGGACGCCACGAACGTGCAGGTGACCGAGGCGATCGGCCGGGTCGAAACCTTCGCCACCAATGGCAGCCCGAGCGAGCTCAAGGCGATCGGCAAGGGGCTGGAACTGGTGCCGGTCACCCACCCCAACGACCTGTTCGCGGGCGAAGCCGCGACCTTCCGCTTCGTCGTTGACGGCAAGCCGGCCGCCGGCCTCGAGATCGAGATCGTCCGCGGCGGCACCCGCTATCGCAACGCGCAGGGCGAGATCAAGGCGACCACCGACGCCAAGGGCGAGTTCAGCGTGACCTGGCCGGACGCCGGCATGTACTGGCTGGAAACCTCGACCACGGACAGCAAGACCAGCGTGCCGCAAGCCAAGCAGCGCCGCCTGAGCTACGTGGGCACCTTCGAAGTCCTGCCGCAGTAATCCGCTTGCCCGGCAACGCCGCCATCGCCACCCTCGGCGGCGAGACCATGGGCACCAGCTGGAGCGTGCGGCTCAATGCCGCGCGCAATGCCGACCTGCACGCGCTGCATGCCGGCATCCAGGCGCGGCTGGACCGGGTGGTCGCGCAGATGAGCACGTGGAATGCCGCTTCCGACATCAGCGGCTACAACTGCGCCGATGCGGGCACATGGCTGCAGATCCCCGAGGAATTCTTCGCGGTGCTGGCGTGCGCACTGCGCATCGCCGAGGCCAGCGATGGCGCGTTCGATCCGACTGTCGGTTCGCTGGTCGGGTTGTGGGGCTTCGGTGCCGAGGCTGCCGTTGGACACGCGCCGTCCGCTATCGAACGCGATGCCGCGCGTAGCGCAGTCGGCTGGCGTCGCATCGAGTTGCGTGGCGATCGCGAGGTACTGCAATCCGGCGGCGTGCGCCTGGATCTGTCGGCGATCGCCAAGGGCTTCGGCGCGGACCTCGTGGTCGCCGGTTTGCGCGAGGCCGGCATCAGCGGTGCGCTGGTCGAAGTCGGCGGCGAACTGCACGGCTACGGCCGCAAACCGGACGGCACGCCATGGCGGGTGCTGGTCGAGGCCGGCCCGGAGGAAGCCGACCACCGCCTGGAGCCGCGCGTGCTCGAGCTCGACGGGATCGCGGTGGCGACTTCGGGCGACCGCTGGCACCACTACACGGTGCGCGACGAACACGGCCAAGATCGCCGCCACACGCACACCATCGATCCACGCAGCGGGGAACCGGTCGAACATGCGCCGGTGGCGGTGACGGTGGTCGCGCCCGACGCGATGCACGCCGACGCCTGGGCCACCGCGCTGACCGTGCTCGGCGAAACCGCCGGCATGGCGCTGGCCGAACGCGAAGGGCTGGCCGTGCGTTACCTCGGTCGCGATGCGCAAGGCCGCTTGCGCGAAGCGATGACCGACGCCTTCCGGGCGCACCTCGCGCAATGAGCGGGACGATGCGATTCGACCGTTCCGTGATCGGCCAGTGGCTGGTCGGGTTGGCGCTCGCCTCGTTGGCCTGGTGGCTGTGGCGCTGGCAGGCGCGTCCGTGGCCGCACGCCACGCCGCTGCCGCAACCGCGCGTCGCCGCCGGCATCGCCGTCGCCGCCTATGCCGCGTTCTGCGGGTGGATCGCGTGGCGTGGCCGCACGCCGCGGATCATCGCCGGCACGGACGGGCCATCGCCGTGGCGCGTCGTCTACGCCAGCCAGACCGGCTTTGCGCTGGAACTGGCCGAGCGCACCGCGCAGGCGCTGCGCGATGCCGGCCAGGCGGCCAGCGTGCACGACATCAACGCCATCGACCTGCAGGCGCTCGAGGATGCGCGTTGCCTGTTCATCGCCAGCACCACCGGCGAAGGCGATCCGCCCGACCACGCGATGGGCTTCGTCAAGCGGGTGATGGCGCAGCCCGCCGACCTGCAGCGCACGCGCCATGCGGTGCTGGCGTTGGGCGACAGCGAGTACGCGCAGTTCTGCGCGTTCGGCCGCGAGCTGGACGAGTGGCTGCGCCAGCACGGCGCGCAGCCGCTGTTCGACCGCGTCGAAGTGGACAACGCCGATCCCGCCGCATTGCGCCACTGGCAACACCACATCGGCGTGCTGTCCGGGCACACCGACCAGCCCGACTGGACCACCCCGCGCTACCAGCGCTGGACACTGGCCACGCGCCGCCTGCTCAACCCGGGCAGCGTGGGCGGCGAGGCCTGGCACATCGAACTGCAGGCGCCCGCCGGCACAGCGCCCGCCTGGCAGGCCGGCGACATCGCCGAGATCGGCCCGCGCAATGCCGCGGGCGACGTCGCGGCGTTCCTGCAACGCCACGCGCTCGATGGCGCCCGCATCGTCCAGCGCGACGGCGACGACATGCCGCTGGCGGAACTGCTGGCGCGCTCGCGGCTGCCGATGACGACGGACGCGACCGCGGGCGATGCGCATGCATTGATCGACGGGTTGCAGGCCTTGCCGCATCGCGAATATTCGATCGCCTCGATTCCCGTCGATGGCAACCTGCACCTGCTCGTCCGGTTGATGCACCGCGAGGACGGCACGCCCGGCATCGGCAGCGGCTGGCTATGCCGGCATGCGGTCATCGGCGACGGCATCGACCTGCGCCTGCGCAGCAATCCGAACTTCCATGCGCCGTCGCCTTCGCAGCCGATGGTGCTGATGGGCAATGGCACCGGCCTGGCCGGCCTGCGCGCGCACCTGAAGGCACGGGCGGCCATCGGCGCACATCGCAACTGGCTGCTGTTCGGCGAGCGCAACGCCAGCGCCGATCGCCTGCATGGCGACGAACTCGATGAGTGGCAGCGCAGCGGCGTGCTGGAACGATTGGACCTGGTGTTCTCGCGCGACGGCCACCTGCAGCGCTACGTGCAGGATGCGCTGCATGCGAACGCAGGCACCCTGCGCGCCTGGGTCGACCAGGGTGCGGCGCTCTACGTCTGCGGCAGCCTGGAGGGCATGGCCCCGGGCGTGGACGCGGCGCTCAACGAGATCCTCGGGCCGTCGCGGATGACTGCCCTGGCCGACGCCGGGCGCTATCGGCGCGACGTGTACTGACGCCGGCGCGACGCGTTCACCATAGGGTGCGCCCAGGCGCACCATCGAATGCCGCGATTCGCATTGGTGCGCCGAGGCGCACCCTATGCGAGGGCTGCGATCCGGATCAGCAAGGCCTCGCCGCCGCCATCCAGGGCATGGCGCGTGCGGGTGCCGTCGATGGCCGGCAGCACCGCGGTGTCGCCGAGGCCGAGATCGCCCAGGCCACTGCCATCAACGAACCTCGCCTGGCCGGCGAGCATGTGCACGATCCAGGTCTCGCCGGGATCCACGAACAAGACCACGGTCCCGACCAGCGGCCGATGCCACAGGCGCGCATCGACGGCATCGCGCTTCCACATCAGGTTGAAGTCGCGGGTGGGGCCGTCGAGCAGTTCGCCGAAGGCGGTGCGCTCGCCGGCGAAACGCAGCCGGTCGTGCGGCGGCAGCAGGTCATGCGCCTCGCCATCATCGAAGCGCAGGCGCAGGCCGTTGCCGCTCAGCAGGACCAGTTCGCGTTCGATGCCGGGGAAGGCGGAGAACGGCGCGTCGGATTCGATTTCGGCGATCGACAAGCGCCAGTCCCAGTCATCGCCATCCGGCACCCGCAGGATTTCCGAGGTCCAGCCGGCGCCGTTCTTCCAGCGCATGCGGGTGTAGCCCGATGCTCGCAACACACACGACGAAGGCGGCGATGACGGTGTCATCGCCGCAGTGTATCGCCGGCTTGCGCCGGATCAGCGGCGGGCGACCGGCTTGGGCGCCGTGCGCGGCGCGGCCTTGGCGGTCGCGGTCGCCGGGCGGGCGGCCGCGGGACGGGCGGCACCGACCACGATGCGGTCGCGGTTCTTCTCGACCGTCTTCAGGCCGATGCCCTTGACCAGCGCCAGTTGCTCGGCGCTGCGGAAGGCACCGTTGGCCTTGCGGTAGTCGACGATCGCCTGCGCCTTGGCCGGGCCGACGTTGAGCAGCACGCGGTCGATGGTGGCGGCGTCGGCGGTGTTGATGTTGACGCTCTCGCCGGCGAAGGCGGCGCCGGCCAGGGCCAGCGACAGCAGCAGGGACGAGAACAGGGTGGTCAGGAACTTCATGGTGGTCTCCTCGGGGTGGGTTCGGCCCGGCGTCGCAGGTGGCGACCGGTGAGCACAGGTTGCCGATCCGGGCCACGCCGCTCGATCGGCGCGCGACCCGCCGCAAGGCCGGGACATCGCCCGCCCACGGGTAGGAAAACCCCCGCGTGCCGCGACCTGAAAATGGTCAGGAGTAGAATTGGCCTCTCGTATCGCACCCGGACCACCCGCATGACCGCCAGCACCTTCGACCCCCGCCAGGCCCGCGATTTCGTCGGCGCCAAATGGGATGCCGAGATCGTCCCGCAACTGGTCGACTACATCCGCATCCCCAACAAGTCGCCGATGTTCGACGCCGACTGGGTGCAGAACGGCCACATGGAGCGCGCGGTGTCGCTGATGGAGACTTGGGCGCGTGCGCAGCAGGTCCCCGGGATGACGCTGGAGGTGGTGCGCCTGGAAGGCCGCACGCCGCTGATCTTCATCGAGGTCCCTGCCGCCAACGGCGGCCGCGATGACGATTGCATCCTGCTCTACGGCCACCTGGACAAGCAGCCGGAGATGACCGGCTGGGACGAGGGCAAGGGCCCGTGGGAACCGGTGATCGAAGGCGACCGCCTGTATGGCCGCGGTGGCGCCGACGACGGCTACGCGATCTACGGCTCGCTGGCCGCGGTGATGGCGTTGCAGGCGCAGGGCGCGGCGCATGCGCGCTGCGTGGTGCTGATCGAGGCCTGCGAGGAATCCGGCAGCTACGACCTGCCCGCCTACGTCGACCACCTGGCCGAGCGCATCGGCAAGCCGTCGCTGGTGGTCTGCCTGGATTCGGGCTGCGGCAACTACGAGCAGCTGTGGTGCACCACCTCGCTGCGTGGCATGGCCGGCGGCAACCTGACGGTGAAGGTGCTGGAGGAAGGCGTGCACTCCGGCGACGCCTCCGGCATCGTGCCGTCCAGCTTCCGGATCATCCGCGAGCTGCTGTCGCGCATCGAGGACGAAGCCACCGGCCGCATCCTGGTCGATGGCATGCACGTCGAGATCCCGGCGGAGCGCCTCAAGCAGGCCGGCAAGGTCGCCGAGGTGCTGGGCGACGAGGTCTACAGCAAGTTCCCGTTCCTCGACGGCATGGTGCCGATGTCGGACGACCTGACCGAGCTGGTGCTCAACCGCACCTGGCGGCCGGCACTGTCGATCACCGGCGCCGAGGGCCTGCCGGCGCTGTCGTCGGCCGGCAACGTGCTGCGGCCCTACACCTCGATCAAGCTGAGCCTGCGCCTGCCGCCGACCCTGGACGGCAAGCGCGGCGGCGAGTTGTTGCAGGACGCGTTGCTGCACGACCCGCCGTACGGCGCGGACGTGACCCTGCACCTGGAGAAGGCCAGCACCGGCTGGAACGCGCCGGCCCTTGCACCGTGGCTGGAGAACGCCATCGACCAGGCCAGCCAGGACTTCTTCGGCAAGCCGGCGATGTACATGGGCGAAGGCGGCACCATCCCGTTCATGGGCATGCTCGGCGAGAAGTTCCCCGGCGCGCAGTTCATGATCACCGGCGTGCTCGGCCCGCATTCCAATGCGCACGGCCCCAACGAATTCCTGCATATCCCGATGGGCAAGGGCGTGACCGCCTGCGTGGCGCGGGTGATCGCCGAACACAACGCGGCCAGCCTGCGTGGCGAGACCACCGGCGTCGCAGCGGTGGCCGGCGGGCAGGTGCATGGCGACCATGGCTGCTGTTGAGCTGTCGTAGTCATCCCTGGCCGGGGGCGTTACCCTCGTTGCACTCCCACGCCCTTCCAGTCAGGAGCATCAAATGGAACAGATTTTCGGTGGCGGCATCATTTGGACCATCCTGATCGGCTTCGTGGCCGGTCTCCTGGCGCGTGCCCTGAAGCCGGGTGATGACAAGCTCAACCTGCTTTGGACGATCGTGCTCGGTGTTGGCGGCGCACTCCTGGCTTTCTTCGTCGGCAAGGCGATCGGTTGGTATGGCCCCGGCGAACCTGCCGGATTCATCGCATCGATCATCGGCTCGATCGCGCTGCTGGTGATCTACGGCGCGGTGCGCAAGAAGAAGTAAGCGCCCGCATCGCCCGCGCTGAAACGAAGAGCCCCGCGATGTGCGGGGCTTTTCATTGGCGTGTCGGAATCGCGTTCAGCCCGCATGCGCGAAGACCCGATAGCGCGCGGGCCGCAGGTGCACGGCCTCGCCGACCGCCAATGCCGGCGCCTCGCCGGCATCGAATGTTTCCTGTTCCAGCAGCCGCGCGTGGCCGGCGATCTCCAGTTCGCTGGTGACGCGCCCGCCCAGCCGCAGCACGCCGCGCACGCGCGCCGGCAAGGCGCCACTGCCGGGCTCGGCCAACACCAGGTCGTGCGGGCGCACGTACAGGCGCGCCGGGCCGTCTGGCGTGCCGGCGGCGTCCAGTTGCAACGCGCCCGACTGGAAGCGGCCCTGCTCGACCCGACCTTCGAGCACGTTGGCGCGGCCGATGAACTCGAACACGTAAGGCGTGGCCGGCGCGTTGTAGATCTGGTCCGGCGTGCCGACCTGCTCCACCCTGCCCTGGCGCATCACCACCACCCGGTCGGCGAGCTCGAGTGCCTCGTCCTGGTCGTGGGTGACGAACAGGGTGGTCTGGCCGGTGCGTTCGTGCAGCTTGCGCAACCAGCGACGGAGTTCCACCCGCACCTTGGCATCCAGCGCGCCGAACGGCTCGTCCAGCAGCAGCACGCTGGGGTCGATCGCGAGCGCGCGCGCCAACGCGATGCGCTGCTTCTGCCCGCCCGACAGCTGGTCGGGATAACGGCCGCCATGCTCCGGCAACTGCACGAGTTGCAGCAGTTCCTGCACGCGCCTGGCGATCGTGGCCTTGTCCGGGCGCCTCGCGCGCGGGCGGCTGCGCAGGCCGAAGGCGATGTTGTCCGCCACCGTCATGTGCCGGAACAGCGCGTAATGCTGGAACACGAAGCCGACGTTGCGCTCGCGCAGGCTGAGGCGGGTCGCATCGGTGTCGCCGAACAGCACGCGGCCCTGGTCGGCATGCAGCAGGCCGGCGATGACCCGCAGCAGGGTGGTCTTGCCGGAACCGGACGGACCGAGCAACGCGACCAGCTCACCGGAGGCGATGTCCAGGTCGATGCCGTCCAGCGCGGCCACGCCGGGATAGTGCTTGGTCAAGCCCTGGACGTGCAGTTGCATCAGTGTCGCCTGTGGGAGTTGGCCAGCGCGTCGCCATGACGGGCCTCCAGCCAGAATTTCAGGACCAGGGTGACCAATGCCAACCCGGCGAGCAGCGAGGCCACCGCGAACGCCGCGGTGCCGTCGAACTCGTTGTAGAGGATCTCGATGTGCAGCGGCAGCGTGTTGGTCAGCCCGCGGATGTGGCCGGACACCACCGAAACCGCGCCGAACTCGCCCATCGCGCGCGCGCCGCACAGCAGCACGCCGTACAGCAGGCCCCACTTGATGTTGGGCAGGGTCACCCGGCGGAACATCGTCCACGCGCCCGCACCCAGCGAACGCGCCGCGAGTTCCTCGTCGGCGCCCTGCTGCTGCATCAGCGGCACCAGCTCGCGGACCACGAACGGGAAGGTCACGAACAGCGTGGCCAGCACGATGCCTGGCCGCGCGAACAGGATCTTGATGTCGTGTTCCTGCAGCAATCCGTGGAACCAGCCATTGGTGCCGAACAGCAGCACCAGGCACAGCCCGGCGACCACCGGCGACACCGCGAACGGCAAGTCGATGAAGGCCAGCAGCACGCGCTTGCCGCGGAACTCGAAGCGGGTCAGCGCCCAGGCCGCGAACACGCCGAACACCGCGTTGACCGGGATCACGATCGCCGCGGTGAACAGGGTCAGCTTGAGCGCGGCGCGCGCATCGTGTTCCGCCAGCGCCTCCCACCAGGCGCGGAAACCGTCGCCGAACGCGGAGGCCAGCACCATCGCCAGCGGCAGCACCACCAGCAGCACCATCGACAACACCGCGGCGCCGATCAGCAGCACGCGCAGCCAGGCCGGTTCCTGCAACGGGTCGCGCAACCGCGGATTGGAACGCTTGGTCAACCTGTCAGCCATCGCGCCTGGCCTTCTTCTCGAACAGCAACGGGATCAGGTTGATCACCAGCAGGCAGGCGAACGAGGCCACCAGCAACAGGGCGGCGATCGCGACCGCGCCGTTGTAGTCGTATTCCTCCAGGCGGATGGTGATCAGCAGCGGTGCGATCTCGGTCTTGTACGGCAGGTTGCCGGCGATGAAGATCACCGAGCCGTATTCGCCCAATGCCCGCGCGAACGCGAGCGAGAATCCGGTCAGCCACGCCGGCAACAACTCCGGGACGATGACGCGGCGGAACGTGGTGAAGCGGCTGGCGCCGAGCGAGGCCGCGGCTTCTTCCGGCTCGCGGCCCAGCGTTTCCAGCACCGGTTGCAACGTGCGCACGGTGAACGGCAGGCCGATGAAGACCAATGCCAGCACGATGCCCGGCACCGCATAGGCGACCTTGATGTCATGCGCGGCGAGCAACTTGCCGACCCAGCCGTTCGGCGCGTAGATCGCGGTCAGCGCGATGCCGGCCACCGCGGTCGGCAACGCGAACGGCAGGTCGACCAGCGCATCCAGCAGGCGCCGGCCGGGAAAGCGGTAACGCACCAGCACCCAGGCCACCAATGCGCCGACCACCGACGCGATCGCGGCGGCGGTGAGGGAGGCCCCGAAGCTCAGCTTCAGCGCCTCCTGCACGCGCTCGTCCCTGAGCGCGCGCAGCCATCCTTGCGGCCCCAACCCGGCCGCACGCACCGCCAGCGCCGCCAGCGGCAACAGGACCACCACGCCCAGCCAGGCCATGCCCAGGCCGAGGCTCAGGCCGAACCCCGGGAGCGGGTTGCGCCTGCGCAGCCGCGTCGTCGGCCATGCAATCGCACTCACCGGGTGAACTCCACGACGAAGCCGGCACTTGGAAGACTCGTCATCCCGGCGCTGCTTCCAACAGCCGGATGGCGGTTCCAAGCCGGGATCCAGCTCTTTCGAGACTCGACTGAAAAACCGGGTTCCGGCTTTCGCCTGGATGACGGGCGAGGATGGCTCATGCCTTCACTTACGGCTTGTAGATGCGATCGAAGAACCCGCCGTCGCCGAAGTGTTCGGCCTGGGCCTTCTTCCAGCCACCGAACGCGCCGTCGATGGTCACCTGCGACACCTCGGGGAACTGCGCAAGCAATGCCGCGGGCACATTGTCGGGCTCGGACGGGCGATAGAAGTGCTTCGCCGCCAGCTGCTGGCCCTTGTCCGAATACAGGAAGCGCAGGTAGGCCTCGGCCTGCTTGCGGGTACCGTGCTTGGCCACGTTCTTGTCGACCCACGTTACCGGCGGCTCGGCCTTGATGCTGATCGACGGCACCACGATCTCGAACTTGCTGCGGGTCTCCGGATCGTTGAGCGTCAGCAGCGCTTCGTTCTCCCACGCCAGCAGCACGTCGCCGATGCCGCGCTCGACGAAGGTGGTGGTGGAGCCGCGCGCACCGGTATCCAGCACCGGGACGTTCTTGAACAGGCGGGTCAGGTAGGCCACGACCTTGTCGCCGTCGCGGTACTCCTTCGATGCCCAGGCCCATGCCGCGAGGTAATTCCAGCGCGCGCCACCGGAGGTCTTCGGGTTCGGGGTGATCACCCCGGTGCCGGGCTTGGCCAGGTCGCCCCAATCCTTGATGCCCTTGGGGTTGCCCTTGCGCACCAGGAACACGATCGTCGAGGTGTACGGCGAGCTGTTGTGCGGCAATCGCGCCTGCCAGCTGGCCGGCAGCAGCTTGCCGTTGCTCGCCAGCACGTCGATGTCGGCCGACAGCGCCAGGGTCACCACGTCGGCCTCGAGGCCGTCGATGACCGAACGCGCCTGCTTGCCGGAGCCGCCGTGCGATGCGCGGATGGTCAGGGTCTCGCCGGTCTTCGCCTTCCACTCGGCAGCGAAGACCTTGTTGACTTCGGCGTACAACTCGCGGGTCGGGTCATAGGAGACATTGAGCACCTCGGGGTCCTTGCCGCTGGCGACGCCGGCGAATGCCGGCAGCGCCAGCGCCATGCCGAGCACCAGGTTCCTGAGCGTCCGACGCTTGCTTTGGGTAGTCATGGTTCGATCCTCGTGGGAGTTCGGTCGATGGTTCAGAAGGAAAGTTGCGCGCGCGTGAACAAGGCCTGTTCATCCTCGCGATCCACGCCGGCTGCCGCGCCGCGGTCGAAGCTCGCCTCGGTGTAGGACGTCGCCAGCTTGAAGTTCTGGGTGAGGTACCAGTTCACGCCGAAGCCCCAGCTGCGCGCGGCACTGGCCGAGGCCGACGCGCTGGCGAACAACGGGAAGGCAGCGTCGTCGATGTCGAGCCGGCCATAGCGGCCGACCAGTTCCAGCGCGCCCCAACCCTCCTTGCCGATGGTAAACGGCGACGACGGCTTGACCACGCCGCGGAAACCGGCGTCCTCGCCGGTCAGCACCCAGCCGGCAACCACTTGCCAGGCCTGGTTCTCCAGCTTCGCGCGGGTGCCGGCACCGACGCCGCTGACCACCCGCACGTCCTGCGACGAGGTGATCCATTCGCCGAGCAGGCCGAGCGGACCGCGGTAGTAATAGCCGTGCACGGTCTTGCGCAGGCGTTCGCCATTGGCGGCGATGTTGCTGCCGTAGCCGAAGAACTGCTCCTGCCCGGGGGTGCGGTAGCGCGGCAGGAAGTTGTTGCCGGCGCCGAAGGTGTCGCCGATGCTCGCCGCCACGCCGATGCCGAGCGTGCCCAGGTTGCCGTCGCTGTTCTTGAACGGCTCCCAGAACAGCCGTCCCGCGTATTCGAACTCGTCGTCGGGGTTGGAGGTCACCGCGTCGCGGCCATCGACGGTGCCGTTGTAGACGCCCACCGTGTAGTTGAGGACGCCGCCGAACACGTCGCCCTGCAACTGCGCGCCGAGGTCGCGGTTGGGCGCGAGCTCGGTCGGGAAGCCGCGTTCGACGAAGGCGGTGGCGCCACCGGACTGCAGGCGTTCCAGCCCGACCGGGCCCTTGACCTTGCCGACGCGCACGGTCGCGCGCGGGTCGAACTTCAGGTCGACGTAGGCATCGACGATGGTGGCGCTGTCGCCGGCGAATTCCGGGGTCAGGCGGAATCCGACCAGCGGACCCCACGTGCCTTCGAGGGTGGGTCGGATGCGCCGGAACAGGAAGGTGTCGTTCTGGCTGGAACCGTCGATGAAGTTGCGGTGGTCGGCCTGCACCAGGCCGCGCAGCTTGACCTCAAGACCGCCCGGCGCCTTCACCGACAGGCCCTTGCCGGCATCCAGCGACACCGTCGAGGCGGTGGCGGCCTTCGCGGCATCGGCCTCGACCTGCAGTTCCTGCTTGCGTTCGACCACGCGCAGGCGCTGGTCGACGTCGGCGACCTGGGGGACATCGGCCACCTGGGTGACGGCGGAGCGACCCTCGACCGCCGCCAATCGTTCTTCAAGGGCGGCGATGCGGGCCAGCAGTTGCTGGGTGGTGGGATCACGGGGGTCGGCGGCATGCGCGGGCAGGACCGCAAGACCGATGGCGAGCGCCAGGAGTGTGCGTTGGAATGACATGCGAACCTCGATGGGTAAGTGACATGCCTCCGGTCGACCGGTCGGCGGGTGGGTGGGATGGCGCACGGGCGTGCGCATGGGCTCAGCGGTCGAAGCGGACTTTCTCGCTGCGGGTGATCTGCACGATCCGCGACTGGTGGATGACGACCTCGACGGTGCCGAAATGCGTTTCGCGCACGGCGCGCAGGAGCTCGGCTTCGACATCGGCGATCGCAGCCTGCCGTGACGCACCCAGCAAGGACGTGGGCACGCTCGAGAGGGACGACGCAGGGTTCGCACTCATGGCAGGTCTCCGGCGGGTGGCCGCTGGCGGGGTTCGCTGTCGGCACGTTGGCTGAGGGTGAGCAGGCTGTGCTGGTCGAGCACGCCCGAAAGCGCCTCGCGGGTTTCGCGCATCAGCGCGCGCACCGCGCAATGCTCGGGATCGATGCAATCCGCGCAGGGTTCGTAGGCGCTGGTGCTGGCGCAGCGCACCGGTGCCAGCGGGCCGTCGATGGCACGGATCAGGTCGCCGACCATGATCGCGTCGGCCGGCTTGGCCAGCGAATGCCCGCCGAGTTGCCCGCGACGGCTATCGACGTACCCCGCGCGACGCAGGTCGACCAGGATCGTCTCCAGGAACTTGCCGGGCACGTTGGCACGCTCGGCGATCGCATGCGCCTGCAGGCGCTGGCCGGGGGGCAGCGTCGCCAGTGCGCACATCGCGCGGAGTCCGTACTTGGCCTTGTTGGTGAGCATTTCCCACATGTTTCATGTGAATAGAAATCCTTGGCAACGAGCGCGTCGCCATGCACCCATGCCGGCGCGGCATAAGCGGACACGCCGGTCCGCATATGCAGCACGCGCATGGATGCATGACCCCGCATCCTTTCTGCATCGCAGCACCAGCGCGGATGATCCTCGCCATCCCCACGCTTCCCGGTCGCCCGGCTGCCCACGATGTCGTTGCCCGCCACCACGCTTCCCACGCCCCTGCAGCCCGACACCGCGCTGGCGCTGGCACGGCTCGCCGAAGGCCTGGACAGCAGCGCCTTGCTGTGGGCCTCCGGCTACCTGGCCGGGATGGCGCGCGCACTGCCGGCCAACACGGCGGCCCCTGCCCCGGTGGCAGCGACGCAGCCGGCGACGATCGTCTACGGCAGCCAGACCGGCAATGCGAAGCGCGCCGCCGAAGCCCTGCTGGCCAAGCTGCAATCGGCCAACCTCCCTGCTCGCCTGCTGCGCGCCGATGCCTATCCGCTGCGCGAACTCGCCGACGAGACGCTGCTCTACGTCGTGGTGAGCACCCAGGGCGATGGCGATCCGCCGGACGATGCACGCAGCTTCCTCGACTTCATCGAAGGCCGCCGCGCGCCGGCCCTGAAGAAGCTCAGGTTCGCGGTGCTCGCGCTCGGCGATTCCAGTTATCCGCAGTTCTGCGCGATCGGCCGGCGCATCGACCAGCGCCTGCAATCGCTCGGTGGCGAGCGCATCGCCGATTGCGCCGACGCCGACCTCGACGTCGAAGCCGTTTCGACGCCGTGGACGGAGACCGTGGCGCGCCTCGCCGGCGACCTGCTGAAGCCGGCTGCGCCGCTGGCCACGGTCACTCCGCTGCGCCCGCTCGCGGCCGCGGTCGCTCCGCATTCGCGCGCCAAGCCATTCGCCGCCGGTGTACTCGCCAACCAGCGCATCACCTTCGGTGCCGCCAGCAAGGACGTGCGCCACCTCGAGCTGGCGCTGGACGGTTCCAGCCTGGCCTACGAACCCGGCGATGCGCTGGGCGTGTGGCCGCGCAATCCGCAACGGCTGGTCGATGCGGTGCTGCAGGCGACGACACTGGATGGCGATGCCGACGTGCGCGTCGGCGACGAGTCCCTGCCGCTGCGCGAATGGCTGCTCGGCAAGCGCGAACTGACCCGCGTCGCCCGCCCGTTCCTGGCGGCGCTGGCCGAACGCAGCGGCGATGAGGCGCTGGCCGGCGTGCTGCAACCCGAACAGGCGCCGGCGCTGGCCGCATTGCTGTCCAGCCAGCAGGCGATCGACCTGCTGCAACGGCATCGCGCCGACTGGGATGCCGCGGCGCTGGTCGCCGCACTGCGCCCGCTGCAGCCGCGCCTGTATTCGATCGCATCGAGCCGCAAGATCGTCGGCGACGAAGCCCACCTCACCGTCGCCCACGTCGAATACGAAACGGATGCCGGGACGCGCTGGGGCGCCGCGTCGCACCTGCTTGCAACGCGCGAGGAAGGCGAGACCGTGCCGGTCTACATCGAAGCCAACGAACGCTTCCGCCTGCCCGCCGATGCCGGCCGCGACATCATCATGATCGGCGCCGGCACCGGCATCGCCCCGTTCCGCGGCTTCGTGCAGGAGCGCGGCGCGGTCGGCGGCAACGGCCGCAACTGGCTGTTCTTCGGCGCGCCACGCCAGCGCAGCGATTTCCTCTACCAGCTGGAATGGCAGCGCGCGTTGAAGGATGGCCAGCTGCACCGGATCGACCTGGCGTTCTCGCGCGATGCCACGCCGAAGACCTACGTGCAGCAGCGCATCGCCGAGCAGGCGCGCGCCCTCCACGACTGGCTGCAGGGTGGCGCGCACCTGTATGTCTGCGGTGCGATCGCGATGGCCAAGGACGTGCACGCGGCATTGCTCGACGTCGTGGCCGCGCACAACGGCGGCGACCGCGAGGCGGCCACCGAATTCCTCGACACCCTGGCCCGCGAAGGCCGCTACGCGCGGGACGTGTACTGATGTCCGCGCATTCGGTCGAGGACATCAAGCGCGGCAGCGGCCGCCTGCGCGGCACCCTGCTGGCCTCGCTGGCGGATGCCGTCACCGGCGCCCTGCGCGAGGACGACCAGACCCTGATCAAGTACCACGGCAGCTACCAGCAGGACGATCGCGACGTGCGCGAACCGCGCCGGATCGCCAGGCTGGAACCGGCCTTCAGCTTCATGATCCGCACGCGCACGCCGGGCGGCGTGGTGACGCCCGCGCAATGGCTAAAGCTCGACGCCATCGCCCGCGAATACGCGGAGCGTGGCCTGCGCATCACCACCCGCCAGGCCTTCCAGTTCCACGGCGTGGTCAAGCGCGAACTGAAAGCGACCATGCAGGCGATCAATGCCGCGCTGATCGATACCCTCGCCGCCTGCGGCGACGTCAACCGCAATGTCGCGGTGGCGGCCAACCCGCTGAATCCCGGTGTGCAGGCGCAGGTGCTGGCGCAGGCGGTGGCGGTGTCGAAGCACCTGCTGCCCAACACCCGCGCCTATTACGAACTGTGGCTGGACGAGGAGCGCGTCGGCGGCAGCGGCGAGGAAGCCGAGCCGATCTACGGCGAGGCCTACCTGCCGCGCAAGTTCAAGATCGGCTTCGCGATCCCGCCATTGAACGACGTCGATGTGTTCGCGCAGGACCTGGGCTTCATCGCCATCCTCGACGACGCCGGCGAGCTGCTGGGCTACAACGTGAGCATCGGTGGCGGCATGGGCGCGACCCACGGTGATGCCGAGACCTATCCTCGGCTCGGCGACGTGATCGGCTTCGCCACCCCCGACCAGGTCATCGCGGTTGCGGAGTCTGTTGTCACCGCGCAACGCGACTTCGGCAACCGCGCGGTGCGCAAGCGCGCGCGCCTGAAGTACACCATCGACGATCGCGGACTGGACTGGTTCAAGGACGAAGTGGAACGGCGCGCCGGCTTTCCCCTGGGGCCGGCGCGCGCGTTCCGGTTCGACCACAACGGTGACCGCTTCGGCTGGGTCGACGGCGGCGACGGCGCGCAGCACGTGACCCTGCGCATCCCGTCGGGGCGCATCGTCGATGGTGCCCTGGATGGCCGCGGCCCCGCCGTGCTGCATCTCACCGGCCTGCGCGAAGTCGCGCTGCTGCTGCAGGCGGAAGGCGAGAACGCGGAGTTCCGGCTGACCTCGAACCAGAACCTGGTCATCGCCAACATCCCCGCCGCGCTGCACGCGCGCGTGGATGCGCTGCTGCAGGAATACGCGCTGGACGGCTGGCGGCAGGCGACGCCGCTGCGCCTCAACGCACTCGCCTGCGTGGCCTTGCCGACCTGCGGCCTGGCGATGGCCGAAGCCGAGCGTTACCTGCCCGCCTTCGTCAGCGAAGTCGATGCGCTGCTCGCCCGCCACGGCATCGCCGACGCGCCGATCCACCTGCGCCTGAGCGGATGCCCGAACGGTTGCTCGCGTCCCTACCTCGGCGAGATCGCCCTGGTCGGCAAGGCACCCGGCCGCTACAACCTGATGCTCGGCGCCGACCATCGCGGCCAGCGGCTCAACACGCTGTATCGCGAAAACATCGACGAGCCGCAGATCCTCGCCGCGCTGGACCCGCTGTTCGCGGCCTATGCCGGCACGCGCACGCAGGACGAACGCTTCGGCGACTGGCTGCTGCGCAGCGGCACCGTCGCCACTCCCGGACCACGACCCCGCAACATTCCCATCGAGATCGCCGCATGAGCCCGCCAGACCCCATCAGCGCCGCCGAATCGCCACAGGCGCTGTCCGCGCTGAACCGCTGGCTGGCCCGCCTGTCCGCGCAGGAGCGCGTGGCCTGGGCGATGGACAGCCTGGCCGCGCCGCATGCGCTGTCGACCAGCTTCGGCACGCAATCGGCGGTGTCGTTGCACCTGCTGACCCAGGCGAAGCCGGACATCCCGGTGATCCTGGTCGACACCGGCTACCTGTTCCCGGAAACCTACCGCTACGCCGACGAGCTGGTGGACCAGTTCGGGTTGAACCTCAAGGTCTATCGTCCGCAGATCGGCATCGCGTGGATGGAGGCGCGCCTCGGCAAGCTGTGGGAAGACGGCAGCGACGGGCTGCGCGAATACAACCGCCTGCGCAAGGTCGAACCGATGCAGCGCGCGCTTGGCGAACTCGGCGTGCGCAGCTGGTTCGCCGGGCTGCGCCGCGAACAGGCGCGGACCCGCGAACACATCGAATTCCTCGAGTTGCGCGACGGCCGCTGGAAGCTGCATCCGATCGCCGACTGGAACGACATCGACGTCGGCGCCTACATGCTCCAGCACGACCTGCCGGAGCACCCGCTCGCGCGCAAGGGTTACGTGTCGGTCGGCGACGTGCACACCACCCAGCCGCTGAAGCCCGGCATGGACATCGCGCAAACACGCTTCTTCGGCCTGCGTCGCGAATGCGGCCTGCACTTCGACGAACCGACCAGTTCGGCGGCGTGAGAAACAAAACGGGGTCAGGTTCACTTATCA
>DATIDW010000013.1:0-15177 GCA_035456065.1 Thermomonas sp. | reverse complement strand
AGGGTACGCCCGGCGTTGACCTGGATCAATTGGAGGTGCCGCGCCGCGCGCAGGCGCGATACGCTTGATCCAGGTCAACGCCGCCCCGGCCAGCGCCGGGAATGCTCGCAACTCCCTTCGAGTGGAGCCAGCCATGCTCGCGCATCCCCTGTTAAGGCTTTCGATGCTGGCCGCGTGTTGCGTGGCATCGCCCCTGCGGGCGGCGGAACCGGTGCGACTGAGTGGCGAATGGGACCTGCGCCTGCGCCACGAACAGGTGGCGGATGACGCTTTCGCTAGCAAGGCCGATGCCAGCACCCTGCGCCTGCGCGCCGGCCTGCGCCTGTCCATGGACAAGGGATGGACGGGCCTGCTGGAAGCGGAAGGCATCGCCGCAGCGGGCGACTACAACAGCGGCGCGAACGGGCGCACGGGATATCCCGCGATCATCGATCCGCCGGGCGTGGAACTCAACCAGGCCTGGCTGGGCTGGAAGGGTGCGCGCGGCGGCGGCACGCTCGGCCGGCAACGCCTGCTGTTCGACAACCAGCGCTGGATCGGCAATGTCGGCTGGCGGCAGAACGAACAGACCTTCGATGCGCTGGCCCTGGACATCGCGCCGCGCGAGGACCTGGCGTTGCGCTACGCCTTCCTCGACCGCGTGCACCGGGTCAACGGCGATGACGCGCTGGACCCGCGCAACCGCGAACGCGCCCTTTCCAGCCACCTGTTCAATGCCGCGTGGAAGCACGCCAGGCAGCAACTGGTCGGTTATGGCTACCTGCACGAGGACCGCGATGTCGCCAGCGCCTCCAGCGCCACCTGGGGCATGCGCTGGACGGGCACCCACGCGCTGGCCGCGGCCACGCTGGGCTGGACGCTGGAAGCCGCGCACCAGCGCGACCATGCCGACAACCCGCTGCGCTTCTCGCACGACTACTGGCTGGTGGAGCCGAGCATCGCAGCAGGTGGGATCACTGCGCGCGCAGGCTGGGAACACCTCGGCGGCGATGGCGTGCACGCGTTGCAGTCGCCGCTCGCCACCCTGCATGCGTTCAACGGCTGGGCCGACAAGTTCCTGGTGACGCCACCGGCGGGCCTCGAGGATCGCTACCTGGACCTCTCCGGCAGCGTGGGCCGCGAACGCGCCGGCACCCGCACCAGGTGGCAGGTCGCATGGCACGACTACCGCGCGGACCGCGGTGGCGCCCGTTACGGTCGGGAATGGAATGCATCGCTCAGCCTGCCGCTGGCGAAGGGGCTCGGCGCCTTGTTGAAGGTCGCCGACTACCGCGCCGCGGGGTTTGCCCGCGACACCCGCAAGCTGTGGCTGCAATTGGAATACAAGGGAAGCCGATGATGGCCGCATCCAACTGCATCATGGGATCGATCATCTTTGCAGGCATGGCGTTGTCCGCGCCGTTGCATGCACAGCACGCCCATTCCCGTCCCGCGCCGGTGCCGGCCGCCCATTCAACGACAGCGACACGCTGGGCCACCGATGCGCCCCTGCGCGGGGGCATGCGCGGCGCGCGCGACGTCGTCGCCGCGCTGGAGCATGGCCGCCACGGGCACCTCGACGCGGCACAGGTGCGCCTTCTTGCCGCGCGACTGGAGGGCCACGTCCAGGGCATCTTCGCCGAATGCAGGTTGGCCCCGCAGGCCGATGCGGCGTTGCACGACATCCTGCTGCCGCTACTCGATGGTGCGCGTGCACTCGCCGCCGATCCCGACGACCTGCGCCCGCTTGAGCCGATGCGAGTTGCCCTCGACGCGTACGCGCGCGGATTCGACGACCCCGGCTTCCGGTCGCGCTAGGGCGGTGAGTCGAGGGTCGTGCGCAACTGCTGCAGCCACGCTGACGCATCGATCGAGTGCGCCTGCCGCCAGTCGGCGTCGTACAGGGTCTCGCGATAACGCGTCCCGCGGTCGCACAGCAGGGTGACGATGCTGCCGCTGCGGCCGGCATCGCGCAGGCACGAGGCCAGTGCCAGGCAGGCGACCAGGTTGGTGCCGGACGAACCGCCGTAGCGCACGCCCAGCCGTTCCTCGAGCAGCAGCATCGCCGCGACCGATGCCGCGTCGGTGACTTCGATCACCTCGTCGACGACCTCGAACAGGAAGCCCGGCTCCACCCGCGGGCGACCGATCCCCTCGATGCAGGTGGGCTGGCCGGCGCAGGCCTCGCGGTCGCGGGTGCGCCAGCCGATCGCGAACGCCGCGCCTTCCGGCTCCGCCACGCACAGGCGCGTGGGCAGGCCGCGATAGCGCAGGTAGCGGCCGATGGTGGCCGAGGTGCCGCCGGTGCCCGCGCCGCAGACGATCCAGGCCGGTCGCGGATGCGGCTCACGCTCGAGCTGGCCGAGGATGGATTCGGCGATGTTGTTGTTGCCGCGCCAGTCGGTCGCGCGTTCGGCCAGGCCGAACTGGTCGAGGAAGCAGGCGCCATCCGCGGCGATCGCGCGTGCGCGTGCCTGCGTGCATTCGCCCGGGGCTGTCAGTTCGCAATGGCCGCCGAGCGCGCGCACCGCCTCGATCTTGCCGGGCGCGGTGCACTCAGGCATCACCGCCACGAAGCGCAGGCCGAGCATGCGGGCGAACCACGCCTCGGAGATCGCGGTGCTGCCCGAGGACGCATCCACCACCACCTGCCCCGCGCGCAGGCGGCCGTTGCACAGCGCATACAGGAACAGTGAACGCGCCAGCCGATGCTTGAGGCTGCCGGTGGGATGCGCGGCTTCGTCCTTGAGGTAGAAGTCGATGCCGGGGAAGCCCGCGCACGTCATGTGCAGCAGGTGGGTGTCGGCGGAACGCGCCGCTTCGCGATGCAGCTGCGCGATCGCGGCGGTGGCCCAGTCGCGGTTGTCTGCCGGGTGCGGAACAGGGGCCATTGCGTTCATGCGTTGCCAGGTCCGGACCCGAGCATGCCATGCAGTCGCGTCGCCAGGAAATCGAGATGGCCGTCGATGTGGCCGATGCAGCGCGGAGATGGCGACGCGGCATCCACGAAGCCACGATCAAGCCAGCCAGCGCGCCATCCAGCCAAGCGGGTGGTGCGCCCGGGCGATGCCGTAGACCACCGCGAACACCAGCAGCGCGGCCGTGTAGTACAGGGCGCGGTCGCGTCGCGTGCGCTGCGGTCGCATCGCCAGCACGCCGAGCACGATGTAGACGACGATCAGGCAGACCTTCGCCAGCAGCCAGCCATTGGCGAACATCGCCCATGGCAGGAGGGTCAGCAGCATCATCGCCGCGGTCAGCAGCGCGGTGTCGATGGCGTAGCTCAACCACTTCACCGGCAGCGCCTGCGGCCAGCGCGCCCCAGCGAGTGTGAAGGCGCCACGCACGGCGAACAGGCTGCCGCTGAGCAGGGCGACGAAGATGTGGAACTGCTTGATCTGCGGATAGAACTCGATCATCCGGGCTTGCCGTCCGTGCGCGGCGAAAGGTAGATGCGGCCGATGCGCAGCACCCAGGGTGCGAACGCCAGCAACCAGCCGATCGCAGCCGCGGCCTGCCAGGCCAGGCCGTCGGGCATGACTTCGGCGAATATGCGCAGCACCGCGACCAGCTGGATCGCCGCGAACGCGAACCAGGCCGCGGCCGGCATGACCAGGGCGCGCCCGGAATGGCCCTGGGTGACGCGGGTGACCATCGCCACCAGCACGCTGCCGAAGAAGCCGATGAACAGCGCATGCGCAGGTGCGCGCCCCAGCAGGAATTCGCCGGTGAGTGCGTAGGCGATGCTCTGGAATGCGTAGAGGCTGATCGACAGGGGCAGCCAGGCGAGCCCCAGGAACAGGACTTGCAGCAGGCCGGGTGCCGGGCCGCGCGGCCACCATCTCCACGCCGCCGCCAGCAACAGCGCAAGCAGCGGCAGGTCCGCCAGCCACAGCCATGCGTAGGCGTGCAGCAACTCCAGCCCGAGGTGGACCAGGCAGAGCGCGAACACCGCGCCCAGCAGCCACAGCGGACGCCAGGCGACGTAGCCCGGCACCACGTTGCCGGCGAAGAACGGGAACATGCGATGGGCCACGGTCAGGTACACCGGCAGCAGCAGGCCGAACGTGCCGAGCTTGATGCTGGCGAACGCGAACAGCGGGTTCTCGCCGAGCAGGAAGGCAAACCACAGCAGCAGGCCGGCCAATCCCAGTAGCAGCGCGGACATGCACGAACGCGCATGCCAGGTGGTGCCGCGTTCTCGCCACAGCAGCGGCAGCAGGTGGACGATCCCGGCCAACCAGCCGCCCAGGGTCATCAGCGTGCCCACCAGGATGCCGACCTGCCAGCCGAATGCGCCGAGCATGGTCGCGACCTGGCCGCCGAACAGGCCGATGCCCACCGGCACGTAGCGCCAGCGTTGCAGTTCCGGCAAGCCCATCCAGCGCGGGAACACGGTGAGCAGGAAGCCGAAGACAAAGCTCGGCAACATCTGGTACTGCATGATGAAGGCATGCAGCCAGCCCGCGTAGGGCGTGGGTTGGCGCAGCCCGAGCAGGTGCCAGCGCGCGTCCGCCAGCCACATCGCCCACCACGCCATCGCCAGCAGCAGGTTGCAGGCGCCGACGAAGAACATCAGGCGATGCGGTGCCTGCGCGAGCAGGCGCGGCGAGAGTGGCTGGCTCATGCAATCAACCGCCGCAACCGCCGCAGCATTCCGAAGGCAGGCGGGCCAGGTGTCGCGACGCGTCGACGACGCCGGCGTCGCGCAGCGAGCCAAGCAGTTCCTGCTCGGTCGCCAGGGTCGAGATGCGGATGGCGTGCCCGCGGGCGTCGAGGTCGACTAACGCCGAGGGATCGAGCGTCGCGAGCGCCTGTTCGATCGCCGCGAGGTCGGGCGAGGCGTCGGTGCCGAGGATGTATTGCATGGCCAGTCTCCGGTGGGGGGTGAAGTGGCGCGGGCAGCCCCGGCATCCCGGGGCTGTCGCGCGGATCAGTCGGTTTCGGTGGCGCCGGCGACGGCCGGATCGCGCCTGGGCGCGATCCACAGCCGCAGCACGAACCAGCACAGCGCCAGCGCACCGACGCTGAAGATCGTATCGCCGGGCACGCGCATCCACACCAGCATCTCGACGATGGGCTTCTGCATGAACTCCGCCGAGCGCGCGTAGGCGTAGCCGTGCTCGATCGCCGCCAGCAGTTGCATGGTGCCCAGCGGCAGCAGGGTCAGCAGGGCCATCAGCGCCAGGCCGATGTTGAGGCACCAGAACGACACCTTGAGCGCGCGCGTGTCCCAGGCCATCTGCCCGCGCAGGCCACGCAGGGCGAACAGCAGGAGGGCGATGCCGAGCATGCCGTAGACGCCGAACAATGCGGTGTGCCCGTGCAGCGGCGTGAGGTTCAGGCCCTGCATGAAGTACAGCGACAGCGGCGGGTTGATCAGGAAGCCGAACAGGCCGGCGCCCACCAGGTTCCAGAACGAGACCGCGACGAAGAACATGATCGGCCAGCGGTAACGGGCCATCCACGGGGTGGCCTTGCCAAGCTTGTACGTGTGGTACGCCTCGAAGCCGATGTAGGCCAGCGGCACCACTTCCAGCGCGCTGAAGCTGGCACCGAGCGCGACCACCGCGGTCGGGGTGCCGACGAAGTACAGGTGGTGCAGGGTGCCGAGCACGCCGCCGGCCATGAACACGATGGTCGCGAACAGCACCGCGACCGATGCCACCGTGTCCTTGATCAGTCCGAGGCGGGTGAAGATCAGCGCCATCACCGCGGTCGCGAACACCTCGAAGAAGCCTTCGACCCACAGGTGCACCAGCCACCAGCGCCAGTACTCGACCTCGGAAATGTGGGTGTGCTCGCCCCACATGAGCGCCGAGGCGAAGAACAGGCCAATGCAGACGGTGGACAGGAACAGCAGGCCAACGATCGAGCGGGTGCCCGTCGCGGGACCGCGCAGCACCGGCCACAGCGCACGCCCGACCAAGGTCAGCCACAGCAGCAGGCCGACGAACAGGAACCATTGCCAGAAGCGCCCCATGTCGGCGTATTCCCAGCCCTGGTGGCCCCACCAGAAGTTGTGTTCCAGGCCGAGCTTCTGCATCACCGCCAGCCACTGGCCGGCGAACGAGCCGACCACGATGAGCAGCAGGCAGGTCCACAGGAAATTCACGCCCAGGCGCTGGAATTTCGGCTCATGCCCGGACATCGCCGGGGCGATGTACAGGCCGGTGCCCAGCCACGCCACCGCGATCCACAACACCGCCAGCTGGGTGTGCCAGGTGCGGGTGATCGAGTAGGGCAGCACCTCGGACAATGCGTAACCGTAGGCCTGCTGGCCTTCGACCTGGTAGTGCGCGGTGATCGCGCCCAGCAGGATCTGCACCACGAACAACGCCAGCACCACCCAGAAATACTTGGCGGTGGCGCGCATCGACGGGGTGATGCGCATCGCCGCCAGCGGATCGCTGGCCGGCAGTTTCAGGGGTTCCTCGTGCGCCTGGCGCGCGTGCCACCAGCCGAGCAGGCCGATGCCGGCGATCAGGAACAGCACGCTGAAAGCCGACCACACCCACATCGATGGCGCCGGCGTGTTGTCGATCAGCGGTTCGCTGGGCCAGTTGTTGGTGTAGGTGACTTGCTTGTCGACCGTGCCGGCCTGGCTGGGCACCATCCCGTCGCCGGCTTCGCGTGGACGCTCGGTGCCGGCGGCCCATGCGGTCCACCAGAAGAACGCGGCCAGCGCGCGGCGATGGCTGGCATCGGGCACGGTGTCGTTCTTCATCGCGTACGCCTCGCGCAAGCTGGCGTTGGCGGGATCGTTGCCGAACAGGCTTTCGTAGTGCGCGGCCACGTTCGACACCGCCAGCGCGCGATCATCCGGCAGGGTGATGGTGCCGGTGGCGGCGTCGTACGTATTGGTGCGGATCACCTTCTTCAGGCGGCTGCGCAGCGCGGCCTGCTGTTCGTCCGGGAGTTGCGCGTAGGTCGCCATGCCGCCATCGGCGCGCGCCCACAAGTCCAGCAGCGCCACCGATTCGCGATGCAGCCAGTCCGCGCTCCAGTCCGGCGCCACGTAGCCGCCATGGCCCCAGATCGAGCCCAGTTGCATGCCGCCGATCGACTGCCAGACCTGCCGCCCCCGTTCCATGTCGGCGCGGGTGTAGACCACCTGGCCACTTTCGCTCAGCACTTTTTCCGGCATCGGCGGCGCGGTGCGGAAGATCTCGGTTCCCGCCCACAGCAGCACGCTGAAGGACACGGCCAGCAAGACCGCCAGTCCGATCCATAATTTCCTCGTCGCGCTCATCACGGCATCTCCCTGGATTTGGCGCCATGGTCGTGGCGCGATGCCCGACCCGCATTGATGCAGGTCAAGCCTGTGCGGAACCGATTACTCGCGAAGGATCGGGGCCGCCAGCGCTTCGATGCGCTCGCGGTCGAGCAGCGACACGTCGCGGCGTTCCACCGCCAGCAGGCCGTCGTCCTGCATGCGCCGCAGCACCCGGCTCACCGTCTCCGGCGCAAGCCGCAGGTAGTTGGCGATGTCGGTGCGCGCCATCGTCAACTGGAAGCGGCTGGCCGAGAAGCCGCGCGCGGCAAGCCGACGCGACATCCCCACCAGGAACGCCGCCACGCGCTGGTCCGCGGTCCAGTCGCCGGCCAGCAACGCGGCGCGGCCGATGTCGCGGCTGAGCAGGCGGAACAGTTCGCGCTGCAGCCCGGGCACGCGAGTGGCCAGCACGGAGATCTTCGGGAACGAGAACCGGCACAGCATCACCGTGTCCAGCGCCACCGCGTCGCAGGGAAAGCGATGCCCGTCGATCGCGTTGAGGCCGATCACCTCGCCGGGGAAATGGAAGCCCAGTACGTGCTCCTGGCCCTCGCGGTCGGTGACGCAGGTCTTGACCGTGCCGCCGCGGACCGCGGCGATCGCCTCGAACGGATCGCCTTCGCGGAACAGCACGTCGCCGGCGTGATACGGCCCGACATGCTCGACCAGCACGTGCAGGTCCATCAGCGCGGACTTGTCCATGCCCTGCGACAGGCACGCGTGCGAGAACGCGCAGGTGCTGCAGAACTGCAGCGCGTCGCCGTCGTCGGCCATCACCCGCGCATTCGGCCGCGGGAACGCCACGCCGCTCATCGGGTGGCCCACGGGCGAATCAGATCGCACGGGAGAAGCGCGGCCTGGCATCGATGACGGCCTGGTCGAGGTAGTGGTCGAAGCACATCGCGATGTTACGCAACAACAGCCGTCCACGCGGCGTCGCGCGGATCGCCTCCGGGCCGACCTCGACCAGGCCGTCGTCGGCCAGCGGCGCCAGCCGCCGCAGGTCGGCGGCGAAATAGTCGGCGAACGTGATCCCGTGGCGTTCCTCGAAGGCGCGCACGAGCACCTGGCCCTGGCACATCAGCGACTGGATCAGGTCGGCGCGGATGTCGTCGTCCTCGTCCATGCGCATGCCGCGGAACACCGGCAGGCGGCCTTCGTCCAGCGCGATCTCCCACCCGGGCAGGTCGCGCGGGTTCTGGCTGAAGCTGTTGCCGATATGGCTGATCGCGCTGACCCCCAGGCCGACCAGGTCGCTGTCGGCATGGGTCGTGTAGCCCATGAAGTTGCGGTGCAGGCCGCCGCGCGCCTGGGCCACCGCCAGCTCGTCGCCGGGCAGGGCGAAATGATCCATGCCGATGTAGACGTAGCCGGCGGCGGTGAGCTGCTCGACCGCGGCCTGCAGCAAGGCGAGCTTGGTCTCCGGGTCGGGCAGCAGGCGGTCGTCGATCTGCTTCTGCGGCTTGAAGATGTGCGGCAGGTGCGCGTAGCTGTACACGGCCAGGCGATCGGGTCGCATCGCCACCACCGTGTCCAGCGTCCGGCGGAACCCCTCCAGGCTCTGCCCGGGCAGGCCGTAGATCAGATCGATGTTGACCGAGCGCATCCCCGCGCCGCGACAGGCGTCCACGATCGCGCGGGTTTCCTCCACCGACTGGATGCGGTTGACCGCCTCCTGCACCTTCGGATCGAAGTCCTGCACGCCCAGGCTGGTGCGGTTGAAGCCGGCCCGGGCCAGCACGGGCATGTCCGCCGGCTTGCAGAAGCGCGGGTCCAGTTCGACGGAGATGTCGCGGTCGTCGCGGTCGGCGAAGCGGAACGCGCCGCGCAGCGTGTCCACCACGTCGCACAACTGGTCCGCATCGAGGAAGTTCGGGGTGCCGCCGCCGAAATGCAGCTGGATCACCTCGCGATCGCGGTCGAACAGCGGCGCCATCAGCGCGATCTCGCGCCCCAGCCGCCCCAGGTAGGCGCGGCCGCGCGCCAGGTCGCGGGTGATGATGCGGTTGCAGCCGCAGTAGAAGCAGGGGCTGAAGCAGAACGGCACGTGCACGTACAGCGACAGCGGGCGCGGGATCGGATCCTCGTTGCTCGCGCGGGCGGCCTCGCGCAGGGCGGCCTCGCCGAACGCCGCGTTGAACTGGGGTGCGGTCGGATACGAGGTGTAGCGCGGGCCGGGCCGATCGTAACGGCGCAGCAGCCCGGCATCGAAGGCGATCTGCTGGGAAGACATGGCCGCAGCTTAGGCAACCCGCAGTCGCGACGAATTGATCTGGATCAATTGACCGGCAAGCCTATGGCATACGGGAAATGGCTCTCCGCCCATGAACCGGTGACGATGCCACTCGGCAAAATAACGGAGCAACGACGTGAGCTACGCAATCGCCGAACAAGGGAATGTCTTGCCCATCGCGGCCGTGGTCCAGGTCTTGCTGACGCGCGCCGGCTACGCCACCAAGGCGGATGGCCACTTCGGTGGCAAGACCAAGAAAGCGGTCCAGGACTTCCAGCGGGACCACAGGCCGCTTGCGATGGATGGGAGGGTGAGCGTGCAGACCTGGCCACGGCTGGTCGATCGCGAGCCGGGTTTCACCGTGCTTGATTGCATCGACGTCGGGGACCCATCGCTTTACGACCTCGAGGTTGGCCACGCGCGGCGGCACGGCGGCAATCCGTTGGTGGTCGGCGGCATGTGCAATGGCGTCGAGCAGGCGGTTTCGATGATCTGCGGAGCGGCCGCGCCCGGCTCCCTGGGACTGCTGCGCTTCCACGGCCACGGCAGTGCGGGTGGAGCGGGTCTTGGCGCGGGAGACTGGGCGGATGGCGACCACGGGAACATCGTGAACAGCCGCACCGTGGGCATGTTTGGCCGGTTGAAATCGTTGTTCAGCCCGTACGGATGCATCCAGTTCATGCACTGTTCCACCGGCAGCGGCCGCAGCGGATCGGCGACCCTGCAGGCGATCGCGAACGCCACGGGCGTGCCGGCATCGGCCGCCTTGAATATCCAGTACGGCGGGGGCTCGACCACGTTCCGCTTCGAAGGCCCCACCAAGACCGCAACACCGGGCGGTGGCGACCTCAAGAGCTGGGCGGCCCGGCTGCCTCCGTTGTACGGTCGCTCTTTCGCCTGAAAATCCTTACCGACGCCGCATGGAGTAGACCGCGGTGTCGAGCCGCGACACACCGGCGACGAAGCCAGGATGCTCGGGCGTGATCGGGAGATGCTCGAGAAGCTCGACCTCCCAGTCGCGGTCGTACAGCGCGTGCACTTCGTCCGTCGGCACGCTGAATGGCGGGCCGGGGCGTTCGTGCTGTGGATATTCCAGTGTGACCAGCAGGCCGCGGCAATGGGCGGGCAAGCGGGAGTACAACTGGCTGGCATAGCGGACACGCAGTTCCGCCGGCAGCGCGATCAACGCGGCGCGGTCGAATACCGCGGTGCAGTCGCAAAGCAGGTCGGCATCCAGCCCGAACGCATCACCGACGATCAGTTCGATGCCGCCGGCGCGGTAATGCGTCCCGTGGCGGGTCTGTTCCAGTTCCGGCGAAAGGCCGTGTTCCGCGAAGAACTGCTCCACCGCGAGTTGCGACAACTCCACGCCAAGCACGCGATGGCCCTGCGATGCGAGCCAGGCCATGTCCAGCGATTTTCCCGCCAGTGGCACGAACACCTGCGCCCCCGGCGCGAGGCGCAGCGAAGCCCAATGCTTCAACAGCAGCGGCGAGGGCGTGTCCTGGTGGAAGCCGATCTGGTTGTCTGCCCAGCGCTGGTGCCAGAAATCCGGATGCATGCCGTCGATCCTCAGGCTGTGTGCCAGCGGGTCCGTTCGTGGTGAGCCTGTCGAACCACGGACGGAACCGGGCGATCCCGTTCATCCTTCGGCAGGCTCAGGACGAACGGTCCAACTTCCACGCCCCCCGGGGGGGCGCTCACTCCACCGCCAACCCATCCACCTTCTGCCAGCCGCGTGGCAGCAAGCCACCGCGCGAGCCGCGGGCGCCGACGTACTCGTCGAGTTCCTTGAAGCTTAGGGTCATCGTCCGTGCGCCGGACTTCACCTGCAGCTTGCCGCCGGGCGGGACCACCGCGATCGCGACCACGTGTTCGGTACCGCGCTTCGCCTTGGGGATCTCGATGAGCTTGTTGCCCTTGCCCTTGTCGAGTTCCGGCAGGTCGGCCAGCGCGAACGCCAGCACGTGGCCGGCGCTGGTCACCGCGACGATCCGGTCTGCCGCGACATCGCCCACCAGCGCAGGTTGCAGCACGCGGCCGCCCTCGGACAGCGAGAGCAGCGCCTTGCCCGCCTTGTTGCGGCCGGTCAGGTTCTCGAAGCGGGTGACGAAGCCGTAGCCGTGGCTGGAGGCGATGACGAAGCGGCTGTCGTTGTCGCCGCTGGCCATCGCCTGGAACGAGGCGCCCGGGGTCGGGGTGAAGCGGCCAGTGAGTGGTTCGCCGTTGCCGCGGGCACTCGGCAGCGTGTGCGGCGTGGTCGAATAGCTGCGCCCGGCGCTGTCGAGGAAGGCGACCTGCTGGGTGCTGCGGCCGCGCACCGCGACCAGCAGGCCGTCGCCATCGCGATAGCCGAGCGTGGCGGCGTCGATCTCGTGGCCCTTGGCCGCGCGCACCCAGCCTTTCTCGCTGAGCACGATGGTCATCGGCTCGCTGGCCACCAGCTCGGTTTCCGCGAGCGCCTGCGCGGCGCCGCGCGCGACCAGCGGCGAGCGCCGCGCATCGCCGAACTTCTTCGCGTCGGCCAGCAATTCATCCTTGATCAGCTTCTTCAGCTTCGCCTTGCTGCCGAGCAGCGTCATCAGGCGGTCGCGCTCGGCGTCCAGTTCATCCTGCTCGCCGCGGATCTTCATTTCCTCCAGGCGCGCAAGCTGCTTCAGCCGGGTGTCGAGGATGTAGTCCGCCTGCTCTTCGCTCAGTTCGAAGCGCGCGATCAACGCGGCCTTCGGCTCGTCCTCGCTGCGGATGATGCGGATGACTTCGTCGAGGTTGAGGAAGGCGACCAGCAGGCCTTCCAGCAGGTGCAGCCGGCGCTCGACCTTCTCGAGGCGATGGGTGAGCCGGCGGGTGACCGTGGTCTGGCGGAACTCCAGCCATTCCGCCAGCAGCATCTTCAGGTGCTTGACCTGCGGGCGCCCATCCAGGCCGATCACGTTCATGTTGACCCGGAAGCTCTTTTCGAGATCCGTGGTTGCGAACAGATGGCCCATCAGCTGGTCGGCATCGACGCGGTTGCTGCGCGGGACCAGCACGATGCGGGTCGGGTTGGCGTGGTCGGATTCGTCGCGGATGTCCTCCAGCCACGGCAGCTTCTTCGCCCGCATCTGGTTGGCGATCTGCTCGATGATCTTGCTAGGGCTGACCTGGTACGGCAGCTCGGTGATGACGATGTTCGCCTGTTCCCTGGTGAACACGCCGCGCGCGCGCACCGACCCCGTGCCGGTCTCGTACATCGCCTGCAGGTCGGCGGCCGGGGTGATGATCTCCGCGCCGGTCGGGTAGTCGGGGCCGCGCACGTGCTCGCAGAGGTCGCGCACGCTCGCGTCGGGATCGTCGAGCAGGCGCACGCAGGCGCTGACGATCTCGTTGAGGTTGTGCGGCGGTACGTCGGTGGCCATGCCGACCGCGATGCCGGTGGTGCCGTTGAGCAGCAGGTGCGGCAGGCGCGCCGGCAGCCAGCTCGGTTCCTGCAGGGTGCCGTCGAAGTTCGGCACCCAGTCGGCGGTGCCCTGGCCGAGTTCGCCCAGCAGCACTTCGGCGATCGGCGTGAGTTTGGATTCGGTGTAACGCATCGCCGCGAACGACTTCGGGTCGTCGGTGGAGCCGAAGTTGCCCTGGCCCTCGATCAGCGGATAGCGGTACGAAAACGGCTGCGCCATCAGCACCAGGGCTTCGTAGCAGGCGCTGTCGCCGTGCGGGTGGAACTTGCCGATCACGTCGCCGACGGTGCGCGCCGACTTCTTCGGCTTCGCCGCGGCGCCCAGGCCCAGTTCGCTCATCGCATAGATGATGCGGCGCTGCACCGGCTTCAGGCCGTCGCCCAGGAAGGGCAGGGCGCGGTCGAGCACCACGTACATCGAATAGTCCAGGTAGGCGCGTTCGGCGTACTCGCGCAGCGGGATCTGTTCGAAACCGTGGAAGGTCGGGCGGGCAGGTTCGGTCATGCGGTGGTCACGCTCGGAAGGGTATCGATAGGCCACATTCTACCGGCCCCGGCCAGTCAGGATGCCCCTCCGCGACAAAGGAGCAAGACCATGAGCCTGTTGGGAATTTTCCTGGTGATCGTCGGCCTGGTGTTGGCGATCAAGGTCACCGGCTTCGTGCTGAGGCTGGTGTTCGTGGGCCTCATCCTGTGGGGTCTGTACCTGCTCGTCGGCCCGATGCTGGGTGCGGGTTAGGGCCTTCGCGGTGTCGAAAACGAGCCCATGAAATAAATTCAACCAGATGGTTGACAAAGGCCGGGTCCGGGTCTAAGTTCAACCTCATGGTTGAATTAAATACATCCCGGCTCGACGCCATCTACCGCGCCCTCGGCGACGCCACCCGCCGGCAGATGCTGCGCGAACTCGCCCAGGGCGAGCGCACGGTGGGGCAGCTCGCCGAACCTTTCGCCATTTCGCTGGCGGCCGCCTCCAAACACATCAAGTCGCTGGAGAGCGCCGGGCTGATCCGCCGCGAGGTGCGTGGCCGCACGCATCTGTGCCGGCTCGACCCCGGGCCGCTGGCCAGCGCCCACGAATGGCTGCGCTTCTACGAAATCTTCTGGACCCAGCGCTTCGACGTGCTCGACGGGCTGCTTCGCCAGGAAGGCGGACCCAAGCCCGCAAAACCCGGGCCCGCAAATCCCAGGCCCACGAAAGCCAAGAGGAAATGACCATGAACCAATCCACTTCACGGGATGCCTATGGCGTCCTGACCGAACCCGCGACCCTGACGATCCAGCGTGTGCTGCCGGGGCCGATCGACCGCGTGTGGGCTTATTTGACGCAGGGCGAATTGCGGCGGCAATGGCTTGCGGCGGGTGAGATGGAGTTGAGCAAAGGCGCTGATTTCGAATTGGTCTGGCGCAACGACGAGCTGACCACGCCGCCGGGGCCGCGCCCGGAAGGCTTCACCGGAAAGCACGAGATGCAGTGCACGATCACCGAGGTCGATCCGCCGCACCGGCTCGCTTTCACCTGGGGCCGCAGCGGCGGCGTCAGCTTCGAGCTGAGCGAACAGGGCAAACACGTGGTGCTCACCGTCACCCACCACCGGCTGCCCGACCCCGCGATGCTGCTCAGCGTCAGCGCCGGCTGGCACATGCACCTGGACGTGCTGGTGGCGCGGATGTCGGGTACCGAGCCGGAGCCTTTCTGGGACGGCATCGCCCGGCTGCGCGAGGAATACACGCGCCGGCTGTCGGCCTGAGCACGACACGGGAGCCACGGAGATGAAACACGATCTGTTGACCCGTCTGCTGTTGGCCGGTGTCGTTTGCGCGACGGCACCGGTCCACGCCGCCACGACCCTCGAAGCCATGCCCGCCGAACTGGAAACCCGGTTCGCACTGAGTGCGTTGCCGCCCGCGCTGCGGGACGGGGCCACGCTGTATCTGCTCGATCCCGCGTCGGGTTACCGGCTCGCACGGCAGGGAACGAATGGCCAGGAGTGCCTGGTGCAGCGAACCGTCTGGGAGCTCGGCGACTTCCGCGACGACATCTATTTCCCGCTCTGTTACGACGCCGCCGGCGCCGGCACCTACCTGAAGGTGATCCGCGAGGCCGCGGCGCTGCGTGCCGAAGGGCTGGACGCGGCCGCGCTGAAGGCGACGATCACCCGGCGCTGGCAGGACAGGACCTACCAGGTGCCGTCGCGCCCCGGCCTGTCCTACATGGTCGGGCCGATCATGCGCACGGCGGGCCCGCCC
>DATIDW010000012.1:0-39850 GCA_035456065.1 Thermomonas sp. | reverse complement strand
CCGCACAAGTCACCTGCGCACACTGTCAAAGATCGTCGAACTCGGCCTCAGCGCCTGGTTCGTTTCTCGCCGCAACGTTTCCGTCGAAGTGAGCCGCACATCATACAAGGGTTTTCGTTGCCGTCAACACCCTGTGAGGGATTTTTTCACCCCCCCCCCGTCGACATGAACTCGGCAGCGGGTCGATGATTCTAGCGGACCTTGCTGCAGGACAGCAAGCGGGATCCGGAAATTTCTTTCGCGTCATGCGGAAACGAGCCGCACCCTGGCGAAATTGCGCCTGCCGACCGCGAGAACACCTTCGAAACCCGGCGCGAACACCCGCGACCCGTCCTCGAACACCGCGCCATCGATGCGCACCGCGCGCTCCTTGAGCTTGCGGCCGGCCTCGGAATTGCTTGGCATCAAACCGGCGGCCACCAGCAGCGCACCGATGCGCAGACCCTCAGCCGGTATCGCCACGTCCTGCAACGGCAGGCTGGCCAGATCGCCCTCGCCGCGCACCGCCGCATGCCAGCCGGCAACCGCCTGTTCGGCCGCCGCGGCATCGTGGAAGCGCGTGGCCAGTTCGCGGGCCAGCCGCAACTTGACGTCGCGCGGATTCAGCTGGCCGGCGCGGACATCGACCTGCAATGCCTTCGCCTCGTCGACGCCGATCTCGAAGCTGAGCAGGTCGATCCACTTCCACATCAGGTCGTCGCCGATCTTCATCGCCTTGGTGACGATGTCGATCGCCGGCTCGGCGATGCCGATGTAGTTGCCCAGCGACTTGCTCATCTTGTTGACGCCGTCCAGGCCCTCCAGCAGCGGCATGGTCAGCACGACCTGCGGCTTCTGCCCGTGGTGTTCCTGCAGGCCTCGCCCCATCAGCAGGTTGAACTTCTGGTCGGTGCCACCCAGCTCGACATCCGCCCGCAAGGCCACCGAATCGTAGCCCTGGACCAGCGGATACAGGAATTCGTGGATGGCGATCGATTGTTGCGCGGCATAACGCTTGGCGAAGTCGTCGCGCTCCAGCATGCGCGCCACGGTGTGCTGCGCGGCCAGCCTGATCATGTCGGCGGCAGTCATCGCGCCGAACCATTCGCTGTTGAAACGCACCTCGGTGCGCTCGCGGTCCAGCACCTTGAACACCTGGTCGGCGTAGGTCTGGGCGTTGGCCAGCACGTCGTCGCGCGTCAGCGGCTTGCGCGTCACGTTCTTGCCGGTCGGATCGCCGATCATCCCGGTGAAGTCACCGATCAGGAAGATGACCTGGTGACCGAGGTCCTGGAACTGCCGCATCTTGTTGAGCAGGACGGTGTGGCCGACGTGCAGGTCCGGCGCAGTCGGGTCGAAGCCGGCCTTGACCCGCAACGGGCGACCTTCCGCAAGGCGCGCCTCGAGTTCCCCCGGCTTGAGGATTTCGTCGCTGCCGCGGGCGATCAGGTCGAGGGCTTGCTGGTGGTCGGGCACGGGAGGTCTCGCTGGCGGCCAATTCGTGACCGCGTTCGGGGAATGGCGTTAAAGTAGCGTTAAATGCGGAACGCGAAAAACATTCGGAGATTCAATGAGTTGACGCATGTTGTTCGCATGCTTATGGTACCGCGTCGACGCAATCGTCACACCGGGGGAACGCCACATGACGGATTCGCACCACGACGCAGTGCGTCGCGAGAATCTGGAACAGGCGCGCGCCAATGGCGCCCTTGGTGTTGACCCCTCACCGCTTTCGCATCCCTTCAATGGCCGCTGGACCCGCCGCCACTGGGCACATGCCAGCCTGTTCGCCACGATCGGCGCATTGCTGGCGGCCATCGTGCCGGGCTTCTCCACCGCGATGCAGGCCGCGCCGAACACCCAGCGCACCACCTTGTCGCTGGCGCTGCCGCAGCTTCGCGCCAGTCGCGTCGACAACGACCACTGGCAGTCGGTCACCCTGAAATCCGGGCAGACCCTGAGCGCGGTGTTCGATGAACTGGGCATTCCGTACAGCCAGCTCGAAAAGGTGATGCAGCACCCGAAGATCAAGCCCGCGCTGCGCAAGCTGCGCCCGGGTACCGCACTGAGCTTCAACCTGCCCGCGGATGGAAGCGCGCGGGCGATGCGCATCGAGGCCGCGCCGGGCATCGGCGACGAACCGGTGGAACTGGAATTCGACGGCGATGCGCTGCGCGAGCGCGCCATGCCGCAGGAGATCACCACCCGCACGGTGGTGCTGAGCGGCGAAGTCGGCAAATCGCTGTTCGCCTCCGCGCGCAAGCTCGGCCTGGGCAGTGCGCAGTTGAACCAGTTGACCGACGAGATGTTCAAGTACGACATCGACTTCGATTCGGACCTGGACGAGGACGACCGCTTCAGCGTGGTCGTGGACCAGACCTGGAAGAACGGCCAGCTGGCGAGCACCGGCCCGGTGCTGGCAGCGACCTTCACCATGGACGGCAAGCTCAACAGCGCGTTCCGGCACCTGCGCAATGGCAAGCCGGAATATTTCACCCCGGACGGTCGCTCGCTCAAGCGACCCTTCATTCGCATGCCGATCCCGTACGCCCGCCTGAGTTCGGGCTTCGGCGGGCGCAAGCACCCGGTGCTCGGCCGCTTCCGCATGCACAAGGGCGTGGACTACGCCGCCGGCACCGGCACCCCCATCCAGGCCGCCGGCGACGCACGGGTGGAACTGGTGGGCTGGAAGGGCGGCTATGGACGTACCGTGATCCTCAATCACGGCGGCGGCCGCACCACCCTGTACGGCCACATGTCGCGCTTCGCCGGGATCAAGCCGGGCCAGCGCGTGTCGCAGGGCACCGTGATCGGCTACGTCGGCAGCACCGGCTTGGCCACCGGGCCGCACCTGCATTACGAATTCCGCGTCAACGGCGTGCACATGAACCCGCTGAAGATGACCCTGCCGCCGCCGGAGCCGCTGGCGGGCGCGGCGCTGTTGGCGTTCAAGAGCGAAACCCATCGGGCGCTCGAGAAGATCCGCGAAGTCGAGGACGTGGTGTTCCAGCTCGACGACGGCAGCCGCGTGGCGAGCAACGACAAGCCGGTCGGCCGCAAGAAGGGCTGACACCGCGCAGGCCGATGCGATACTCGGTCGCATGCCCAACCTCCAACCTGCGCGCCTCTTCCTTGGCCTGATTTCCGGCACCAGCGCCGACGGCATCGACGCCGCGCTGGTGCGCTTCAGCGACGACACCCCGCACGCGCGCCCCGAACTGGTGTTCGGCCGCACCTACCCGTGGGATCCCGCCCTGCGCGCGCGACTGGTGGCGCTGGGCCAGCAGTCCGCGCACCTGACCCTGGACGACGTCGGCGAACTCGACGTGCGCATCGGTCGCGCCTTCGCGGACGCCGCGAATGCGGCGATCGCCGACAGCGGCATCGCCCGCGGCGAGCTGGCCGCGATCGGCTCGCACGGGCAGACCCTGCGCCACCGGGCGCGTGGCCGGCTTGAAGACGGGATGCTCCCGTTCACCCTGCAGCTCGGCGACCCCTCGAGCATCGCCGAGCGTTGCGGGGTGGCGGTGGTGGCGGACTTCCGCCGTCGCGACGTCGCCGCCGGCGGCCATGGCGCACCACTGGTGCCAGCGTTCCACGCGGCCACCCTGCGCGATGCCGGCGAAGACCGCGCCGTGCTCAACCTGGGCGGCATCGCAAACCTCACCCTGCTGCCGGCGCAAGGCGCGGTACGTGGCTTCGACACCGGGCCCGCCAACGGCCTGATGGATGCGTGGTGCCTGCGCCACACCGGCCACGGGTTCGATGCCGGCGGCGCGTTCGCCGCGACCGGACACATCGACGACGCCCTGCTGGCGCGCCTGCTGGACGAGGCGTGGTTCGCGCTGCCGCCACCCAAGTCGACCGGCCGCGACCAGTTCCACCTCGACTGGGTGGCCTCGAAGCTGGCGGGCGACGAATCCGCCGCCGACGTGCAGGCGACCCTGCTCGCGCTCACCACCCGCACCGTGGCTGCGGCACTGCAGGCCAGCCAGCCAGCGACGCGACGCGTCATCGCCTGTGGCGGCGGCGTGCACAATCCGGTGCTGATGGCCGCGCTGGCGGACGCGTTGCCGGATCTCGCCGTCGAATCGAGCGCGCGCCACGGGCTGGACCCGGACAGCGTGGAGGCGATGGCCTTTGCCTGGCTGGCGCGGGAAACGCTGGCGAACCGACCAGGCAACCTGCCGGCCGTGACCGGCGCCGCCGGGCCACGCGTGCTGGGCGGGATCTACCCGCCCTGATCAGTCGCGCCTGACAACCCGCCCGATCATCGCGAACGTCGCATCCGGCACCTTCTCGATCTGGGAGATCGCTTCCTTCAGCGCGACCTGCTCGCGGGTATTCAGCAGGTGCTTGCGCACCCGGTCCTCGATCGCGTCCACGCCGATCGACAGCGCCTCGGCGCCCACGGTATCGAGGCTGAGGCCTTGCAGTTCGGCCAGCCGGCGGAGCCGCTCGTCGAGCTTGGGCCTGATGCTGTGCAACGTGAGATCGGTCATGACAGGGATTTCCTTGCTTGCGCGGGGGAACGCAGGTCTTTTCTAACCCGGGGGAGGCGTCCCGGCAAGTCAGGCGTCGGTCGCGCCGCGGATTCGCCGCGCCAGCAGCAGGCACAGCAGCAGTGCCGGGATGCCGGTCAGCGCGGTGCCGAGGAAGAACAGGGCATAGCCGCCGATCTCGCCGTGGCCTGCCTGCAACTGCTCCACCACGACCCCGGAAAAGCCCTTCAACACCTTGCCGAGCAAGGCATAGAACGAACTCAGCAACGCGTACTGGGTGGCGGTATAGCCAACGCTGGTGAGGCTGGACATGTACGCGACCAGCGCAGTGCCGGCGAAACCGGTGGAAAAGCCGTCGATGAACATCGCCGCGGCGAAGACGCCGTGGTCGCCGCCCGCGTAGGCGACCCAGGTGAAGGCCGCATTCGAGCCCGGCCCGAGGATCGCGCCGGCCAGCAGGGTGGGCACGAAGCCGAAGCGCAGCGCGCTGATGCCGGCGGCGGCGATGCCGAGCACTGAAGCGACCAGGCCGAGCGAGGCGCGCACCTCGCCCACGAACTGCTTGCTGATCCCGATGTCGGCATAGAACGGGTTGTTCATCGGCCCCATCACGAAATCCGGCAGCCGGTACAGGCTGATCGCCGCCAGCATCAGCAGCGCCCATTTGCCGTGGGTGCGCACGAACGCCAGCAACGGCCCGACCATCGCATCGAAGAAGCGCAGCAGGGGCTGGACCAGCGGGCGCGACCAGGTCGCCTCGACGACCGGCGCCGATGCGGCGCGCCCGCGGATCAGCAGCCACACCGCAAGCGGCACGCCGACCAGGAACGCGAGGTCATGCAGGCTCCAGTCCAGGCCCCAGGCGGCATGCGCCACGACCAGCCAGGCCAGCCCACCGAGGCCGATCACCAGGGCGGCAAGCCACCGCACGACCATCGCGTCGGACACCCCCGACTGCTCGTTCACGTCGATGACCGCCTCGGGCAGGCGAACCGTGTTCGGCTCCCTGGCCAGGAACAGCGCGGCCAGCACGCCCACGCCCATCAGCGCCGCCATCAGCCAGTACGACGGTGCCCAGCCGATGTGCGCCGCAAGGATCAGGATCAGCGCGTCGGTCACCAGCAACGCAGAGCGGTAGCCGATCTGGGTGCCCGAGGTCAGCAGGCTCTGTTCCTCGGTGTCGTCGGCGATCTCGATGCGCCAAGCGTCGATCACGATGTCCTGCGTGGCCGAGGCGAATGCGGCCATCAGCGCAAGCGCGCCGAACACCATCAAGCCGCCCTCCGGTTGCACGATGGCCATGCCTGCAAGGCCAGCCGCAACGACGACCTGCGACAGCAGCATCCAGCCGCGGCGATGGCCGAGCCGGCCCAGCAGGGGCACGTCGGTCTTGTCGATCAGCGGCGCCCACAGGAACTTCAGCGAGTACGCCAGCCCGACCCACGACAGGAAGCCGATCGCGGACAGCTCGCTGCCGCCCTCGCGCATCCAGTAGCCCATGGTGTTGCCGACCAGATAGAGCGGCAGCCCGGACGAAAACCCCAGCAGCAGCATCGCCAGCACCTTCGGCCGGCGCAGCGCGCGCAGGACATCGCCGGTGGTGTTTCCCCGCGCCGTCGCGTCGGCCGTCACCCGGCGTACTCCACCAGGCACGGGGCATGGTCGGAGAACTTCGGCTCCGGGAAGATCTCGGCGGCGGTGACCTTCGACGCGATCCCCGGCGTGGCGATCTGGTAGTCGATCCGCCAGCCCACGTTGTTGGCGCGCGCGGCGCCCCGCTGCGACCACCACGAGTACTCGACCGCATCCGGCTTGGCGACGCGGAAGGCGTCCTTCCAGCCGTGTTCGGGACGCGCGATCAGGCCATCGTGGCAGTCGTCGGCGATCAGCCCGCTCAACCACGCGCGCTCATGCGGCAGGCAGCCGGAATTCCTCTGGTTGCCGGTCCAGTTCCTGATGTCGTTCTTCGCACGGACGATGTTCCAGTCGCCGCACAGCACGTACTCGCGGCCGCTGGCCAGCCAGCCGTCGAGGATCGGCTTCAGCCACGCCATCACCTCTTCCTTGAAGCCCTGGCGCAACTCGCCGGAACTGCCGGACGGGATGTAGAAACTGACCACGCTGAGGTTGCCGAAGCGCGCTTCGATGTAACGTCCTTCGTCGTCGAACGGCGCCCAGCCGAGCGAGGTGCGCACCTCGTCCGGTTCGCGCCGGCTGTAGATGGCCACCCCGCTGTAGCCCTTCTTGGTGCTCGCATCCTTGAACCACGCCTTGTATCCGGCAGGCCGGAACACGGCATCGGACAGCTGGTGCTCCTGCGCCTTGGTTTCCTGCAGGCACAGCATGTCGACGTCGCGTGCGGCGAACCAGTCGAAGAAGCCCTTGCTGGCCGCCGAGCGCAAGCCGTTGGCATTGAAACTGAGGATGCGCATGCGGCGGTCCGGCGGAAGCGATGGCCGAGGGTAGCCGATGCGCCGCGCCACGCAAGCCCCGCGACGCGGCCGCAGTCGCATGGGAGAATCGGCCCATGGATCCCGCACACGACGACCACCGTACCCGCTTCCTGCAGCTCGCCTTGCGCGTCGAGGCGCTGCGCTTCGGCGAATTCACCCTCAAGTCCGGACGCACCAGTCCGTACTTCTTCAACGCCGGCCGCTTCGACTCCGGCGCCGCGCTGGCGGAGCTCGCTGGCTGCTACGCCGATGCGGTGGATGCCGCCGGGCTGTCGTTCGACCTGCTGTTCGGCCCGGCCTACAAGGGCATCCCGCTGGCGGCCGCGCTGGCCTGCGAATACGCCCGCCGCGGCCGCGACCTGCCGCTGGCCTTCAACCGCAAGGAAGCCAAGGCGCATGGCGAGGGCGGCACCCTGATCGGCGCGTCGCTGGCCGGCAGGAGGGTGTTGGTCGTCGACGACGTGATCACCGCCGGCACCGCGATCCGCGAGGCGCTGGCGACCATCGCCGACGCCGGCGGCATCCCGGCCGGCATCGTCATCGCGCTCGACCGCCAGGAGCGGGTGCGCGAGGACGCCAGGCAATCGGCGGCGCAGGCGGTGGCGTCGGAACACGGCATCCCGGTGTTGGCCGTGGCCGGCCTGGCCGACCTGCTTGAATTCGCCGGCGAAAGCGCGGAACTTGTACGCCAACGCGATGCCTTGCTCGACTACCGCGCGCGCTACGGCATCGCATGACCCGCCACGCTTCAGGACTGCCACAGGGGGCTGTCATGACGCATTTCCGCAACACCGCCATCGCTGCGTTGGCCATGGCCCTGCTGGGCACGGGGATTGCGTCCGCGCAGACCAAGCCGTCCGCAGAAAAGAAGATCTACTGCTGGAACGAAGCCGGCCGCAAGGTCTGCGGCGACGCGCTGCCGGCGTCTGCGGCGGACAGCGCGCGCACCGAGATCAGCAGCCGCAGCGGCCTGACGACCGGCCGCATGGATCGCGCCCTGACCGGCAGCGAACGCAGTGCCGCGGAACAGGCCGCCGAAGCGGCCCGCCAGCAGGCCGAGGCCCTCGCCTTGCAGCAGCGCCGCGACCTGGCGATGGTCGAGTCGTACATGACCGAAGCCGACCTGCGACGCGCCTATGGCGAGCGCACCATGCTGCTCGACGAGACCCTCAAGGCGAGCAGGCTGGGCCTGTCCAACCTGCGCCTGAGCCTGCTGTCGCTGTTGCGCCAGGCCGGCGACAAGGAGCTCGGTGGCGAGCCCGTGCTCAAGCCCCTCGCCGATTCGATCCGCGGACAGCATGGCGAACTGTTGCGCCAGCAGCAGATCCTCATCACCCAGCAGCAGGACCGCGCCACCCTGGAGCATGAACTGCAGGATTCGCTGCGCCGCTACCGCGAGCTGAAGAGTGCCGGGACGCCCGACGCTGCGGTCGCGCCACCCGCACCGCCGGCACCCGCAGCCGGCTGAGGATCCCGGCGCCGCGGATCAGAACGGCAGGGTGAGGTCCGGATCCACCTGCTGCAGCTGCTCGCGGAACGCTTGCTGGATGCGTGCCATCCCGGCGTTGGTGTCGGCGTCGAAGCGCATCACCAGGATCGGCGTGGTGTTGGACGCACGCACCAGGCCCCAGCCGTCCGGCCAGTCCACCCGCAGGCCGTCCATCGTCGACAGCCGCGCGGCCTCGAACTTCGCCGCCAGCTTGAACCGCTCGACGAAGGCATGCGGGTCGCCACCCGGCGCCTCGACCTTGATCTCGGGGGTGGAAATGCCGTCGGGCAGGGTCGCGAAGAGTTCCTCCGGGGGCATCCCGCTGCCGTCGAGGATCTCGAGCAGGCGCGCGGCGGCGTAGATGCCGTCGTCGAAGCCGAACCAGCGCTCGGCGAAGAAGAAGTGGCCGCTCATCTCGCCGGCCAGCTCCGCCTCGGTCTCGCGCATCTTCGCCTTGATCAGCGAGTGCCCGGTCTTCCACATCAGCGGACTGCCGCCGTGGCGCAGGATATGCGTCGGCAGGCGGCCGGTGCACTTCACGTCGTACACGATCACCGCACCCGGGTTGCGCTCGAGCACGTCGGCGGCGAACAGCATCAGCAGGCGGTCGGGGAAGATGTTCTTGCCCGACCTGGTGACCACGCCCAGGCGGTCGCCGTCGCCATCGAAGGCGATGCCGAGGTCGGCATCGAGCCGCTGCACCATCTGCACCAGCGCCTCCAGGTTGTGCGCGTCGCTGGGGTCAGGATGGTGGTTGGGGAAGGTGCCGTCGATGTCGCAGAACAGCGGGGTGACGTCGGCACCGATCGCCTCCAGCACCCGCGGGCCAAGCACGCCTGCCACGCCATTGCCGGCATCGACCACCACCTTCAGGCGCTGGCCGACCTGGATGTCGCCGGCGATCCGGTGCACGTAGTCCTCGCCGATGTCGCGCTCGCTCAATCCGCCGGCAACCTTGGCCTCGAGCAGGCGGTCCTCGGCGATGCGCGCGTGCAGGTCGAGCACGGCGTCGCCCGACAGGGTCTCGCCGCCGACCACGATCTTGAAGCCGTTGTAGTCGGGCGGGTTGTGGCTGCCGGTGATCGACACGCCGCAGCCGGTGCGCAGGTGGTAGCAACCGAAGTACACCACCGGGGTGGGCACCATCCCCAGGTCGATGACATTGCGGCCGGCCTTGCGCAGGCCCGCGATCAGGCCGTCCGACAACTCCGGGCCGGACAGGCGGCCATCGCGGCCGACCACGATCTCGTCCAGGCCCTGGTCGGACATCAACGAGCCGATCGCCTGGCCGATCAGTTCGGCAACGCTGGCGTCCAGCGTCTTCCCCATCACCCCGCGGATGTCGTACGCACGGAAGATGCTGCGATCGATCGCCACCGGCGCCGCGCTGGCCCGCCGGTCCTCGGCGACCTTCTCGCGCACCACCGGCGCCGGCGCCGGCTCGTCGCGCTGCAGGTCTCCAAGGGTCGGCTGGTCGGTTTCCGCCGCGCCGCCAGCCATCCCGAGCAGGCGCGGGCGCATGATCACCCACAGCCACGCCGACAGCAGCACCAGGATGGCGCCCAGGCCAACCGCCGGCATGCCGCCCAATTCGAACGGCGTGGCGGTGGCGTCCGGCACCGACGCCGCGATGCGCAGGTCGCTGTCCGGGACCTTGGCGGCCAGCGCTTCGGCGGAATTGCCGAGGCTGGTGTCGCCGCGCTCCAGCACGTTGCGATCGCCCTGTCGCAGCGCGAGGTAGGTGCTGGATGGCACCGCCGGCGCCTCGATGCCGCTGGTGAGCTTGGCCAACGGCAACTCGACATAGGCGACCATCGGGCCACGCAGCCCGGCGACCGGCGCGGCGAGGGCCAGGCGCTGCCCACCCGCGCCCTTCACCACGCGCGCCACCGGCTTGCCGCTGGACAGCGCGGCCTCGCAGGCCGCCAGCACGCCGAAACCGGTGCGCGGCAACCCGGCATAGGCATCGGCCAGGTCGGCCGTCCACAGTTCGGCGCGCTGCAATTCGGGCCAGCCCTGCCGCAGCACCCGCACGGCCGCGGCGGCATCGCCCTTCGCCAGCGCCGCCTTGACGGGGTCGGCGGCGAGCTTCTGCGCCAGCCGCCCGCGTTCGTCGTTGAGGGTGCGCCGCGCCGCCATCACCGCGTCGTCGCGCGCCACCTGCAGACCTGAATGGCGCGCGTCGTCGCGGATGCGCAGGGCACCGCTGACCAGGCACCAGGTCCCCAGCGCAGCGAGCAGCGCCACCAGCAGCGGCAGCAGCTTCGCCGCACGCGCCGGATCCAGCGCCAGCTTGCGCTTCTCGCCGTCGCCCTTGCCACGACCGCCGATTCCGAACACACCCATCTCGATCCCCCGTCAACGCACGCCGGTGTGGCCGAATCCGCCTTCGCCGCGCGCGCTCTCCTTGAAAGTATCCACCACCTGCAATGCCGCGCGCACGATCGGCAGCAGGACCAACTGGGCGATGCGGTCGCCGGGGGTTATCGAGTAAGCCGCATCACCGCGGTTCCAGGTGCTGATCATCAGTGGCCCCTGATAGTCGGCATCGATCAGGCCGGTACCGTTGCCCAGCACAATGCCATGTTTGTGGCCCAGGCCGGAACGCGGCAGGATCACCGCGCACAGGCCGGGGTCGCCGACGTGGATGGCGAGCCCGGACGGCACCAACGCGGCCTCGCCCGGGGCCAGCAGCAGCGGCGCATCCAGCGCGGCGCGCAGGTCCAGGCCGGCGCTGTGTTCGGTGGCATAGGCCGGCAACGGCCATTCATCGCCGAAACGCCGATCCAGCAACTTCACCTGCAGGGCATGCGCCATCACGCCATGGCTCCCGTCGCCAGCCGGCTGGCCACGATGTCCAGCAACTCGCCGGCCAACATGGTCTTCGATGCCGGCCCCAACGCGCGTTCGCCAGCGCGATCGATCACCAGCAACGCGTTGTCGTCGCTCTCGAAGCCGCCGCCGGCGATGCCGACCCGGTTCGCGCAGATCAGGTCCACGCCCTTGCGCTCGAGCTTGCCGCGCGCGTAGCCGGCGACGTTGTCGGTCTCCGCGGCGAAGCCCACCACCAGGCGCGGGCGCGCGGCATGCGCGGCGACCTCGGCGAGGATGTCGCGGGTCTTCACCAGCTCCAGCACCAGGGTGTCCTGGCCCGGCTGCTTCTTCAGCTTGTTGGAGGCGATCGCCAGCGGGGTGAAATCGGCCACCGCCGCCGCACCGATGTACACATCACGAGGCAGCGCGCCGAGCACCGCATCGTGCATCTGCGACGCGCTGCGCACGTCGATCCGCTGCACGCCCGCAGGCGTCGGCATGTGCACCGGCCCGGCCACCAGCACGACCTCGGCGCCGCGTTCCGCCGCCACCGCCGCGATCGCGAAGCCCATCTTGCCGCTGCTGCGGTTGCCGATGAACCGGACCGGATCGATGTCCTCGTAGGTCGGGCCAGCGCTGACCAGCAAGCGGACGCCCGCCAACGCCGCGCTCATGGCGCCAGCCCCAGCGCCGCGACGATCGTCGCGGGTTCGGCCATGCGTCCCGGGCCGGACTCACCCTCGGCCAGCGGGCCGTCGTCCGGACCGATCAGCTGCACGCCGCGCGCGCGCAGGGTCGCGATGTTCGCCTGGGTCGCGGGATGCCGCCACATCCTGTGGTTCATCGCCGGGGCGATCGCCAACGGTGCCTCGGTGGCCAGGCACAACGTGCTGACCAAGTCGTCGGCCAGCCCGTGCGCCAGCCTGGCGATGGTGTTGGCGGTCGCCGGCGCGACGAGGACGTGCTGCGCCCAGCCGGCCAGCTCGAGGTGCCCCATCGCGGCTTCGGCACTTGCGTCCCACAACGAGGTGCGCACCGTCCGGTGCGACAACGCCTGGAAGGTCTGCGCGCTGACGAAGCGTTGCGCGTTGTCGGTCATCGCGACCTGCACGTCGCAACCGGCATCGCCCAGCCGGCGCACCAGGTCGGCTGCCTTGTAGGCGGCGATGCCGCCACACACGCAGAGCAGGACGCGGCGTGCAGCGTTGGTTGAAGGCGGGGCCTGCATCCGGCCGGTTTCCTGACCACGTGACGGGCGACCAGCTTACCCGATGGCCGATCCTCCACCGATCCCGCGCCGCGGTCCGCCGATGCACGCTGGCCGCATGCACATCCGCGACTGGCCCGAAGGCGAACGCCCCCGCGAGAAACTGCTGGCGCATGGCGCCGGCAGCCTGTCCGACGCCGAATTGCTGGCGATCTTCCTCGGTTCCGGCACCACGGGCCGCGACGCAGTGGCCAGCGCGCGTGGCCTGCTCGCCGGGCATGGCGGCCTGCGCGCGTTGCTCGACCGCACGCCGAAAGCGATGACCCTGCTGCATGGGATCGGCCCGGCCCGCGCCTCCGCCCTGGCCGCGGCACTGGAACTCGGCCACCGCCATTTGGCCGCGCAGCTGGAACGCGGCGAGATGCTCGGCGACCCCGCCGCGGCCGGGCGCTACTTCGCCCAGCGCCTGCGCGGGCTGGCGCACGAGGTGTTCGCCGCGCTGTTCCTCGACACCCGCCACCGCTCGCTCGGGTTCGAGGAATTGTTCCGCGGCGGCATCGACGGTGCGGAGGTGCATCCGCGCACGCTGGTGGAGCGCGCGCTGGCCCGCGGTGCAGCGGCGGTGATCATCGGCCACAACCACCCCAGCGGGAACCCGGAACCCAGCGCCGCCGACCGCGCGGTCACCGCGCGCATCAAGCAGGCGCTGGGGCTGGTCGACATCCGCCTGCTCGACCACTTCGTCATCGGCGATGGCGCGCCGCTGTCGATGGCGGCGCGCGGGCTGGTCTGAAACCCGGGGGCTAGTCCATCGCCGCCAATGCCGCGGCACGGGCGGCGCCCCCGCAGGTGTGGCGCGCATCGCCGGGCGCGTCCGCGGCGACGGCGGGCGTTGCCGCCAACGGGAGCACCTTGATCCGGGCGATGTCGGCCGCCTGCGCCACCTGCAGGCGTACGTCCGCCGCAGCCTGCACCTCGATGTCGCCGACCTCGGATACGTCGTCGAAATCGAGGCTGCCGGCACCGGCCTGGATGCGCAGGCTCCGCAACCGCCCGCCGTCGAACGCGAAATGCGGTGGACTGCAGGGATAGCCGCCCTTGCGGGTTCGAGGCGGCGGCACCAGGGTGACATCGAGTTCAGCGACGGGACCCGACCAGCTGATACGCCCGTGCGCGTCGATGGCCACGGATTCCAGGTCGGACTGGGCCAGGATCGCGACATCGTCCACCAGCAGCCGGTAGCGCCCGGGTGGCAACTGCATGGTCGGCGTGCCTGGCACGAACCGGGTACCGGCCTCGCAGCGCAGGGTGGCGCCGGTCGTGCGGCAGGACGGGGGCGTCGCCTGCTTTTCGTCGTCCAGCCACGCGAACCTGCGCCCGCCGGGATAGTGCACCTGTGCCGGGACAGCGCTCGAGACCACGACCTTTTCGATCCCGCTCTCGCGGATGTCGATGGTATCGATGCCGCGCATCGCCAGCGGAATGGTCAGTGCCGGTGTCAGCGTATCCCAAGCGTCCGCACGGCTAGTGACGACGCCTGCGGCCAGCAGGAGCAGGCCGGTGCCGAGCACCCAGGGTCCGATGCGCATCACTGCAATTCCCGTTCACGCAGCAGGAAATAGGTGCTCGCCCAGAACAATGCGGGCACGCCGAGCCAGAGCGTCCATTTCCATGCCAGCAAGCCCGGGGTGGGGCCGGCCCGGGACTGGGTCCAGAACAGCTGGCCGGGCGAGGCGTCGGTCAAGGTGGCCAGCAGCGGGATCGCGACCACCACCAGCACGAACAACGCCACCAGCGTCTTCAACCACGCCACCCGCTGGAAATACAGCGCGCCGGCCAGCACCAGCGCCTGCAGGGCCGCCGCGCCCAGGAACAGGTCCAGTTCGAACCACGGGGACATGTCCGACGTGAACGGGAAGAACGGGCCATAGGCCCTGTGCTCGAGGTAGCCGCTCGATTCCGCCGCGTTCGTGCTTGCGAGCGCCACGTCGCGCGCCGCTTCGCCGATCAGGGCCCCCGGCAGGTTGCACACCTGGAAGGCAAGCGTATACGCCAGCGGATACAGCACCGCGACCACCAGGAAGGCCAGCAAGGCTTTTTCCAGCGCGGACGCAGGCCGCATCAGGAACGTGAGCGCGGACTCGGGGCGGGCCAGCGCCGCGTGGTAGCGGCCCGCGAACAGCAGGCCGCTGAGCAGGTAACCGGCCACGAACAGCAGGGTCTGGTCGCCATCGTCATATCGCTCGGCATGCGCACCGCCGGCGGTCATCAACAGCCAGACGCAGGCATGCACGGCGATGCCGATGCCGAGGAACCACAGGTAACCGCGGCCATGCTCGGCCCAGTGCACGGCGGCGAGCCGGCGGAACCGGCGCAGGTCAAGCATGACCGACCTCCTTCGTCGCAAGCGCTGGCAAGACCCGCTCCGGTGCGCGGCACAGGGCGCGATACAGCAGTTCCAGTTGCACCGGCTGGTCGGCATCGGCGGCGCCGCGCCGCGCGATATAGGCGGTCTGCCCGCCGATCGCCTCCTGGTAGACCAGTCCGTCGATGTGGGCGGGATCGCCCTCGGCGATGCCCATGCGCAACGATCGCGCAAGCGCCGCCATCGGCGCGGACAGCGCCAGGCGGCCGTCCTCGATGAACAGCACCTGCGAGATCACACGCTCCAGGTCATGGGCCTGGTGGGTACTGATCAGCACCGCGCGCCCCGCCTGTTCGGGCCGGGCCAGCAAGTGGCGGAACTGGTCGCGGCCGACGATATCCAGGCCGTTGGTCGGTTCGTCGAGCAGCAGGATCGGCGTCAACGTGGCCAGTGCGAAGGCGATCACCGCCTTCTTCTTGCCCCCCAGGCTCATCCGTTCGAACGGCGCCCGTGGATCGATGGCGAACGTGGCCAGCGCCTCGTCGAACAGCGCCCGGCTGAAGTTCGGATAGAAGCCCGCCTGCAGCGCCGCCAGGCGCGCGCAGCTGAGGTTGGGCAGGTGGAATTCCTCCGGCACCAGGTACACGCTGGCGAGGAAGTCCGGATCGCGCCTGCGGGGGTCATGCCCGGCCACCCGGATCCGCCCGGCCTGGCGAAACAACAACCCCGCCAGCAGTTTCAACAGCGTGGACTTGCCGCTGCCATTGCGGCCGAACAGTCCATACAGGCCCGGCACCGGGACCTGCAGGTCGAAATGCTCGTAGAGGGTTTGCCGGCGGTAACCGAACTTCAGTCCTTCGACATCGATCACGTGCGTTCCATGCGTGCCATCCGTCCTCCCAGTATGCCCGCCCTGTCCATTGCCGCACCCTGCCAGGCTGAACGGCCAGGTCCACGGCCTCGCGTACAATGCCCGGCCGTTGAACCGCGTGCCCGATCCTTCGTGAAAACCCAGCTCCGCGCCCTCATCGAACAGGGCCTGTCCGCCCTGCGTGCCGGCGGCACCCTGCCCGCCGACCTCGCCTCGCCCGACTTTTCCGTCGAGCGGCCGAAGGAGCGCGCGCATGGCGACTTCTCGACCAATGCAGCGATGCTGCTGGCAAAGGCCGCGAAGACCAACCCACGCGCGCTGGCGCAGCAACTGGTCGATGCGCTGCCGGCCTCCGATGCCATCGCGAAGATCGAACTCGCCGGCCCGGGCTTCATCAACGTCCACCTGACGCCGGCCGCCTGGCAGCAGCAGGTGCGCGAGATCCATGTCGGCTCCGGCGACTTCGGCCGCAACGCCAGCGGCGCCGGCAGGACGGTGGGCGTGGAATACGTCTCGGCCAATCCGACCGGCCCGCTGCACGTCGGCCATGGCCGCGCCGGGGTGATCGGCGACTGCATCGCGCGGGTGATGGCCGCCAACGGCTGGGACGTGAAGCGCGAGTTCTACTACAACGACGCCGGCGTGCAGATCGAGAACCTGGCGCGCTCGACGCAGGCACGCGCGCAGGGCCTGAAGCCGGGCGACGACGCCTGGCCGGCCGACGCCTACAACGGCGATTACATCGGCGACGTGGCCGCGGCCTACCTGCGCGGCGACAGCGTCGAGGTCGAAGGCCATGTGGTGACCGGCAAGGACGACGCGGGCGACCTCGACGCGATCCGCAGGTTCGCCGTCGCTTACTTGCGCCGCGAACAAAATGCCGACCTCGCCGCGTTCGGGGTGTCGTTCGATCGCTATTTCCTGGAATCGTCGCTGTACGCAGACGGCAAGGTCGAGGAGACCGTGCGCGAGCTCGTCGCCCACGGCCACACCTACGAGGAAGGCGGTGCGCTGTGGCTGCGCACCACCGATTTCGGCGACGACAAGGACCGCGTCATGCGCAAGTCCGACGGCACGTACACGTATTTCGTGCCGGACGTGGCTTACCACCTCAGCAAGTGGCAACGCGGCTACCAGCGCGCGGTGACCGAGCTCGGTGCCGACCACCACGGGTCGCTGGCGCGGGTGAAGGCCGGCCTGCAGGCGCTGGATTGCGGCATCCCCGCCGGCTATCCCGATTACGTGCTGCACCAGATGGTCACGGTGATGCGCGGCGGCGAGGAAGTGAAGCTGTCCAAGCGTGCCGGCTCCTATCTGACCTTGCGCGACCTGATCGAGGAAACCAGCGCCGATGCGGTGCGCTGGTTCCTGGTCGCGCGCAAGCCGGATTCGCAGCTGACCTTCGACATCGACCTCGCGCGTTCGCAATCCAACGACAACCCGGTCTACTACGTGCAGTACGCGCATGCCCGGGTGTGCAGCCTGCTGCGCCAGGCCGGCGAGAAGGGCTTTGCGCATGACGCGGCGAACGGACACGCGTCGCTGCACCTGCTCGATGACGCGCCGGCGCAGGACCTGATGCGCGAGCTGTCGCGGTTCCCGGAAGTGGTCGAGGCGGCCGGCACCACCCTGGAACCGCACCTGGTCGCGCAATACCTGCGCGAACTGGCGAACGCGTTCCACGGCTGGTACCACGCCTCGCCGGTATTGGTGGAAGACGCCGCGCTGCGTGACGCGCGGCTCGCATTGGCATTGGCGACGCGACAGGTCCTGGCCAACGGGCTCGACCTGCTCGGCGTAAGCGCTCCGGAGCGCATGTAAATGAGGAGCAGGTAATGGCTGCACGACGCGGCAGGTCGCAGGCGCGACGCAACGGATCCAACGGACTGCCGGGCTGGGCCTGGCTGGTGATCGGCGTGCTGGTCACGCTGGCGGTGGTGCTGGCGGTGCCGCGCCTGCTGAAATCCGAGGGCGGCGCGGACGGATTCTTCCGACCCAAGCCGAATCCGGATGCGCAGCCGGCAGCGACCAATGAAGACGGCGAGGCGATCGCGCCCGATACCGCCACGGAACCCGCCAGGCCCGCAGCCGAGAAGCCGAAGCAGACCGAGTACGCCTTCTATACGCTGCTGCCCGGCGAAGGCGTGCAGATGACCGATGCCGAGCTTGCCGCCAGCGCGAAGGCGGAAGCCGAGGCGCAGGCGAAGGCGACGCAGCAGGCAACTGCCGCTGCGACAGCCAACGCCGACGGCAGCCTGCCGGCACCGATCGCGGAGACAACGGCCGCCACCACCGCTGCGCCGACGACCGCAGCGGTCGCGGCAACGGCATCGGCCCCAACAGCGGCCAGCGCCGACGACAGCCGCTACCTCCTGCAGGCCGGTGCGTTCGGGGCGTCCGGCGATGCCGAGACCGTCAAGGCCAAGATCGCGATGCTGGGCCTGAACGCGCGCGTGGAATCCGCGGAGATCGGCGGCAAGACCGTGTATCGCGTGCGCATGGGACCCTACGGCAGCGCGTCGGAACTGGCGGAGGCCAAGGCCAAGCTCTCCGGCGGCGGCCTGCCGGCGATGGCGGTCAAGACCAACTGATGCGCTTCGTGCTGCTCGCCTGCGCGGTCCTGCTCGCAGGCTGCGCCCGCGATGCAGGCGAAACCCTGGTCCGCGGCACGCCGCCACTTGATCGCAGCCTGGCGGCGGCATTGTCCGCGGATGACTTCGACGCCGGCACGTTCACCGCGCGCGATGGCACCCGCCTGCCCTATCGCCTGCTCGTCCCCACGCACATCGAGCCCGGTCGACGTTATCCGTTGGTGGTGCAGTTCCATGGCTCCGGCGCCATCGGCAACGACAACCGCGCGCAGGTCGAACGCGATTTCGCGGCGCGCGCCTGGGCGATCCCCGCCGTGCGTGCGCGCCATCCCGCCTTCGTGCTGGTGCCGCAGTTCCCGGTGCGCAGCGCCAACTACGACGATCCAACGGTGCCGCGCATCGCCGTCGCCACGCCGTCGTTGTCGGCCGCGCTCGAGCTGGTCGACGCGGTCGTCGCCGCGCAACCGGTGGATCGCACCCGCCTCTACGCCAGCGGCTTCTCGATGGGCGGGTCGGCGACCTGGCTGTCGCTGCTGGCCAGGCCGGACCTGTTCGCCGCGGCGGTGCCGATCGGCGGCATCGCGCCCGACCGTGCGCGTGCCGCAGAACTCAAGCACACCCCACTGCTGGTCCTGCATGGCGATGCCGACAGCGAGAATCCGATCGACTCGGATCGCGAGATGGTCGCGGCGATCCGTGCAGCCGGCGGCAGGCAGGTCCGGCTTCGCAGCTACGTTGGCCTGCAGCACCTGCCACCGGGCGATCTCGTGCCCGGCGACTGGTGGCGCGACTGGCTGTTCGTGCAGCATCGCAAGCCCTGAGAAGGCGCCAGCGCATACTGGCGTCCTTGCAAGGAGCTCCGCATGCCGATCGAAACCGCGCTGGTCAAACCCGTCGTCGATGCCCTGATGGCCCTGCTCCAGCGCGGCGAGAAGGCCACCCTGAAGCGCAACGCCGAAGCCGCCTTGCGCGAGGCGATCCGCGAACTGCTGCTGGCCAATCCCGACGAGAACAAGGCGCAGGCGCGAATCGCGATCGCCAAGGCGGCCGGCATCCTGTCCGAGGACGTGGTGCTGGCCGAAGACATGCTGCAAAAGCACCGCGCGACGAGGACGAAGACCGCCGGCAAGGCCAGCTCCGGGCGCAAGCGCAAGGCCGCGCCGACCAAGGGCGACGACAAGCCGGCCAAGCCAGCGGTCGCGCGCAAGACCACCAAGAAGCCCGACTGACCACGCGGGCGCGGGCGATGGACATGACCGACGCGTTCCACTTGATCTGCGCGGCCTGGGCCGCCAGCGAATTCTGGCTGGGCTGGAGCCACCGCTCCGCCGACCGCAGCCGCCAGCGCGATGCCGGCACCCTGCGCCTGCTCATCCTCGTCATCTACGCCTGCATCGGCATCGGCGTGTGGCTGTCGTTCCTGCGCCTCTGGCCGCTGCCGGAACCGCCGCGCAGCGCGCTGTTCATGGCAGGCCTGGCGATGATGGTCGCCGGCCTGCTGTTCCGCTGGTGGGCGATCCGCGTGCTGGCGCAGTACTTCACCGTCGATGTCTCGATCCGCGACGACCATCGCATCGTCCGCGACGGGCCGTATCGCTGGTTGCGGCATCCCTCCTACACCGGCGCACTGGCCACGTTCTACGGCTTCGCCCTGTGCCTGGGCGATCTCGTCGCGGTGCTGGTGGTGGTGGTGCCGGTGACCCTGGCCTTCCTGCACCGGATGCGCATCGAGGAAGCGGTGCTGGCCGAGGCGTTCCCGGTCGATTACCCGGCCTACGCAGGCGAGACCAAGCGCCTGTTGCCGGGCATCTGGTGACCGCTGCCGCCTAGAATGGCGGCATGAATGCAGACACCCCACGCACCGCCCTGATCACCGGCGCCACCGCCGGCTTCGGCCGCGCCGCCGCGCGCCGCTTCGTCGACGCCGGCTGGCAGGTCATCGCCACCGGCCGCCGCGCCGACCGCCTGGACGCATTGCGCGCCGAACTCGGCGATGCCGTGCACGCCGCCTGCTTCGACATCCGCGACGAAGCCGCGATGCGCGCGGCACTGGACGCATTGCCGGAGCGTTTCCGCGGCATCGACCTGCTGGTCAACAACGCCGGCCTCGCCCAGGGCACCAGGCCCGCGCAGGCCGCGCTGCTGTCCGACTGGAAGACCATGATCGACACCAACATCACCGCGCTGGTGACGCTGACCCATGCGCTGCTGCCGCAACTGGTCGCGCGCAAGGGCGCGATCATCAACATCAGTTCGGTTGCCGGCGTGTATCCGTACCCGGGCGGGAATACCTATGGCGGCAGCAAGGCATTCGTCAGCCAGTTCTCGCTGGGCCTGCGCTCCGACCTGCACGGCACCGGCGTGCGGGTGACCACGATCGAACCCGGCATGGCCGAAACCGAATTCACCGTGGTCCGCACGCATGGCGACCAGGCCGCCTCGGACACGCTGTACACCGGCGCCAACCCGATGACCGCCGAGGACATCGCCGAGTCGATTTTCTGGGTGGCCACGCTGCCGCCGCACCTCAACATCAACCGGCTCGAAATCATGCCGACCTCGCAGTCGGTGGCCGGCTTCCAGGTCCATCGCGAACGGCAACCGTGAACCTCTTCGGCGCGATGCTGGTGGCGATCCTGATCGGCGCCGTGTTGCCGCTGCAGGGCCTGATCAATGCGCGCCTCGGTACGCACCTTGGCGGACCGGTTGCGGCGGCGTTCGTGTCGTTCCTGGTCGGCACGGTGATGCTTGGTGCTTATTTGCTGGCCACGCGCACGCCGATCCTCCTGCAGGGCAGCCTGAAGCTGCCGGCCTGGGTGTGGGCCGGCGGCGTGTTCGGCGCGATCTACGTCGCCTGCTTCACCCTGCTGGTGCCGCGCGTCGGTGCCGCCGGGATGATCTGCCTGGCCGTGCTCGGGCAGGTCACCGCCTCGCTGCTGCTGGATCAGTTCGGCATCCTGCAGGCGCCCAAGCCGGTGGATGCGGTGCGACTCATCGGTGCGCTGCTGGTGCTGGCCGGGGTGGTGCTGGTGGTGGCGCCGTGGCGCACGCCGGCGAAACCGGCGTCGACCACCCCGCAGCCGATTGGCGAACCACGCTAGATCAGGCGTTCGCGGATAACATCGGCCTTGATTCGCCGCGCGAAAGAATCTTCGTTCGCACGCGCAGGCCGGGCCGCTCCACCGCGTAGTACAGCAGCGCCGCCGCCAGCAGCGAGGCCGCGCCGTACGCCGCATACGCGACGATGCCGCGGCCTTCCAGCAGTTCGCCCCACTGCGCCTCCACCACGCCGTACATCGGCTTGTGCACCAGGTACAGGCTGAAGGAGATCGCCGCGAACCATGCCGCGCCCGGCAGCGCGCGCTTGCCGAGCACGCCATGCGGCTGCGCACCGGCGAACACCAGCAATGCCAGCGCAAACGACAGCACCGGCCAGCCGATGCTGTTGCCGAGCAACCCGGTGCGTTCGCGGAACAGCCAGAACGCCAGCGCGAGCACCGCCACGCCGAGCAACGCCGCAACGTTCGCGTGCTTGGCCATGCGCGTCCACGAGGCCGGCCGATAGGCCTGCCACGTCGCCAGCATCACCCCCATCAGCAGGCCGTCGAGCCGGTTCCAGGTCGGGTAGTAGATGTCCTCGACGAACCACGCGCGCTGCGGCTGCAGCGCGTCGAAGTGCAGCCACGCGCTGGTGCGGATCGCGATCCCGCCCAGCAACACCGCCATGCACACCGTCCAGAATTTTGGCGCCGACGGCTTGCGTGCCAGCAGCAGCGCGAGCGCCGGGAACAGCAGGTAGAAGTGCTCCTCGACGCAAAGCGACCACGCGTGCGAGAACGCCGCGTTGCTCGCGTAGTCGATGTCGAGGTTCACCAGGAACAGCGCGAACTTCCACCACGGCTCCATGCCGGGCGCCTCGCGGAAACCGGGCCACAGCAGGTACACCGCCAGCACCACCCAGAACGCAGGGAGGATGCGGAACGCACGCTTGAGGTAGAAGTCGCGCATCGACGGCGCTTCACCTCGCGCCAGCGGCCGCAGCAACTGCCCGCCGATCAGGAACCCGCTGAGCACGAAGAACAGGTCCACGCCCATCCAGCCATAGCGCTCCAGCCAGTGCCAGTCCTCGCCCAGCCCGCCGACCAGGAAACTGTGGAATTGCAGGGTCCACAGCACCGCAATGGCACGCAACAGGTCGAGTCCCGGCAAGCGGGACGGCACCACCAACCCCGCGCTCACTGCGGGGTGTCGTCGAGATAGGTGTACGCGGTCAGGCCGGCTTCCAGCGCGGCCTTCAACATCTCACTCTCGGCGGCGGGCAGGTTGGCCGCATCGACCTTGCCGTTGTAGGCGTCGCGCAGGTCCTGGAGCTTGTAGCCCACGTAATCCAGCATCACGTCGGTGGTGTCGCCACGGCGCTGCTGGACGATGCGATGGCCATCGCCTTCGCAGCGCACTTCGATCGCGTCGGTGTCGCCGAACAGGTTGTGGATGTCGCCGAGGATTTCCTGGTACGCACCGACCAGGAAGAAGCCCAGGCGATAGCTTTCGCCCTTGCGCAGTTCGTGCAGCGGCAGCGAGGAATCGAGGTCCTCGTTCTCGACGTAGGTGTCGATCTTGCCGTCGGAGTCGCAGGTGAGGTCGGCGATGATGCCGCGCCGCGTCGGCGCCTCGTCCAGGCGCTCGATCGGGGTGATCGGGAACACCTGGTCGATCGCCCACACGTCCGGCATCGACTCGAACACGCTGAAGTTGACGAAATACTTGTCGACCAGCCGCTCGCTGAGCTCGTCCAGCAGGTCGCGGTGGCTCTTCTCGTCGTAGGTCAGGCGCGCCTTCACCGCGTGGGCGATGGCGTAGAACAGGTCGTCGATGCGCGCGCGCTGGACCAGGTCGACCTGGCCGAGCGTGTACAGCGACAGGCCTTCGGCATGCGCCTGCGACGCCTCGTGGAAGACTTCCACCGCAGGCCGGCCGGTCATTTCCTCGTGCAGCTCGCGCAGGTGGCGCACCGGCTGCGATTCGTCGTCGTGCGATTCCGGCACGCGCCCTTCCGGCGCCTGCTCGACTTCGGACACGTTGGCCACCAGCACCGCGTGGTGCGCGGTCATCGCGCGCCCGCATTCGGTGACGATGCGCGGCGGCGTCAGGCCTTCCGCGGCACAGGCCTCGGCCAGCGGCTGGACGATGCTCGAGGCGTAATGGTGGATGCCGTAGTTGACCGAGTTGTAGCTGCGGCTGCGCGTGCCTTCATAGTCGATGCCGAGGCCGCCGCCGACATCGACGTGGGTGATGTTGGCGCCGAGGCGCGACAGTTCGACGAAATAGCGGGTGGCCTCGCGCATGCCGGCGGCGATGTCGCGGACATTGGAAATCTGGCTGCCCATGTGGAAGTGCAGCAGTTGCAGGCAGTCGCCCATGCCGGCGTCGCGCAGCGACTTCCACAGGGTCAGCAGTTGCCGGGGGTCGAGCCCGAACTTGGCCTTGTCGCCGCCGCTGTTCTGCCACTTGCCCGAGCCCAGCGAGGCCAGCCGCATGCGCACGCCCAGCCCGGGCTTCACGCCCAACGCGGCGGCTTCCTCCAGCGCGATTTCCAGCTCGGAGGGTTTCTCGATGACGATGAAGGTCTGCAGGCCCAGCTTGCGGCCGATCAGCGCCAGGCGGATGTACTCGCGGTCCTTGTAGCCGTTGCAGACGATCAGCCCGCCCGGCCGCGACAGCGCCAGCACCGCCATCAGCTCCGGCTTGCTGCCGGCTTCCAGGCCGAAGCCCTCGCCGTGGTGCGATGCCAGGGTACCGGCCACGCCGGCATGCTGGTTGACCTTGATCGGATACACCGCGGTGTAGCCGCCGGCGTAGTCCCAGTCCTTGCGCGCCTGCGCGAACGCGGTCTGCAGCTTGCCGAGGCGGTCGCCGAGGATGTCCGGGAAGCGCACCAGCACCGGCAGGTTGCCGCCCTGCGCCAGCGAGGCGTCGACCACCTCGGGCAGCGCGATCACCGGCCCATTCGCGCCCTTCGGCCGCACCACGATGCGGCCGTTGTCGTCGACATCGAAATAGCCGTCCGACCAGTGCGGGATCGAATAGGTCTTGCGGGCCAGGTCGGGCGACCAGTCGGTCATGTCTTGAACACCAACGGCAGGGGGATCGGCATTGTATGACCTGCGGTCACGGCGGTAACGCCCGCTCCGTTGCAACGTGCCTATTACAATGGGCGCCCCGCCTCACTCCACGGACCCGCCGCGATGACCGAACCGACCTGGCTATACGAGAATTTCGAGAAGGCGGGTTCTTCGATCGGTTATCGGGTCACCCGCAAGCTGGACGAGGTGCAGTCCCCGTTCCAGCACATCGAGATCTACGAGAGCACCGACTGGGGCAACGTCATGCTGATCGATGGCGCGATGATGCTGACCACCCGCGACAACTTCCTCTACCACGAGATGATGTCGCACCCGGCGCTGTTCACCCACCCCGACCCGAAGCGCGTGGTGATCATCGGCGGCGGCGACTGCGGCACCCTGCGCGAAGTGCTGCGCCACCCGGGCGTGCAGAGCGCCACCCAGTGCGACATCGACGAACAGGTCACGCGCATGGCGGAGAAGTATTTCCCCGAATTGTGCGAATCCAACGACGACCCGCGCGCAGAGCTGCTGTTCGACGACGGCCTGGCCTACATGGCCAACTGCGCCCCCGGCAGCGTGGACATCGTGATCGTGGACTCGACCGATCCGGTCGGCCCGGCCGAGGGCCTGTTCAACAAGGCGTTCTTCGAGGACTGCCATCGCGCGCTGAAGGACGATGGCATCCTGGTCCAGCAGAGCGAGTCGCCGCTGGTCCTGCTCGACCTGATCAAGGCGATGCGCGCGGAGATGGGCAAGGCCGGGTTCGCCAGCTTCCAGACCCTGCCGTTCCCGCAGCCCTGCTATCCCACCGGCTGGTGGAGCTGCACGATGGCGAAGAAGGCTGCCGGCGCCGGTTTCGGCTTCCGCGAGGCCGATGCCCGCGGCAAGGACTTCCCGACGGCGTACTACAGCGCCGACCTGCACAAGGGGGCGCAGGTGCTGCCGCCGTTCGTCGCCGAGGCCCTGGCCGGCTGACATACTGCGAACACCGGCACGGACGCTGCCACCGGCGGGCGCTAGCCTGCGCGGTCGCAGCGAGGGATGGGGAAGCGGGCGTGGCCAGTTGGCGGCATCGCTGGAGGATCGGGTGGATCGCCTTGCTGGCGATGCCGGGGCTCGTGCTTGCGCAGCCGAAGCCGGCCGCGAGCACCCCGCCTGCATCCGGCCAGGCCGCCGCCTTCGACCAGATCCTGCAACGCGTGGTCGGCCCGGCGTCGCTGTCCGCCACCGGCAGCGCCTACGACGCCGACCTCGAGCGCCTGCGCGCCGCGTTGCCGCCCGGCGACCAGGCGCGCGACGCCCGCTTCCGCACCGTGTACTGCGGCAGTTCGACCTGGCGGGATGCGGTCGAAGGCCTTGCCTATACGGAAGAGGCGCTGGCGCTGGCGCGCGACCTGCACGACACCGCTTCGGAAGCGCGCGCCCTGCTCTGCCGTACCCAGTTCGTGATGCTCACCAGCGGCACCCAGCGCGGCCTGCCTGAAGTCGGCAAGGCAGTGGACATGCTGGCCAACGGCAACGAACCGCAGCTGCTGGCGGAAGCGCTGGAGACCCGCGGCGACATCCTGTCCCTGCTCGGCGAACAGGCCATGGCGATGCTCGACTTCCAGCGCGCGCGCGCCGCCTACCGGCAGGCGGGGATCCCGGGCGAGGTCGAATCGCTGGTCCTCAGCATCGCCGTGGCCTATCGGCGGATGGGCGATGCCGAGCAGGCGCGCCGCTATTTCAGCCAGGCCCTGCAGCGCATGCAGGCGCGCCGCGACTGGGAAGGGGTCGCCACCAACCTGATCCAGCTGGGCTTCCTGCACGAGGAAGCCGGCGCGCCGGAACGCGCCATGCGACCGTTCCAGCAGGCGCTGGACATCGCCACCGCGCACCGTTTGCCAGACACCGCCAACGCGGCGCTGCTGGGCCTGGCCGAAGCGCAGATCAACCTGGGCCAGGGCGATGCCGGGCTGCGCACGCTGGAGATCGCGCGGCAGGGATTCGCAGCCCGCCAGGACGCGTCCTCCGAGGACAGCCTGCAGTTGCTGACTGGCCAGGCGCTGGCCCGCCAGGGGCGCCACGCGGATGCGCTGGCGCATTACCGGCAGGCATTGCCGCTGATCAAGCGCAACGGCAACGAACGCTACCTGGCCAATCTCTACATGGCCCAGGCCACCAGCCTGGAAGCAATGGGACACCTTGCCGCGGCGCTGTCCGACTACAAGCAATACACCGAGCTGCAACTCAGGCTGCAGGGCAAGATGCGCCTGGAGCAAGGCCGCCTGCTTGAATACGAATACGAAATCCGCCGCAGCGAGTTCGAGAACCGGCGCCTGCGCATCGACGCCGCGGGCAAGCAGGCGCAGGTGCACGCGCTCGAGCGCGTGCGCCGCTGGCAATGGCTGACGATCGTCCTGGGCGGATTGCTGCTCGCCTTGTTGACCTCGCTGGCGTGGCGGCATCGGCGGACCTCGCGGCGACTGAGCCGGCAAAGCCTGATCGACCCGCTGACCGGCATCGCCAACCGCGCCGCGATCGAGGCCGAGGCGATCCGCGCGATCGAACGCGCCCCGCGCGCGGGCAGCACGGTGTCGCTGCTGATGCTCGACCTCGACCACTTCAAGGCGATCAACGACCGCCATGGCCATGCCGCCGGCGACCGCGTGCTGTGCGCGACGACCAACGCCTGGCAGGCATTGCTGCGCGGCCGCGACCCGCTGGGCAGGATCGGCGGCGAGGAATTCGTGGTGGTGTGCGCGGACACGACGCTGGAACAGGCGCTGGTGGTGGCGGCGCGGCTGCGCGAGGCGACTGTTGCCCTGCGCTTCGACGACATCGATCCGGCGTTGCGGGTGACCGTGAGCATCGGCGTGGCCCAGTCGCAGCGCGCCGGCGATACCCACGAGGGCGTGCTGGCGCGCGCGGATGCCGCGCTGTATCGCGCCAAGCAGCGCGGCCGCGACCGCGTCGAGCACTGAGGCGGGAAAACCGCCTGCCGCTCAGATCGCGTCGGCGTCCAGTTCGCCGGTGCGGATGCGCACGACCTTGCCGAGGTCCCAGACGAAGATCTTGCCGTCGCCGATCTTGCCGGTCCCCGCCGACCGCATGATCGCCTCGACCACGCCATCGACCTGCTCGTCCGGCACCGCGACTTCGAGCTTGATCTTGGGCAGGAAGTCGACCAGGTATTCGGCGCCGCGATACAGCTCGGTGTGGCCCTTCTGGCGGCCGAAGCCCTTGACCTCGGTGGCGGTGATGCCGGCAACACCGGCCTCCGCCAGTGCCTCGCGCACGTCGTCCAGCTTGAATGGCTTGATCACCGCCATCACCATTTTCATCACGCCGCCTCCCGGGTTCCGGCACGAGCATACCGCGCCGCGCCGATGCATACTCCGGTCCGGGCGGGGGGTTTCCCGACCCTGCCACGCGACCTGCACCGACGGCCGTGCCGCACCGCGGCGCGCATGCTGGCGACACCCGCAGGAGACTCCCAGATGAAACCCGAGCGCATGATCGACCTGGCCCAACTCGACGAACTCGCCCGCCGCCTCAGCAGCCTGGTGCCACCCGGACTGCGGGGACATACCGCTGAAGAGATGCGCGAGGAGCTGCAGCAGAACTTCAAGTCGGTGCTGCAGGCCGGCTTGGGCAAGCTCGACCTGGTCACCCGCGAGGAATTCGACGTGCAACGCGCGGTGCTGCTGCGCACGCGCGAAAAGCTCGACGCGCTCGAACAGCGCCTGGCCGAACTGGCCGACCTCCCGCAACCCCCGCGCCACTGAGGCCGCCGCCGTGGGCCTGGCGATCGTGCACAGCCGTGCACGGGTGGGCGTGCGCGCGCCCGAAGTCCGGGTAGAGGTGCACCTGGCCGGCGGCTTGCCCGCGATGTCGATCGTGGGGCTGCCGGAAGCGGCGGTGCGCGAGGCCAAGGATCGTGTCCGCGCCGCGATCCAGTGCGCGCAGTTCGAGTTCCCGGCGCGCCGGATCACCATCAACCTCGCACCCGCCGACCTGCCGAAGGACGGCGGCCGCTTCGACCTCGCCATCGCGCTGGGCATCCTCGCGGCCAGCGGCCAACTGTCCACCGAGGCGCTGGAAGGCTGGGAGTTCCTTGGCGAGCTCGCCCTGACCGGGGAAATCCGCTGCGTGGACGGCGTTCTCGCGGCGGCGATCGCGGCAGGCGAGGCGGGGCGGCGCCTGCTGGTCGCGCCCGGCAATGGCGCCGAGGCCGCGCTCGCCTCGTCCGTGGAGGTCCGCACCGCCCGCACCCTGCTGGAAGTCTGCGCCGCGCTGGACGGACGCAAGGCCTTGCCGCTGGCCGAAGCGCCGGCCTGCCGTGAGGTCCATCCCGCCGACCTGAGCGACGTGCGCGGCCAGGCGCTTGCGCGTCGCGCACTGGAGATCGCCGCGGCCGGTTCGCACCACCTCCTGTTCGTGGGGCCACCCGGCAGCGGCAAGACCCTGCTGGCGGCGCGGCTGTGCGGGATCCTGCCGGCGCCGAGCGAAGCCGAAGCGCTGGAATCGGCGTCGATCGCGTCCGCGCGCGGCTTCGGGGTGGGCGGTCGCGGACTCGATCCCACGCGGTGGCGACAGCGCCCGTTCCGCAGCCCCCACCACACCGCCAGCGCAGTCGCCCTCGTCGGCGGTGGCGCGGATCCGCGACCCGGCGAAATCTCGCTGGCGCACCACGGCGTGCTGTTCCTCGATGAACTGCCCGAATGGAGCCGACACGCGCTGGAAGTGCTGCGCGAACCGCTGGAATCCGGCAGCGTCAGCATCTCGCGCGCGGCGCGCCACTGCGAGTTCCCGGCGCGCTTCCAACTGGTCGCGGCGATGAATCCCTGCCCCTGCGGCTGGGCAGGCGACCCGTCGGGCCGCTGCCTGTGCAACGACGAGATGATCCGCCGCTACCGCGCGCGCATCTCGGGACCGCTGCTCGAACGCATCGACCTGCACGTGGAAGTGCCGCGGCTTCCGCCAAGCGCGCTGCGCACCGACGGGCCGCCCGGCGAAGCAAGCGCCCTGGTGCGCGAACGGGTGGTGCGCGCACGCACCCTGCAACTCGCCCGTTGCGACCAGTCCAATGCACGCATGGACCAGGCGCAGACCGATGCGCATTGCCGGCTGGCGCCGCGCGATACCGCATTGCTCGAACGCGCGGTGGACAGCCTGCAGTTGTCGGCACGCTCGCTGCACCGGATCCTGCGGGTGGCGCGCACGATCGCCGACCTCGCAGGCGCGGCCGATATCGAGACGCCCCACCTCACCGAAGCGATCGGCTACCGGCGACTCGAGCGCGGCAGGGAGCGTGCCGCAGCCTGACCATCGGCATGTCCGTGCGGCGGCGGCCTTTGCGTATGCTCCAACCTGGGATCACACGGAGAGACGCCATGTCGCTGCACCGTACGCTCATCGCCACCTCGATCGCCGCCTGCCTGCTCGCCGCCTGCGACCGCAGCGCGACCGAGCCGACCGCCAAGGTCGACCCACCGGCACCGGCACCCGCCTCGATCAACGATGTCGAACTGATCCCGCGCGACGCGCTGTTCGGCAACCCCGAACGCGCCGCCGTGCAGATCAGCCCCGACGGCAAGTACCTGAGCTGGGTCGCCGCGGTGGATGGTGTGCTCAATGTCTGGGTCTCGCCGGCAGGCGACACCAGCAAGGCACGCGCGGTGACCGCCGACAAGGCGCGCGGCATCCGCCAGTATTTCTGGAGCCACCACCCCGACACGCTGCTGTACATGCGCGACACCGGCGGCAACGAGGACTTCCACCTGTTCTCGGTGAACGTGGTCACCGGCGAATCGCGCGACCTGAGCAATTTCCCCAGCACGCGCGCGGAGGTGGTGGGACTGAGCCACCTGCATCCGGGCGCGGTGCTGGTGGGGATGAACGACCGCGACCCGAAGTGGCATGACCTCTACAGCGTCGACCTGGCCAGCGGCCAACGCACGCTGGTGCAGAAGAACACCGGGGAGTTCGCCGGGTACATCGCCGACCCGGATTTCAAGGTGCGGATGGCGACCAAGTCGCGCGCGGACGGTGGCAGCGACCTGCTGGAACCGGACGGCAAGGGCGGCTGGAAGATCGTCGGCGAGATCCCGTTCGCCGATTCGCTGAGCACCTTCCCCGGCGGCTACACCAGCGACGGCAAGACCCAGTACTTCTTCGATTCGCGCGGTCGAGACACCACCGCGCTATACGCCATCGACACCGCCACCGGCGCGAGGACGCTGGTGCACGAGGATGCGCGCGCCGACATCGCCGGCGCCATCGACGACCCGAATACCAACAAGCCCCAAGCGGTATCGGTCAATTACCTGAAGAACGAGTGGAAGGTGATCGATCCCGCCATCGCGGACGACCTGGCGAAACTGAAGGCCATCGGCCCCGGCGACTTCAGCGTCGACGCGCGCACGCAGGACGACAAGACCTGGATCGTCACCTACTCCGCCGCGGAAAGCCCGCTGGTGTATTACCGCTACGTGCGCGGCGGCACCCCGGAGAAGCTCTTTTCCGCGCGACCGGCACTGGACGGCAAGCCGCTGGTACCGATGTGGCCGCAGGAAATCAAGTCGCGCGATGGCCTGACCCTGGTCAGCTACCTGACCCTGCCGAAGACCGCGGACGACGACAACGACGGCAAGCCCGACCGGCCGGTACCGCTGGTGCTGCAGGTCCACGGCGGGCCATGGGCGCGCGACGGCTACGGCTACCGGGGCAACGTGCAATGGCTGGCCAACCGTGGCTATGCGGTGCTGGCCGTGAACTACCGCGGCTCAACCGGCTTCGGCAAGTCGTTCGTCAACAAATCTGACGGCGAATGGGCCGGCAAGATGCATGACGACCTGATCGATGCGGTCGACTGGGCCGTGAAGAACGGTGTCACCACGAAGGACAATGTCGCGATCATGGGCGGCAGCTACGGCGGCTACGCCACCCTCACCGGACTGACCTTCACCCCGGACACGTTCAAGTGCGGCGTCGACATCGTCGGCCCCTCCAACCTCAACACCTTGCTGGCCACCATCCCGCCGTACTGGGCCGCGTTCTTCGAACAGTTCGCCAAGCGCGTCGGCGACCCGCGCACCGAAGCGGGCAAGCAGTTGCTGGAGGAGCGCTCGCCGCTGACGCACGTGGCGAAGATCAGCAAGCCGCTGCTGATCGGCCAGGGCGCCAACGATCCGCGGGTCAAGCAGCCGGAGAGCGACCAGATCGTCAAGGCGATGCAGGAGAAGAAGATCCCGGTGACCTACGTGCTGTTCCCGGACGAGGGCCACGGCTTCCAGCGCCCCGAGAACAACACAGCGTTCAATGCGGTGACCGAAGGCTTCCTGGCGCAATGCCTCGGTGGCCGTGCGCAGCCGATCGGTACCGATTTCGCCGGCTCCAGCATCAGCGTGCCGGCTGGCGCGGAGGGCGTGCCCGGCCTGGCCGAGGCGCTGAAGTCGCACACCGCGGCGGTCAAGAACTGACGTGCCGCATCTGGCCGCGCGCTTCAGTCGCGCGGCCAGACCTTGCGGTTGGGATCGAACTCGGAACTCACCAGCGTGGCCGCACGCTGGCCGAACCCGCAGACCACCAGGGGGCTTTGCCGGTAGCCGGTGAAGCCGAACGCGCGCTCCAGGTCGACCTCGTTGATCGCGCCGGTGACGAACGGCCCCAGGCCCGCCTGGCTGGCGCACAGCTGCAGGGTCTGCGACAGGTGGCCCGCGTCCAGCACGCACACGCGATAGGCCTTCGCGTGGTTGCGGTACTTCCAGAAATTGCGATGGAAGCGTGGTGCGAGGACGCACAGCACGGGTGCATCGGCGAACCAGTCCTGCCCGGCCACCGCGATCCGGGCGAAGGCCCGCAGTTCGTCCGCAGTCCATGCGCGTTGCGGCACATCCAAAGACCTGGTGCCCGGGTCGCCGGGTTGCGGCGGGGCGATCGCCGGAACGACCGGTTCCAGCGCATGTGACTCGATGCGATACCGGTACAGGCCGGGCGCGATGCCCTCAACCCGTTGCAGGATCAGGAAGCAGTCGGTGGGGTGCAGCGCACCGCCGGACGGACTGGTGCGCTTGTAGACCTCGAATTCCGGCGCCGGACGGCCGATGCCGCGCGCACCGAAGACCCGGGCCATCAGCTGCGAGAACGCCGCCAGTGGCACCTGCGCCGCGGGATCGTAGTTGCGGCAGGTCGTGCGGGTGTCGAGCAGCGCGTCGAAGTCGTCGCGCTCGATCCGCGGCAGGGCGAGGTGCGCTTCCGCGGGTGCGATGGCGGGCGCGACCAGCGGCGGTGGCAGGCCGTGCTGGCGCAGAAGGCCTTCATTGGTGTCGACATCGGCCTCGACCATGCCCTTCGGACCATCGACGCCTTCCCAGCGGGCGGCCATGTGCGCCACCGCAGCCGGCGGGTGCCAGCCCTCTGCGCGGTACTCCACGTCGGCCATCGCCTGCCCGTCATCCGCGGTCGCGGCAAGCAGCAGGCCGGCATCGAGCAGGGCATCCACCGCATCGCGGCCGAACCGGGGGTCGAGGCTGTCGCGTTCGATCCAGTCCACCGGGCCCAGGGCCCCCAGCAACGGCGCATGCGCGGGTGCGATCTCGATCGCGGCGCCCAGGTGCGGCGCGTGAGCGAACCAGGCCAACCGACTGACGACCCCGCTACCGCCGGCAAGCAGGTCGTCCAGCTGGAAGGTGGAGACTTCGCGCGGCTCGAGCCACACCACCGCGCATCGCCTGATCAACATGCCGCACTCCGCCGCGTCCCCATGCGGTGGTATTGTCCCCGTTCCATTCAACAGGGGGAATGCCATGGCACAAGACAAGGGGCCGCCCGGACTGCATCCGCGCGTGGCCAAGGCGCTGCTCGACAAGCTGGAAACGGACAACGACTTCCGCGATGCGTTCGTGAACTCGCCGGAACAGGCGTTGCGTTCGATCGGCCACACCGAGGCCGCGGATTGCCTGGCGCTCCAGCCTGGCGCGACGCTGGCGTCGCCGGAGCAGATCAAGGCGTCTCGGGCCAAGCTGGAGCAATCGCTGGTCGGCATCCAGAGCGCCACCTGCCCGCTGGATGCGCAGGAGAGCCTGTAAAGGCGGATCGGTAACGCGATCCACCCTCCAAGGCCCGGTGGCTGCCAGCCCCGGGCCTTTTCTTATCTTGCAGCACGCCTCAGCGTGCAGGTGCGGCGGGCACCGGCGCTGGCACCGCCTGGGCGCCGGTTCCGGTGTCCTTGCGCGCCCGTGCGGCAACGGCCGCATTGAAGAACGGCAACACTTCCGTGGTCGTCGCCTCGACGAAGGCGCGGCCATGATGCGCCGCCAGCCAGCGCGATTGCGCCGATGCGGCCTCCGCATCGCCAGCGGCACGCTGCGAATTCATCAGTGCCCAGTGCACCGCCACCAAGGCATTCTCCTGTCGCGCGAGCGGAACCAGGCGCGCCACCGCAGCCTGCACCTTGCCCGATAGTCGCTCCTGCTCGGCCAAGACCACCTCCCGCAACTGCGCCACCGTCGGGTAGTCACGCACCGCGGTATTGGCCTCCACGCCAGCCAGGGCATCAGCCACCAGCGCACGATCGCCAAGGTACGCCGCCAGCAAACCCGCATACAGCTGCAGTTCGCCCGAGGCGGGTGGATACACGGCATCGATCTCCCGGGCCCAGAGCCGCGAGTCGGCCAGCAAACCACGCAGATCCGCCCCCGCACGCGGCGTGCCCGCGAGCACGCCCAGGCTGGCGATGGCGGCACGCGCACGAAGCGCCTCCAGCCGATCCCCGGCATCCACTGCCTGCTTGTGCCAGGCGCGCGCGGTTTCGCCGGCGCGCTCCCACTCACCCCGATCGATCCAGGTGACCACGCCCGCCTTGCCCTGCCATCCCGCGCGTCCAGCGGAGCTTTGCAGATAGACGCGGTCCGCTTCTGCATGCTGGCCACGCATGTCGTACGCACGCGCGTGGAATTCGCTCCAGCCGCTGAAGCCCATTTCGCGGGACTTGCGGAACGCCGCCAATGCCTCGGCGTGGCGCTCCTGCCCCAGCAACATGACGCCGCGGCTGTACTGGATGCTTCCCTGGTTCGGATACGCCGGCTTCATCGCCTGCCGGTACCTGGCCTCGGCGCCACGCAGATCGTTGCGTTGGTGCCAGAGGTTGGTCCCCGAACGCGAGATGACCTGGCTGTCGTCGGGATAGATCGCCAGGTATTCGTCGACCTTGCGGAAATAGGCCGCGGGTGTCGTGTTCTGGAGAAGCATCAGGTCGATGCGCTGTTTTTCCTGCGGGGAAAGCCGCCCCGGTATCCCGAGTGCTTTCCGCCATTCGTCCGCGGCAGCGCCGACTTCCCCGAAACCCGCCAGCAGGTGCGCCATGTCGGCGTGCGCCAGCGCGAATTGCGGATCCAGTTGCAGGGCACGCCGGTACAGGCCCAGGACCTGCTCGCGATCGCGCGTGGTGTAGGACACGTTGCGTGCAATGGCGAAGGCCTTCAACGCATCCAGGCTGGGCGTGGCCACGTTCGGCAGCGGCACCGAGGTCTTCTGCACGTTCTGCATCGCCTCGCCGAGCTGCTCGCGCAACTGGTCGGTGACCTCATCGATCGAGCCCAGCGCGGATTCGATGCCCTTGCCGTCCGCGGACACCGCATACACCGTGGTCTGGGTGCGCGGATCAACCACTTCGGCGCTCACCCGCAGGCGACCGCCGACTTCGGCCACGGTCGGCAGCAGCAGCGCGCGCGCGCCATCGCGCATGGCGATCTCGGAACCGCTGGCGCGATCCACCTTGGCGTCGCCGGGGCGCTGCATGCGCTGCAGGGTCTCGCGCACCTTGAGGTCGCTGAGCACGTTGACGTAGCGCGACTGCTCCAGGCTGATCCGGAACGCCTGTTCCAGCGAATCGTCCAGGCGTGGGTCGCCGGTCAGGTTGCGCAGGTCGCCGACCACCACCCAGTCGCGCTCGCCGAACGCGATCGCCGGCTGCGGCCGGGTGATGAACCAGCCGCCGACCAGCATCGCGGCCAGGATCATGGTTTCCGCCGCCAGTGCCACCGGCCGGCGCCACAGCGGCAGGTCGCGCCACGCCTTGGGGGTGTGCGAGGGCATCCGCAGCGGCGCCAGCCCGGGTTCGCCGACCTCATGGATTTCCTGGGCCTCCGGGACGCCCTTGAAGCGCCAGCGGCCGTACGACTTCCAGACCAGCAGTTCGCCGCGTTCGCCGAGTTCGCGCGCGGCGCGGTGCGCCAGCGGCTCGGCGGTGGCGGACAGCAGGATCTGGCCGGACCGGGCCAGCGCCATCAGCCGTCCGGCCAGCGGCTTGGCCAGGCCCTCGACCTCCAGCGACTTGGCGCCGAGCTGCACGGCGTCCACGCTGTTTTCCCACAGCAGCACCTCGCCAACATGCAGGCCAGCGCGCGCCTGCAGCGGCTGCTTGTGCTCGCGGCCCAGCTCGCGCAACCCGCGCACGTAGTCGAGCGCGAAGCCAAGGCCGTCGATCGGCCGTTCGAAGATCAGCAGCAGCCCGTCGCTGCGGTCGATCAGGCGGCCACGCCAGCGCTGCTGCAGGTCCAGCACGATGCGGTCGTGCGCACGGAACAGGGCGGCTGCGGCGTTGTCGCCGATGCGCTCCACCAGTCCGGTCGAATCGACCAGGTCGGTCAGCAGCAGGGTGCGCACCTGCGGCGTGGAAGGCACCTGCGAGCCCGGCATGCCTAGTCCTGCCACTCCACGCGGTCGCCGCCGAGGCGCTTCGCGCGATACAGCGCGGTGTCGGCGTGGGCGTACCAATGCTCCCAATGGTGCTCGTCGTCGCCGATCACGCAGGCGCCGATGCTGAGGGTGGTGATCTGCGGCGGCACGCTCTGCATCTGCCGCAGGGTGCGCGCGCTGGCGACGATGTAGTTGGCGATCCGCGCGATGTGCTCCACGTGGCGACCGGCGACCAGCAGGCAGAATTCGTCGCCACCGAGGCGGCAGGCGATGTCGTCCGGCCCGGCCACCGCGCGCAGCAGGTTGGCCACGCTTTGCAGGACGCGGTCGCCGGCGAGGTGGCCGTGGGCGTCGTTGATCGCCTTGAAGCGGTCGCAGTCGATCAGCACCAGGCTCTGCCCGCCCAGCATGAGGTTGCGCCGGCGCTGGTCGACGTGCAGGGCGAACCCGCGACGGTTGGCAAGCCCGGTCAGTTCGTCGGTGCGGGTCAGTACTTCGGTCTGGTTGAGCCGGTGCGCGGTGGCGCGCAGGGTGTCGAGCGCGGTCTGCAGCTCCTGGTTGCGGCGGCGCAGGCGCGCGATCAGGCCCTGTTCGTTGTAGACCACGCGCATGATCGCGCGGCGCAGGAAATGCGAGAGGAGTTGCGGGTCGCGCTGGGCCAGCAGGTCGAATTCATGGCGACCCAGTTCCAGCAGCACGCCATCCTCGACCATGGTCGCGTCGGCGCTGCGCGCGTGGTCGCCGATCAACAGGCCCAGCTCGCCGAAGAATTCGCGCGCGCCGAGGCGCTTGGCCACCAGGTCTTCGCCGAAATCGAGTTCGATCGCGCCGCTGGCGATCACGAACATGCTGGTGCCGAGGTCGCCGCGGCGGAACAGGTGCTGCCCGGCCTCGACACGGCGGGCACGGCCGACCTGCGCGAACAGCGCGTACTCGCTGGCGATCAGCACCGAGGCCGTGGGGTCGTCCACGTCCCGCTGCCTGTCCTCGTCGTGCACCTGCGCCGCCACACGTTCAGCCACCCACGTCCCCCGACACGCTGGAGGCCACGAGAATACACCGGCCCCTCCCTGTCGGTTGAACGCAGGCCGGCAACAGGGCCGGCCGGCGGTGAGCGGGAAATCCGTGCAGCGCCGCCGCGGACCCGCGAACGCCCGCCGGCATGCACGCCGGCGGGACGCGCGCGGCCTCAGGCGGCGGCGCGCTCGCCGTGGAACTGTTCTTCCTCGGTGCTGCCCTTCAGCGCCACCGTCGAGCTCTTGCCGCCCTGGATGGTCTGGGTGATCGCGTCGAAGTAGCCGGTGCCGACCTCGCGCTGGTGCTTGACCGCGGTGAAGCCACGGTCGGCGGCGGCGAATTCCTTTTCCTGCAGCTCGACGAAGGCGCTCATCTGCCGGCGCGCATAGCCGTGCGCCAGGTCGAACATGCCGTAGTTCAGCGCATGGAAGCCGGCCAGGGTGATGAACTGGAACTTGTAGCCGTAGCTCGCGATTTCCTTCTGGAACTTGGCGATGGTGGCGTCGTCCAGGTTCTTCTTCCAGTTGAAGCTCGGCGAGCAGTTGTAGGCCAGCAGCTTGCCCGGGAACTTCGCATGGATCGCCTCGGCGAACCTGCGGGCGAACTCCAGGTCCGGCTTGCCGGTCTCGCACCAGACCAGGTCGGCATACGGCGCATAGGCCAGGCCGCGGCTGATCGCCTGGTCCAGGCCGTTGTCGGTCTTGTAGAAGCCCTCGACGGTGCGCTCGCCGGTGCAGAACGGACGGTCGTTGTCGTCGACGTCCGATGTCAGCAGGTCGGCGGCCTCGGCATCGGTGCGCGCCACGATCAGCGTCGGCACGCCCATCACGTCGGCGGCCAGGCGCGCGGCGGTCAGCTTCTCGACGGCCTCGCGGGTCGGCACCAGCACCTTGCCGCCCATGTGCCCGCACTTCTTCACCGAGGCCAGCTGGTCCTCGAAATGCACGCCCGAAGCGCCGGCCTCGATCATCGCCTTCATCAGCTCGAAGGCGTTGAGCACGCCGCCGAAACCGGCTTCGGCATCGGCCACGATCGGCTGCAGGAAGTCGATGCTGTCGTCGCCCTCGGCGTGGTGCAGCTGGTCGGCGCGCAGCAGCGCGTTGTTGATGCGCCTGACCACCGCCGGCACCGAGTCGGCCGGATACAGCGACTGGTCCGGATACATCTGCCCGGCCAGGTTGGCGTCGGCGGCCACCTGCCAGCCGGACAGGTAGATCGCGTTCAAGCCCGCCTTGACCTGCTGCATGGCCTGGTTGCCGGTCAGCGCGCCGAGCGCGTTGACGAAATCCTTCTCGTGCAGGTAACGCCAGAGCTTCTCCGCGCCGATCCTGGCGATCGAATGCTCGACCGGGATCGTGCCGCGCAACCGGACCACGTCCTGGGCGGTGTAGTTGCGGGTGATGCCGGCCCAGCGCGGGTCGGTGTTCCATTCGTGCTCGATCTGCGCGGCGGTCTTCAGCGTGGTCATGGCGTTCTCCGTGGGGCGGTTGCGAGTGCTTTGCGTGGAGCCGGGCTTGGCCGGCGGGGCGGTCTGTGGAGCCGGGCGTGCGCGGCTTCGAAGGCGGCGAGGGTCTCGGGAGAATCCGCGGAGGGGGCGAGGCCCCGCTCCGATGGATGGCGGGTGGTTCCGCGGGGCAAGCCCCGCTCTACGTCCCGTGGCGGACCTGCCCCGTGATGCGGTCAGTCGATCCGGGCGTACGCCGGCAGGGTCAGGAATTCGACCAGCTGGCAGGCGCGGGTCAGTTCGTCGAGCAGGGTGATGGCCTCGGGAATGCGCGCACCGCCCGGCAGCGCGGCGGTGTCGCCCAGCCGGCCCGGCAGCGCCGCCAGGGTCCGCTCGAACAGGGCGAAGTCGATCACCGTGCCGTCGGCCAGGTGCACCGGGCTGCCGTCGGCGTGGCGACCACGCGGGTCGGAGTGGTGCAGCCACTGCCACAGCTGGGCGCGGGCGATCTCGGCGGTGGCCGCATCCTCCATCAGCCAGTGGATCGGCACGCAGCCGTTGCCGTCGAGCCAGGCGGCCATGTAGCGCACGCAGACCTCGACGTTGTTCTCGAAGCCTTCGCGGGTGATGGTGCCTTCGCTGGGGCGGATCAGGTCGTCGCGGGTGGCATGCACGTCCTCGCGCAGCACGTGGTGCTGGTTCGGCGTGGGCATGTGCGCGTCGAAGATCGCGCGCGCCACCGGGATCAGCGCCGGATGCGCCACCCAGGTGCCGTCGTGGCCGGCGGTGACTTCGCGCAGCTTGTCGGCGCGCACGCGCGCCATCGCCTGCTCGTTGGCGGCCTCGTCGCCGGCGATCGGGATCTGCGCGGCCATGCCGCCCATCGCATGCGCACCGCGGCGGTGGCAGGTACGGATCAGGCTCTCGGAATACGCCTTCAGGAACGGCTGGGTCATCGTCACCTGGCCGCGCTCGGGCAGCACCTTGTCCGCGTGGGCGCGGAAGGTCTTCAGGTAGGAAAAGATGTAGTCCCAGCGGCCGCAGTTCAGGCCGACGATGCGGTCCTTCAGCGCGTGCAGGATCTCGTCCATCTCGAATACCGCCGGCAGCGTCTCGATCAGCACGGTGACCTTCATCTGCCCGTGCGGCAGGCCCAGCATCGATTCCACATGCGACAGCGCGGTTTCCCACAGCGCGGCCTCTTCCATGCCCTGCAGCTTGGGCAGATAGAAGTAGGGGCCGCGGTCGTTGGCCATCAGCGTGCGCGCGTTGTGCCAGGCGAACACGGCCATGTCGAACAGGCCGCCGGAG
>DATIDW010000011.1:0-39244 GCA_035456065.1 Thermomonas sp. | reverse complement strand
ACGATCCCGACCCGACCGAGACCCGCGAGTGGGTCGAGTCGATCAAGGCGGTGATCGACCACGACGGCGCCGCGCGCGCGCACCAGCTGCTCGAAGGCATGGTCGAGCTCACCCGTCGCGCCGGTGCGCACCTGCCGTTCGCGCCGACCACCGAGTACGTCAACACCATCGCGCCGCAACTGGAGGCCAAGAGCCCAGGCGACGCGGCGATGGAGTGGCGCATCCGCTCGATCATCCGCTGGAACGCGATGGCGATGGTCGTGCGCGCGAACCGCAAGCCGGGCGACCTCGGCGGCCACATCGCGTCCTTCGCGTCGTCGGCCACCTTGTACGACGTCGGCTTCAACCATTTCTGGCGCGCCCCGAGCGACTCGCATCCGGGCGACATCCTCTACATCCAGGGCCACAGCTCGCCGGGCATCTACGCGCGCTCGTTCCTGGAAGGCCGCATCAGCGAGAACCAGCTCGACAACTTCCGCATGGAAGTGGACGGCAAGGGCATCTCCAGCTACCCGCACCCGTGGCTGATGCCGGACTACTGGCAGACCCCGACCGTGTCGATGGGCCTGGGCCCCCTCAGCGCGATTTATCAGGCACGTTTCCTGAAGTACCTCGAGAACCGCGGCCTGATCGAACCGTCCGACCGCAAGGTCTGGTGCTTCCTCGGCGACGGCGAGACGGACGAGCCCGAGAGCCTGGGCGCGATCGGCGTCGCCGGCCGCGAAGGCCTCGACAACCTGGTCTTCGTCATCAACTGCAACCTGCAGCGCCTGGACGGCCCGGTGCGCGGCAACGGCAAGATCATCCAGGAGCTGGAGGGCCAGTTCCGCGGCGCCGGCTGGAACGTGGTCAAGGCGATCTGGGGCAGCTACTGGGATCCGCTGCTGGCCAGGGATTCGCAGGGCATCCTCAAGAAGCTGATGATGGAAACCGTCGACGGCGAGTACCAGAACTGCAAGGCCTTCGGCGGCGCGTACACGCGCGAGCACTTCTTCGGCAAATACCCGGAGACCGCCGCGATGGTGGCCAACATGTCCGACGACGACATCTGGCGCCTCAACCGCGGCGGCCATGATCCGCACAAGGTCTATGCGGCCTACGACAACGCGATGAAGACCACCGGCCAGCCGACGGTCATCCTCGCCAAGACGGTCAAGGGCTACGGCATGGGTGCGGCCGGCGAGGCGCTCAACCCCACCCACCAGACCAAGAAGCTGGATGACGTCGCGGTGCGCGCGTTCCGCGACCGCTTCAAGCTGCCGATCGACGACGACCAGTTCAAGGACGGCAACGTGCCGTTCTTCCGCCCCGACGAGAAGTCGCCGGAGCTCGAGTACCTGCGCGAGCGCCGCGCGAAGATGGGCGGCTACCTGCCGCAGCGCCGCCGCAAGTCGACGGAGTCGCTGGAGGTGCCGCCGCTGCAGACCTTCGAGCGCCTGCTGAAGGCGACCGGCGAGCGCGAGATCAGCACCACCATGGCGTTCGTGCAGATGTTCAACATCATCCTGCGCGACAAGCAGGTCGGCCCGCGCTGCGTGCCGATCGTCGCCGACGAGGCGCGCACCTTCGGCATGGAAGGCCTGTTCCGCCAGCTCGGCATCTACGCGCCGCAAGGCCAGAAGTACAAGCCGGTGGATGCCGACCAGCTGATGTTCTATCGCGAGGACGCGGCCGGGCAGGTGCTGGAGGAAGGCATCACCGAGGCCGGCGCATTCGCCAGCTGGATGGCGCTGGCCACCAGCTACAGCACCAACGACCTGCAGATGCTGCCGTTCTACATCTACTACTCGATGTTCGGCTTCCAGCGCGTCGGCGACGCCGCCTGGCAGGCCGGCGACATGCGCGCGCGCGGCTTCATGCTCGGCGGCACCGCCGGCCGCACCACCCTCAACGGCGAGGGCCTGCAGCACGAGGACGGCCAGAGCCAGACCCAGGCCGGGCTGATCCCCAACGTGCGCAGCTACGACCCGACCTTCGCCTACGAAGTGGTGACCATCGTCCAGCACGGCATGCAGCGCATGCTCGCCGAGCAGCGCGACGAGTACTGGTACCTCACCCTGATGAACGAGAACTACACCCACCCGGAGATGCCCGAGGGCAGCGCCGAAGGGATCATCAAGGGCATGTACCTGCTGAAGGACGCCGGCAAGGCCAAGAAGGGCGAGCTGCGCGTGCAGTTGCTCGGCAGTGGCACCATCCTGCGCGAGGTCATCGCCGCCGCCGACCTGCTGGATGCCGACTTCGGCATCAAGTCCGACATCTGGTCCTGCCCCAGCTTCAACGAACTCGCCCGCGACGGCGTGGACGCCGAACGCTGGAACAGGTTCCACCCGGAAGCCAAGCCGCGCAAGGCGTGGGTGACCCAACAGCTGGAAGGCCGCCAGGGTCCGGCCATCGCCGCCACCGACTACATCCGCATCTTCGCCAGCCAGATCCGCGAATACGTGCCGATGCGCTACAGCGTGCTCGGTACCGATGGCTACGGCCGCAGCGACACCCGCGCCAACCTGCGCCGCCACTTCGAGGTCGACCGCTTCCACGTGGCGCACGCCGCCGTGGCCGCGCTCGCCGCAGACGGCAAGCTCACCGCCAAGGACGTGGCCCGCGCGATCAAGCTGTACAAGCTGGATGCCGAGAAGGCGAATCCGCTGGGGGTTTGACCCGCACTACTCCCTCCCTTGCGAAGCAGGGGAGCTCGAAGCCGCCTCAAGCGGCTGAGGGGGTGGGATTAGATTCGACGAGTAGAAAAGGCGGCCGATGGCCGCCTTTTTTATGAGGCAGTTCGTACCGCTAGGCCCGCGTATACGTGTCGATGGTGGTCGAGAAATTTGGTCTGTTCCGGCTGAAATTTCTCAACCGTAGTGTTGCGGCGTAACGCCCAACGGTTGAGCACGTCCTCAGGCAAGGTCGGATGCACAAGCATCGCGCCATCGTCTTCGAAACTGATCAGGTGGGCGTCAAATAGGGCGTCTATGTGAGGCGAGAGCATGATGCCGTTGTAGCCATTGATTCGCTCTTCATTTGAAGAACTTTTCCACGGCTTGATATGGCTCGCGATTAGCAGTCTCGGGTCGTCCACACCAGTTACCCGGCAACGTGGATCGACCAACATCACGCGTTTCCTGAAAAGGCCTTGTCCGACACGTGCTTTGGCCAGTTGGATCCGTTGCGTTTCGGGGATAGAGGCAGCGTTCTCTATTTGGCTCAGATCAGAAAGCAAACTTTCGTCAGGTACGGGGATCTCTGGCAACGGTGCCGCGAAGACTGGGTCAGCCTCCATACGAAGTAGTTGGATTAGGAGGTGTCCGAGCTCATCTGAGATAGCTGCGAGGTAACTCCGCTGGTTGCCGTCGCCGCTTTGCCGAATGGGTGAATAGATCAGTGGTAAGTGACGACCTATCAGATCGATATGATCTTTCGGGCGAATGGGCTGAGGTGCTTCAGAAAACTGCACATCCAATAACCAGCCTTCGTTTGCCCAGTAATCACCAACTGTCCCAAACTCTGTCGGCTTGGGACTGACAGTTGCCTCTTCGACCACTTGTCCAACTGCACCGATACGACCATTTGCGAAAGAGAAAACGGTGTCCCCTGGTCGGGCCAAGGCCATGTTGTCGTACGACTGATTGCGCGCGCCGTTCGCGTTGCGGATGGGTGACCATAGATATCCGCCACGAACTTCGTGGTTTCGTGTCTGCTTGTGATTAACCCACCAGAACGCCATGCCTACCTCCCCTGATTCCAGGTTACCAGGAGGTGGCCTTTAGGTGCGATCTCGACAAGTGACACTAGCTTGCGAACGAAAAAGGCCCCGCTTCCGCGGGGCCTCTGTTCTTCAGTTGACGTCGGCTCGCTTACCTCGCAAACGCCTGCGCAATCAACCCCGTCGCCAGCTGCACCATGTAGTACGTGTCATCGTTCTGGTACGGCTGCACCCACGTGTACCCGCGCGGCGGCGGGGCGAGGCGATAGGTGCGGTAGTCGTTGATGTAGTAGCGGCTGACCAGGTAGTCGCGCGGGATGTACTGGCCGCGGGCCCAGCGGCGGTAGTTCTTCTGGTCCTGGTGATAGGCCTTCTTCGCCGCCTTCTGGTAGTCGCGATAGGCGCGCTCGTCGTAGCGGTAGCGGTCATCGCGATGATCGTAATGATCGCGGTCGTCGTGATGGCCGTGGCCCTTGCCACGATGGTTGTCATGCGCGAACGCGACAGGCGTCGCCAGGGTGATGGCCGCAAGCGCTGCCGCCAGGGCCGACTGCCTGAAGAGGGAATGGATGCGGTTCATTTCGCGGTCTCCTGTCATGCCATCCGTTGATGGTGCAGGTCGACCGTAGTCGGGGCGGCCTGAACGTTGAGGGAGTCCGGCCGCGACCCGCGTGCATTCGCTCAGGTTGCTGACAGCTCCGTGACGAGCGCGCTTGATCTCGCCGGCGCCCGCATCGGGAAACGGGCACAAAGGCATGGCGCCACCGAAGGCTTCCTCCGATGGCGCCATCCAATGCCTCAACGCTTCGTGTACACCGGCACCTCGACCTTGCCCGATTCGACGTCCTTCAGGCTGTCCTGCAAGGCCGTCTTCTCGTCCGGATTCTTTGTGGCCGCGATGAGGTCGCGAAGAATCGCGGCGTGCGCCACCTTCTGTGCGTCGGCGGCCGGCACGGCGATGTCCGGCGTCACCCCCACGTGCTCCCAGTTGGTCCCGGTGACCGGGTTGATCGCGCGGCCGTTCGGGATGAACGCGGCGTAGCCGTTGCCGATGGCGTAACCGTCCCCCGGGTTGGCGCCCCCGCCGGTTTTTTCGCCGACGATCTTCGCGCGCTTCTGGGTCTGGAAGTCGTAGGCGCATTCCTCGCCACCGGAGAAGGTGCGCCCGGATGTCAGCACGTAGACCGGACGGGTGTAGCGCGGGCCGACAGTGGCGCTGGTCCAGTACTGCCGGGTCGTGTCGCCGTTGCGGAAGTACAGGTCGTTGAGATGGCGTTCGTCGCCCTGCGCGAAGAAGTGGCTCATCAGGTAGGCGACGGTCTCGGGTTCGCCGCCACCGTTGCGGCGCAGGTCCAGGATCAGCGCGTCGGTACCCGACAGCATCGTCATTGCGCCGGAGATCGCCGGGCCGACCATCGCGGTGGGGCCGAACCCGCGCAGTTCGAGGTAACCGACATTGCCGGGCAGGCGCCTGACGCTGTCGATGCCGAAGCCGTGGCTGGCGATCTCACGCCGCATGGCCTCGAGCGTTGCCGCATCGGGTACCGCGTTGGCGGGCGCGGGGCGAAAGCCAGGGTCGTAGCCGACGAAGAAGTGGCCATCCTTGCCGATAGCGCGCAGGTCATTGGTGAGCACGTCGGCGAAGGCCTTGCTGTCCGTGGCTTGGGCATAGGCGCCGCTGGCTTCCTTGGCGGCAAGCGCGACGGCGAGTTTGTCGGCGACCTCGGGAAACACGTAGTTGGCCTTGAGCTGCGAGGACAGTTCGGCAATCACCGCCTTGCGGGTGGCGGCGTCGGCGGGCACCGGCTTCGGCCCGTGCTGGGCGATGGCGGGAGACACGCACAGGGCGAGGGCGAAAGCGAGCAGGTGGCGCTTGAACATGTGCAGTCCTTGTTGGCGGCAGCGCCGCGGTTGGCTACGATCGTTTTCTACTAAATGATTAGTACTTCGAGGCAAAAAAACTCAGCGCACACCGCTCTGGAACTCCACCGGGTCCATCGACCAGGTGCCATCGCTCAACTCGGCATCCACGTGCACGTTGGCCTGGCCCTTCGGGCCGCGCAGGGTGAAGCGGATGTGGGCCTCGCCGTCGGGGCGTGCGCCATTGCCGATCTCGATGTGGCCGTTGACGTCCTTCGATGCGAGCACCGCGGGGCTGCCGAGCATGGCGACGACGCGCGGATCGGTGGTGACGCGTTGCATCAGGGTCTTGAACATCGCGAGGTCGCGGATGTCCGGCGGCGGAGGCGGCAACGGCGGCAGCGGTACTTCGCCAACCGGCGGTGGCGGTGGCGGGGCAGGCGGCGGCGGAGGCGTGCTTCCGAGCAGGATGCCCTCGGCCCAGCGGCGGGTTTCCGCGGTCACCGGCGCGGGCTTGTCGTCGACCTCCAGGGTTTCCGTGATCTTGCCGTCCTTGCCCACGGCCACGGTGTAGTGGCGCCAGCCGTCCTTGCCGTAGGCGGAGATCTCGCGGCTGTCGCCCGGCGCCAGCGTGCCATCGGTGGTGGACGTGAGGTGGATGCCGTGCCGGCTGCGGGCCAGGCCGAGCTGGGTGAACAGCAGCACGCCTGACACCAACAGCGCGCCGGCACCGATGGCGGCGCCCCAGCGCGCACGCGCCGGTGGTGCCGCCAGCAAGCGGGTGATGCGTTTCATGAGTGAGCCTCCCTGGGCTGCAAGTACGAGTCGCGGGGTGTGGTGCCGATGCCGCTCGAGTTGCTCGAGGGCTTCGGCGAGCGCGATGGCGTCCCCGCAAACCGCCACCGCACGATCATCGCAGGCGTGCTCGCGTTCCTGGCGGATGCGCCGGCCCAGCCACCATGCCGCGGGATGGAAGAACAGCAGCGACTCCAGCACGCACTGCACGCCGTTCCACAGCCAGTCCATGCGCGCGATGTGCGCCAGTTCGTGGGCGAGCAGCGCTTCGACTTGTTCGCGCGGCAGCCGCGCCAGCAACGACAACGGCAGCCAGATGACCGGACGCAGCAATCGCGCGGTGAACGGACCGACGACGTCGTTCGACAATCGCACCGCCACGCGGCGGGTGATCCCCATCGCGCTGCGCAGGGCATCGAAACGCGCCTGCCATTCCGCGGGCAGTCCGGTCCAGGCCTGCCGATCCAGCGCCGCCAGCATCCGCCAGCCGCCGAAGCGTCGCAGCAGCATCACGCCCACGCCGCACAACCACAGCAACGCCAGCACGGCCGCGACCGGGTCCGACTGCTGCACGAATTGCCCGGTGGCGGCGTCGAACTCCGCGGGCGTCAGCGCCGGCAGCCAGCCGGTGTCCACTGCCGTCGCGGGCGCTCGCAGCAAGCGGATGAAGGTCGCGACCGGCACCAGCACCATCGCGGTCAGCACGCCCATCGCCACGCTGTGGCGGGTGGCGGCGTTGCGTTGCGACAACGCGCCCAGCGCGATCGCCGCGACCAGCGCCAGCAACGCGCCCTGCCACAGCGAATGCAGCAGCGCCGTCGCAAGGGCCGGCGCGATCTTCCACGGCAGCAGCGCGACCACGTCCATCAGCGCTTCCGCTTCGCCTTGGCTTGGGCGATGAGCTTGGCGATCTGGTCGAGCTCTTCGATGCTGGCGGTGTCGTCGTCCAATGCGCGCTGCACCAGGGTCATCGCCGAGCCCGCGAATGCGCGCCGCACCAGGTCCTTGACCAGCGAACGCTGCACCACCGGCTCGGCGTCGACCGCGAGGTAGGTGTGGCTGCGTTCGGAATCGTCGCGCCGCACCAGGCCCTTGTCGGCCATGATCGTCAGCATCTTCAGCACCGTGGTGTAGGCGGTGTCCTTGCCCTTGGAGAGCTCGGCATGCACGTCGCGCACGGTCAGCGGCGTCTTGCGCGACCACAGCACGCGCAGGATCGTGAGTTCGCCTTCGGTCGGGTTGGGAGGAGTGGGCATGGCGGCGTCCGCGTGGTGTACGCCAATCTTAGTACTAATGATTTAGTAGATGCAACAGGCGGACGGCGCCAAGCTGGCCTGCGCGCCGTGGAGCCGAATCGATTACCAGCCGATGGCGCTGGTTTCCTCGATCCGACTGAACGCCGAATGCGCGCCCGGCTCCGGCGTGTCGTTGCCGGTACTGAAATACACCACGCCCGTTCCCGCCTTGCGGTCCAGCCACAGGCCGGCCAGCACGCCATACGCATTGCCGCTGTGGCCGACGCGCTGCACGCCATCGCCGAACGGATCGTCGCCGCAACCGGGCAGGCCACTGGCCAGGCTGTGCACGGCGAGGCCATAGCGGCAGGTGAAACCGCCCCTGGTCCTGATCGGATCGTCTTCCTCGAGGGTCAGGCCGTTGCCGTCCTTGAGGCTCCACTCCGGGCCAATCATCGCGCGCACCGATGCCGGCGTGAGCAGGCGCACGCCATCGACTTCGCCATCGCCCAGCAACAGCCGACCGATCTTCGACAAATCCGCGGCCGAAATGCGCAGGCCGCCCTGCGGGCCGAACACATTGGTCGCCTTGCCGGCGCGCCAGGTCGACAGGTCGCAGCTGCCATCGCTGGCCTTGGTGATGCCGCAGGCGGGCTTCCTGCCCTGGTGGTCGTCGACCGCCGGCTTGCCTTCCTGGTACAGCACCACCGCACGCGCGGCGGTGGCCTCCTCGCAACTCGGCCAGCCGTAGCAGGCGTGCAGGCCGAGCGGCTTCAGCACCAGCCGCTGCATCAGCAGGTCGAGGCGTTCGCCGGTCGCGCGTTCCATCGCCGCGCCGATCAGCGGGAAGCCGACGTTCGCGTAGCGCCAGTAGGTGCCGGGTGCGTGCGCGCTGTCCCATGCCTTGGGGTCGTCGAGCAGCTTGCGGAATTCGCCATCCAGCGGCACCTGCCAGTAGCCGGCACCGTCGGTCAGGCTGGAGGTGTGCGAGAGCAGCAGGCGCAGGGTGATCCTGTCTTCCGGGAACGCCGGGTTGCGCAGCGTCCAGCCCAGCATCTTCGAGACATCGGCATCGAGGTCGAGCTTGCCCGCCTCGACCAGTCGCATCACCCCGATCGACAGCACCAGCTTGCTGATCGAGGCGATCCGCACCGGATCGTCGACGGTGATGGCGCGCTTCGTCGCGGGATCGGCATGGCCTTCGGTGCGGGTGGCGGTGATGCCGTCGCGATCGAAGGCCACGCGCACGCGCGCCTGTGGCGAGGTCGCGGCTGGTTCGGCGGCATGCGCGCCGGTGGCGACCAGCAGGAAGGCGGCGACGATGCAGGCAGGCAGGCGCATGGCAGGTCCGACGATGGCGATGCCGCGATTTATAACAGGCAAGCCACATCAGGCGCGCCCGGCGGCTTCAGTGGAAATCGCGTGATGTGGTCTGCAAGCCCCCAAGCAGGTGGCTGATGTCGCGCAGCTCGCGCGCGATCAGGTGCTGCACGCCGTCCACCTGTTCCCAGCGTCCGCGCACCGCCAGCAGGCGCGCGCCGAGCAGGGCCTTGCGCGCGCGCAGGGCGACGTCGCGCCAGACCACCACGTTGACCATGCCGTGCTCGTCCTCGAGGGTGACGAAGAGGGTGCCGCCCGCGGTCGCCGGTCGCTGCCGTTGGGTGACCAGGCCGGCGGCATGCACGCCGCGGCCATGCTGCACCTCGCGCAGCTGGCTGGAGTCGAGCACGCGCTCGCGTCGGAGGCGCGCGCGCAGCAGGGCCAGCGGATGTTCGCGCAGGGTCAGGCCGGTGGCGCGATAGTCGGACAGCACCTCCTCGCCGGGCTTCGGCGCCGGCAGGGCGATGGCGTCTTCATCGGGACTGCCCGGCAGCAGCGGGCGCTGGCGTTCGATCCCGGCCACCGCCCAGCGCGCGGCATGTCGGTGGCCCGCGAGGGCTTGCAACGCGCCGGCTTCGGCCAGGGCGCTGCGCGATTTTTCGTCCAGCGCGGCGCGCAGCGAAAGATCGCGCACGTCGCTGAAGGCGCGTTGCCGGCGCGCGGCCACGATGCGTTCGGCCACTGCTTCCGACAAACCGGCGACCTGGCGCAGGCCGAGCCGGATCGCGGCCTGCCCGCCGTCGTCCACGCCACGATGCGCATGCCCGCCTTCCAGGGTGTTGTCCCAGTCGCTGACGGTGATGTCGACCGGATGCACGTCCACGCCCACACGGTCGAGCTTCCCTCGGCGCGCGTCCTGCACGATCTGGCTGGCCGAATAGAAGCCCATCGGTTGCGCGTTGAGCAGGGCGCAGGCGAACGCCGCCGGTTCGTGGCGCTTCAGCCAGCAGCTGATGTAGACCAGCTTGGCGAACGAGGCCGCGTGGCTCTGCGGGAATCCGTAGGAGCCGAAGCCCTTGATCTGCTCGAAGATCTGCTCGATGAACTCGGGCGCGTAGCCCTTGGCTTCCATCAGCGTGCGGATGCGTTCGCGATGCGGCTGCATGTCGCCGCCCTGCCGCCACGCGGCCATCGAGCGGCGCAGGTTGTCGGCTTCATCGGCGCTGTAACCCGCGTGGATCACCAGTTCCATCACCTGTTCCTGGAACAGCGGGATGCCGAGGGTCTTGCCGAGGATGTCCTCGATGCCCGCCGACGGAAACACCACCGGGTCCAGACCCTGCCGCCGCCGCAAATAGGGATGCACCATGCCGCCCTGGATCGGCCCGGGGCGCACGATCGCCACTTCCACCACCAGGTCGTGGAAACAGTTCGGCTTGAGTCGCGGCAGCATGCTCATCTGCGCGCGCGATTCGATCTGGAACACGCCCACGGTATCTGCGGCCTGGATCATGTCGTAGGTGGGCTGGTCGCCGGCCGGCAGGCGGGCGAGGTCGATCGTGTAGCCGCGATGACGGGTGATCAGATCGACCGCCTTGCGGATGCAGGTCAGCATGCCCAGCGCCAGGCAGTCGACCTTGAGCAGCCGCATCGTCTCCAGGTCGTCCTTGTCCCACTGGATGATGGTGCGGTCCGCCATCGCCGCGTTCTCCACCGGCACCACCGTGTGCAGCGGCGCGTCGCTGATCACGAAGCCGCCGACGTGTTGCGACAGGTGGCGCGGATGCCCCTGCAACTGCGCGGTCACCGCCAGCACGCGCGCGACCAGCGGGTTGTCGGGATCGAAGCCGGCTTCAAGCAGGCGTTGCTGCATCGGCGCATCGCCATTGCCCCAGCCATGGCATTCGGCCAGCAGCGCCAGCTGGTCCGGCGGCAGCCCGAACACCCTGGCCACGTCGCGCACCGCGCTCTTGCCGCGATAGCGGATCACCGTCGCCGCCAGCGCGGCGCGGTCGCGACCGTATTTCGCATACACGTACTGCAGGACTTCCTCGCGCCGTTCGTGCTCGAAGTCGACGTCGATGTCCGGCGGTTCGTTGCGTTCCTTCGACAGGAAGCGCGCCATCAGCAGCCGGCTTTCCGCCGGGTTCACCACGGTGATGCCGAGTGCGTAGCACACCGCCGAATTCGCCGCCGAGCCGCGGCCCTGGCAGAGGATCCCGCGCGACTTGGCGAAGCGGACGATGTCGTCCACGGTCAGGAAGAACGCCTCGTACTTCAGGTGTTCGATCAGCGCGAGTTCGTCGTCGATCTGCGCGACGATCCTGTCTGGCGCTCCCTCCGGCCAGCGCTCGCGCATGCCCTGTTCGGCGCGTGCGCGCAGCCAGCTGGTGGGCGTGTGGCCGGGCGGCACCAGCTCCGCCGGATAGCGGTATTCGAGGTCCTCGCCGATGTCGAAGGTGCAGCGCCGCGCCAGTTGCACGGCATTGTCGAGCAACGCATGCCGGCTTTCGACGGTTACGTAAATGTTGCCAAGCGCGCGCCGCGTGCGCAGGTGGCGCTCGCCATTGCGGAACAGGTGCCCGCCGCATTCGGCCAGGGTCACGCCATGGCGGATCGCGGTGATCGTGTCCTGCAGCACGCGCTGGCGGCGCAGCGCCATGTGCACGTCGCCTGCGGCCAGCGGCACCAGTTGCAGCGATTGCGCGAGGGTGAGCAACGCCTGCAGGCGCGCTTCGTCGTCCTGTTCGCGATGCAGTTGCACCGCGAGGTGCGCGCGCTCGCCGAACACGCCGCGCAACCATTGGCCTTGATCGGGATCCGGCGTTGCGGCCGGGCACCACAGCGCGAACAGGCCGAGGTCGGTGCCTGCCAGCAAGGTTTCGATATCGTTGCGCGCCAGTCGATACGTTCCTTTCTTCGACACGGCACGACGCGCATGGGTGATCAGCCGGCACAACTGCGCGTATCCGCTTGCGTGTTCGACCAGCAGCACCAGCTTCATGCCGCAGGCGAGGATGAATTCGCTGCCGACGATCAGCTTGAGCCCGGTCGCCCGCGACGCCTCCAGTCCGCGCACGATCCCGGCCAGCGAGCATTCGTCGGTGATCGCCAGCGCCTCGTAGCCACAACGCCGTGCGCGTTCGAACAATTCCTCCGCGCTCGCCGCGCCGCGCAGGAACGAGAAATCCGACAGGCAGTGCAACTCCGCATAGGCAGGCAGGTCGTCGTGGTCGGGCGCATCGTCGTTGGCCGCGGGCAGGCGACGGCGTTGCACGACTTGCCATGCACGGGGCATGCGCCCGCCCGGGGTGTCCCGGTCCACGCCATCGACCGCATCGTCCCAGCTCATGCGCCTGCCCTGAGAGGGATGTCACTCATGCAAACCAGCCGTGCAGCATCCAGCCATCGCGTTCCCCGGCGGGGGTGAACGCCCACGCGCGCTGTCCCTGCGCCGTTTCCAGCACGTAGTAATCGCGACGCGCGTCCTCGCCATCCCACCAGCCGCTTTCCAGTCGCTCGGGCCCGGACACGATCCGCAGGCGCGGGTCGCGCAGCGGCGCCGGCTGCGGCAACAGCCACGTCGGTCGCGGTGGACGCGCCGGCGCGATACCGATCCTTGCCTCATCGCCGTCGACGCGTCGCCATGCGCGTTCCGGGCGCGGGTCGCCGGTCGGTGCGATGCGATGCACGGCGTCGTCGCCGAGGCGTGCGCGCAGGCGCTCGCGCAGTTGCGGCCACGGCAGCGCCTGTTGCGCGCGGGCATCGAACAGGTCGCGGCTGGCGGGCACGAACGCCGGCAACTCGCGCGCGAGCAGGCGCATCGCGACCACCGGCTTCGGGATCGAGGTGCGCTCCAGCCGGTTGCGGGTGACCTCGAACAGCATCGCCGGTTCGCGTTCGGCGGCGAGCAGGCCGACGTCGACATCGGTATGTGCGCGGTCGTCGTGTTTGTGGACGTCATGTTCCAGCCGCAGCACGAAGCGTTGCACGCCGCCATCGCGGATCGACAGGCAGGTGCACAGGTCGCCGATCAGCCGGCGCAGCGGGAACAGCAGGGCGGTGTGGCTTTCGACCTCGAAGCCAAGTTCCACCCGCGCATCGAAATGATCGGGCGGCGCGTAGTAGGTCAAGGCGTCGTCGGCGTCGCCGTACAGGCGGTCGAGCTGCGGCAGCAGTTCCGGCCCGAAGCGCCGGCGCAGGCTGTCGCGCGGCAACGCACGCAATGCGCGCAGGTCGCGGATGCCCATCCGCTGCAGGCGTTCGCCGGTGTCGCCCGGCAATACGGCGCGACGCACCGGCACGCGATCCAGCAGCGCATGCATCGCCGCCGGGTTGGACACCGCCAGGCCATCCTGCAGTCCGGCCAACACCCGCGCGGCGCGCGGCGTCGGCGCCATCGCGATGCGGTGGGCGAAGCCGAGCGCGGCGAGTTCCTCGCGCAGGCGCGCCTCGATGCGTGGCCACGGCCCCAGCAGGCGGAAACTGGCGCGCACTTCCAGCACGATGCAGCCCGGCCATTGCGCGCTGACCAGTGAGCTGTGGCGATAGGCCCACGCCGCAAGGAAGCGCTGCCAGCGTGCCTCGGCCTGGGGTTCGTATTCGACTGTTGCGAGCGTGGGCAGCAAGGCCTGCGCCGCGGCCATGCGCATGCCGGCACGCAGGCCGGCCTGCGCCGCCGTGGCATTGACCGCATGCAGGGTGCGCAGCTGCGCGGGTCCGCTGGCCAGGGCCAGCGGCGCGGCGGGATCAGGCAACCGCCGGAGGACGGCGTCCAGCGCCAGCTGCGGCAGCACGATGCAGGCCCACAACATGCGCGCGGCTCAATGCATGCCCGGCGCGAATGCGCGAGTGGGTGCCGGACCGCCGCGGCATTTGCGCACGCGCCAGCCATCGCCAGTGCGTTCGAGCCGCAGCGCGGCCGGCGACGGATTGGCGGCGTGCTTGCGGTCGCGCAGGACGAAGCCCAGGCAGTTCCCGCTGTCCGCCGCCACCTGCAGGCGGCGCAGGGCTTTCGCATCGGCCTGCCGTGGCCAGCCGACCACCGCCGCGCAGGCACCGCTGCGCAGGCATTGCTCGAACGCCCACAGTGCGTCGCGCGGCGCGGCGTCGATGACCTGCAACACGCCGAGGTCGATGCCGGCGGCCTGCCAGGCCGGCGCATATGGCAGGTAGGGCGGGGCGATCAAGGCCAGCGTGCCGCCGTCGCGGCTGAGTCGGGCCAGCGTCGGCATCAGCAATGCCAACTCGCCCACGCCGTCCGCAGGCAGCAGCAGTTCGGTCAGTGCGCGCCGCGGCCAGCCGCGTTGCGGCAGCAGTCGATCCAGCGTGGCATGCCCGGTCGGCTCGCCATCGCTGGCGGTCGCGGGATGACGCCCGGCATGCCAGAGCGTCTGCGCCGCCAGCAGGGAGTCGAGGGAAGCGACAGCCTGCATCTCAGCCCTGCCGCAGCAGGCCGCAGTACACGCCTTCGATGGCGAACTCCTGCCCGCGCTCGATCTCGATCGGCGCATGCGCCGGATTGCGCGGCAACAGGCGGACCCGTCGCGTCGTGCGCTGCAGGCGCTTGATGGTCAGTTCGCCATCGATGCGGGCGATGACGGTCTGGCCGTCGCGTGCATCGGCGCGGCGCTGCACGCCGACCAGGTCGCCATCGAGGATGCCGTCGTCGATCATCGAATCGCCCTGCACCTTCAGCAGGTAATCCGGCGTGGGCGAGAACAGCCGGCGATCCAGCCACAGGCGATCGCCGGGGTCCGCGCCGAGGCCGATGTCGGCGCCGATCGGCTGGCCGGCGGCGACCCGGCCCAGCACCGCCAGCGGCAGCAGGTCTGGGTGGTCGGGGAGGCTCAATCCGCGGCTGCGGCCCGGCGCATGTTCCAGCAGGCCATCGGCCACCAATGCCTGCACGTGCTTCTGCGCCGCATTGCGCGAGGCGAAACCGAACGCCAAGGCGATTTCCGCGAGGCTGGGCGAGCGCCCGGCCGCCAGTTCCCCGCGCAGGAAGGCGAGGACGGCGGCACGTTGGGGCGGGAGGTGTTCGACGGCATCCATGGTGTACATTTGTACACCCATGCGTCGCACAAGGCGAGACCGGCAATGCCGGCCCCGCCATTGACCTCGCGGCTAGTGGGTCAGGACGCGGCGCGCGCCGGGTTGGGCAGCAATCCGCCCGGATACTTGCGGCGCAGCATCACCGTCTGCAGCACCAGCACCACGGCGATCGCCAATGCGACCCACGCCGCGGCCTGCGCGCCGGCCAGGTCGCTGCCGGACTGCTTCACGTACACCGCGACCAGCGCCCACAGCGCGGCGACCACATAGTCGACATTGCCGCGCATGCGCAGGTTGACCATCAGCAGCATCAGCGCGGCCAGCCCGAAGATCGCCAGGCTCCATGGCAACTGCTGCGCCGTCGAGGCCAGTTCGTAGGCGACCACCACCTGCGCCAGGTTGAGGAAGGCGGCCAGCGACAGCCAGCCGGCATGCAGCGACAGCGGCAGCCACGCCCACATCCACTGGCCTTCCTTCGGCGTGCGGTCGTGCGACAGGATCATCGCGCAGCGGACCAGGCAGAAGGTCGCACCGAAGATCACCAGCAGGCACAGCCAGAACTGCGACATCGCGAACAACGGCATCCATGCGCTGGTCAGCGCGAAGCCGCCTGCGGCCCACGGCGCGACGCGTTGCAGGGTGTCGTCGGCCTTGCGCGCGCCGGTCAGTTGCCAGCCCGCATAGATGAGGTCGAGCAGGAAGATCAGGCCCCAGATCGCGAAGGCATAGCCGGCGGCGACCAGCAGGGTGGGATAGCGATCCGACATCGTCCCGTTGTCGGGGCCGAAGGTGCCGCTGTTGGTGAGCCAGGCCACGACGGGCATGGCGATGGCGAAGATCAGCACGAGCAGGCGCGACATGGGGCGGACTCCGGTCGGGGCGGTGGCGACGCACTTTGGCGACGCCCGCGCGATGCCGGGGTGAATGCGCTCAGGGGCGTTGCAGTGCCTTGCGCTTCGCGTCGATCTCGCCGCGCACGTGGCAATCGTGCTGGTGGTCGTTGACCAGGCCCATCGCCTGCATGAAGGCGTACATCGTGGTCGGGCCGACGAACTTCCAGCCGCGCTTCTTCAGGTCCTTCGACAATGCGATGGCCTCGGGCGCGGTGGTGAAGCTGCGCAGCACGTCGACGGTGAGTTTCTTCGGGCGCCCGGACACGTCCACCTCGTATTGCCAGAAATAGCGCGCCAGCGAACCGAACTCGCGTTGCAGTTCGATCGCACGGCCGGCGTTGTTGATCGCCGCCTCGATCTTGCCGCGGTGGCGGACGATGCCGGCGTCGGCCAGCAGCCGCTCGACGTCGCGTTCCGTGTAGCGCGCGACCTTGTGGAAATCGAAACCATCGAAGCCGGCGCGGAAATGTTCGCGCTTCTTGAGGATGGTGATCCAGCTCAGGCCGGCCTGGAATCCTTCCAGCGAGATCTTCTCGAACAGGCGGATGTCATCGGTGACCGGGCGACCCCATTCGTGGTCGTGGTAGGCGTCGTAGAGCGCCGAACCGTCGACCCAGAAACAGCGTTGCAACGCAGCGGCCGCTTTCGGCATCTCTATCTCCTGCAGGGTGCGCGCAGGTTAGCTGAACGATTCCCATCGATTGCGACGCGCATGACTTCCTGCCCATGTAAACCGTTGACATAGTGTTTTACATTACCAACACAGTAACAAACCAATACAGGAGACGTTCATGTTCCGCACCCAATCCCCCAGCCCGGCCGCCTACGTCGAGCGTCGCATGACCCCGCGCCGCGGGGACGGTAGCGAAGCACAGGCAGCCCGTGTCCACCGCGAGCGCGACTTCGGCGTTGGCTACGGCAACAGCAGCGGGTACGGCAGCAACCGCACCTACGCGCTGCCGCAGAACAACTACTTCCGTTGCCGCTGAGTCCAAGGCAACCGGCCGGGTCGCGACTCCCCGCGCGGCTCGGCCGGCGATGCCGCCCGCAATCAGCGCGTTGGTCAGTGTTCCTCGTCGTGCGGGTGCGGACCGAATACCCCATCGGTTCGCATCCGTGCGGCACTCTCGATCAGGTCCGGGAAGAACGCCTCGAACGCGTTGTCGATCTCGGCTTCCTCGAGGCGCAGCACGTCGAGGCAGGCGATCAACCGCTCGCCATTGCGCGACAACCGGGTGGCGATGCCGTGCACCGCGCGGTCCACGCTGTCGCGGTCCACGTATGAACCCAGCCAGTCGTGCGCGGCCATGCGTGGGGCGATGGCGTGCAGGCGCGGCGGTAGATGGTCGCGATGTTCGTCCAGCACGCGGTAGACGCGCGCGGTGAACCCATCCAGCGGACTGCCGTTCCAGCGTGCCCAGCCGCGCGCCAGGCAATGGTCGAAATACACGTCGAGCACGATGCCGGCATAGCGGCGCAGGCCGGCGTCGTCGAACAGCCCGCGCGCTGCGATCACCGCCGGATGGGCATCGGTGTACTGGTCGATGCGGCGATGGCGGACGATCTCGGCGCGGATCGCAGGCGGCCAGTCCTGCAAGGCCGACTGGCCGAACACGAAATCGCCGAGCAGGGCGCCGAGGATCGCGTCGTCCGAATGCCGGGCCAGCCACGCATGGGCGAGGTAGTTCATCGCCCGATGTTAACGGCGCGGCGTCGCGCTGCCTCCCGCCGGTGCGTTCGATGCCGCCGCATCTGCCTGCTGCAGCCATTGCAGGGCGACCGGCGTGGCCTTGCGCGCATTGTCGTCGTGCCCCGCGCCGGGCGTGATCAGTGCCCGCCATTGCAGGCCGGTCGGCGCTTCGCGCCGAAGCACCTCGATCGCCTTGCGGAAGGCCGCGGTCATCTTCGCGTTCTCGTCGCCCCCAAGGCTGAGGAACAACCTGCCGCGCAGGTCGCGACGGTCGCGCAGCACGCGCCCCAGTCGCGCAACCATCGCCGCATCGTCGCGCCACAGCGCGGCACTGTGCGCGATGTAGGCATCGAACGATCGCGGTTGCGTGATGAGCGCATGCACCACGAACAGGCCGCCGCGCGAGTTTCCGACCAAGGTACGCCGTGGCGTGGTGCGGAATTCGCGTTGCACGCGCGGGATCAGCTCGCGCTGCAGGAAGCCGAGGAATCGATCGGCCTGGCCGTCCGCGCCGTTGGCCTCATCCGCATCCTGGCGCATCCCGGGTGGCGTGTAGTCGCGGTTGCGCGCATCGCCGCTGGGGATGCCGATGACGATCGCCTCCGGCATCGCGTCGATCCGTGCCATCACCTCCGCCGTGGCCGCGACATGCCCGCTCTGCGAGGTGCCATCGAGCACGTAGAACACCGGATAGCGCTTCGTCGGCGAACGCGCGTAGCTGTCGGGCAGGTGCACCGCGTACGTGCGTTCCTCGCCGAGCACCGACGACACCAGGCTGCGTTGCTGGATGGACGGGTCGGGAATGTCGCGACCGAGCCAGTACGCCGTGGCCAGCCAGCTCGTCGCGGCGACCAGCACCAGCGAGAGCAGGCAGCGGATCCGGATCGTGCTCTTCATGTCGTCCTCCTTGCAGGTGCAGGCGATGGGGTGTCGTTGCGCGTGGCCATGGCCGCGCGCAGGGTGTCTGCATCGGGAATGCAGCGCCGCTACTGCGGCGTCGCCAGCACCTGCCTGAAGAACGCGGTCGAGCGGTCCTGCAAGGCCTTGCGGTCGTGGCCGATGCCGTGCACCAGTTCGAAGCGCGCGTTCGCGCCGGCCCGCGCATACAGGGTTTCCGCGTGTTTCCAGCGGGCAAGCGGGGTGGCGCCGAACAGGCGGTCCACTTCCGCGGACATCGGCGTGTCCCAGCCGTCGTTGAAGTCCAGCGAATCGTTGTCGTCGGCATCCCCCATGTAGACGAACTGCGGGACGCGGGCGAACGCGGCGGCATCGAACGGCGTGCCGGTCAGCGCCGACAGGTCGGCGATGCCGGCGGGATAGGGCAGTGCGTCCACGCCGACCCTCGCCACCGGCGCGATCGGCCAGCCCCCGGGCGAACCGATCGTGGCCGCGCGCACCCGCCCCGGATGCAGGGCGGTGAAGCGGTTGGCGAACATCGCGCTGGCGGAAAAGCCCTGCAGCAGCACCCGTGCATCGACCGGCGTGCCGGTCCTCCGCATGCGCGCGCGGGCATCGTCGATCATGGCGATGAGTTGCAGGTCGAGCCGCGACAGTATGGGGTCGCGCGTGGTCAGCACGTCGCGATCCAGCGCATGCGTGTACGTCCGCCAGTCGCGCGCGGTGCGCGGGAACGCGGGTACCAGCAAGGCGACGCCGAGGTCGTCGGCGATGCGCTTGCGCTCGAAGCTGGTCATCCAGGCGTCGCGGCGGTGCACATCGATGTCGTCGGAGGTGCGGCCGCTGTTGTTGGGCTGCACCAGCAGGGTGGCGTTGCCGTGTCCGTCGCGATGCAGCCTCGTCGGCACGTACAGGTAGTAATCCGAATGGAAGCCGGTGCGCGGTTCCGCGGCGACATGGTCGACGCGCAGCGCATACGGGCCCAGCAGCACCGCCGCGCCGAGGCCCGCCGCCAGCAACAGGCCGACCAGCACCTTCGGCGCCAGGCGCAGCCAGCGGCGCAACGACATCAGCGTGCCTTGGTCGTGGCGGCGGGCTGGCAGTCCGCGCGCATCGGCGCGGCGGTGGTGGCCACGCAAGGCCGGAAGTCGACCAGCCCGGCGATCTGGTGGCTTTCGCCGCGAGCCACCGCGAACCGATGCAGCGGCGCCAGCTGGCAGTCGGACTTGCCGTTGCAGGCATCCGGATACAGGGTGTAGTGGCAGCGGCCGCTGCTGCTCTCCACGCAATTGAAGCGGGCCACGCCGTCCTGCACGTGCGCCTTGCTGAGGAGTTGCTCGCGATCGCTGTCGATGCGATTGGTGTGGGTGGCGTCGGCCACCGAGCAGCCGGACAGGGCCAGCAGGAATTGCAGCAATGCAATGAGCTTGGACATGGGATGCCTCGTGTCGATGGCGCGCATCGCGCGCAGGTGGTCGCTGCGGGTCGAAGCGGCCGGGTTACATCTGCTTGAACAGGGCCATGAACGGCTGGCTCACCGCCAGGGTTTCCGGGCGATGCTTCAGGCGCAGCGTGCCGCGGCCGCTGTCGTCGCGGAGGATCCCGGCGACCGCCTTCAGGTTGACGATGGTCGAGCGGTGGATCTGCTTGAACGTGGCCGGGTCGAGGCGCGGCAGCAGTTCGCGCAGTGGCGTGCGCAGCAGTGCTTCGCCGTCGGCGGTGACCACCGTGGTGTACTTCTGGTCGGCGTGGAAATAGATGACCTCGTCGACCAGCACCAGCCGGGTCTCGCGGCCGGCGCTGGCGGTGAGCCAGGTCAGCGGTTCCGGTGAACCAGCCGGATCCGGCATCGCGCCGAGCTTGTCGAGCAGAGCGGCCAGGGTGGCGGCATCAGGCAGGGTGTCCTGCGCCTGCAAGCGCGCCACCGTGGCATCCAGCCGTTCCGGCTTGACCGGCTTGAGCAGGTAGTCGATGGCGCCGCGGTCGAAAGCGTCGATCGCGTACTGGTCGTAGGCGGTGACGAAGACGATGCGCGTGCGCGGGCTGGCGTCGGCGGCGGTGGTGGCCACTTCCAGCCCGGTCAGGCCGGGCATGCGGATGTCGAGGAAGGCGATGTCAGGCTGGTGTTCGGCCAGGGCCTCGACTGCGCTGGCGCCGTCCTCGCACTCGGCGAGGATGCGCAGGGCCGGCCAGGCGCGCTTGAGTTCGGCGACCAGGGCATGGCGCAGCAGCGCTTCGTCCTCGGCCACGATGCAGGTGCGGATGGAATCAGCCATGTGCCTTGCGTCCATTCGCCGGCACGGTCAGGGTGGCGGCCACCCCGGCGGGGAAATTCGCGACAACCGCCAGGTTGGCTCCGCCGGAGTAGCGCAGGCGCAACCGCTCGCGCACGTTCTTCAGGCCGATCCCGGTGCCGCTGGTCTTGGTGTTGAAGCCTTCGCCGTTGTCGGCCACGGTGACCGCCACGGTGTCGTCGTCGCGGCGTGCGCGGATCCACACGGTACCGCCGCCGGTGCGCGGTTCCAGGCCGTGCTTGATCGCGTTCTCGACCAGCGTCTGCAACATCATCGCCGGCATCGGGGTGGCGCGCAGGGACTCGGCGACGTCGGTCTGCACGTCGAGGCGGTCGCCCATGCGGACCTTGAGGATCTCGAGGTAGGCCAGCGCGCGTTCGAGTTCGGCGCCGAGCGTGGACATCTCGCCTTCGGCATTCGGCAGCGAGCGGCGCAGGTACTGGATCAGGTGTCCCAGCATCGCCTCGGCGCGGATCGGGTCGCTGCGGGTCAGCAGCTGCGCGCTGGCCAGCGTGTTGTAGAGGAAATGCGGTTCCACCTGCGCGTGCAGCAGGTTGAGCTTGGCCTCGGTCAGTTCCTTCTCGGTCGCGGTCTGCGCGGCGCTGGCCTGTTCGCCCCGGCGGCGCTCGCCGATGCGGCGGGTGATCGCGCGCAGGATCGCTTCGGCGTTTTCGTAGTTGGTGCCGTCGTCGACCAGGAACCAGTCGCTCCAGGCCGGGTTCTCCGGCTCGCAGATCAGGGTCACGCTGCCGCTGTCGCCGGAGGGCGTGACCGTGGCCAGCAGTTGGTTGCGTGTCTGCCCCAGCACCAGCAGCGGGTTCCAGCGCCGCAGCGGGTGCTCGCCGTAGATCCTCGGGCGCGCCACCTTGGCCTTCACCTGCAGGCTGTCGCGCGCCGAGTCCACCTGCTCCACGCCCGGCAGTTCGCGGATCGCGGCATCGATCAGGTCGAAGGCCTCGCCGGCTTCGAACGGGATCTCGACGATGCGCTTCTGCCGGTTGTCCAGGGTTTCGCTGGTGACCCGGCCGGCGATCAGCTTGACCCGATGCAGGTGCGAGAACGCCCCGGCGACCACGAGGCCCATGGTGAACATGGTGAACAGCACGGCAGGCAATTCGAAGCGGCCCAGCAGCGGGACACTGGAATACAGCGCCACCACCAGGAACACCACCATGCCCCAGGCGATGGCGATGCGGAGCACGAAGAACAGTTTCTTGAACATGGCTGGCGGTGGTCGTTGGAAGGAGTGCCGCGAGGATAGTGAGGCATGCCGCGGATGGAAGCGGGGCTGCGACGGAACCCGCGCCTCCGGCGATGAAACGGCGATTGACGGCGTCCACACCATCCGTGCAACAGGCCGTGCCAACGTTTTCACCCGATGCGGGCGATGTTGCGGTGCACAATACGCGGATGCCCGATACGACTCCGCCACGCCTGGCGCCTCGCCACGTCTCGATGATCCTGTTCGCCCTGGCGATGGGCGGTTTCGCCATCGGTACCAGCGAGTTCGTGGTGATGGGCCTGATCAGCGAACTCGCCCGCGACCTGGGCGTGACCGAACCCCAGGTCGGCCACGTGATCAGCAGCTACGCGCTGGGCGTGGTGGTGGGCGCGCCGGTGCTGGCGATCCTCGGCGCGCGGATGCCACGCCGCACGCTGCTGCTGTGGTTCATGGGCTTCTACGCGGCCGGCAACCTGGGCAGCGCGTTGGCGCCCGATTACGCCACGCTGATGCTGTCGCGCTTCATCGCTGGCCTGCCGCATGGCGCCTATTTCGGCGTGGCCGCGCTGGTCGCCGCGCATGTCAGCCCGCCCGAACAGCGCGGCACGGCGGTCGGCCGGGTCATGCTGGGACTCTCGATCGCCCTGCTGGTCGGCAACCCGCTGGCCACCTGGCTCGGGCAAGTGCTGGGTTGGCGATACGGATTCGGCGTGGTGGTGCTGGTCGCCCTGGCCACGGTGGTGATGACCGCGCGCGTGCTGCCCGCCGGCCTGGGTGCGCCGCGTACCGATGCGACGCGTGAACTGCGCGACTTCAATCGCGCGCCGGTATGGCTGACCCTGGGCATCGGCGGGATCGGTTTCGCCGGGATGTTCAGCGTCTTCAGTTACCTGGCGCCGACCCTGGAACACGTGACCGGCACCGGGACCGGCTTCGTCCCGGTGGCCCTGCTGGCGTTCGGCATCGGCAGCGTGATCGGCACGCTGATGGGCGGCTGGCTGTTCGACCGCTTCGGCTTCCGCGCCGCCGCCATCGTGCTGGGGTGGGCGGTGGTCGTGCTGCTGCTGTACCCGCTGGCCGCGCATTCGCGCTGGGCGATCCTGCCGGTGGTCGCGGCGGTTGCCTGCATGGGGGCGCTGGGGCCGATCCTGCAATCGCACCTGATGGACGTGGCGCGGGATGCGCAGACGCTGGCAGCGGCCTGTCACCACGCCGCGTTCAATTTCGCCAATGCGCTCGGGCCGTGGCTGGGCGGGATGGCGATCACCGCCGGCTTCGGCTGGACCAGCACCGGCCCGGTCGGCGCCGCGACCGCGATCGCCGGCCTGCTGATCTATGCGCTCGCCGTGCGCGAACGCCGGCGTGCGGCCGCGCGTGCATGCGGGGCAGTCGCCGCGGACTGAACTGCGCGCGCTAGACTGCCGGCCGGGGGTGGCATGTCACAGCCGGCGGTCGACAACCCGCGTATCGACATACCCGGCCTGCCCTGGGCCGAGCAGGAGGCGCGCGACCGGCGTGCCAGGCTGACCGAGCTGCTGGCGCGGGTCTCGCGCGAGGCCGCCGAAGGCGAAGACCTGGAAGCGGTGCTGCGGCGGATCGTCGATTGCCTGGTCGAGCGGATGCCGGTGGCGATCGCCAGCATCGTCATGCTCAACGAAGCCTGCACGCATTTCGTCCACGAAGTCTGGGCCGGCGAGCTCACCCTCAACGTGCTGCAGCCGGCCGACGACTGGCCGGTGACCCTGGGCGCGGCCGGGCGTTGCGTGCGCACCGGCATGGCGCAACTGATCGCCAACGTCGACCTCGACCCCGACTACCTGGCCGGCAACAGCGAAGTGCGTTCCGAATACCTGGTGCCGATCCGCCACCGCGGGCGCATGCACGGCGTACTCAACATCGAGAGCACGCATTCCGATTTCTTCACGGCGGAGGCTTGCGAGGTCTTCGATGCGATCGCCGCGCAGGTCGCCGGCACCATCCACCTGGCGCGGGTCGTTCGCGAGCTGGAGGCGGCCAACCGCAAGCTGCAGGCGCTGTCGATGCAGGATGGCCTGACCGGGATCGCCAACCGTCGCCAGTTCGACGCCGCCCTGCAGCTGGCGTGGAAGCGATTGGCCAAGGGCAGTGCGCCGCTTGCGTTGCTGATGGTGGATGCGGATTGGTTCAAGGCACTCAACGACACCGCCGGCCACCTGCATGGCGATGAGTGCCTGCGCGCGCTCGCCCGCCTGTGCGCGGCGCGTCTCTCCGACGACGGCGACCTGGTCGCACGCTTCGGTGGCGAGGAATTCGTGCTGCTGCTGCCGGGCCGCGACCTGGAGGCGGCGGTGGCGGTCGGCGAAGCGCTGCGCCAGGCGGTGGACCGCGAGCGGCTGGAGCATCCTGCCTCGCCGATCGCGCCGCACGTCACCGTGAGCATCGGCGCCAGCGCCACCTGGCCGTCCGAAGGCGGCGACCCGGAAGGGCTGCTGCTGGCGGCGGACCGGGCGATGTACGCAGCCAAGGCGCGCGGCCGCAACTGCGTGATCGCGAAATACGTCGGCTGATCGCCGTCTCGCGTCGTCGTCGCATGACCTCCGGCCCGTGCGCGGCGAGGTCATCGGCGCATCATGGCCGCTTCGCCCGCCATTGGATGCCTGCCATGCGCCACCTCCTGCTCGCCACCTGCATCGCCATCGCCAGCGTGCCTGGCTGCGCTTCCATGGACATCGGCGGCGCCGCCGGTGTCGAGGCCGCGCTGGCCAATCCCGCGCGCAGCAGCGCAGACCGCGAGCGCGACGCGCGCGACAAGCCGGCCGAAGTGCTGGCGTTGGCGCGGTTCAAGCGCGGCGATACCGTGGCCGACATCCTCGCCGGCGGCGGCTATTACAGCGAGATCCTGTCCGGCATCGTCGGCCCCGGCGGCAAGGTGCTGCTGGTCAACAATCCGGGCTACGACAACTTCGGCAAGAAGGGCCTGGCCGAGCGGCTGGCGAACAACCGCCTGCCGAACGTGACCCACGTGGCCGGCCCGAGCGATGCGCTCGGCCTGGCGGACAACAGCCTCGACGGCGGCGTCATCGTGATGTCGTACCACGACCTGTACTGGGTCGACGAAAAGGAAGGCTGGCCGAAGGTCGATGCCGGCCAGTTCCTCGACCAGATCGCGCGCGCGCTGAAACCCGGCGCGGTGCTGCTGGTGGTCGACCACAGCGCGACCAAGGGCAGCGGCAGTGCCGCCGCGCAGGGGCTGCACAGGATCGACGAGCAGTTCGCCATCGCCGATTTCCGCAAGCACGGGCTGGAGTGGGAAGCCGCCATCCCGGTGCTGCGCAACCCGGACGATGACCGCAGCAAGAATGTGTTCGATCCTGCGATCCGCGGCAAGACCGACCGCTTCGTGCACCTGTACCGCAAGCCGAAATGATCCTGCGCAGCGCGGGGCGCCATCAGTCGCGGCGCACCCGCAGGTAGCGCGCGAAACGCGGGGTGCCCGTCGCGGTCAGGCCGTCGTAGCGGAACGTGACCGTGGTGCCGATCGCCGGCGGCGCGGCGCGGTCGGCATCGCGCAGGCCGCTGCCGAGGGCGAAGCGACGCCCCAGCGCATCCTCGACCAGCAAGGCACCGACCATGCCGGTGTATTTGCCCTTGCCGGGTCGGTAGCCGACCACGCGCGCCTCGGCATCCTGGCCGAGCTTGAACTTCAGCAGGGCGTCGCTGCGCCCCGCGCGATACGGCGCCAATGCGTGATGCAGCATCAATCCTTCTCCGCCACCGGCCATCACGGCTTGCAGGTGGGCCTCGAGCCGTGCGCGGCTGGCGAGATGCCGCTGCGGGATGTGCTCCAGTTGGGCCGAGCCGGCCGCGTCCACCAATGCCTGCAGGCGCAGGGTGCGCCGGGCGAAGTGGTCGTTGTCGCCGGGCAGGTCGAAGGCCATGAAGCGCACCGGCCGCCATGCCCGATCGTGGCAACGCAGTGCGCGCACCAGGTCGCTGATCTCCTGGAAACGCCCGCGCCCGAGCCACAACTCGCCGTCCATCGGTTGCGCCGGCCAGCCTCGGGTGAAGCTCGCCGGTACATCGATGCGGCTGCCGCTGCGCGTCCACAGCGCGCGACCGTCCCAGCGGGCGCGCACACCGTCGAGTTTCTCGCTGACCAGGTAACTGGCCACGTCGATGTCGCCGGCGACGCGGCTGGCCAGCATCGGCGCAGGCGCGGCATGCAACGGCGTGGCGGCGTGGGCGGGTTGCTGCGCGGCGAGCAGCAGCACGGCGAGCAGGGCGGGGCGCAGGTCCATGGCAGGTCGTCGGCGAAGGAAACGTCGCCAGCATCCCGCCACGGGATTCGGATCGATGTCGGCCGCGCACCCGCGCGATGGTCGGGGTTTCCCGCGTCAGTCGGCGCCGACCCGGTCGCGCACCGCCTGCATGTCGCGCACCGGGCGGACCTCGATGCTGCCGAAGCGCGACCACGGGAATTCGTGGGCGATGCGCATCGCCTCGTCGATGTCGGCGGCCTCGATCAGGTTGAAGCCGGCGAGGAATTCGCGGGTTTCCGCGAACGGCCCATCGGTGATCCGCGCCACGCCATCGCGCACGCGCAAGGTACGCGCGGTGTCATGGCTTTCGAGTTGCTGCGAGCCGAGCAGGCAGCCGGCATCGCGCATCGCATCCGCCTTGGCGAAGCAGCCGCGCATCAGCCGGTCGAACTCCTCGGCGGGCAATTCGGCCAGGCGTTCCGGATCGGTGTAGATCAGGGTGAGGAATTGCATGTCGGACCTCCGGGAACGTGGCGCCGTCGGCGGATGATGCAGGCGACCGCGGCGGGCGACAACCTGAATGCGCCATCCGGAGGAAACTTTCCGATGGCATGTCGATTGCCGTCACGGCCATCCGTCGAGTGGCATGAAGGACGGACACCGGGCCGATCAAGCGAAGGAGCACGACATGAAAGTGATGGTGATGGTCAAGGCCACCGAGGATTCCGAAGCCGGCGTCATGCCGAGCACCGAACTGTTCGAAGCGATGGGCAAGTTCAACCAGGAACTGGTGGATGCCGGAGTGATGCTGGCCGGCGAGGGCCTGCACCCGAGTTCGCGCGGCGCCCGCATCGCCTTCGATGGCCCGCAGCGACGGGTGATCGACGGCCCCTTCGCGGAGACCCGCGAACTGGTCGCAGGCTTCTGGCTGTGGCAGGTGCGCTCGCTGGACGAGGCGATCGAATGGGCGAAGCGCTGTCCCAACCCGATGCCCGGACCGTCCGAGCTGGAGATCCGTCCGATCTTCGAGGCCGAGGACTTCGGCGCAGAATTCACCCCTGCGCTGCGCGAGCAGGAAGAACGCCTGCGCGAGCGGCTCGGCAACTGAAAAGAACACCACTGGAGCGCGCCATGAAACTGATTCCGTACCTGATGTTCCGCGACGGCAAATGCCGCGAGGCCTTCGCGTTCTATGCGCAGGCGCTCGGCGGCGACATCGTTTCGACCGCGACCTATGGCGACATGGGGCCGGACATCCCCGAGCCGATGCGGCCCTTCATCGCCAATATCCAGTTGCAGGCCGGCGGCGCCATGATCATGGGCGCGGATGCCATGGAGAACCCGGATGGCCAGGCCACCACATCGGTCAACATCGAAGTCGACGGCATCGAGGAAGCCGAGCGCATCTTCGCCGCGATGTCGGCAGGCGGCGAAGTGCGGATGCCGCTGGCCGAGAGCCAGTGGGCACTGCGCTTCGGCATGTTCGATGACCGCTACGGCCAGCCGTGGATGATCAACCTCATGAAGCCGGTCAGCTGACGCGCTCCCCCACAAGCCTCCCACAGAAGCCTCGCGCAGCGCCAAGACAGTTGCGCCCACGCAGATGAAGGTCGACAGCATGCCCCGCAACCTCTACGTCAACCTGCCGGTCAAGGACCTCGAGCGCACGGTCGATTTCTTCGCCGCGCTCGGCTTTTCGTTCAACCCGACGTTCACCGACGAGAACGCCACCTGCATGGTCGTCAACGACAACACCAGCGTGATGCTGCTGGTCGAATCGTTCTTCGCCACCTTTACCGGGAAGCCCATCGCCGACGCGCACGTGGTCACCGAAACCCTGCTGGCACTCTCGCTGGAGAGCCGCGCCGACGTCGACGACTTCGTGGCGAAGGCGATCGCCAGGGGCGCCAGCGAATATGCGGAGCCGAGGGACCTCGGCTTCATGTACCAGCGCGGCATCGCCGACCTGGACGGGCATCAGTGGGAAGTCTTCTTCATGGACGAATCGCAGTTTCCCGGCGCCTGAGCCAGGCGCATCATGGGTCGCGGCGAACGGCGTCGCGCCATCCACGAGGAGCAAGTCGATGAGTGCATCCAATCCGGTTGGCTGGTTCGAGATCTACACCGACGACCTGGCGCGCGCGCGCGCCTTCTACGAAACCGTGCTCGGGGTGACGCTGGAGCCATTGCCGTTGCCCGGCGGCATGGACGGTTTCCAGATGCTGGCGTTCCCGTCGACGATGGAGAACCCCGGCGCCGGCGGCACGCTGTGCAGGATGGAAGGCGTGTCGCCCGGTCCGGGCGGCACCCTGGTCTATTTCACCTGCGCCGATTGCGCGGTCGAGGCCGGGCGCGTGGAAGCCGCGGGCGGCAGGCTGCAGCAGGCCAAGATGTCGATCGGCGACTACGGCAACATCGCCCTGGCCTTCGACACCGAGGGCAACATGTTCGGCCTGCATTCGATGGGCTGAGCGGCGCGCTTGCGCGGGTTGCCCGGCGATGGTGTCATCGCCGGGATGCAAGCCGATGCCGTCCATCGCCGCCTCGACGCCCTGTGGCGGATGGAATCGCCGCGCCTGCTGGCGCGGCTGGCGCGCATCACCGGCAACATCGACACCGCCGAGGAACTGGCGCAGGACGTGCTGCTCGGCGCGCTCGAGCGCTGGCCGCGGGATGGGGTGCCGGACAACCCGGCGGCGTGGCTGATGACCGCGGCCAAGCATCGCGCCATCGACCATGTCCGCCAGCGCCAGTTGCACGCACGCAAGCAGGGCGAATACGGGATCGAACTGGAATTGCACGGAGCCGACATGCAGGGCGACGACGCGATACGGCTGGCGGACGACGACATCGGCGACGACCTGTTGCGCCTGCTGTTCACCAGTTGCCATCCGCTGCTGCCGATGGAGTCGCGGGTGGCGCTGACCCTGCGCATGCTGGGTGGGCTGAGCACGCCGGAAATCGCCCGCGCCTTCCTGCAACCGGAACCGACGGTGGCGCAGCGCATCGTCCGCGCCAAGCGCACGCTCGCGGAGAAGCAGGTGCCGTTCGAGGTGCCGCGCAAGGCGGACTTGCCGCAACGGCTCGATGCGGTGCTGGAAGTGCTCTACCTGGTCTTCAACGAAGGCTACGCGGCGACCAGCGGCGAAGACTGGATGCGCCCGGCGCTATGCGAGGAGGCGCTGCGCCTGGGGCGCGTGCTGGTTGGCTTGTTGCCCGGTGAACCGGAGGCGCTGGGCCTGCTCGCGTTGATGGAATTGCAGGCCTCGCGCATGCCGGCTCGCATCGATGCGAACGGCACGCCGATCCTGTTGCCGGAACAGGACCGAGCGCGCTGGGATCGCCTGCAGATGCAACGCGGCTTGCAGGCGCTGGCGAGGGCGATCCGGCTTGGCGGTGCGGATGGCGTGTATGCGCTGCAGGCGGCGCTCGCCGCCTGCCATGCGCGCGCGCGGCGTTTCGAGGACACCGACTGGGCGGCGATCGCGGCGCTGTACACGCGATTGATGCAGGTCTCGCCGTCCCCGGTGGTCGAACTCAACCGCGCGGTCGCGGTGGGCAAGGCGCAGGGACCGCTGGCCGCGCTGGCGATCGTCGATGGCCTGTCCGGCGAACCGAAGCTGCGCGACTACGCGCCGCTGCCGGCGGTGCGGGGCGACCTGCTGCAGCAGTTGCGGCGTTTGGACGAAGCGCGCCGCGCCTTCGAACAGGCTGCAGCCTTGACCGGCAATGCCCGCGAACGCGAGGTCCTGCTGGCGCGCGCGGCCGCCTGCGCGGTTGCCTGAAACGAAGAAGCCGCCTTGCGGCGGCTTCGTGGGCGATGCGTGGCGGTGTCAGCGCGAGGCCGTACGCCAGTCGCTGCGCAGCCAGCCGTCGACCATGCGCTTCTCGTAGCGCAGCGGGTCGGAGTCATTCATGCGTGAGGCGTGCATCAGGAACGCCGGGTCGGACAGCTTGCGCTCGCCTTCGGCAACCACGGTGCCGGCGGTATCCAGCTCGCGGAACTGCAGGGTCATCCGCGGCGGGTAGATGTCGCGGATGATGCGGGTGTCCTGCAGGTCGATGCCAACCCACGGTTCGTAACGCCCAGCGCGCTGGATGTCGACGATGGTCAGCTCCAGCCGGTGGCCGGCCGGCAGGGTGTCCTCGGCTTCCTCCCGCATGTAGGTGGCCAGCCTGGTCAGCCAGTCACCGTCGGAGGCCGCCTGGCGATTGCCGCTGTAACGCACCTCGGAGAACTGCGCGGGGTCTCCCCAGGAGACGCTGACCGGGCCCGCCGCAGGCAGGGCGCGCGGGGCATCGGCCGCAAGCATGTGGGTGCTGCCGGTGGACGCACAGGCACCCAGCGCGAGGACCGTGGCGAGCAGCAGGGGGAGGGTGCGCATCCGGTTCATGGCAGTGGCTCGCATCGGCGGGGACGTGCCGCCAGTGTGCGCCCGCGGCGCAGCGGCCGCGAGCGTTGGCAACAGGTCAGTCAGCCGAGGTTTCGTTGCCGGCCACGGTGTCCAGGTACCAGGCCTCGACCGAGCCCTTGAACTTCATCGTCATCGGCCGCCCGCTGCGGTCGAGCGAGCGGCCTGCGGCCATCCGCACCCAGCCTTCGCTGATGCAGTATTCCTCGACGTTGTTGCGTTCTACCCCGTTGAAGCGGATGCCGATCCCGCGTTCCAGCACGGCCGGATCATGGAACTTGCTGCGAGGGTCGTTGGACAGGTGGTCGGGCGGGGTGTCGTTGCTGTTCGTTGCGTCGGTCATGGGATCGCTGCCGGCCTCGGGGGCCGACAGCATACCCGCAGCGCGATGCTCAGCCGAGCTTGCGCGAGGCCGCGAACGAGGCCAGGTTGCCCAGGCCGACCGCGCCGACCAGCACCGCGATCACGCCGGGGGTGATCTCGGTCCAGCCCGCGGCCTCGACGATGGCGAAGCCGATCGACAGCGCGACCAGGGTGATGCCCCAGCGCAGCGAGGACAGGCGACGGTTGGCCTCGTCGCCCTGCAGGATGTGGGTGACCAGCTCCGGCGAGCCGTTGCTGCTGACCAGCTGCTTGCGCACGCGGGCGTCGACCACCGCCTTGATCGAGAAGGCGATCGCGGCGAACAGGCTGATCGGGATGAGCAGTTCGAAATTCATGGGGCGCTCCTGGCGGATGTGTAGGCGGATGTCGGGGCCGGCCACGCGGGCCGTTCGGGCAAAGGGATACGGCGATTGCCGGTCCGGTTGCAGCCCGGCCGGAAAAACCTTCGGAAACTCCTTGCAACCGCCCGCCCCCCGGGCGTATCCCATGTCGCATGGATGCCGACCGCGCCCTTGTCGAAGCCGTGCTCGCGAACCGCGCGGGCGCGTTCGAGCAATTGGTGCGCGAGTACCAGGGGCTGTGCTGGCACGTGGTCCAGCGCATGGTCCGGCACCCCGAGGACACCCGCGAGCTGTGCCAGGAAGCCTTCCTGCGGGTGCACCGCTACCTGCACCAGTACCGCTTCGACAGCCCGTTGAAGTCGTGGATCGGCCAGGTCGCGTATTCGGTCGCGAAGCGCCACCTGGAGCGCAAGCGGATCACCCTGGCGGACATGCACGTGGGCGGCGGGATGGACGAGGATGACGGCCCGTCGCTGCTCGACAACATCGGCGATGGCGTCGACCTGGAGGACGCGCACGGGCAGGCCGACGACGAGCGCGAGCTGCACGCCGCGATCGAACGCCTGCCGCCGCTGCAGCGCACGATCCTCACCCTGTATCACCTGGAAGAATTGCCGATCGGCGAGATCGCGACCATCACCGGCCTGGCCGAAGGCACGATCAAGAGCCATCTGTTCCGCAGCCGCAGCAAACTGCGCGAGTTGCTCGCGCCCCGCATCGGAGTTGCCGCATGAAGAAGACCGACAGCCACGACCCCGCGGACGAGCCGCGCTGGCAGGCGCAGGAGAAGGCGCGCCGGGGCGATGCGGATGCCGACGCACTCGACCTCCGCATCGCGCGCGCCTTGCGCCACGCCACCCCGGTGGACCTGCCGGATGGCTTTGCCGCGCAGGTCGCTGCGCTGGCGCGCGCGCAAGCCGTGTCTCCGCCGGCGTCCGAGGCCTCGCTGCTGGAGCAGCGCCTGTTGCGTGGCCTGGTGATCGTCTTCGCGCTGTCCGCGGCGGTGGTCGTGGGCTGGTTCGGCCGTGGCTGGGTCGCGGATCTCGCGGCGGTATTGCCGGGCGGCGGCGACGCGGTGGCCTGGAGCGGGGTCGCCGCACTGTGCCTGCTGGGCAACTGGGGGTTCGGCCTGCTGCGCGGGCACCACGCAGGCGGCCCGCACGCCGCCTGACCTGCGTTCGCGGCTCGTTACAATTGGCGGATGCCGTCCAGCCACCGCGACATCGCCCTCGACGCCCTCCTGCATCCCTTCGCCGAGGGCGCCCTGCGCTGGTCGGCGGACGCGCTGTTCCTGCGTGCGCGCGAAGGCGCGGCCCTGCATGCGCGCGGCGGATTGCAGGCGCTGGCCTGCACGCAGCCGTTCAAGCCGGAGGCCGACCGCCTGCAGCGGATCGGCGCGACCCTGGTCGACGAAGATGCACTGCCCAGCGCCCGCCATCCGCTGGTGCTGGTGCTGCCGCCGCGGCAGCGCGAGGAAGCGCGCGCCTTGCTGGCCAAGGCCTGCGCCGCGGTCGCGCCGGGCGGGGTGGTGGTGATTTCGGTGGCCAATGACGAGGGCGCCAAATCGCGCGAGGCCGACCTCAGGCAACTCGCCGGCACGGTGACCACGCTCAGCAAGCACCATTGCCGGGTGACGTGGACGCGTCCCGAGGCGAACTTCGACACGGCCGTGTTGGCGCAATGGGCCAATGCCGATGCGCGGCGCAAGGTGATCAGTCCGAACGTGCCAGGCGGCAGCTTCATGAGTCGTCCCGGCGTGTTCGCCTGGGATCGCGTGGATGCGGCGTCGGCGATGCTGGCCGCGGCCCTGCCGGACGACCTGCGCGGCCGCGTCGCCGATTTCGGCGCGGGCTGGGGGTATCTCTCCATGCAGGTGCTGGCGCGCTGCCCGAAGGTCGCCTCGCTGGACCTGTACGAAGCCGATGCGCGCGCGCTGGCGTTGGCCGATGAAAACCTGTCCGGTGCGCCGGGCGCTGGACGGAATGTCCCCGTGCATTGCCACTGGCACGATGTCGCTGCAGGCGTGAGCGAACGCTTCGATGCCATCGTCTGCAATCCGCCCTTCCATGCACTGGGTCGTGGCGATCGTCCCGACATCGGCCGCGCCTTCATCGCCGCCGCGGCGAATGCGTTGAAGCCGGGTGGCCGGCTGTGGCTGGTCGCCAATCGGCACCTGCCCTACGAGCAGGCGCTGGGCGAGGGTTTCGCGCAGGTGGACACGTTGGCGCAGGATGGCGGCTTCAAGATCGTGCAAGCGACGAGGGCCGCGCGATGAAACTGGTCAAGCACATCGCCAACCTCGGCTACGGCAGCCGCAAGGACGTGCAGTGGATGTTCCGCGAGGGCCGCATCACCGACGCCCAAGGCGAGGTGCTGTACGCGGACGACCCGCTCGACCACCACAACGTGCGCGTCGATGGCGAACCGCTGGACCTTCCGCCCGGCCTGTCGCTGGTGCTGAACAAGCCGGTGGGCCATACCTGCTCGATGAAGGATCCGGGTCGCGTCGTCTACGACCTGCTGCCGCCGCGTTTCCGCGGGCGCAGTCCGGCGCTGTCGCCGGTCGGGCGGCTGGACCGCGACACCTCCGGCATGTTGCTGTTCACCGACGACGGCCAGCTGCTGCACCGGATCATCGCGCCGAAGTCCAAGCTGCCGAAGGTGTACCTGGCCACCCTGGCGGAACCCCTGCGCGGCGACGAGGCGGCGATCTTCGCCAGCGGCACGCTGATGCTGGAAAGCGAAAAGACGCCGCTGTTGCCGGCCGAACTTGAAGTCCTTGGCAGCAACACGGCGCGGCTGACCCTGCACGAGGGGCGCTACCACCAGGTGCGGCGGATGTTCGCGGCGATCGGCCACCATGTGCAGGCGCTGCACCGCGAGCGCATCGGCGGCCTGCTCCTGGACGAACTCCCGGAAGGCAAGTGGCGGGTGCTGTCCGCGGTCGACCTCGACGTGCTGTTCGGCAAGGCCGGCGGATGAGCGGCGTCGCGCCGTTGCCGTTCCGGCCCGAAGCGGTGGTGTTCGACATGGACGGCCTGATGCTGGACAGCGAGCGCGCGATCAACGACTGCATGGCGCGCGCGGCGCGCGAACTCGGCCACGACCTGCCAGGCAGCCTGTGGCTGCAGATGATCGGTGGTGGCGACGGCCTGTGCCGGCGCCTGCTCGCCGAACGCATCGGCGATGAGGCCACCGAGGCATTGCTGGCACGCACCGAAGCGATGTACGACGTCGTCGCCGATGCCGGCATCGACCATCGTCCCGGCGTCGTCGAACTGCTCGACTGGCTGGTGGCGCGCGGGATCCCGCGCGCGGTGGCGACCTCGACCCGCCGCCCGCTGGCGATGCGCAAATTGGCGGCGGCCGGCCTGCTGCCGTACTTCGATGCGGTCTGCACCAGCAGCGACGTGGTCGCGCCGAAGCCGGCGCCGGACGTCTACCTGCTGGCGGCGTCGAGGCTCGGCGTCGAACCGATGCGCTGCCTGGTGCTGGAGGATTCGCCGACCGGCGTGCGCGCCGCGCTGGCCGCGGGGATGACCCCGGTGCAGGTGCCGGACATGCTGGTGCCGGACGATGCCGCTCGTGCATTGGGGCATCGCATCGTCGGGTCGCTGGGCGATGCGCAGCGGCTGCTGGAAGCGCGCCTGGTCGAGGCCTGACCTTCAGTCCGCGAGAAGTCTGGTCCAGCCGTCGTGGCCGAGCTCGCGCACGGTGGCGACGTTGCGGTCGATGATCGCGTCGGGGTCCGGATAGGCCGCGACCGCGCGGTCGATGCTGGCCTCGCGCAGCAGGTGCAGGATCGGGAACGGCGCGCGGTTGGTCAGGTTGTCGGCGTCGTCCGGTTCGCTGCCGGCGAACTGGTACTGCGGGTGGAAACTGGCGACCTGCAGCACGCCCTCCAGGTCCATCGCCTCGACCAGCGCGTCCGCGTCCTCGAGGAAATCGTTGTAGTCGAGGAAAACGCCGAGCACCTGCGGATGCACCAGCAAGGTCGTGTCGACCTGGTCCGCAGGTGCATCGCGCAACAGGGCGAGTTCTTCGCCGAGTTCTTCGAGCAACGCGCGCTCGGTGCTGGCATCGCTGACCACGATCCGCACCTGTTGCTTCACGTACACCGCCTTGGCGAACGGGCACAGGTTCAGGCCTATCACCGCCCGTTCCAGCCAGCGCCGCACGCCGGCTTCGACCTGCACCGGATCGAACGTCGCGTCAGTCACGAAAATTGTCGAACTGCAGCGGCAGCTCGAAGTTTCCGGCGCGCAGCAGGGCCATCGCCGCCTGCAGGTCGTCGCGTTTCTTGCCGGTGACCCGCAGCTTGTCGCCGTTGATCTGCGAGTCGACCTTGAGCTTGGCGTCCTTCATCGCAGCCTGCAGCTTCTTCGCCAGTTCGCGCTCGATGCCCTGCTTCACCGTGACTTTCTGCCGCGCACCCGCAAGGTTGGTCTCGATGTCGCCGAACTCCAGGCAGCGCGCGTCGATCTTCCGCGCGATCAGGCGTGCGCGCAGGATGTCGGTCATCTGCTGCAGCTGGAATTCGCTGGGTGCCGACTGCGAGACGACCTTGTCGTCGAGGACGAAGCTGGCTTCCACGCCCTTGAAATCGAAGCGCGTGGACAGTTCGCGGTTGGCCTGGTCCACGGCATTGGTGAGTTCGTGGGTATCCACTTCGGAAACGATGTCGAAGGACGGCATGGCGGCAGGCTGCGGGTGACGGGGGGCGCAGGTTACCGCATGCTGGCCGGATGCACGCCAAGCCCGCCACCCACGACCACGCACGCCGCGGCATGGTGCTGATGCTGGTCTCGATCCTGCTGTTCTCGTTGATGGACGCGGGCCTCAAGACCTTGTCGGCGCATTACCCGCCGTTCCAGGTCGCGGCATTGCGTGGTGCCGCGTCGTTGCCGCTGGTGCTGGCCTGGGCACTGTCGACGGTTGGCTGGCGTCCGCTGCTGCAGGTGCGCTGGCCCTTGCACCTGCTGCGCGGCGTGCTCGGCATCATGATGATGGCCAGCTTCGTGTACGCGCTGGGAAGCCTGCCGCTGTCCACCGCGTACTCGATCTTCTTCGTCGCGCCGCTGCTGATCACGGCGTTGTCGGTGCCGATCCTCGGCGAGCGCGTGGGGCCGCGCCGCTGGACCGCGATCGCGGTCGGCCTGCTCGGCGTGCTGGTGGTGCTGCGCCCGACCGGCGAAGGCGTGCTGACCACGGCCGGCCTTGCCGTACTGGTGGCGGCGCTGGGCTACGCGGTGTCGGCGATCACCGTGCGGGTGCTTGCGCGCACCGACAGTACCCAGGCGATCACCTTCTGGTTGCTGGCGTTGATGGCGCTGGGTGCCGGCGCATTGGCCTGGCCGCAATGGGTGCCGCTGCGCACCGAGCATGCGTGGATCGTCGGTGGCATCGGCGTGGCGGGGGCGATCGGCCAATACGCGATCACCGAGGCGTTCCGGCTGGGCGAGGCTTCCCTCATCGCGCCGCTGGAATACACCGCGCTGGTCTGGGGCGTTGCCCTCGACCTGGCGCTGTGGGGCGTGTTGCCGGATGCGATCACCTGGCTCGGCGCCGCGATCATCATCGCCAGCGGGCTGTACCTGATCCGCCGCGAAAAAGTGCATGGTGAAAGCGGCCATGCGGAGGCCGAGCATCCCTGAGCGTCGGTGATGCGTGTCCGGTTCGGCGCCTTTTCCACGCAATAGGTAGCAACATCACCTGTTGGAGTGCGCCATGCAACGCAAGCATCTTGTCGTCGCCACCGCTGCCGGCCTGGGTCTGGTCGGAGCCATCGCCTACGCCGCCAATGTGGCCGGGATCCTGCCGAGCCGGGCAACGGCCCCCGCCGCGGCGAGTCCGCAGCTTCCAGCGACCGCTTCTCGATCGGAAGCTGCGGCGGGCGACGCAGCACAGGCGTTCGCCAAGGCTTCGGGTCCCACCGCCAAGCCCGACGAAATCAGCGATGCCACCGTGGGCGATGCCGATTCCTTCGGTCGCAATGTGCGCTGGCTGGGCCTCGCGGCCGCTTACGTGCAGGCGTCGACCGATTGCGCCGCGATCGTGGCGGACGATCCCACCGCGCAGTGCCAGCAGATTGCCAACCTGGCGGCGAACACCTCGTTCGCGTTCAATGACATCGCCCGCATCGAACTGCCTGCCAAGGCCAGCAATTCGCTGTTCTGCCACTGGTTCAGCCCGCGCGTGCAGGTGTATTTCCTCAATCCGACCGCGGCGCCGGTCCCCGGCCGGTTCAGCTACAACCCGACCCTCACCCTCGAAAATGCGGTGCTGGACGATCCCTCGCTGATCAATCCCGTTACCGGGGCGCCGTTCAACGGGTCGCTGACGACCGGCATGTCGGCTTCGGAATCGGTGGAAGTCGTCGTCGACCCGACCTACCCGACCAGCCAGAACCTCCGCGATTCGGTGGTGTGCCAGGACGGCCTGATCAGCAAGCGCGCACTGATGCAGACCTACGGGCTGAGCCAGGCGCAGGCGAACAAGTTCTTCACCAAGTCCACGACTGTCCGCCTGAACGTCAGTGGCTCCACCCGCTTCGTGGACTACGCCCAGTTCCTGTTCGGCCTGCGCATCGTTGGCGATTGATCGTTGCCACGACGCGGTCATGGTGGCTGCGCGACAAGCCTTCGCATCGCTTGGCGCGCAGTCCGTTTCGACCGGATACAAGCAACCCCGGAGCCGCTTCCAGGCCACCCTTTGCCATGCAAACCGGTCTCTCTGAATAAATATCCGGGTAAAAATTGAAAATGACGCGGTGCGGTTTGTCGGTGCGACAGGGATGTGCCAACAATACGGTTCTTGACGAGACCGGAGACCGGCATGGCCGACCTGAAGGAAGCACGCGTACCCGATATTGGCGGGCACGGCGATGTGCCGATCATCGAACTGCTGGTCAAGGTCGGCGATACCGTCGCCGTGGACCAGGGCCTGGTCACGCTGGAGTCCGACAAGGCGACGATGGAAGTGCCGTCGCCATTCGCCGGCGTCATCAGGGAACTCAAGGTCAAGCTGGGCGATACGGTCTCCGAAGGCGCGCTGGTCGCGATGGTCGAAGTCGCCGCCGCGGCCGCTGCGCCTGTGCCGGCACCCACGCCCGCCGTTGAGGCGCCGAAACCGGCCGAAGCCCAGAAGCCGGCGGCGGTTGCCTCCGAGACTGGCACCAGGGTCGAGCCGGTCGCCGCGCCTGCGCCTGCTCCCGTTCCCGCAGCGGCGCCGATGGGCGCCGGCCTGCCGCCGGTGCGCTTCGAGGCCGCCGCAGTGCTGCCCGACAAGGTGCCCTACGCCAGCCCCGCGGTGCGCCTGTTCGCCCGCGAGCTCGGCGTCGACCTGATGCAGGTGACCGGCAGCGAACGCGGCGGCCGCATCGGCAAGGAGGACGTGCAGAAGTTCGTCAAGGCCGCGCTGGCCGGTGGCGCCGCGCCGCGCGCCGCGAGCAGCGCTGGTGGCGGAGGCGGCCTCGACCTGATCCCGTGGCCTAAGGTCGACTTCGCCAAGTTCGGCGCGATCGAGAGCAAGCCGCTGTCGCGCATCCAGAAGATCTCCGGGGCGAACCTGGCGCGCAACTGGGCGATGATCCCGCACGTCACCCAGCACGACGACGCGGACATCACCGGGCTCGAGGCCCTGCGCGTCGCGCTCAACAAGGAACACGAGAAGGAAGGCATCAAGCTCACGATGCTCGCCTTCCTGGTCAAGGCCAGCGTCGCGGCGCTGCAGAAATTCCCCACCTTCAACGCCTCCCTGGACGCCAGCGGCGAGAATCTCACGCTCAAGAAGTACTTCCACATCGGCTTCGCCGCCGACACGCCCAACGGGCTGGTCGTGCCGGTCGTGCGCGATGTGGACAGGAAGGGCGTGCTGCAGATCGCCACCGAAACGTCCGAGCTGGCCA
>DATIDW010000010.1:0-61164 GCA_035456065.1 Thermomonas sp. | reverse complement strand
GGCCGAGGAGGAGCGCTTCGCCGAAACGCTGGATTCGGGCATGCGCATCTTCAACGACGTTGCCGCGCGCGCCACCAGTGGCGTGATCCCGGGCGTGGATGTGTTCCGCCTGTACGACACCTATGGCTTCCCGGTCGACCTGACCGCCGACATGGCGCGCGAGCGCGACATGACCGTGGACATGGACGGCTTCGAGGCGGCGATGGCGCAGCAGCGCGAGACCGCGCGCGCGGCCGGCAAGTTCGGCGGCGGCACCTCGCTGCCGGCCGACCTGGTCGCGCAGCTGCACCCGACCGGCTTCCTCGGCTACGACCGCCTGGAGGCCGATGGCCTGCAGGTCGTGGCGATCCTGCGCGATGGCCGCCCGGTCGGGGCGCTGGACGCGGGCGAGGAGGGCATCGTGTTCCTCGACCGCACCCCGTTCTATGCCGAGTCCGGCGGCCAGGTCGGCGATACCGGCGTGCTGGCCGGCGCGGAGGTCCGCTTCGCCGTCGTAGACACGCAGAAGTTCGCCGGCCAGTTCCACGGCCATGTCGGCCGCCTGGATCAGGGGCGGATCGCGGTGGGCGACGCCCTCGCGGCGACCGCCGACGGCCAGCGCCGCGCGGCGACCGTGCTCAACCACTCGGCCACGCACCTGCTGCATGCCGCGTTGCGCGAGGTCCTGGGCACCCACGTGCAGCAGAAGGGCTCGCTGGTGGCCCCGGACCGCCTGCGCTTCGACTTCTCGCACTTCCAGCCAATGACCGAGGCCGAACTGGCCGAGATCGAGCGCAGGGTGAACGTCGAGGTCCGCGCCAACCATGAAGGCGAAGTCCGCAACATGGCGATGCAGGAAGCGCTCGACTTCGGCGCCATGGCATTGTTCGGCGAGAAATACGGCGAGCAGGTGCGCGTGCTGCGTTTCGGCCCGACCTCGACCGAATTGTGCGGCGGCACCCATGTCGGCCGCACCGGCGACATCGGCCTGTTCAAGATCGTCTCCGAGGGCGGCGTGTCCGCCGGCGTGCGCCGCATCGAGGCGGTGACCGGGCAGGGTGCGCTGGATCATGTGGCCGCGGAAGAGCGTCGCCTGGACGAAGCGGCGGCCCTGCTCGGCGGTACCAGTGGCGACGTCGCCGACAAGCTGCGCGCCTTGCTCGACCGGCAGAAGAAGCTGGAGCGCGAGCTTGAGGCGCTGAAGGCCAAGGCGGCGTCCGGCGCGACCAGCGACCTCGCCGGCCAGGCGCGTGACGTGAACGGGATCAAGGTACTCGCCGCGCGGCTTGAAGGCTTCGATGCCAAGGCCCTGCGCGACGCCATGGATCGCCTGAAGCAGCAACTGGTCGATGCGGTGATCGTGCTGGCCGGAACCGACGGCGGCAAGGCTGCGCTGGTCGCGGGCGTGAGCGGCGCGGCCACCGGCAAGGTCAAGGCGGGCGACTTGCTGGGCGACGTGGCCCGCCAGGTCAACGGCAAGGGCGGTGGCCGGCCCGACATGGCGCAGGGCGGTGGCGACGACGGTCCATTGCTGGTCGCCGCCTTGGCGCAGGTACCGGCGTGGGTTGGCGAGCGGGTGGCCTGAGCGTTGGAAAAGGCCGCACCGTCATCATGATCGCTTGTGCGGGCCGAACAATGCCCAGTATGATCGGACGGATTGGATGCATCTGCCGCCCGGCTCCGTGGCGGCTGCGACAGGGGAGTTGCGATGCTGATCTTGACCAGGCGAGTAGGCGAGACCTTGATGATCGGTGACGCGATCACCGTGACCGTGCTTGGCGTGAAGGGCAACCAGGTGCGCATCGGCATCACCGCGCCGAAGGACGTGGCCGTGCATCGCGAAGAGATCTACCAGCGCATCCAGGGCGACGACGGCAACAAGGATGGCGAAGCGAAGCCGTGAGGTTTGCCGGATCGCGGTCCAGCCTGTATCCTTCGCCGCTCGCGATTTCGCCTCACGGAGACTTGCCCGAGAGGCCGAAGGGGCTCCCCTGCTAAGGGAGTATGGGGTCAAAAGCTCCATCGAGGGTTCGAATCCCTCAGTCTCCGCCAGTTTGGCGAAACCGCGAACTAGCGTCATCGAAGTGTTTTTCGTTGACGTGGAATAATGCAGCAACGCATAATTCCGCTTCTGATTTGCGCCCGTAGCTCAGTTGGATAGAGCACCAGGCTACGAACTTGGGGGTCGGGAGTTCGAATCTCTCCGGGCGCACCATATGAAAAAGCCAACCTCCGGGTTGGCTTTTTTGTTTCCGGGCCATCGATCCGCGGTAACGTCGCCTGCCAACCGGGGGACGGCCGGAACCACGGGCGGCCGGTTGCTACACTGCGGCGATGCAGGAACCCGCACGCGCGAAGAAGAAGACCAAGGCCACCTCGATGGACATCGCCCATCGCGCCGGCGTGTCACAGGCCACGGTCTCGCGGGTGCTGCGCGGCAGCCCGCTGGTCAATGCCGAGACCCGCAAGCGGGTCGAGGAAGCGGTCCGCGAGCTCAACTACAAGGTCGATCGCCACGCCTCCAGCCTGCGCACCCAGCGTTCCGGCACCCTGGCGCTGCTGCTGTTCGAGGACCCCACCCCGGACGACTCGCACATCAACCCGTTCTTCCTGTCGATGCTGGGCTCGATCACCCGCGCCTGCGCCAAGCATGGCCACGACCTGCTGGTGTCGTTCCAGCAGCTGTCCGACGACTGGCATGCCGACTACGAGGACAGCATGAAGGCCGACGGCCTGATCCTGCTCGGCTACGGCGACTACATCGCGTACGAGAGCAAGCTCGCGCACCTGGTGGCGCAGGGCACGCATTTCGTCCGCTGGGGCGCGGTGCTGCAGGGACAGCCGGGCATCTCGATCGGCTGCGACAACGCCGCCGGTGGTGCGCTGGCGGGACGCCACCTGATGCAGCGCGATCGTCGCAAGATCGCCTTCCTCGGCGATGCGTCGACCCACTTCCCGGAATTCTTCGCCCGCTACTGCGGCTGCGATGCGGCCCTGCGCGAAGGCGGCCTGCGCATGAACCCCGCATTGCAGGTGGATGCCGACAGCTCCGAGCAGTCCGGCTACGACGCCGCACGCGCGTTGATCGGGCGCGGCCACGCGTTCGACGCGATCTTCGCGGCCAGCGACCTGATCGCGATCGGTGCGATCCGCGCGCTGACCGAGCAGGGCCTGCGCGTGCCCGACGACGTGGCCATCGTCGGCTTCGACGGCACCCCGATGGCGCGCTTCTCCAACCCGCCGTTGACCACGGTGGTGCAGGACACCTCCGGTGCCGGCGAGTTGCTCGTGGCCAGCCTGCTGAAGCTGGTGCGTGATGAACCCGCGGAGAGCGTCACCCTGATGCCGACCCTTGAAGTCCGGGCCTCCAGCGGCGGCTGAGCGTCAGCGCGGCCGGCGCGCGTCGGCCATGGCCAGGTCGAGCGCGGCCACCAAGCCCGGTTGCGTCACTGGGGCATCCAGCACGAAGACCTGAGCGCCGTGCGCCGCGACGTCGGCAACCAGGCGACCGCCTTCGGCGACGTCGACCGTGCTGCCGTCGAGCGCGGAACGCCACTGGCCTGCCTGCAGCATCGCGGCGACCTCGAAGCGTTGCGGCGCGTCGCCCTTGTTGAGCAGCACCAGCGCGACCTGGTGCTTGCCGTCATGCTGGTACACGCGATAGAACGCGGCGCGATCGCCCTTGAGTTCGATGTTGACCTGCAGCCCGCGCTGCAACGCAGGCGACGCCGCACGCGCCTTGGCGATGCGCGCCAATGCCGCGCGGATGGGATGCGCCTTCGCCGCTTCGATGCGCTCGACGCCGAAGTAGTTGCGGTTGCCGGCGTGTTCGGCGGTGCCGCGCTCGAAGCCCATCTCGGAGCCGTAGTAGATCACCGGGATGCCGCGTGCGGTGAACAGCCAGTTGTGCGCATCGATGAAGCCAGCGTCGCTGGCGTTCATGCGCGGCATGTCGTGGTTGTCGTAGAACGTCATGAGCTCGTAGGGATTCGCGTACGGCCCGCCGGTCAGATGCAGCGGTTCGGCCAGCGATGCGAAATCACCTGCCGGCTTCTCGAACAGATTCGCCAGGGCCTGCTTCAACGGGAAGTCGAGCACGCTGACGTTCGCGTTCTCGGCCCAAGTGTGTTCGGCGATCTTCTTCGCGTCGTAGTCGAAGGCTTCGCCGAACATGAAGAAGCCCGGATGCTTCTCGCGGATCTTCTGCGAGAACGCATGCCAGAACGAATGCGGCAGCCAGCCGATGGTGTCGATCCGGAAGGCATCGGCGCCCTGGTCGATCCATTGTTCATACGCGCCGAGCAGGTAGGGCAATGTGCGCGGATCGTTTTCGTTGAGGTCGGACAGCTGGGCGATGCCGACCTTGGTGTTGTAGAACGCATTCAGCGGGTTCTCCGGGTCCAGCTTCTCCGGCGCCAGGTTCATGTGGTCGGCGACCAGCGTGCCGTTGCCGTCGTAGAGTTCACCGAACTTGGCCTGGTCCGCGGGCATCGTGTAGGCCGGCGAACCGTGGTTGGCCACGATGTCGAGCACGGTCTTCAACCCGTGCCCGCGCAGCGTCCTGGTCAGTCCGCGGAAATCCAGGCCGGGCGAGGGCAGGTGCTCGTCGAGCCGGTAGAAATTGACGCCCCAGTAGCCGTGGTAGCCGGTCTTGCCGCCGTCGGTCCAGAACCCGTTCCACTTGACCGGCTCGCCGCCGGTGAAGGCCTCGTCCGGCTGGTCGACGATCGGGGTGATCCATACCGCGCCGAAGCCCATCCCACGGATGTATTGCGCGTGGTCGGCGATGCCCTTGAAGTCGCCGCCGAGGTAGCCGACGTTGTCGTGCTTTCCGGCTGGCGCCCCTGGCACCGGGCGATCGAAGGTGTAGAAGGCATTGCCCTTGTCCTTGCCCTGGTCGCGCTGGTCGTTGGACGTGTCGCCATTGACGAATCGGTCGGTGAGCAGGAAGTACACCGCCTCGCTGGCGAAGGGTTCCAGCGTGCCGTAGTAGTCCGGCAGCTTGGGGGTTGCCGCCGTCGCACCGACGACGGTCGTGGATGGCGATGGGTTGCAACCCGCGAGTGCGATGGCAACGGCGAGCGAAGCAGTCGTGCAGCGCAGGGTCATGCGCGTGCTCCCACCGAGGGTTCCTGCACGCGCGCGAGCGACAACGCGGCCAGCAACAGGCTGGTGCCGCTGATCGCCATCGCGAAGATCGGCCGGTTGTCGAACAGGCCGCGCAACGCCGGCCCGAGCAGGGTGGCGGCGACGATCTGCGGGATCACGATGAACATGTTGAAGATGCCCATGTAGATGCCCATCTTCTGCGCCGGCACGCAGCTGGCAAGCAGGGCGTACGGCATCGACAGGATGCTGGCCCAGGCCACGCCGACCAGTGCGAACGACAGGATCAGCCATGCCGGATCCGGTACCGCCCACATCGACAGGAAGCCGATCCCACCAAGCACCAGCGACACCGCATGCACGGCCTTGCGGTTCAGCGGCCGGCGCGCGGCGATGAAAGTGAGCAGCAGCGCGACCAGCATCGACGACAGCCCGTAATAGCCCATGTAGGAGCCGACCAGGTCGGCGGCATCCTGGAACGCGGCATTGGCGGACTGGAACGCTGCTGCTTGAGTGGCATTCGCCATGTCGAACGCGGCCGGGTTCGGCGCCGGGGCCTCGAACACGTGCTCGGTCAGGCCCGGCGTGGCCATGCTCCACATGCTGAAGAACGCCAGCCAGCTGAAGAACTGCACCGCGCCCAGCCGGCGCATCTGCACGGGCATCTTCGCCACGTGGCTGAGGATCTCGCTGAAGAGGTTGCCCTGCGCGCGATTCTCCTCGCGGAAGCGTTGCAGGTCCTCGGGCGGGTATTCGCGGGTGGTGAAAACGGTGACCAGGATGCTGGCCATGAACACGAACGCGCCGATCGCGAAGGCGATCTTCACCGATGGCGGTACCACGCCCGGGCCGGCCTCGTTCGGCACGCCGAGCAGGGTCACGAACCACGGCAGGTTGCTGGCCACCCAGGTGCCGATGCCGATGATCAGGGTCTGCAACACGAAGCCGTACGAGCGCTGGTGCTCCGGCAGTTTGTCCGCGACCAGTGCGCGGAACGGCTCCATGCTGATGTTGATGCTGGCATCCAGCACCCACAGCAGGCCGACCGCCATCCACAGCGTCGGCGAGTGCGGCATGAACAGCAGCGCGATCGAACTGAGGATCGCGCCGACCACGAAGTAGGGGCGGCGTCGACCGAGCACGGGATGCCAGGTGCGATCGCTGAACCAGCCGATCACCGGCTGCACCAGCAGCCCGGTGAGCGGCGCGGCGATCCAGAGCAACGGCAACGCGTCCTTCTCCGCGCCCAGCGTCTGGAAGATGCGCGACATGAAACCGCCCTGCAGCGCGAAACCGAACTGGATGCCGAGGAAGCCGAACGACATGTTCCAGATCTGCCAGAACGAAAGTGCAGGCCTGGATGTCGTGTTCGTTGCGTGCATGCGTGTCCCCGTGTACGTGCTGCCGAAGGTGCGCGGAGTGTGCTGCAGCGGATCGAGCGAGTCGTGATGCAGCGCCGCATATTCGGCATGGTTTACGTAGTCATCGTGCATGTAAACGTATTCAAGCCGCCGCCGCATGGGTGGTGCGGGTCGCACGCGGCATGATCCGCGGCAGTCGCAGGCGGGGTGGGCGTGGGGATGACGGATCAGCAATGGTGGCGCGGCGCGGTGATCTACCAGATCTACCCGCGCAGCTTCCTCGACACCGATGGCGACGGCGTGGGCGACCTGCCCGGCATCCTCGCGCGGCTCGACCACGTGGCGTCGCTCGGCGTCGATGCGATCTGGATCTCGCCGTTCTTCAAGTCGCCGATGCACGATTTCGGCTACGACATCTCCGACTACTGCGACGTCGATCCGCTGTTCGGCACGCTGGACGATTTCGACCGGCTGCTGCGCGACGCGCATGCGCGCGGGTTGAAGGTCATGATCGACCAGGTGCCCAGCCACTGCTCGATCGAGCATCCGTGGTTCGTCGAAAGCCGCCAGGATCGCGACAACCCCAAGGCCGACTGGTTCGTGTGGGCCGATGCCAGGCCCGATGGCAGCCCGCCCAACAACTGGCTGTCGATCTTCGGCGGCGTGGCCTGGGCCTGGGAACCGCGCAGGCGCCAGTACTACCTGCACAACTTCCTGAGTTCGCAGCCGCAGCTGAATTTCCACAACCCGCAGGCGTATGCCGCGCAATTGCAGACCCTGCGTTTCTGGCTCGACCGGGGCGTGGACGGCTTCCGCCTGGATTCGATCAACTTCCCGTTCCACGACGCGCAACTGCGCGACAACCCGGCCAAGCCGATGGAACTGCGGCAGGGGCGCGGCTTCAGCCCCGACAACCCGTATGCGTTCCAGTACCACACCTACAACAACACGCGCCCGGAAAACCTCGGGTTCCTCGAGGACGTGCGCCGGCTGCTGGACGGCTACCCGGACGTCGCCGCGCTCGGCGAAATCTCGTCGGACGATTCGCTGGCGACGATGACCGAATACGTGCAGCCGAACCGCTTGCACATGGGCTACAGCTTCGAGCTGCTGACCGACGACGGCTCGCCCGCGCACATCCGCAACACGGTCGAGGCGCTGGAATCGCAGTTGCGCGACGGTTGGCCGTGCTGGGCGATCTCCAACCACGACGTGCAGCGCGCGGTCACCCGCTGGGGCGATGGCCGCGACGACCGCGCGCATGCCCGCCAGTTGCTGGCGCTGGTCTGCTCGCTGCGCGGCTCGGTCTGCCTGTACCAGGGCGAGGAACTCGGCCTGCCCGAAGCCGACGTCCCCTACGAGGCGTTGCAGGACCCGTACGGCAAGAATTTCTGGCCGACCTTCAAGGGACGCGACGGTTGCCGCACGCCGATGCCGTGGAGTGCGGGCGAGCATGCGGGCTTCAGTGACGGCCAGCCGTGGTTGCCAGTGCCGGATGCGCACATGGCGCGCAACGTCGACGCACAGGCGGCCGATCCGGGTTCGGTGCTGAACGCCGCGCGTGCCTTCCTGCGCTGGCGCAAGGCGCAGCCGGCACTGGTCGAGGGCGCGATTCGTTTCCTTGATGCGCCGGAACAGGTCCTCGCCTTCGTGCGCGAGCATGAGGGCCAGCGCCTGCTGGTCGCGTTCAACCTGTCGCCGCAGGCGATTGCGTGGACGCCGCCGGCCGGCATCGTGCTGTTGCCGGCGCCCGGGGTCGACGCCGCCGCTTTGGGCGATGGCGTGCTGCAGTTCCCACCGCGCGGCGCAGCGTTCGCCAGCCTGGGGTGAGCATCGCGATGCGCGGCATGCGAACGGCCTTCGCATTGTTGCTAGCCATTTGCGGCCAAGCGCAGGCAGCGGTCGATGACTGCGATGGCGACAGCGTGCGCATGTTGCAGCCTGCCGCGCACACGGCGAGCGATGCGCGCGCGTACTGGCTCGACGACACCCGCATCCGGTGGCCGGGCCAGCCGGGCGACGTGCGCTATCGGCTGCTTGCGTCGAATAACGCAGGCCTGCGCATCCAGCGTGGCGAGGCGGTGGATGGCGCGGATCGCTCGTTCGCCCTGGTGCCGGCGACAACCGTGGCGGATGCCATCGCGAGACGCTTCGCCTTCGTCGGTGATGGTGCCACCCTGGCGATTCCGGAAGCCGCCAAGACCGCGCTGGGTGGCGTGCTGCGCGGGCAGCTGATGCTGGTGCGCGAGGATGCGCGCGGCAACGTGGTCGATGCCACCTACCTGCAGGCGCCGGGCGCGCTGGACGTGCTGTACGCCGCGGCGGGCGATGATCGCGCGCCACTCGGCGCATCGCCGGGCGATGGCGCCACCTGGTTCCGGCTGTGGGCGCCGACTGCGATCGAGGTGTCGCTCTGCCTGTACCGCGATGGCGCCTCGCCCGCGTTCGAGCGCGTGCCGTTGGCGCATGACCCACGCACCGGCCTGTGGCGCGACGGCGTTCCGCGCGACCTGCGCGGCGGCTACTACACCTATCTTGTCGATGTCTTCGTGCCGGGCGTCGGGATCGTGCGCAACCGCGTCACCGATCCGTACTCGACCAGCCTGACCGCCGATTCCGCGCGCAGCTACATCGCCGACCTCGACGATCCCGCGTTGAAGCCGGCGGGTTGGGACGATGCGCCGCGCCCGCCCGCGCTGGCGTCGAACACCGACATGGCGATCTACGAACTGCATGTGCGCGATTTTTCCGTGGACGATGCGACCGTTCCGGTCGGGCATCGCGGCAAATACCTCGCCTTCGCCGATGCCGGCAGCAACGGCATGCGCCACTTGCGTGCGCTCGGCGAGGCCGGGATCACCGACATCCACCTGCTGCCGGTGTTCGACATCGCGACGATCCCGGAAACCGGCTGTGTCACCCCCGTGATCCCGGAGGCCGCGCCGGACAGCGAGGCGCAGCAGGCAGTGTCGAATGGTGCCGTTGCCTCGCAGGACTGCTTCAATTGGGGCTACGACCCGTTCCACTTCAATGCGCCGGAAGGCAGCTACGCCAGCGACCCGGGCGACGGCGCGGTGCGCATCCGCGAATTCCGGGCGATGGTGCAGGCGCTGCACGCGGCCGGCCTGCGGGTGGGCATGGACGTGGTCTACAACCACACCACGGCATCCGGGCAGTCGCCGGGTTCGGTGCTCGACCGCATCGTGCCCGGCTACTACCAGCGGCTGGATGCGAGCGGCACGGTCGAGACCTCCACCTGCTGCGACAACACCGCCACCGAGCACATGATGATGTCGAGGCTGATGCGCGACTCGGTGGCGCTGTGGGCGCGCGATTACCGCATCGATTCGTTCCGCTTCGACCTGATGGGACACCAGCCGCGCGAAGCGATGATCGAAGTCCAGCGAGCGGCGAATGCCGCGTCAGGCCGACGAATCCCGTTGCTCGGCGAGGGCTGGAATTTCGGCGAGGTCGCCAACGGCGCGCGCTTCCCGCAGGCGGCGCAGGGCATGCTGGACGGCACCGGCATCGCCAGCTTCAGCGACCGTGCGCGCGATGCGCTGCGTGGCGGTGGCTGCTGCGACAGCGGCGATGCGTTGTTCGCCGAACAGGGCCTGCTCAATGGCCTGGCCTACGCGGCGAACGCGAATGCGCGCGGCAAGGCCACGCGCCGCGACCTCATGCATGCCGCCGACCTCGCGCGCGCCGGCCTGGCCGGGACCCTGCGCGACTACCGCACGACGCTGGCGGATGGCCGCGTCGCGCCGCTGTCGGCGCTCGACTACAAGGGCATGCAAGCGGGCTACGCCAGCCAGCCCGGCGAGGTCGTGAACTACGTCGAGAACCACGACAACCCGACGCTGTGGGACATCCACGCGCTGAAATTGCCGCAGGACACCGTGGCCGCCGAGCGCGCCCGCGTGCAGTTGCTCGGCGCCGCCTTCGTCGCCTTCAGCCAGGGCATCCCGTACTTCCACGCCGGGATGGACGTGTTGCGCAGCAAGTCGCTGGACCGCAACAGCTTCGATTCCGGCGACGGGTTCAATCGGCTCGACTGGACCTACCGCGACAACGGCTTCGGCATGGGCTTGCCGCCACGCGCCGACAACGGCAAGGACTGGGACCTGTTGCGGCCGGTGCTGCGCAACGCCAATGCGAAACCGTCGCCCGCCGACATCGCCTGGATGCGCGACGCCTTCCGCGACCTGCTGCGCATCCGCGCGGGCACGCCGCTGTTCCGCCTGCGCAGTGCGGACGACGTGCAACGCAGGCTCGCGTTCCGCAATGTCGGGCCGAAGCAGAGCCCGCTGGTGATCGCTGGGCACCTGGACGGCGCGGGCATGGCCGGTGCGTATCGCGAGGTGCTGTACCTCATCAACGTATCGCCCGAGTCGCAATCGCTGCGGCTGCCGGAAGAAGCCGGCAAGGCGTACGTGCTGCATCCGGTGCAGGCGGCTGCAGGCGCGACGGATGCGCGCGCGCGGCAGGCGCGTTACACGGCGGGCGATGGCGGGTTCACGGTGCCGGGGCGCACCGCGGTGGTGTTCGTGGTCGAAACAGGAGAACGCACGCAATGAATGCCTTGAAGTTCGGGATCCTGCTGGCGCTGGCGTTGCCCGGCGTCGTGCATGCGGAGCAGGTCGCGCAGGCGGCGTCGCCGGACGGGCGCATCGTCGTGCAGCTGGACCTCAACGGCGAAGGCCGTCTGGCCTATCGCGTGCTGCGCGATGGCAAACCGGTGATCGGCGATTCGCGGCTTGGCTTCATCCTGCGCAACGACCGCCAACTGTTGCGCAACCTGCAACTGCAGAAGCAGTCCTTGCACGGCTTCGACGAGACCTGGGAACAGCCCTGGGGCGAGCGCCGCTTCGTCCGCAACCGCTACAACGAATTGCGCGCCGACTTCGTCGAGAAGGATCGCGACCGCCGCCGCTTCGCGATGGTGTTCCGGGTGTTCGACGACGGCGTGGGCTTCCGCTACGACGTGCCGAAGCAGCCGAAGCTGGCGGAAGCGCAGGTCGTGCAGGAGTTGACCGAGTTCGCGGTCGCCAGGCCGTCGACGGCCTGGTGGATCCCGGCCTACCAGTGGAACCGCGAGGAATACCTGTACAACCGCACGCCGCTGGCGCAGGTCGGGGTGGCGCAGACGCCGATCACCCTGCGCGCCGACGACGGCCTGCACGTGACCCTGCACGAAGCGGCGCTGGTCGATTACGCCGGCATGAACCTGGCCAAGGGCGAAGGACAGCTGCTGCATGCGTCGCTTACGCCGGGCAGCGGTGTCGCGCCGGTGGTGCGTGCCACCCCGTTCCAGACGCCGTGGCGCACGATCCAGATCGGCGAGCACGCGGCCGACCTGGTCGAGTCCAGCCTGATCCTCAATCTCAACGAACCGAACAGGCTCGGCGACGTCAGCTGGTTCAAGCCCAGCAAGTATGTCGGCGTGTGGTGGTCGCTGCACCTCGACAAGGAGACCTGGGGCACCGGCGCGAAGCACGGCGCGACCACGGAAAACACGAAACGCTACATCGACTTCGCCGCGGCGAACGGTTTCCGCGGCGTGCTGGTGGAAGGCTGGAACGTCGGCTGGGATGGCGACTGGTTCGCCAACGGCTGGGACTTCGACTTCCGCAAGCCGACGCCGGACTACGACCTGCGCGGGCTTGCTGCGTACGCCACGTCCAAGGGCGTCCACCTGATCGGCCACCACGAGACCGGCTGCGCGGTGAGCCACTACGAGCGGCAGATGGACGAGGCGTTCGCGTTGTTCGACACGCTGGGCATCGATGCGGTGAAGACCGGTTATGTCTGCGATGCCGGGCAGGTCGAGCGACAGGACATCGCGAACGGCCCGGTCGTGCGCGAGTGGCACGAAGGCCAGTGGATGAGCAACCACCACCTGCGCGTGGTGCAGGACGCGGCGAGACACCATGTGGCGATCAACGCGCATGAGCCGATCAAGGACACCGGCCTGCGCCGCACGTATCCGAACTGGATCGCGCGCGAAGGCGCACGCGGCCAGGAGTTCAACGCCTGGGGCGATCCGCCGAACACGCCGGAACACGAGGTCACCCTGGTCTACACGCGCATGCTCGCCGGACCGATGGACTACACGCCCGGCGTGGTCAGCCTGACCGGCAAGAACGGGCAGGAGATCGGCAGCACGCTGGCGCGGCAACTCGCGTTGTACGTGGCGCTGTACAGCCCGATCCAGATGGCCGCCGACCTGCCCGAGCACTACGCCGCGCGCCCCGATGCGTTCCAGTTCATCAAGGATGTCGCGGTCGACTGGGACGAGAGCCACCTGCTGGCCGGCGAGGTCGGCGCGTACGCCGCGATCGCGCGCAAGCAACGCGGAGGCGATGCCTGGTTCATCGGCGCGATCAACGATCGCAACGCGCGCCGCGTGCCGCTGAAGCTCGACTTCCTCGATGCCGGCAAGCGCTACCGCGCCGACATCTACCGCGACGGCGAAGGCGCCGACTGGAAGGGCGATGCGCGCTTCCGCTTCGTGCGCGAGCAACGCACGTTCGCGCGCGGCGACGTGCTCGACGTCTGGCTTGCCGGCGGTGGTGGCGCGGCAGTGCGACTGGTGCCGCTGGAACGCTGATCCGCCACGCAACCGATCGCGCGATTTCCACTGCGCTGGGCATTGTTGCATTGCCACAATTCGGCATCCATGGATGCCGATCCGCTTGAGCGTGCCTGTTCCAGGCGTGCTCGAATCGCGCTGAAAGCAAGCGCTGGCGCGGCTTTCAGGGCTTCGTTCAACGAATTGCAATGAATACGTATGCAGGTTGGCGTGCATGCGTAGCGACGCGACTACCATCGCGCCGTTCGTGTAACGCCGTTCCGGCAGCACGATGATCGGACGGCGAGGGACCGTCCGACACCTCATTCATTCCTGGAGGGGAAGATGGTGCAGTTGAAGCGAAACCTGCTGAGCGTGGCGCTGGCCTCGGCGACGATGATGTTGAGCGCACATGCCTATGCGCAATCCGCGCCGGCCGAGCCGCAGGCGGAAGAGGACGCGGCGTCGGCCAGGAAGAAGGCGGACGATGCGAAGAACCTCGACACCGTCGTGGTGACCGGCATCCGTGGCGGCATCGAGCGCGCGATCGACACCAAGAAGAACGCGACTTCGATCGTCGAGGCGGTCTCCGCCGAGGACATCGGCAAGTTGCCCGACGTCAGCATCGCCGAATCGATCGCCCGCCTGCCGGGCCTCGCCGCGCAGCGTGTCGCCGGACGCGCCCAGGTGGTCAGCGTGCGCGGCCTGTCGCCGGACTTCGCCACCACCCTGCTCAACGGCCGCGAGCTGGTGAGCACGGGCGACAACCGCAGCGTCGAGTTCGACCAGTACCCGTCCGAACTGATGGCGGGCGTGACCGTCTACAAGACGCCCGACGCGGCGTTGGTCGGCCAGGGCCTGTCGGGCACGCTGGACATGCGCACCGTGCGCCCGCTCGACTACGACGCGCCGGTGCTTGCGCTGAGCGGCCGCCTCTCGAAGAATTCGCTGGGATCGGCCGCCAATGCCGACGCCGTCGGCAACCGCTTCAACGTGAGCTACATCGGCCAGTCCGCCGACCGCAAGGTGGGTTACTCGATCGGCTACTCGCACTCCGACACGCCGATCCAGGAAGAGCAGGTGGGCCTGTACGAGCCGTGGCAGGCGATCGGCGAAGGCTGGCGCCCGAACGTGCCCGCCGGCACCTTCTATTCGGACGGCATCAAGGCGTTGCGCCGCACCGGCTACACCAAGCGCGACGGGGTGATGGGCACGCTGGAATTCCACCCGTCCGACACGTGGATCAGCACGCTCGACGCGTTCTATTCGCAGGCCACCCAGGAAGACACCGCCAACCAGTTCGAGGCCAACCTCGGCGACTACAACGGTGGCTATGGGCGGATCAACATCACCAACGTGCAGATCAACGACAACAACACCTTCGTCGGTGGTACCGCCGCCAACCTGTACCCGCTGGTGCGCGGCATGTACAACAAGCGCGAAGACACCATCAAGGCGTTCGGCTGGAAGAACGAGTTCTTCATGGGCGCCGCCAAGGTCATCGCCGATGCCAGCTACTCCAAGGCCAGTCGCGACGAATTGAGCCTGGAAAACAACACCCAGCTTGCGCCGGCGCCGCAGCTGGACACCATCCAGCTGGCCTACCACAGCGACGGCTTCTCGCAGCTCGATCCGGGCCGCGATTATTCGAACCCCGCCACCCTGTTCCTGCGCAACACCATCTACGGTTCGGGCTACGGCAAGGTGCCGGAGGTCGATGACGAGCTGATGAGCCTCAAGCTGGGCGCGTCGTTGCCGGCGCCGGACTCCATGACCTGGCTGTCGGACATCGACTTCGGCATCAACTACGCGGACCGCCAGAAGCAGAAGACGCAACCCGAAGGCAACATCAACGTGGGTGCGCAGGGCGACACCGTGATCGGCTCCGAGTTCCAGTACGGCCTGGTCGACCTCGGCTTCGCCGGCGTCGGCCTGATCCCGTCCTGGGACGTGCCGGGCGCGGTGGCCAAGTACATGACCTTCAATCCGGTCGACGACCTGTCCTACCTGATCCCGAAGGCGTGGACGGTCGACGAAGAGATCACCACCGGCTACCTGCGCGCCAACATCGATACCGAGTGGGGCTCGGTGCCGGTGCGCGGCAACTTCGGCGTGCAGATCCAGCACGTCGACCAGTCCTCGAGCGCCAACTACTGGGATTCCAGCAAGCCCGCCGGCAGCAACGTGATTCCCTACGAGGCCGGCAAGACCTATACCGACGTCCTGCCCAGCCTGAACCTGGCCTTCTCGCTGGCCAACGACCAGACCCTCCGCGTGGCCCTGGCGCAACAGGTCGCAAGGCCGCGCGTGGACCAGTTGCGTGCGTCGTTCGAATTCGGGGTCAACACCGCCACCGGCAGGCCCGGCGGCGCCGGCGGCAATCCGATGCTCGATCCGTGGAAGGCCAATGCGTTCGACATCTCCTACGAGAAGTATTTCGGCACCAAGGCGTACGTGGCGGCGGCCTACTTCTACAAGGACCTGAAGACCTACATCTACACCCAGACGCAGGAATACGACTTCTCCGAGTTCGTGGACGACTACGTGCCGCCGCCGGGCACCCAGCCGGCGCAGGACATCGGCGATTTCACCGCACCCGCGAACGGCGAGGGGGGCATGCTGCAGGGCCTGGAACTGACCGCATCGCTGCCGTTCAACCTGTGGTGGGATGCACTGGATGGCTTCGGCATCGTGGCCAGCGCCAGCTTCACCGACAGCAACATCGAGATCCGTGATCCGGAAAGCGCGTCCAGCGTGGGCAGCGGCGACATTTCCCTGCCGGGCCTGTCGGACGAGGTCTACAACCTGACCGTGTACTACGAGCGCAACGGCTTCGAGGCCCGCATCAACAACCGCCGCCGCTCCGACTTCATCGGCGAGATCGGCAACTTCGCGGGCAATCGCACCCTGCGCTACGTGGTGGGCGAGAACATCACCGACGCGCAGATCGGCTACATGTTCAACGAGGGCAGCCTGAAGGGCCTCGGCGTGCAATTGCAGCTCAGCAACCTGACCAACGAGTCCTACCGCACGTATGCCGGCAGCAAGGATCGTCCGCTCGAGCACATCGAGTGGGGTCGCACCATCCTGCTGGGCGTCAGCTACAAGTTCTGATTGCCCTCCCTCCCGGGTGGCAACCGGCCCCTGCCTCGAAAGAGGCGGGGGTTTTCTTTTGCGGAAGCCGGAACGCACGAAAAAAGCCGGCACGAGGCCGGCTTCAATCCTTGCCGAGGCTTGGATCTCAGCGTTTCAGTGAAGCCGCCTCGGCCGCCAGCGCGCCGATCCGCGCCCAGTCGCCGGCCTTGACGGCGTCGGCGGGGACCATCCACGAACCACCGACGCAGGCGACGTTCGCCAGCGCCAGGTAGGCCGGTGCCTTCGCGGCGTCGATACCGCCGGTCGGGCAGAAGCGCGCCATCGGCAACGGGCCGCCGAAGCCCTTCAGCGCGGCGATGCCGCCGCTGGATTCGGCGGGGAAGAACTTGAAGCGGCGCCAGCCGTGCTCAAGCCCGCGCATCAGTTCGCTGGCGGTGGCGATGCCGGGGATCAACGGCACCGCGCTCGCTTTCGCGGCTTCGAACAGCGTTTCGGTGGCACCTGGCGAGATCGCGAAGCGCGCGCCCGCATCCGCGACCTTGGCGAGGTCGGCGGCGGACAGCACGGTGCCGGCGCCGACGCAGGCATGCGGCAGCTCGCGCGCGACCACGGCGATCGCCTCCAGCGCGCAGGCGGTGCGCAGGGTGATTTCCAGCACCGGCAGGCCGTTGTCGACCAGCGCGCGGCACAGCGGCAGCGCGTCCTCGATGCGCTCGACGGCGAGCACCGGGATCACCGGGGCGAGGGCGAACACCTCGTCGACCAGCTGGGTGTGGCGGGCGGTATCGAACATCGGGTCAGAACTCCTTGGCGCGCAGCGCGGTCGCCGCGCCGAGCAGGCCGGGATGGGGATGGGTGATGACGTGGATCGGGATCGATTCCAGCGACGCGGCGAGGCGGCCCTTGGCGAGGAAGCGTTCGCGGAACGCGCTGCTGCGCAGGAACGGGATGAAGCGCGGGACGATGCCGCCGGCGATCACCACCGTGCGTGCGCCGTGGATCAATGCGCAATCGCCGGCCACGCTGCCGAGCACCGAGCAGAAGCGTGCAAGCGTGCGGCGCGACGCGAGGTCGTGGCCTTCCAGCGCGGCGGCGACGATCTCCGCCGGTTCGCGCAGGGCAGGCTTGAGAAGCGAGGCTTCGCCGGGCTGCGGAACGTGTGCCGGCAACACCGCGCTGGCGCCGCGCAGCACCGCGTCGATTTCCGACAGGCCCTTGCCGCACAGCAGGCGCTCGGTGGAGGTGCGCCCGTGTTGCGCGGTCAGCCATGCCGAGATCGCGCGTTCCTCGTCGCCGACCGGGGAGAACCCGACGTGCCCGCCTTCGGTTTCGACCGCATGCCAGCCGTGCGCATGCGAGCCGACGATCAAGGCCACGCCCAAGCCGGTGCCCGGGCCGAGCACGCTGATCGGGCCGCGCAGTGGCGGCGCCGGATCGCCGTGCAGGGTGACCAGGTGCTCGCGCTGAAGCGCCGGGATCGCCCACGCCACCGCGCCGAAATCGTTGAGCATGCGCAGTTCGTCGAGGCCCAGGGTGCGCTGCAATTCGCTGCGGCTGAACGACCACGCGCGATTGGTCAGGCGGATCTCGTCGTTGCCGACCGGGCAGGCAACGGCCAGCGCGGCGCGCTCGGGCTTCGCGGTGACGCCCGACAGGTAGTGCTCCATCGCGTGCTGCACGCTGGCGAAGTCCGCGTTCGGCAGCGATTTCGATTCCAGCAACTCGGCCGTCGGCGACGACAGGTCGGTCAGCGCGAAGCGCGCATTGGTGCCGCCGATGTCGCCGACCAGCGCGAGCGTTTTCTCGCTCATGGGGTGCCCTCGTCCTCGTCCAGGAACAAGGCGCAGGCGCCCTGTTCGGCGGAGCCGACCTGCTTGCGCATCATCGCGAACAACTCGCGGCCAAGGCCCACGTGGTTCGCCGCGAGCGCTGGTCGCGCGGCCTCGCGCGTGGCCCACGTGCCGGCATCCACCAGCGCTTCCATCGTGCCGGCGTCGCCATCGATGCGGACGATGTCGCCCTCGCGCAGCTTCGCCAACGGACCCGCATCTGCCGCTTCCGGGGTGACATGGATCGCCGCCAGCACCTTGCCCGAGGCGCCGGACATGCGGCCATCGGTGAGCAGGGCGACGCGCTGGCCGCGATCCTGCAATGCGGCCAGCGTGGGCGTGAGCTTGTGCAGTTCGGGCATGCCGTTCGCGCGCGGACCCTGGCCGCGCACCACCGCGACGAAATCGCCGGCGAATCCGTCGTGCTTGTCGAGTGCACCGGCCTTGAACGCGGCGAGCAACGCATCCTGCGATTCGAAGATGCGCACCGGCGCCTCGATCCGGCGGAACTCCGGCGCGACCGCGGAGATCTTGACCACCGCGCGCCCGAGGTTGCCCTGCAGGCAGCGCAGGCCGCCTTCGCTGTCGAACGGCGCGGCGACGCCGCGCACCACGTTGTCGTCCAGCGACGCGGCTGGTGCGTCGCGCCAGCGCAGGGTGAGGTCGTCCAGCCACGGCTGGGTCGCCTGCTGGCGCAGGTCGCCGCCGTGCACGCAGGCGATGTCGCCGTGCAGCAGGCCGGCATCCAGCAGTTCATTGATGACCAGGCCGAGGCCGCCGGCGGCTTCGAAGTGGTTCACGTCGGCGGACCCGTTCGGGTACACGCGCGCCAGCAGCGGCGTGGCCTGCGAGAGTTCGTCGAGGTCGTTCCAGTCGATGAGGATGCCGGCCGCGCGCGCCATCGCCACCAGGTGCAGCGCGTGGTTGGTGGAGCCGCCGGTCGCCGCGAGCCCGACCATCGCGTTGACGATCGCCTTCTCGTCGATGGTGCGCGCCAGTGGGCGGTAGTCGTTGCCCAGCGCGGTGATGCGCAGCGACTGCTCGGCGGCGGCCACGGTCAGCGCATCGCGCAGCGGCGTGTTCGGCGGCACGAAGGCGGTGCCCGGCATGTGCAGGCCCATCACCTCCATCAGCATCTGGTTGGAGTTGGCGGTGCCGTAGAAGGTGCAGGTGCCCGGCGCGTGGTACGACGCCGCTTCTGCCTCCAGCAATTCGGCGCGGCTGGCCTGGCCCAATGCGTAACGCTGGCGGACTTCGGCCTTCTGCTTGTTGGGGATGCCGGACGGCATCGGACCCGCGGGCACGAAGACCACCGGCAGGTGGCCGAAGCTCAACGCGCCGATCAGCAGGCCGGGCACGATCTTGTCGCACACGCCCAGGCACAGCACCGCATCGAACATCTCGTGCGACAGCGAGATCGCGGTGGCCATGGCGATGGCGTCGCGCGAGAACAGCGACAGCTCCATGCCGGTGCGGCCCTGGGTGACGCCATCGCACATCGCCGGCACGCCGCCGGCGACCTGCGCGCTGCCGCCGGCGTTGCGCGCGGCCATCCGGATCAGCGTCGGGTAATGCTCCATCGGCTGGTGCGCGGAGAGCATGTCGTTGTAGGCGGTGATGATGCCGATGTTGCCGCCGGCGCCTTCGCGCAGCATCGGCTTGTCGACGCCGGACGCGGCGAAGCCGTGCGCCAGGTTGCCGCAGGAGAGTTCGCGCCGCGACGGGCCGGCCTCGCGTGCCGCGTCCATCCGCGCCAGGTAGTCGTCGCGCAGGCGCCGGCTGCGGTCGGCGATGCGCGAGGTGACGCGCTCGATGGCGGGCTGCAAGGGCATCGGCTAGGGGCTCCAGTGGATGTGGACGTGGTGGCCGGGCGCATGCAGCAGCGCGGCTACCGGGAATTCGCCGGCGGCGTCGGCCTGCGCCTGCCGCAGGACAGTGCGCTTGTCCGCACCGGTGACGACGAGGTGGACCTCGCGCGCGTGCAGCAAGCGCGGCAGGGTCAGGCTGATCCGCGCGAACGGCGCTTCCGGCGGCAGCGGATCGGGCAGGGTGGCGATGGCATCCGCGCCGCTGTCCATCGCAAGTCCGTGCTGCAGGTTCGCGGCGCCGGGGAACAACGAAGCGAAGTGGCCGTCCGCCCCCATCCCGAGCAGGACGAGGTCGAACGGTTGCGGGTTCACCGCCAGCAGCGCGCTGGCCTGGCGCAGCGAAGCGGCTTCATCGCCGTCCGCGTCGGTGATCGGATTGGCCACGACCTGCGGGTTGGACGCGAACGCCTCGCGTAATGCGCGCAGGTTGCACGCGGGATGGTCGTGCGGCACGCAGCGCTCGTCGGTGGGGATGCAACTGACCACGCCATCGAGGCCGGATGCCGCCAGGCGCGCATACGCCGGCAGTGGCGTGCGGCCACCGGCCAATGCAAGCCACGCCTGCCCGCGCGCGCGGATCGCGCCGGCGCAGGCCCGGGCAAGCGCGTCGGCGACATGCGCCACCAAGGCGCCGGCATCGGCATGGTCATGTTCGATCCACGGCATGTGACTTATTCCCGCCAGCCGTGGCCGTGGCGTTCGGTCAGCGAGACCGCGGCGCCCGGGCCCCAGGTGCCGGCCGGATACGGCCTCGGCGTGATCCCCGCGGCGCGCCAGCCATCGGCGATCGCATCCACCCATTGCCAGGCGGCCTCGGTTTCGTCGCGGCGCACGAACAGGGTGCCGTTGCCTTCGATCGCGTCCAGGTACAGGCGTTCGTAGGCGATGCGCTTGCGCGCGCTGGCGAACTCCTCGTGGAAGTCCAGGTCCAGCCCGACCTGCGACAGGCGCAGACCGCTGCGATCCAGGCCCGGGGTCTTGGCCATCAGGTCGAGCTCGATGCGCTCCTCCGGCTGCAGGCGGATCAGCAGGCCGTTCGGCAGCATGTCGGTGGCGGCGCGCCCGCCGAAGATCGAATACGGCACCTTGCGGAACTCGATGTAGATCTCGGTGCTGCGCGAGGGCAACCGCTTGCCGGTGCGCAGGTAGAACGGCACGCCGGACCAGCGCCAGTTGTCGACGTGCGCGCGCAGGGCGACGAAGGTCTCGGTGCGGCTGCTGCGGCCCAGTTCGTCCGCATAGCCATGTACCGCGACCCCTTCGATCGCGCCGGCGGTGTACTGGCCGGCGACGGATTCGTGCGCGACCTGGTCGCGCCCGATCGGGCGCAGCGAGCGCAGCACCTTGATCTTCTCGTTGCGCACCGCGGTCGGCTCGAAGCGCGCCGGTGGCTCCATCGCCACCAAGCACAGCAATTGCAGCAGGTGGTTCTGCAGCATGTCGCGCAGCGCGCCGGAGTCGTCGTAGTAATCGCCGCGGCCTTCCACCCCGACGGTCTCGCCGACGGTGATCTGCACCTGCTCGATGTGCCGGGCGTTCCACAGCGGTTCGAACAGCGCGTTGCCGAAGCGCAGCGCGATCAGGTTCTGCACGCCTTCCTTGCCGAGGTAGTGGTCGACGCGGTAGATCCGCTCCTCGTCGAAGGCCATGGCAACGCTGTCATTTATGGCGATCGCAGAAGCGAGGTCCTTGCCGATCGGCTTCTCCAGCATGACGCGCGTGCCGGCGCCGGCGGCACCGTGCGCGGCCAGGGCCTGGCAGGCGGGGCCGTAGAATTTCGGGGCGGTGCTCATGTGGTAGAGCACGTCGCCGTCGCGCAGCGATTCCACCGTGGCCGCCAGCGCGGCCATCGAGGCGTCGTCGTCGACGCTCGCCGCCGCGTAATCGAGCCGCTCGACCAGGCCACGCAGGGCGGCGTCATTGCGTTCGGTGGCGGGAATGCGTTCGGCGATGCTGGCCGACACCAGGTTGGCGAAGCCTTCGCGGTCGAGCTCGCTGCGCGCGGTGCCGAGGATGCGCAGGTTGGCCGGCAACAGCTGCTCTGCCTGCAGGCTGTACAGCGATGGCAGCAGCATGCGCCGCGCGAGGTCGCCGGTGGCGCCGAAGATGGTCAATAGCGAAGCAGGCGCGGCATGCGTCACGGAACGGTTCCGACATGGGGAACCCGAAGCTTAATACGCCGGGCGCGCGGATGCTGCAGTGGTTTCGTTTCCAACGTTCGCCCAGGTATGGCGAGGGGACATGAATCATCTCGCCAGTACGCATAGGTATGTCGCGGGGGTGCCCATTAGAATCGATGCTCTAGTCGCCCAGGGTCCTGCAATGACGCGTCTTTCCTCGTTGGATCGTGAGCAGCTGCTGGCCTGTGCCCGCGGCGAATTGTTCGGCGAAGGCAATGCCCGCCTGCCCGCGCCGCCGATGCTCATGTTCGATCGCATCACCCACATCAGCGACGACGGTGGTGCGCATGGCAAGGGCTTCATCCGCGCCGAACTCGACATCCGCCCGGACCTCTGGTTCTTCGGCTGCCACTTCCTCGGCGACCCGGTGATGCCCGGCTGCCTCGGCGTGGACGCGATGTGGCAACTCACCGGCTTCTTCCTGCCGTGGCTGGGCGAAACCGGCCGTGGCCGCGCGCTCGGCGCCGGCGAGATCAAGTTCACCGGCCAGGTGCTGCCGGACGCCAAGGTGGTCAGCTACGAGATCGACATCCGCCGCCTGCTGCGCGGGCGCCTGCGCCTGGTGGTCGCGGATGGACGCACCTACGTGGATGGACGCGAGATCTACACCGCCCGCGACATGCGCGTGGGCCTGTTCCAGTCGACGGAGGCCATGTGAGTACAACCGCACGCCGCGTGGTGGTGACCGGCATGGGCATCGCCTCCTGCCTGGGCAACGACCTGGACTCCGTGTCGGCGGCGCTGCGCGACAGCCGGGCCGGCATCCGCTTCCTGCCCGACCATGCCGAGCGCGGCCTGCGCAGCCAGGTCGGTGGTGCGGTCGACCTCGACCTCGACGCCGCGGTCGACCGCAAGCTCAAGCGCTTCATGAGCGATGCCGCGGCCTACAGCTACGTCTCGCTGCGCGACGCGATCGCCGATGCCGGCCTCGACGAGGTGCAGGTCAGCGATCCGCGCACCGGCCTGATCGCCGGGTCCGGTGGCGGTTCCAGCCGCTGGCAGGTGGAAACCGCCGATCTCCTGCGCGACCGCGGCGTGCGCAAGGTCGGCCCGTACATGGTGCCGCGCACGATGTGCTCCACGGTGTCGGCCAACCTGGCGACCGCGTTCAAGATCAGGGGCCTCAGCTATTCGCTGTCCGCCGCCTGCGCGACGTCGGCGCATTGCATCGGCGCGGCCGCCGACCTGATCCGCCACGGCGCGCAGGACATCATGTTCGCCGGCGGCGGCGAAGACCTCGACTGGACCATGAGCGTGATGTTCGACGCGATGGGCGCGCTCTCCACCAGCTTCAACGAGACGCCGGCCACCGCATCGCGCCCGTACGACGCCAACCGCGACGGCTTCGTCATCGCCGGCGGTGGCGGCATGCTGGTGCTGGAAGACTACGAACACGCGAAGGCGCGCGGCGCGCATATCCACGCCGAGTTGATCGGCTACGGCGTCACCAGCGACGGCGCCGACATGGTTGCGCCGAGCGGCGAGGGCGCGGTGCGCTGCATGCGCATGGCGATGGCCGGCATCGATCGCCCGATCGACTACCTCAACACCCACGGCACCTCCACGCCGCTCGGCGACGTCACCGAATTGAATGCGGTGCGCGAGGTGTTCGGCGATGCGGTGCCGCCGCTGTCGTCGACCAAGGCGCTGTCCGGCCATTCGCTGGGCGCGGCCAGCGTGCACGAGGCGATCTACAGCCTGCTGATGCTGCGCGACGGCTTCATCGCCGGCTCGGCCAACATCGAGACGCTGGATCCGCGTTGCGAAGGCTTCCCGATCGTCCGCGAGACCCGTGAGGCGAAACTGGACACGGTGATGTCGAACAGCTTCGGCTTCGGCGGCACCAACGCGGCGCTGGTGTTCGGTCGCGTGTGAGCGCACCCGATGGGGCTAGCGCAGCAGCCAGTCGGCGCTCGCGTCAGGCGCCTTGATCCAGGCGTAGTGGTCGGCCACGGTGCCGGCCGCCGCACTGTCGAACTGAGCCGACGTCACGTTCGCGTTCGGCAACTTGCCGGCGAGGAAACGCGTGGATGCCGGCGGCGCCAGCCAGTCCTTGTCGAAGATCAGCGCGCGGACCTCGCCGGTGAAGCGCGCCATGCCGGCCTCGAGGTCGGCATTGACGCCGGGCGCGGCGTAGTGCCCACTGATCGCGGTGCGTGCCCAATCGGCGATCACGCTGCGCGCTTCGTTGCCGCCGAAGCCGATCCGGCGCCCGGGCATGAAGCCATTGCGAGCCGCCAGCCAGCGCATGAAACGATAGGCAGGCAACAAGCCCCAGCGCTTCGGTGCGGCGAAGGCTCGCCAGTAAGGTGCGCCGCTGGCCACCAGCCACAAGGCGTCGGCGCTGTCCGGATGCAGGCCGAGATGGCAGCAGGACATCTGCCCGCCCAGGCTGTGGCCACCGAGGATGCGCCGCACGCCTGGTACCTGCGCATCGGCGGCGGCCTGGCTGGCGGCGAGGTCCGCGAGCAGTTCGCGATAGCCCCAGTCGTGCGCCCGCGATGCCCGCAGGTTGCTGCTGCCGATCCCGCGCCATTCGTGCAGGAACACCGCCATCCCGCGCGCGGCCAATGCATCGGCGAACCGCAGGTAGTGGCGCGCGGGCATGCCCATCCCGGCCAGCCACAGCACGCGCCCGCGCGGCGCCTCGGGGATGCGTGCGATCAGTTCGCAGCGGTGGCCATCGCCGGTCTCGACCGGCAGCTCGAGCGCGCGCATCAGCGCAGTGCCGCGCCGAAGTGGTCGAGCACCACCACGTCGCCGCGCCCCGGGCGGTAGCCGCCGCGCAACGCGCGCTCGATGTAGTCGGTCGCCGCTTCAACCGCCGCCGGCATCGGCATGCCGAGGCACAGGTTGGCGGCGATCGCCGAGGCCAGCGTGCAGCCGGTGCCGTGGCCTTCCAGCGCAAGGCGATCGTGGATGAACGCCGCATCGACCGTGCCGTCGTCGTAGCGGTCGACGACGGCGTCCCCTTCGTCGAGGTGTCCACCTTTCAGCAACACCGCGGCCGCGCCCATCGCGCGCAGCGCGGCGATGGCGGCGGCCGCGTCGTCGGCATTGGCGATGCTGCGGCCGGTCAGCAGTTCCGCTTCCGGGATATTGGGGGTGACGATGCTCGCGAGCGGCAGCAGCCGCGTGCGCAGCGCGTGCAGGGCATCGTCCTGCAGCAGCCTGGCGCCGCTGGTGGCGACCATCACCGGATCCAGCACCACGAACGGCGGTCGATGCCGCTCCAGTGCATCGGCCACGCAGCCGATGACATCGGTGGTGGCGAGCATGCCGATCTTCACCGCGCCGATGTCGAAGTCGTCGAAGCAGGCATCGAGCTGCGCGCGCAGGAAGCCGATGTCCGGCACGTGCACGGCGGTGACCCCGCGGGTGTGCTGCGCGGTCAGCGCGGCGAGCGCCGACAGGCCGTGCACGCCATGCGCGGCGAAGGTCTTGAGGTCGGCCTGGATGCCGGCGCCACCGCCGGAGTCGGAGCCGGCGATGGTCAGTGCGCAAATGACAGTGGGGGTCTGCATCCGGCCATTTTGCCGGAACCATACGCCACCGTCAGGTCGTGCCTCGTTCCCGCCGCCGCATCGCCTGCCGATACAGCACGTAGCCGAGGCCGGTGCCGCCGGTGAGCAGCGCCGGGGCGAACAGCGCCTTGTAGCGGAACAGCGCGAACAGCCACGCGCCGATCACGCCCCCGGCCAGGAAGCCGCTGATGATCATCCCGCTCAGCAGCAGGCGCCGCACCGGCAACGGCATGCCGCGCAACAGGTGGCCAAGGCCGATGCCGAGGTCGGTGAACATGCCGCTGAGATGGGTAGTGCGCACGATCGCGCCGCTGAAGGTGGTGGCCAGCGCGTTCTGCAGGCCGCAGGCCATCGCCGCCAGCCACGCGCCCCAGACCAGCCCGCGCTCGAATAGCGGCACCGCGGCCACCAGCAGCATCGCTTCCAGTGCCAACGCGATCCCGTAGCGACGACCCAGTTGCAGGGTGCTGTCCTGGATGACCAGGCCGCTGAGCACAGCGCCCAGGCAGAACGCCACCAGCACGCCCCACAACTGCGCGACCGCGCGCCAGTCGCCCTGCGCCAGCGCCGCACCCAGCAGGCTGGTGGTGCCGGTGAGATGGCTGACCGCCTGGTGCTCGAAGCCCAGGTAGCCGACTACGTTCACCATCCCGCCGACGCAGGCCAGCGAGATCGCACCCACCCAGACCCAGCGCGGCAGGTGCACGGTCATCCCGCCGCCCCGTCCGCTTACAGCACTTCCGAGGCGTAGTCGGCCAGGCGCGAACGCTCGCCGCGGCGCAGGGTCACGTGCGCGCTGTGCGCCCAGGCCTTGAAGCGGTCGACCGCGTAGGTCAGGCCCGACGTGGTCTCGGTGAGGTAGGGCGTGTCGATCTGCTCGACGTTGCCCAGGCAGATGATCTTGGTACCGGGTCCGGCGCGGGTGATCAGGGTCTTCATCTGCTTGGGCGTCAGGTTCTGCGCCTCGTCGAGGATGAGGTAGCGCGACAGGAAGGTGCGCCCGCGCATGAAGTTCATCGAGCGGATCTTGATCCGCGACGCCAGCAGGTCGTTGGTCGCCGCGCGGCCCCAGGCGCCACCGTCCTGGTTGTGGGTCAGCACCTCGAGGTTGTCGGTGAGCGCGCCCATCCATGGCGTCATCTTTTCCTCCTCGGTGCCGGGCAGGAAGCCGATGTCCTCGCCCACGCTCACGGTGGCGCGGGTCATGATGATCTCGCGGTAGCGCTGCGCATCCATCGTCTGCGCCAGGCCCGCGGCCAGCGCCAGCAGGGTCTTGCCGGTGCCGGCGGTGCCCAGCAGGCTGACGAAGTCGATCTCCGGGTCCATCAGCGCGTTGAGCGCGAAGTTCTGCTCGCGGTTGCGCGCGGTGATGCCCCAGACCGCGCGCGACGCGTGGCGGAAATCGTCGACGATCTGCAGGACGATCTTGTCCTCGCCGACCTTCGCCACCTTCATCTCGGCCTGCTCGTCGCCCGGCAGGTAGACGAACTGGTTGGCGTACCAGTCGTCGTCCTCGCTGCGGGCGACCTCGTAGTAGGTGCGGCCCTTGTCCGTCCACGAGCGCAGTTCCTTGCCGTGGCGCTCCCAGAAGTCCGCCGGCAGCGCGGTGGCGCCGGTGTAGAGCAGGCTGAAGTCGTCCAGCGCGCGATCGTTCTCGTAGTCCTCGCTGACGATGCCGGCGATCGAGGCCTTGATCCGCAGGTTGATGTCCTTGGACACGAACACCACCGGCGCGCCGGGATCGGACTCCTTCAGCGCCAGGATCGCGCCGAGGATGTTGTTGTCCGGGATCACCGTGCCGAAGCGCTTGCCGGCGTCGAAGTCGCCAGTCTGGAACAGCAGCCGGCCGGCGCTCTCCGCACCGCGCAGCTGCAGCGCCTGCGGGCGCACCAAGGCGATGCCGTTGTGGACGTCGCTGCTGCCGTGGGCCTCGATCAACTCGTTGAGGAACCGGCTGACCTGGCGCGCATTGCGGCTGGCTTCGCTGGTGCCCTTCTTGCCGTTGTCCAGCTCTTCCATCACCTGCATCGGCAGGTAGACATCGTGTTCCTCGAACTTGAACAGCGCGGTCGGGTCGTGCATCAGCACGTTGGTATCGAGGACGTAGATGCGCTTGCTTCGCGTCATGCTCGGATTCCTGCGGTCGGACAGTGGGTAAGGAGAGTGAGGAGGAGCCGCTTGCGCGCCATGGCGCGCGCGGCGACGAACGCCCGGCGCGCTGCGCCGGGCCGGACGAAGGGGGCTGGGTTTCCGGCTACACGCACACGCGACGATGCCCGCGCGGCGCGTTGCGCCGGGCGGGGTTGATGGAAAACGAGGATGGTCACTGGCGCTTTTCGGCCTTCAGTGCGTCGAGCACGGCCTGTGCATGGCCGGGGACTTTCACCGGTTGCCATTGCTGGCGGATGACGCCGTCGGGATCGACCAGGAAGGTGCTGCGGACGATGCCGATGTACTCGCGTCCGTAGAGTTTCTTCGGCTGGACCACGCCGAAGGCGTTGCAGATGGCTTCATCGGCATCGCTCACCAGGTCGAACTTGAAGCCCTGCTTCGCGCAGAAGTTCTGGTGCGACCTCAGCGAGTCCTTCGACACGCCCAGCACCTGCGCTCCGGCGCGCTTGAAGGCGGGCAGCAACGCATTGAAGTCCTGGCCTTCGGTGGTGCAGGCCGGGGTCGAATCCTTGGGGTAGAAGTACAGCACCAGCCACTTGCCGGGGTAACCGCGCAGCGAACCGGGCTTGCCGCTGGAAAGGGCCAGCGGGAGATCGGGAACGCGGTCGCCTGCATCCATTTATGAGAGTCCGGGCATCAGTACTTCATCGGATCCATGATGGCGTCGAGGTTCAGGTGGTCGCAGAACTCGAGGAAGTCGTCGCGCAGCGCGGCGATGTGCATGTCGGCCGGTATCCCGATCGTCAGCTGCGCGGAGAACATGTCGGCGCCGGTCTGCATCGCCCGGTAGCGCGAGCAGTGCAGGCTCTCGATGGTGATGCCCTGCTGGTCGAAGAAGTCGGCCAGCTGGAACAGGATGCCCGGCTTGTCCGAGGCGATCACCTCGACCACGTAGGGCAGCAGGCTGGACTGCACCGGCTTGGGCCCGGTGCGGTACCAGATCAGCTTCAGGCCTTCCTCGCGCTCCAGCTTCGCCAGCATGGTCTCGAGCTTGGCCACCGCGTCCCACGAGCCCGTCGCGAGCGCGGTCACCGAGACATCGCGGCCGACCGTCGCCAGGCGCGTGTCGACGAGGTTGCAGCCGGAATCCGAGATGCGGCGGGTGACGGCCAGCAGGGGCGACTGCGGATGCGTGGTGTACGCGTTGATCAGCAGGTGGTTTTCGTTCGGCGCCGGGCGGGTGGAGATGTCGGTCAAGGGAGCGTCCGGAGCGGATGGGGTCGGCGGCGCGGGAGGAGCAGGAGGGATGCGGCGCATGTGGCAGCATACTTGCCGGTGCTTTCGAGCCGCAAGTAAGATTCAGCCTGGTTCCATCCCTCCCCATTGCGTTGCGCAGCCCTCGGCCGCGCCCAGCCCGAGCCACCGTCTTGCGACTTTCCGGCAGCATCACTGCACTGGCGACGCCTTTCACGTCCGCCGGCGACATCGACTTCCCCGCCTGGCGGCGCCTGTTGCAGGCGCAGCTGGAGGCTGGCACCCAGGGCGTGGTCGTGGCCGGCTCCACCGGCGAGGCGGCGGCGCTGTTCGACGAGGAGTACGACGCCCTGCTGGCCAGCGCGGTCGAGTTCCTCGGCGGGCGCATGCCGGTGCTGGCCGGCACCGGTCATTCCAACACCGCCAAGACCATCCTCGCCAATCGCCGTGCCGCCGCCCTCGGCGCCGATGGCGCGCTGGTGGTGACGCCGCCCTACGTGCGCCCGACCCAGGCAGGCCTGCTGGCGCATTTCCGCGCGGTCGCCGACGAGGGTGGCCTGCCGGTAGTCCTCTACAACGTGCCCGGGCGCACCGGCTGCGACCTGGCGCCGGAGACCACCGGCGAGCTGTCGCTGCATCCGAACATCGTCGGCATCAAGGAAGCGCGTGCCGAGGCCGCGCGCATGGACGACCTGCTGCCCTGCCGGCGCGACGGCTTCGCGGTGCTCAGCGGCGACGACCCCACCGCGGTGCGGGCGATGCTGGCCGGCGCCGATGGAGTCATCTCGGTTGCGTCGAACGTGGTGCCCGCCACCTTCCGGCGTCTCTGCGACCTGGCGCGCGGGGTCGATGCCGCGGCCGCCGAAGCCCTCGATGCGCGCCTGTACGCGTTGTATCACTTCCTCGGGGTCGAACCCAATCCGATCCCGGTCAAGGCCCTGCTCGCGCTGAATGGAATCGGTCATGGCCTGCGCCTGCCGCTGCAGCCGCTATCATCCGCCCATGCCGCCGAGGCCCAGCGCCTGCATGCGGACATCCTCCAACTCGAAGACTGATGCCGCCCACGGCGGCCTGACAGGAGATCCAGATGCGCCGTAGCACCCGCATGTCCCCGGTGGCCGCACCGCTTGCCGCCGTCTTGCTGGTGGCCAGCCTGTCCGGCTGCCAGTGGTTCAGCAAGAAGAACGAGCTGTACACGGAGAGCGCGGAAAGCCGCCCGCTGGAAGTCCCGCCAGACCTGGACCGACCGAGCGCCGACAAGGCCATGTCCGTGCCTGAGGCCGGCGGCAGCGTGAGCGCTTCGGGGATGAACAACGCGGGCGGCAGCAGCGCTGCGCCGATCGGATTCAATGCCAGCGGCGACCGCGACCAGCTGTTCGCCAAGGTCGGTGAGGTGCTGGCCGCCACGCCGGGCCTGAAGATCGCCAGCAAGGCGCAGATCCTCGGCACCTACGACGTCGACTATATGGACGCCACGTTCCTGGTCCGGGTGACCAAGGCCGGCGATGGCGTGTACATCTCGGCGGTCGATCCGCGCGGACTGCCGCCAGTCGGCGAACCGCCGGTCAAGCTGATCGGGATGCTGAAAGCCGCGATCGCGCCGTAAGCTGCCTATCGCTGCCATGCAAAAGGGCGCCGGGAGGCGCCCTTTTTTGTCGGGATGGCGTCGCCGTCAGCGTTCGAGGAGCGCGAGCTTGCCGGGCTTGCCGTCCCATTCGGCGGCATCGGCGGGCGCATCCTTGCGCGTCGCAAGCACGGGCCACGCTTTCGCCAGTTCGGCATTGAGCGCCACGAATGGCTCTTGCCCGGCGGGGACGTCTTCTTCCGGGTAGATCGCGTTGACCGGGCATTCCGGCTCGCACAGGGTGCAGTCGATGCACTCGTCCGGATCGATCACCAGGAAATTCGGGCCTTCGTGGAAGCAGTCGACCGGGCACACCTCGACGCAGTCGGTGTGCTTGCACTTGATGCAGTTCTCGGTGACGACGAAGGGCATGGCGGGGATCCGTGATGCGATGCGGGTAGTTTAGCGCCGACAAAAAGAAACCCGCGCATTGCTGCGCGGGTTTCGGGATTGGCGCTCCCAAGGGGATTCGAACCCCTGTTTAGGCCTTGAGAGGGCCCCGTCCTAGGCCTCTAGACGATGGGAGCAGATGACGCGCCGGCTGGACTGCCGGCTCGACGCCCGTCTGGTCGGGGCATCGAGCTTGCTAGTATAGGCGGCTGCGATGCCCACTGGCAACGCAACCCCTCCCGTTCCCGACCGCGGCATCGCCGCAGCGCATGACCGAAATCGAATCCCATACCGTCGATCCCGTGCCCAGCCTTCGCGTGATCCCCCGCGACGAGCACGGCCTGTCCCGCAGGCAGATGAGCCAGAACGCCTTGCGCGTGTTGTACCGCCTGCGCGAAGCCGGCTTCGGTGGCTACCTGGTGGGCGGTGCGGTGCGCGACCTCCTGGTCGGCGGCGATCCCAAGGACTACGACGTCGCCACCGACGCCACGCCCGAGCAGGTCAAGGCGCTGTTCCGCAATTGCCGGCTGATCGGCCGCCGGTTCCGCCTGGCCCACGTGGTGTACGGGCGCGAGATCATCGAGGTCGCCACCTTCCGCGCCAACACCGACGACGGCAGCGGCGACCGCGAGCAGCACGAGGGTGGCCGCCTGCTGCGCGACAACGTCTACGGCAGCATCGAGGACGATGCGATCCGCCGCGACTTCACCGCCAATGCCCTGTACTACGCCATCGAGGATTTCTCGGTGCGCGACTACACCGGTGGCTACGACGACGTGCAGGCGCGTTTGTTGCGCCTGATCGGTGATCCCGAGGCGCGCTATCGCGAGGATCCCGTGCGCATGCTGAGGGCGGTCCGACTGGCGGCCAAGCTCGACTTCACCATCGAAGCCGGCACCGCTGAACCGATCCCGCGGCTGGCGCCGTTGCTGGCGGAGGCGGCGCCGGCGCGGTTGTTCGAGGAAACCCTCAAGCTGTTCCTGTCCGGCCACGCCGCGGCGAGCTTCGAACGCCTGGAAGCGCACGGCCTGTTGGCTGCATTGCTGCCGGAAACAGCGCAGGCGCTGGCATCGAACAAGTCGGGTGCGCTGCGCCGCATGCTGATGCAGGGCTTGCGCAATACCGATGCCCGGGTCGCCGCGGATGAATCGGTGTCGCCTGCATTCCTGTACGCGGTGCTGTTGTGGCCGGCCTATTGCCGCGCGCTGGCGATGTTGCAGGCGCAGGGCGTTCATGCTGCCGATGCGCAGCGCCGCGCTGCCGACCGGGTCACCCTGCACCAGGTCTCGCGCACCGCGTTGCCGCGCCGCTTTTCCCTGCCGATGCAGGAAATCTGGCTGTTCCAGCCGCGCTTCTCACAACGCCAGCGCAAGCGCGTGTTCCGCCTGCTGGCGCATCCGCGTTTCCGCGCCGCATTCGATTTCCTGGAGCTGCGCCAGGCCGCGTCCGACGCGCATGCCGAAGACGTCGCGTTCTGGCGCGAGGCGCAACTGGATCCCGCTGCCACGGTCGCCGCCAGCGAGCGCGAACAGCAGGACCTCGACGCCGAGGCTGGTGACGCGGATGCGCCGCGCAAGCGTCGCCGGCGTCGTCGCAGCGGTGGCGCGGGTGGCGCGCCCACCGAATCCGCATGATCCGCGCATGACGTGGGCGGCGGTCGGCATCGGCGCCAACCTCGGTGATGCCGAGCGCAGTGTCCGCCATGCCATCGACGCCCTTGCACGCCTGGCGGACACCCGTCTCGTGCGGGCTTCGCGGCTGTATCGCACCGCGGCCTGGGGCGTGACCGCGCAACCCGACTTCATCAACGCCGTGGCGGTGCTCGACACCGGATTGCCGGCGCGCGGCTTGCTGGACGCGCTGCTGGAACTCGAGCGTGCATACGGCCGCGTGCGCATCGATGGCGAACGCTGGGGGCCGCGAACGCTCGATCTCGACGTGCTGCTCTACGGCGACGCGACCATCGACGAACCCGGCCTGCGGGTGCCCCATCCACGCCTGCATGAACGCGCCTTCGCCTTGCTGCCGTTGCTCGATGCCTGGCCGGCCGCCGCGATCCCGGGCATCGGCCTCGCGCGTGAATGCGCGGCGACGATGGCGGCGGATGGCGTCGAACCGTTACCTTAGGCGCCCCGTGAACCGGAGCATCGGCATGAATGCATTGCCGCAGAGCGATCCGCCACAGAACGATCCGCCAGGGAAGCGCTGGACCGTGCCGATGCTGGCCGAGGCTCGCCACGCCGGTCGCAAGCTGGTGATGCTGACCTGCTACGACGCCAGTTTCGCGCGCGTGCTGGACGACAACGGCATCGACCTGATCCTGGTCGGCGATTCGCTGGGCATGGTGGTGCAGGGCTTCGATTCGACCTTGCCGGTGCGCGTGGACGACATCGTCTATCACACCGCGGCGGTGGCACGCGGCGCGCTGCGCGCGCTGAAGATCGCCGACTTTCCGTTTGGCTCCGATGGCTCGCCACAAGAAGCGCATGCGGCCGCGGTGCGCTTCATCCAGGTCGGCGCGAGTATGGTCAAGCTGGAGGGCGCCGGCCACAAGCTGGACACCATCCGCTACCTGGTCGATCGCGAGATCCCGGTTTGCGGGCACCTGGGCCTGACCCCGCAATCCGTGCATCGCTTCGGCGGCTTCAAGGTGCAGGGCCGCGAAGACGCGGCCGCCGCGAAGCTGCGCGAGGATGCGCTCGCCGTGGCCGAGGCCGGTGCCGCGCTGCTGGTGCTGGAAGGCGTGCCCGCGCCGCTGGCTGCGCAGATCACCGCCGCCAGTCCGATCCCGACCATCGGCATCGGCGCGGGCGTGGGCTGCGATGGCCAGGTGCTGGTGCTGCACGACCTGCTCGGCCTCGACACCGGCCATCGCAAGCCGAAATTCGTCAAGGATTTCCTCGCCGAGGGCGGGTCCGTCGCGGGCGCGATCCGCGCCTATGCCGATGCCGTGCGCGAAGGCAGTTTCCCCGATGCCGAGCACGCCTACGCCTGACCGACGCCACGCGAGCCGACATGATCGAGACCATCACCGAGCTGGATGCATTGCGCGAGCGGATCCGCGGCTGGAAGCGCGAAGGCCTGCGCATCGGCTTCGTGCCGACGATGGGCAACCTGCACGCCGGCCATTACTCGTTGGTGGCGCTCGCCCGCCGCCATGCCGACCGCGTGGTCTCCAGCGTCTTCGTGAATCCCACCCAGTTCGGCCCGAACGAGGATTTCACCCGCTATCCGCGCACGCCGGATGCGGATACCTCCGGCCTGCAGGCCGCCGGCTGCGACGTGTTGTGGTTGCCCGATGTTGCCGCGATGTATCCCTTCGGCGTGGAACTGGCCGCCAACGTCCATGTGCCCGGCGTCAGCGCCGTGCTGGAAGGCGCGCATCGGCCGGGCCATTTCGACGGCGTCTGCACGGTGGTCACCCGCCTGTTCAACCAGGTGCAGGCGGACGTGGCCGTGTTCGGCAAGAAGGACTACCAGCAGCTCGCGGTGATCCGGCAGATGGTGGCCGACCTGCATGTCCCGATCGAGATCGTCGGCGGCGACATCGTCCGCGAAGCCAACGGCCTGGCGATGAGTTCGCGCAACCAGTACCTGTCGCCGGACGAACGCGCGGTGTCCGCGACGATCCATCGCACGTTGCGGGCGATGCGCGACGCGATCCTCGCCGGCATGCCGCGCGCGCAGGTCGAGGCGGTCGCAGATGCGGCGCTGCGCGATGCCGGCTTCGTGCCGGATTACGCGGTGGTGCGGCGGCCCGATTTCAGCGAGCCGACGGACGGCGAAGCGGGCAGCCGGGTCGGATTGATCGCGGCACGGCTGGGTCGCACCCGCCTGATCGACAACCTGGAGTTCGCGGTGGCGGGCTGAATGGCCGCCCGCGCCATGTTGCGACGCGGAAAACCCGACCTATACTTCGCGCTTGCCGGGGCAGCCCGGGCCTGTTCCACCGGAGCGAAGCGATGCAACTGACCCTGCTGAAGGCCAAGATCCACCGGGCCAGCGTGACCCACGCCGAGCTGCACTACGAAGGCTCCTGCGCGATCGACGGCACCTTGCTGGACATCTCCGGCATCCGCGAATACGAGCGCATCGAGATCTACAACGTCAACAATGGCGAACGCTTCGCGACCTATGTGATCCGCGGCGAGGAAGGCAGCGGGGTGATCTCGGTCAATGGCGCGGCCGCGCACAAGGCGCAGCCCGGCGACCTGGTGATCATCTGCGCCTACGGACACTGCGACGAGGCCGAGGCGGCGAAGTTCAAGCCGACCCTGGTCTACGTGGATCGCGACAACCGCCTGACCCACACCAACCGCTCGATGCCGAAGCAGGCGGCATGAACATGCTGGCCGGGCTCGACGCGCACGCACGACGACTCGCCAGCACCTCCATCGCGGAACTGATCAAGGCGGACGCCGCACGTGCCGGCGACTTCGCGGTGCGCAGCGGCCCGCTGTACGCCAACTTCGCGCGCCAGCGCTATGACCGCGCGGCGCTGGACGCGCTGTTCGCCATCGCCGCGCAGGCCGACCTGGCCGGCGCAATGCGCCGCCTGCTGGATGGCGCGATCGTCAATCCGACCGAGGGCCGCGCCGCGTTGCACAGCGCCTTGCGTGGCGATACGTCGGATGCCCAGGTCGCCATCGACGCGCGCGCGCAGGCAGTGGCCGCGCAGGCGCGCATGCGCGCGCTGATCGAGGCGCTCGAAGCAACCGACGTCACCGACATCGTCAGCGTCGGCATCGGTGGTTCCGACCTCGGCCCGCGCGTGATCGTGGATGCACTCACGCTGCCGGGTGCACGCTTCAGGGTGCATTTCATTTCCAACGTGGATGGCAATGCCGCGCAGCGCGTGCTGGCCGGCCTGGATCCGGCGCGCACCGCCGCGATCGTGATCTCCAAGACCTTCGGCACCCAGGAAACCCTGCTCAACGGCGGCATCGTCCGCGCGTGGCTGGGCAACGACGATCGCCTGTACGCGGTCAGCACCAATGCCGAGCGCGTGGCCGCGTTCGGGGTGCCGCCGGGACGCACCTTGCCGATGTGGGACTGGGTGGGCGGCCGCTACTCGCTGTGGTCTGCGGTCGGTTTCCCGATCGCGCTGGCGATCGGCATGGACCGTTTCCTCGAATTGCTCGAAGGCGCCGCGGCGATGGACGCGCATGCGGTCGATGCCGCGCCGCGCGAGAACATCGCGATCTGGCATGCGCTGACCGCAGTGTGGAACCGCAACGCGCTGCATGCCGCCACCCAGGCGGTGCTGCCCTACGACGACCGCCTCAAGCTGCTGCCGGCCTACCTGCAGCAACTGGTGATGGAGAGCCTCGGCAAGTCGGTGGTGCTGGCCGGCGATGCGGTCGATGCGGACACCGTGCCGGTGTGGTGGGGCGGCGCCGGCACCGACACCCAGCACAGTTTCTTCCAGGCGCTGCACCAGGGCACGCAGGTGGTTCCGGCGGATTTCATCGGCGTGCTGCAGGCCGACCACCCGCATGCACGGAACCACGCCGCGCTGCTGGCCAACCTGCTGGCGCAGACCGAGGCGCTGGCGAACGGGCAGGGTAGCGATGATCCGCATCGTCGCTATCCGGGCAACCGTCCGAGCACCTTGTTCCTGCTCGATGCGCTGACGCCGCGCTCGCTCGGCATGCTGGTCGCGCTGTACGAGCACAGCGTCTACCTGCAGTCGGTGCTGTGGGGCATCAATGCCTTCGACCAGTTCGGCGTCGAGCTGGGCAAGCAGGTCGCGAACCGCCTGTTGCCCGCGCTGCAGGGTGAGGGCGAGGCGGATGATGCGGTGACCCGCGAGCTGCTGCGCGAGTTCAAGCAGCGACGCTGATCGTTCTCGATTGGCCGGCTGGCCCCGGGTATCTTCGGGACACGCCGCAAGTACGTCCACGTAGGCTCATCGGCGACATCCATGTCGCCGAAGGTCCCGAAGACACCCGAGACCTTCCGTCCTGCCGGACGTCGAAGTAGCTGTCAGATGGACGTGTGACGTCCCAATGCCCATTCCACATGCTCGCGCACGACAGGCGATGGATGCTCTCGGCGTGATTCCAACGCGCTGACCACCTCGCTTGTCTTCGGCGCATTGCCCAGCGCCACCGCGATGTTGCGCAACCAGCGTTCATGCCCGCTGCGGCGGATCGCCGAGCCTTCGGTGCGGCGCAGGAATTCGTCTTCCTCCCACGCGAACAGGTCGACAAGCGTGGCCTGGTCGAGGTTGTTGCGCACGCGGAAGTCCGGCTCGTCGGTGCGTTGCGCGAACTTGTTCCACGGGCAGACCAGCTGGCAGTCGTCGCAGCCGAAGATGCGATTGCCGATCAGCGGGCGCAACGCCTCGTCGATGCTGCCTTCGTGTTCGATGGTGAGATAGCTGATGCAGCGCCGGGCATCGAGCCGGTAAGGCGCGGTGATCGCCTGGGTCGGGCAGATGTCGATGCAACGCATGCAGGTACCGCAATGCGCGGAGGCCGGCGGATCGATCGGCAGCGGCAGGTCGACGAACAACTCGCCGAGGAAGAACCAGCTGCCGCCGTCCTTGTCGATCAGGCAGGTGTGCTTGCCGATCCAGCCCAGGCCCGCGTTGCGCGCCAGCGCGCGTTCCAGCACCGGCGCGGAATCCACGAACACGCGATGCCCGAACGAGCCGATCTCGTTGGCCACGTCATCAGCGAGTTTCTGCAGGCGGTTGCGCATCAGCTTGTGGTAGTCGCGTCCCAGCGCATAGCGCGCCACGTAGGCGCGTTCGCCATCGCGCAGGTTGTCCCACGCGGCATCGGCATCCCGGCCGTAGTCCAGTCCCACCGACACCACCCGCAGCGTCCCCGGGATCAGTTCCGCCGGCCGGCTGCGCTTGTCGCCATGGCTGGCCATCCATCCCATCGAGCCGTGCAGCCCCTCTTCCAGCCATGACTGCAGGAAGGCTTCATCGTCCTTCAGTTCGACGCCGGAAATCCCCACGCGCTGGAAGCCCGCCGCGTGCGCGAGCGTGCGGATGCGATCGGCGAGTGCGACGTAATCGGGGAGTGGGGACGACATGCGCGAAGTATAGAAGTCGGTTCTAGAATCGGCCGATGCCCACTCCCTTGCCCCTCCATACCCCCGACCAGTTGCGTGCGCTTGAAGCCCGCGGCATCGCATCCTGCGGCGGCGATGCCTCCGTCCTGATGGCGCGCGCCGGCTTGGCCGCCTGGCATTGCGTGCTGAAGCACTGGCCGCGTGCCCGGCGCATCGTGGTGCTGTGCGGGCCGGGCAACAATGGTGGCGACGGCTACGTGCTGGCGCGGCATGCGCTCGGGGCCGGCCTTGGCGTGGACGTGCTGCGACTCGATGCGCACGCGCCGGGCACGCCGCTGGCCAGGCAGGCGCACGACGCCTTCATCGCCGCGGGCGGGGCGGTCGCGTGTTTCGACGGCGAGATCGACGATGCCGACCTGTTGGTCGATGCCGTGTTCGGGATCGGCCTGTCGCGCGCACCGGACCAATCGGTGGCGGCGCTGATCGAGGCGACGGACCGGCATCCCGCGCCGGTGCTCTCGCTCGACGTGCCCAGCGGCATCGACGCACGCAGCGGCCACGCGCCGGGCGCGGCGATGACCGCGGATCGCACCCTGCAGTTCATCGCCCGCCATCGCGGCCTGCGCACCGGCGTGGCGCTGGACCATGCCGGCGACCTGCAACTGGCATCGCTCGACCTGCCGGAGGAGGCGTTCGATGGCATTGCGCCGGCGGCGTTCGCGTTGCGCGCGGATGCGTTGCCGGGACTGCTTTCATCAGGCATGTCCCGGCTGCGCCCGCGCGACAGCCACAAGGGCCGCAACGGCCACGTGCTGTGCATCGGCGGCGACCATGGCAGCGGCGGCGCGATCCTGCTCGCGGCCGATGCGGCGTTGCGCAGCGGCGCCGGCCTGCTCAGCGTGGCGACGCGGGGGTCGCATGTGCCTGCATTGCTGGCGCGGAGGCCGGAGGCGATGGTCCACGCGGTCGACGAGGTGGCGCAACTCGCGCCCTTGCTGGCGCGCGCCGGCGTGGTCGCGATCGGCCCGGGCCTGGGGCAGGGCGAGTGGGGACGCAGCTTGCTGGACGCGGTGCTCGCCCTGGAGGTGCCGCGCGTGGTCGACGCCGATGCGCTCAACCTGCTGGCATCGTCCGGCCAGCGCCTGCGCCCGGACGACGTGGCCACACCCCATCCCGGCGAGGCCGCGCGCCTGCTCGGCATCACCACCGGCGAGGTGCAGCGCGATCGCTTCGCCGCAGCGCAGGCATTGTGGGCGCGGCTCGGGTGTACGGTGGTCCTGAAGGGTGCCGGCAGCGTCGTGGCCACCGCTGGCCGCGCGCCCGTGGTGATCTGCGCGGGCAATCCGGGCATGGCGGTCGGCGGCATGGGCGACGTGCTGACCGGCTGCATCGCCGCCTTGCTCGCGCAGGGCATGGCGGCGGGCTCCGCCGCGGCCGCCGGGGCGTTGCTGCATGCAGTGGCCGGCGATGCCGCGGCGCGCGACGATGGCGAGCGCGGCCTGCTGCCATCGGATCTCGCCCCGTGGCTGCGCCGGCTCGCCAATCCGATGCGACGATAGGCCCCATGCACGATTTCCTCCTTGAAGACGCGGACGCCACCGAAGCCCTTGGCGCCGAGCTGGCTCGCGCCTTGCCCACGCGGGCGGTGGCCTACCTGCATGGCGACCTTGGTGCCGGCAAGTCGACGCTGGCGCGCGCGCTGCTGCGGGCGCTGGGGGTGGCTGGCACCATCCGCAGCCCCACCTACACCCTGGTCGAGCAGTACCCGCTTCCCGCCGGCGGGATGGCACTCCACCTCGACCTGTACCGGATCGGCGATCCCGGCGAGCTGGAATTCCTCGGGCTGGACCCGGCCGAAATCCGCTTATGGCTGGTGGAGTGGCCCGAACGGGGGCACGGCGGACTGCCTGCGGTCGACCTCGAGGTGGCACTCGCGGTGGAGGGCGAAGGCAGGCGCTGCCAGCTGCAGGCGCGCAGCCCCATCGGCGCGGCCTGGCTGGAAACCCTGCATCCCGCTTGACGCTCCGGGCACGAGTTGCGCGCCTATTTAGGAAAGTACGGCAGGTTACGGATTATTAAGGGAAAAAGTTCTTGCACTCGGCTCCGGCTAGTGCTTAACTCCGAGCCATGCGAGCGAAGGGGATCCGTTTCGAGGAAGTCCTGCTGGCGGCGATGCTGCTGGCGGCGCTCTGCTGGAATCTCGCGAATGCTTCGGAAATCAAGCAGTTGCGTGTGGATGCGGGCGCCACCGGTACCCGCGCGGAGCTGCAACTCGACCGCGAAGGCGAGTACAAGGTCATCGAACTGCGCAACCCGGACCGGCTGGTCGTGGACTTTGCGGATGGCCGCCTGGGCCGCAACCTGACCATGCCCGCGGGTGTCGGCGCGGTGAAAGCCGTGCGCACCGGGCAGCCGCAGCCGGGCACCGTCCGCGTGGTGTTCGACCTCTCCGGCGAGGTCAAGGTGATGCCGCCCCGGATCGAGACCACCGCCGCCGGTCCGCGGCTGGTGCTGGAATGGCCCGGTGATGGGTCCGCAGCCGCACCCGTCGCTCCCACCACCTTCACCGTGCCGGCCAGGTCCGATCCGATTGCCGAGATCGCCAGATCCTCCGCAGCGGTCGAAACCCACCCCGGCACTGTGGTCGGCAAGGCTGCCACCGTGTCCGAACTGCCGGGCACTGTTGCGACGGGCATCCCCACCCGCATCGCGACCGGCAAGCCGGAGCCTGTCACCGTCGAAACCCCGGTGGCCATCGCGCCGGTTGCCCCCGCTCCGCGGTCCGCGATGCAGCCCGGCATGCGCCCGCTGGTCATCTCCATCGATGCCGGCCATGGCGGCCAGGATCCGGGTGCGATCGGCCCGAACGGCAATCGCGAAAAGCACGTCACCCTGGCCATCGCCCGCGAGCTGGCCCGCCAGATCAATGCCACGCCCGGCATGAAGGCGCACCTGACCCGCGATGCGGACGTCTTCATCCCGCTCAACCGGCGTGCGGTGCTGGCACGTGGCGCCAAGGCCGACATTTTCGTGTCGATCCATGCGGACGCGGCCGAGAACCGCGATGCAACGGGTTCCTCGGTGTTCGTGATGTCCACGCGCGGCGCATCCTCGCAGCGCGCGCGCTGGCTGGCCGACAAGGAAAACGCCGCCGACCTCATCGGTGGCGTGAAACTGGCGAGTACCGGCGACACCCTGAAATCCGTGCTGCTGGACCTGACCCAGAGCGGGCAGATGAAGGCCTCGTCCGACGCCGCCTACCAGGTGCTCGGCAGCCTGAGCAGCGTCGGCAAGACGCGCAGGGTCGAGCACGCCAACTTCGCCGTGCTGCGCACCTCGGACGTGCCGGCGATGCTGGTGGAAACCGGGTTCATCTCCAACCACGGGGAAGAGGCCCTGCTCGCCAGCCCGGACTACCAGCGCCGGCTGGCGGCGGCGGTGTTGAACGGCATCAGCGCTTACTTCGTCCGCCAGCCACCGCCCGGCACGCTGTTCGCCGCGCGCGCCCAGGCCAGCCAGGTCAGCCAGGGCCCTGCGCCGGTCACGGGTGCAGGCGCGGGCGGCAGTCCCTGACCGGATCGCGTCGCGCCGGTTTTTGCCGGCGTCCGCGAAAGGTGTCCGTTAGAATCGCGGCGTGACCATCCGCCAGTTGCCCGACACCCTCATCAACCAGATTGCCGCGGGCGAAGTCGTGGAGCGACCGGCATCCGTGGTCAAGGAACTGGTCGAGAACGCCCTCGATGCCGGCGCCCGCCGCATCGACATCGACCTGGAGGACGGCGGCATCCGCCTGATCCGGATCCGCGACGATGGCAGCGGCATCGAACCCGGCGAATTGCCGCTGGCGGTGTCGCGCCACGCCACCAGCAAGATCGCCAGCATCGACGACCTCGAAGCCGTGGCCACGCTCGGCTTCCGCGGCGAGGCGCTGCCGTCGGTGGCGTCGGTCAGCCGCTTCCGGCTCACGTCCCGGCGCGCGGGCAGCGAGCACGGCGCGTTGCTGCAGGTGGATGGCGGCAAGGTCGGCGACGTGACCCCGCACGCGCATCCGCCGGGCACCACGGTGGAAGTGCGCGACCTGTTCTACAACGTGCCCGCGCGGCGCAAGTTCCTGCGCGCGGAGCGCACCGAGTTGTCGCACATCGAGGACTGGCTGCGCACGCTGGCCTTGGCGCGTCCCGACGTCGAGCTGCGGGTTGCCCACAACGGCAAGCCGTCGCGGCGCTGGAAGGGCGAGGGCCAGTTGCAGGAAGGCACGCTGCTCAGCGACGCGCGCCTGCACGAGGCGCTCGGCGAGGATTTCGCCCGCAATGCATTGCGCGTGGACCACGCCGGCGCCGGCATGCGCCTGCATGGCTGGATCGCGACGCCGGCCTACAACCGCGCCAGCGCCGACCAGCAATACCTCTACGTCAACGGCCGCAGCGTGCGCGACCGCAACGTCTCGCATGCGATCCGCCAGGCCTATTCGGACGTGCTGTTCCATGGCCGGCACCCGGCCTACGTGCTGTTCCTGGAACTCGACCCGCGCGGGGTCGACGTGAACGTGCACCCGGCCAAGCACGAAGTGCGTTTCCGCGAATCGCGCCTGGTCCATGACTTCGTCTACCGCACGCTGCATCAGGCCTTGGCCGGGACCCGCGCGGGTGGTGCGGCGGCACCGATGTTGCCGACACCGGCATCGCAAGCATGGTCGATGCCCGCGCCGCAGCAATCCACGATCGGCTTGCGGGTGGCCGATGCACCGGTTGCCTACGCCGCGTTGTACGCGCCGCGCGAGGCTGCGACGTTCCCCGGCTCGCCGGAATCATTCGCCGCGATGCCGATGCCCGACGACACGCCCGCCGGACTGCCGCCGCTGGGCTTCGCGGTGGCGCAGTTGCACGGCATCTACATCCTCGCCGAGAACGCCGACGGCCTGGTCGTGGTCGACATGCATGCCGCGCACGAACGCATCGGCTACGAAAAACTGAAGACGGCGCACGATGGTGCCGGCCTGCGCACCCAGCCGCTGCTGGTGCCGTCGAGCCTTGCGGTGTCCGAGCGCGAGGCCGACGTCGCCGAACGCGAGGTCGCGACACTGGCGCAACTGGGCTTCGAGGTGCAGCGCAGCGGCCCGCAATCCTTGCTGTTGCGCAGCGTGCCGGCATTGCTCGCGCACGGCGACGTGGAAGCGCTGCTGCGCGACGTGCTGGCCGACCTGCGCGAACACGGCACCACCCGCCGCGTGGCCGAGACCCGCGACGAGTTGCTGGCGACGATGGCTTGCCATGGCGCGGTGCGCGCCAACCGCCGGCTCACCGTGCATGAAATGAATGCCCTGCTGCGCGAGATGGAGGCGACCGAGCGCTCGGGGCAGTGCAACCACGGGCGTCCGACCTGGACGCGGTTCGGCCTGGCGGAGATGGATCGATGGTTCCTGCGCGGACGATGAGCAAGGTGGGCATGGCGCTGGCGTGCGTGCTGGCGATGGCGGGCTGCGAGCCCGCCGCGCAAGCGCAAGCGGCCCCTGACGAAGCGGCACTGATGCAGGAGGCGCTCAAGCGATACGCGCGTGAGCAGTTCATGTGGCGCGGACGGCGTGTCATCGAGCTCAGTCGCCCGGATGGCTGGACCAGCCTGGTCGGCTTGCATTGGCTGGACCCGGGCACGCACCGTGTCGGCAGCGACACCGACAACGGCATCCGCCTGGCGATGGGGCCGGATCACCTGGGTGTATTCACGGTGCGCGATGGCACGGTGCGCTTCGTCGCCGACAGCGAGGCGCTGACCGTGGATGGGCAGCCCAGCGGAGGCGCTGTCCTGCGCACCGACAAGGCCGGGCAGGGACCCAGCGTGATCGGGTTCGATGCGGGCAAGGGGCAGGTCACGGTGATCGAACGCGGCGGCAGGCTCGCCCTGCGGGTGAAACACGCCGACGCCGACAGCCTCGTGCACTTCGCTGGGCTGGAGTACTGGACCGGTGGTCGCGACTGGCAGCTGCCGGCGCGGTTCATCGCCCACCCCAAGGGCAAGACCCTGCCGATCGCCAACATCATCGGCACCATCGACGACACCCCCAACCCCGGCGTGCTCGAATTCCAGCGCGGCGGCAAGACCTACCGACTGGAAGCGCTGGACCAGGGCGAAGACACCTTGTTCGTGGTCTTCGCCGATCGCACCAGCGGCCATGGCAGCTATGGCGCCGGGCGCTTCCTGGACGCGCCGAAGCCCGATGCGCAGGGCCGCGTCCTGCTCGACTTCAACCAGGCCTACAACCCGCCGTGCGCGTTTACCCCGTTCGCCACCTGCCCGCTGCCGCCGCCGGAAAACCGGCTGGACCTGGCGGTGCAGGCGGGCGAGAAAGCCTACGCAAAACCCGCCTCGCAGCAGAAGGATTCCCCGTGACGCCTCGTTTGTTGACCCTGGCGCTTGCCGCCGCGATCGCACTTCCCGCCCACGCCGACCAGCCCACGCAAGATGCGCGCGTTGCACCTGCCGCGCCCGCCGCCAAGGGCGTGGAGCGCCCGCTGCTGTGGAAGGTCTCGGATGCCGACAACGACGTGTACCTGCTGGGCTCGTTCCACCTGCTCAAGCCGGACGACTATCCGATGCCGGCGGACATCGACCGTGCCTTCGACGATGCCGAATCGCTGCTGTTCGAGGTCGATCCGCGCGAGATGACCGCGCCGGAAACGGTGGCGACGATGCAGAAGTACATGGCCTATGACGACGGCCAGAGCCTGAGCAAGGTGCTGCCGAAGGCGACGCTGGACCGCCTCGGCACGCTGGTCTCCGCCAGCGGCAGTTCGGTGCAGGCCCTCGAGCAGAACGAGCCGTGGGCGGTCAGCCTGGGCCTGGTCATCGGCGTGAGCCAGGCGATGGGCTTCAAGGCGGACCTCGGCCTCGATCGCCACCTGATGGAGCGCGCGGCCAAGGCCGGCAAGCCGGCAAGCGGCCTGGAAACCGTCGAGGACCAGATGCAGGCGATGGACGCGGTGCCGCACGCGGAACAGGTGCAAGGGCTGGACGAATTCCTGCTCGACCCGCAGAAAGCGATCCGGGACTTGCAGGACATGCACGCCTGGTGGCGTGCCGGCGACATCGAACGGCTCGACGCGGACATGCGCGCGGAGATGGCCACGAAGACCCCGCAGTCCTACAAGCTGCTCGACGTGGACCGCAATGACGCATGGCTGCCGCAGATCGAGCAGCGCCTGGCCGGCTCGAAGTCGGATGACACCCTGGTGGTGGTCGGTACGCTGCACCTGCTCGGCAGCGACGGCCTGGTCGAGAAACTGAAGGCGAAGGGCTACAAGGTCGAGCGCGTGTGCGAGGCCTGCGACGCGGGGCCAGCGCAGCCGGGACGCTGATCACGGATTGGCAGCGCGACCGTTTGGTATTCGCTTCGCGGCTCTACATGCCGCCGCGAACACCAACCGATCCCGCCGCCTAGCGAGTTGCTTCGCTGCCTTGCAGCGCGACCATCACGATGCAGTCCACCGGGCAGGCGGGCACGCACAATTCGCAGCCGGTGCACAGCGGATCGATGACCACGTGCATCAGCTTCGATGCGCCGACGATCGCATCGACCGGGCAGGCCTGGATGCACTTGGTGCAGCCGATGCAGTCGGCCTCCACCACCACCGCGACGCGTGGCGGCAGGTGTTCGCCGCGACTGCGCTCGTAGGGTTTCGCGGGCAGGCCCAGCAGCTTCGCCAACGCGCGCGCGCCGGCATCGCCACCGGGCGGGCAGTGGTCGATGCCGGCCTCGCCGCGTGCCATCGCCTCTGCATAGGGCCGGCAACCGTCGTAGCCGCACTGGCCGCACTGGGTCTGCGGCAGCAGGCGGTCGAGGCGTTCGGCGAGGTCCACGTTCATCGCCGCGGCGTGGCTCCGGCCGTCAACGCACCGGCATGCCGGGCTGCGCGCCGGCGTCCGCATCCAGCAGCGCCAGTGCGCCACCGTCGAAGCCCGCCGACAGGATCATCCCCTCGCTCACGCCGAAGCGCATCTTGCGCGGCGCCAGGTTGGCGATGAACACCACGTTGCGGCCGACCAGCGCGTCCGGCTCGCCATAGCTCGCACGGATGCCGGAGAAGATCTGCCGCTGGCCAAGCGTGCCGGCATCCAGCAGGAAGCGCAGCAACTTGTCGGAGCCGTCGACGAACCCGCACTCCAGCACCTTGCCGATGCGCAGGTCGAGCCTGGCGAAATCCTCCATCACGATGTGGGCACTTGTGGGAGCGGCCTCAGCCGCGACGGGTGTGCCCGGCGATGCGGGCTTCGGGCCTGAAGGCCCTCCCACAGGCGCTGCAGGCGCGGCGGCGAGGGTGTCCCTGGAGGCTTCGGTCATGGCGTCGATGTGCTTGGGGTCGATGCGGGTGAACAGCGGGGCATAGGCATTCGCGAGCGTGCGTCCTTCAAGCGCGCTGCGCTTGTCGACCTCAAGCGCCACGCCGAGGTAGTGCTCCGCCTTGGCGACGGTGGCAGGCAGGATCGGCTTGAGCACGCCGGCGATGTCGGCGAACGCCTGCAGCGAGGTGCTGAGCACGATGTGCAACTCGGTGCGGCGCGCCGGATCCTTCGCGAGTGCCCACGGCGCCGTCAGCGCGATGTACTCGTTAACCTGGTCCGCGGCGGTCATCGCATTGCGCGCCACCGAAGCGAAGTTGTCTTCGGCGTACAGCTCCGGCGCGATCGTCCATGTGTGGCTAGACACGCTGGCCAGAAGACGTGCGTGTTGCGTGTACGCATCGCCCAGCGCCTCGGCATCGACGGTGAGAGGCGGCGCAGTCCACAGTGTGTTGTCGAAATGCGTTTCCAGCAGCTTCGCGCAACGGCTGGCGATGTTGACGAACTTGCCGACCAGGTCGCTGTTCACCCGCGCCACGAAGTCGCCGAGGTTGAGGTCGAGGTCGTCGACGCCACCGGAGGTCTTGCAGGCGAAGTAGTAGCGCAACGCGTCCGGTTCCAGGCCGACATCCAGGTACGTGCGCGCCATGACGAAGGTGCCGCGCGACTTCGACATCTTCGCGCCGTCGACGGTCAGGTAGCCGTTGACGTGCAGGCGCGTGGGCGCACGCAGGCCCACGCCCTCCAGCACCGCCGGCCAGAACAGGCCGTGGAAATTGACGATGTCCTTGCCGATGAAATGATGCAGTTCGGCGTCGCTGCCGGTTTTCAGGAAGGCATCGAAATCCGCCCCGTTCTTCGCGCACAGGGTCTTGAAGCTTGAGAGATAGCCGATCGGTGCATCCAGCCAGACATAGAAATACTTGCCCGGCTGGCCGGGGATCTGGAAGCCGAAATAGGGCGCGTCGCGGGAGATGTCCCATGCCCGCAGGCCGCCTTCCGCGTCCAGCCATTCCATCAGCTTGGCCTTCACGCCGGGCAACGCGACGTCGCCGGCGAGCCACGCGCGCAGGAACGACTCGAAGCGGCCCACCTCGAAGAAGAAGTGCTCCGAGTCGCGCATTTCCGGGGTGGCGCCGGACAGCACCGACTTCGGCTCCTTGAGGTCGGTCGGCGCGTAGGTCGCACCACAGGCCTCGCAGTTGTCGCCGTACTGGTCGGCGGTGCCGCAGTTCGGGCAGGTGCCCTTGATGTAGCGATCGGGCAGGAACATGCCCTTGGCCGGGTCGTAGAACTGGGCGACGCTGCGCCTGCCGATGTGCCCGCCGGCTTCCAGCCTGGCGTAGAACTGTTCGGTCAGCGCGCGATTGGCAGGCGAGTTGGTCGAATCGTAGTGGTCGAAGTCCACGCCGAACGCGGCGAAGTCGCGCTCGTGCCCGGCTTGGATGCCGGCGATGAAGTCTTCCGGCGTCTTCCCGGCCTTCTCCGCGGCCAGCATGATCGGCGTGCCGTGGGTGTCGTCGGCGCAGACGTAGTGCACCGTGTCGCCGCGCATCCGCCGTGCCCGCACCCAGATGTCGGCCTGGATGTAGCCGACCAGATGGCCGAGGTGGAGTGGGCCGTTTGCGTAGGGCAGGGCGTTGGTGACCAGCGCGGAACGAGGCATGGAGGCGGGCGGTGCGAAGGGGGCGCGATTATCGCATGGCAACAAAACGCGCCGGCGCGCGGGCGCGCTTATTCACGCAGCCAGACCTGCTGCCGGCACAGGAAGGCGATGCAACCGGACATGCCGAGCTTGCGGCCGCCCTCGAGCAACTCCAGCTTGGCCTTGTAGTCCTTGCCGTTCTCGGGATCGAGCACGCGGCCGCCACTCCACTTGCCCGCGCCCTCCGATCGCAGGCCCCACAGGATCACCAGTCCATTGATCGGCTTGCCGTGGTTGCCGCCCGCGCACTTGTCGCATGTCGGATTCGGCCCGTCCTTCAGGTCGAGGACTTCGACCACCTTGCCGGCGAGTCGCCCGTCCCTGGCCAGGTAGATCTCGACCACGGACTTCGCCTTGCCGGTGGCGTCATCGATGGTCTTCCAGCGGCCGACGGGGGGCGATGGCGATTGCGCCTCGCTGGCCGATGCCGCCAGCAACATGAAGATGGACAGGAAAACGGTCGTGGCAAGGCGCATGTGCGGGTTCCTGCAAGGACGGGAGGATGCGTGGACCGGTAAACGGAAACGGCCCGCAAGCGGGCCGTTTCGTGGTCGGGAAGCTCGAGACTCAGTTCACGCGCACCCAGGTGGCAGTGCGGCAGATGATGGACACGCACCCCTTCACTTCCAGCTTCTTGCCGCCATCGACCAGCTTGACCGACTTGGCGTTGAACTCACGGTCCTCGGACGGCTTGTAACCGCTGCCGCCGCCCCAGGTGCCGTCCTTGTTGGCCTTGAGGTTCCACAAGGTGACCATGCCGACGATGGGCTTGTCCTTGTGCTCGTCGCTGCAGTTGGCGCAGGTCGCCGGCAGGCCGAGGTTCTCCACGATCTTGGCGGCGAGGGTGCCGTTCTTGGCTTCGTACACCTCGGTGACCGTCATCGGCTTGCCGGACTTGTCGTCCAGCGTCTTCCACTTGCCGATCGGTGAGGTGGCGTTCTGCGCAGAAGCGGAAAAGGCGAGCGAGGCAAGCAGGCCGGCGAGGATGAAATTGCGCATGGTTGATCCCCTCCCAGGGAGATGGCGGGGCGCGGTGCGCCCGATGGCCGAACGGCGCATTTATACCGCATCCGATGCCGTATGGAAGCTGAAGAAGGGAGTGCCGGCGAGCGGATGCGGCACGCATACGTGCAGGTCCCGCGGCTGCGGCAGGCATGCGACCAGGGTCCCGGATGCGCCATCGGCATGGCCGACGGCCGCGCCAAGAAAAGCCCGGCTGTTCAGCCGGGCTCTGCTCCTCGCAAGCGATTCAATGGCCCTGGATCAGAAGTTCCACTGGAAGGACAGGTTGTAGCGACGCCCCAGGATGTCGTAATTGCCGATGCCGGCGGTCGGGAACGGCGGGTCGACGTCGAGCAGGTTGGTGATCGCCAGCCGCAGCGTCAGATTGTCGCTGAAGCGATAGTTGCCGCCCGCGTTCAACAGCATGTAGTCGCCCACGCCCCAGATGTCCTGGGTCTCGGCGGTATTGGTGAGGTTGAAGGCGGCGTCGCTCAGGTAGTTGGCGGACAGGTTCAGGCCCAGCTTCTCGCCGTCCCAATTCACGTTGAACTGGTGCTGCTTCTTCGATGTACCGATCGTGCCGGCTTGCTCGGTCGGACTGACGCCGGTGACGTCGGTGACGAGCGAGCGAGGGAAGTAGCCCACCCAGCTCAGGGTGAATTGGCCGAGGTCGCCCGCATCCCAGGAGTAACGCGCCTCCGTCGAATAGGCCTTCATGTTCAGGTAGCGGCCGTTGACGAAGCCGCTGACGAACGACGTCGCCTGGCCCGCGGAATTGTTGGGGCTGCCCGGTGCATTGCGGATGATCTGGCTGCAATAGGCGTTCGCGTGCGGGACGTTCGAGGTGTCGAAGTTGGTGCTGTCGAAGCAGGCCGAAGCGAGGTTCGCGGCAGTCAGGCTGGCGATGACCTGGTCGATCTCGATCTTGTAGTAGTCCGCGGCAAGGGTGAAGCCCTCGAAGAAGGACGGCGCCCAGGTGAAGCCGTAGGTATGCGAGTCCGCCACCTCGTTGTCGAGGTTCGGGTTGCCGCCATTGATGCCCTGGATCGAGGCGCTATGGGCGGTGGAGGTGAACGACGTCAGGCCGTAGTAGTTCAGGAAGGCCGCGCAGTTCGTCGCGCGGACGCTGGGATTCGGGCCGGTGTTGATGAAGCGCGAATCGCAGGGGTCGTTGGTCACGAACTGGAACGAGCTGGCCTGCGGCAGGAACAGTTCGGTGATGGCCGGCGCACGGATCGCCCGGGTGAAGTTGCCGCGCAATTCGAGGTCCTCGACCGGCTTGAATTGCAGGCCGTAGGTGTAGGTGCCTGCGCGACCATTGATCTCGTTGTCGACGCTGCGGTACTTGCCGATCAGGTCCAGTTTCTTGAAGAACGTGCGGTCGGCGCCATCGAGCAAGGGGAAGATGAACTCGCCGAACAATTCGTTGGTGCTGTAGGAGCCCTTGAGCGGGGTGATCGCCACCGAACGCCCGAGGCCGGCCTCGAGGAAGGCGCCGGGCTGGAACTCGGCGAATTCGTTGCGGTATTCGTAACCGATGTTGTACTGGATCGGGCCGGCCCAGAGGTCGAACAGGTCGCTCGACATGTTGATGTTGAAGACCCGCTGCTCGAGCACGGACCAGGAGCGCGTCTGCTCGGTCACGTAGTCGCGCGCGGCCTGGCTGGGCCGTCCGTCGCCGAAGATGTCCAGCGCAACGCAGCTCGGGTCCGCGATCGGGGTGCCGGCCACTGCACCCGCGCCCGGGATGATCAGGCCCGGGAGCGGTGTCGCGGAGCAGGCGTGCATCGCGTTGACGAATTTCTGCTGGTCGAGCGAAGTGCCGAAATACTCGGCCCGGGTGCGGCCCCAGTTGGCCGAGGATTCCCAGTAGAAGGTCCGCTCGGCGAGCTCGAAATCGCCTTCCAGGCCCGCGACGACGCGGCCGGTGGTGGTGGTGCCGCGGGCATTGTTGGTGACCAGGTCGCGCGAGGCGCGACTCAGGTTGAACGAGCTGACCCCCAATTCCGAGAGCTTCTGCTTGGCCTGTGCGGTCAGCATCGGATGATTGGCCGGTACCGTGATCATGCGGCTCAGGCCGCCGAACAGCGGCGAGTTGTACATCCACTGGTCGGTGAGTTCGGTGCTGTTGGCGCGGTAGTAGGAGCCCTCGGCGAAGAAATCGATGTTGTCGGTCACGCCCCAGCGGAAGGTGCTGAACACCGTCTTGCGGGTCAGGTCGGAGGTGATCTGGCCGCCTTCGGTCAGGAACAGCCCATCGCCGCCGGAGGCATCGGTGGCGGTGAAGGTCGAGCCCGGGTTGAATGGCACCAGGTTGCCGCTGCCGTCGAATTGCAGGACTGTGTTGCCGCCTGGCCCGAAGCCGTTCGGTATGAGGTTGCCGGACCCTGGCTTGAAAGCGCCGGACACCGGGGAGATCAGGCCGCCGAACGGCGTGGTCCAGATGTGGCGACCCGTGATCAGGACGCTGTTGGGGATGCCATCGCCGGTTCCGGTGTTGAAGGGCACGGCGGGGTTCCAGCGGCCATCGTTGGCGGGCGTGCGGCCGGGGAACAGTGCCGCCATCGTGCTCGCGAGCGGGTTGCCGGTGGTGAAATAGCCTGCGGCGTAATAGTCCCGATCCATCTGCAGCACGCCATCGGCCGTGTCGTACGAGACATTGACGGTGATGTTGCCGCGATCGTTCTCGCCGAAGTTCATGCCCCACAGGGCGTAGCCATTGATGCGCTGGTTGTCGCCCTGGCCAGTGATGCCGAAGTTGCCGCCGATCTCGGTGCCTTCGTAGTCCCGCTTGAGGATCAGGTTCACGACGCCGGCGATCGCGTCGGCGCCATAGGTCGGGGCACCACCGACCGCGAGGTTCTCCACGCGGTCCACCATCGAGGTGGGCACCATGTTGAGGTCGACCTGCACGCCGGGAGCGCCGGGTCCGAAGATGGTCGGCGGGTTGCTCGAGACAGAGCGGCGCCCGTTGATCAGGGTCAGCGTGCGGTTGCTGCCCAGGCCGAAGCGGTTCACGAAATTCACGCCCACGCCGAAGCTGGACTGGCCGCCTTCGGGCGTCACGCCGGTGCCGAAGCCGGGGATTTCATTGAGGGCATCGGCGACGTTGGTGATGCCGCGTTGCTGCAGGTATTCCTCGCCGACCACAGTCGCGGGTTCCAGGGTGTCGAAACCAGCGCGCTGGATGCGCGAACCGGTCACTTTCACCGTGTCCAGCTCCGAGATCTCGTCCTTCTTGGTCGCGGGATCCTCGTCTCCCTTGGCGTCCTGCGCGTGGACCATGCCGGCGTGCGCGAAGAGCGCCGCGGCCAGCGCGAGCGTCAATGGGCGGCGGTTGAATCGGACGTTGCGATGGATAGCCATTTGGTCCCCCCTGGAAATCGACGTGGCGCCTGCCGAGTGCTCTCGGTTGACTTGTTTGCGGAAGTTAACAATTAATTCATGTCAGTGCCATAAGTCATGGCCACTTTCGGGCTAGTCGAGCCGGTGCGGGCCCGACGACGCCATGCCATGAGTGGTCGGGGCTAGACTTGCCGCCCGGCAGCATCACGTGCAGCCATGTCCCGCCTCGCCACCCGCGCCGTCCAGGGCGAACTCAAGCCATTGCCCAATATCCGCAACATCATCGCCGTCGGCTCCGGCAAGGGGGGGCAAGTCCACCACCGCAGTGAACCTGGCGCTCGAAGGACTGGCGGTGGGGGTGTTGGGCCGCCCCGGCGTGCCGACGATGCCGGGCCTGTCGGAGCGGCCTGGCAGTCGATGCCGCATGGAGGCGGGGGATTAGGATGACTGGATGAACGACGCAAAACGCCTTTACGCCGACGCCGTGGAAGCGCTGAACCGAGGGGACTGGCAGGCGGCCCATGCGATGGGCGTGCACCTGGTCGGGATGGTCCCAGGCCATGGGGGCGTGCATTTCGTGGCTGGCGTGGCGGCTTTGCAACTGCAGCAGTTGCCCGAGGGTATCCGCCACCTGCAGCGCGCCGTCCACCTCAGTCCGACGCGGGCCGATTATGCGGCGCAGTTCGCGCGGGCGCTGGCGATGGCGCGGCTCACCCGCGAAGCCCTGGTCGCCGCGGATGCGGCAGCGGCCATGGCGCCCGACGACGCGGCCACGCTCGACACGCTGGGCGTCGTCTACACCCAGGCCAATGAGCATGCCAAGGCCATCGCCCTGTTCGAGCATGCGGCGCGTAAGCTGCCCGGGAATGCGGCCTTCCGCTTCAATCTCGGCACGTCGCATACGTTCCTGGGCGATCTCGACCAGGCGGAGTGCGAGTACGAGGCCTGCCTGGCGCGAGAGCCGGGGCATGGCAAGGCGCACTTGGCGCTGGCGCAACTGCGAACGGCGACCGGCGATGCCAACCACCTCGCGCGGTTGCAGGGGCTCCTTGGTGATGCGGGCGACGCCGCGACCCGGATGTACCTCAACCTGGCGCTGGCCAAGGAGCATGAAGACCTTGGCGACTATCCACGCGCATTCGCGCACCTCACGGCCGGCAAGGCTGCCGGCGGCGAAGGACGCGCGTACCGGACGGAGCGGGATGCCGCGCTGTTCGCGGCGATCGAAACGGCCACGCCCGCCGCTTCCGTCTCCACCGGGGGCAGCGCCAGCGAGGAACCGATCTTCGTCATCGGCCTGCCGCGGTCAGGCACGACGTTGGTGGATCGCATCCTCTCGAGCCATCCATTGGTGCACTCGGCAGGCGAGCTGCAGAATTTCGGCGTGATCCTCAAGCGCGCGTCCGGCAGCCGAACGCCTGAATTGCTCGATGTCGACACGGTGGTGGGCGCGGGCTCGGCGGATTGGCGACAACTGGGTGACGCCTACATCGCCAGCACGCGCCCCGCCACGGCGGGAAAGCCGCGTTTCGTCGACAAGCTCCCGCACAATTTCCTGTACGCGGGGTTCATCGCGCGGGCGTTGCCGAAGGCGCGGATCGTCTGCCTGCGGCGCAACCCGATGGACAGCTGCCTTGGCAATTTCCGCCAGTTGTTCGCGCAGAGCACGCCGTACTACGACTATTCCTTCGACCTGCTGGATACCGGCCGCTACTACCTGCTGTTCGACCGGCTGATGCGGCATTGGCAGGACACCATGCCCGGCCGCATCCTCGAGCTCGACTACGAGTCGATCGTCGACGACCAGGAAGGCAGCACCCGCCGGCTGCTGGCGCATTGCGGACTGGAATGGGACGAGGCGTGCATGCGCTTCAACGACAATGCCGCGCCGGTGGCGACCGCCAGCGCGGTGCAGGTGCGGCAGCCGTTGCATCGCGACGCACTGCAGCGCTGGAAGCGCTACGAGCCGCAGCTGGCCGGCTTGCGCGCATTGCTGGAAGCCGGCGGCATCGTGGTCTGAGGGGCGTCAACGCCGGCGAGCATGCAAAAAAAAACCCCGCCGATCGGCGGGGTTTTTCGTGGTGTCATTCGGCGGAAGGCATCACTCGCCCTTGCCGAAGCTCCACTTGGCTTCCAGGTAGTACGCGCGACCGAGCGCGTTGAAGTTGCTGGTGTTGTATGGCTCGCCGCTGTTGCCCGGGTATGACGAGACGTCCATGTCCGGCATCCGATTGGTCAGGTTGTTGACCAGGAACGAAAGCTTGAGATCTTCGGTGACGTCGAAGTTCACGCTTGCGTTGGTGGTCGTGTACGAGCCGAGGCGATCCGCCCCCGGGAAAGCGTAGCCGTCCGGATCCAGCGTTGCCCGGTAGTTCGGCGTCGGGCCGATGTAGTTCGCGTAAAGGGTGGTGGTCCAGCGCGACTTGTTCCAGCTGAGGGAGGCGTTGGCCTTGTACTTCGGGTCGGTGCTCCAGTACGGATCGTTGAGCGCATCCACCACTGGGTCGGTCGGGTAATCCTGCAACTGGTGCTCAAGGTTCCGCGTCCACGAGCCGGACAGCCCCAGGCTGCCATACGCGCCCAGGTCATGGCCATAGTTCATCTCCACCGTGACCGCATCCAGGATCTCCTTGGCGACGTTTATCTTCTTGACCTGGATCTGCTGCACAGTACCGGTCGCGCCACGGGTGATCTGGCTGATGGCCGCCTGGCAGGTGCCGGAGTTGATGTCGAGGCCACCGGTACGGCATGCGGCTTCGTCACGCATCAACTGGTCGACGCTCTGAACGCGGACTTCGTCGCGGATGTCCCAGTGGTGGTAGTCGGCACTGACCGAGAACTTCGCGGTGGGCGCCCACACCACGCCGTAGCTCCAGACCTTGGCGTTGATCGGCTTCAGGTCAGGGTTGCCAGATTGCTGGCCGAAGTACTGCACGTCGGAGAAAACGGCCGGGCACTGGTCCACTTCGCCCGGGTCGAAGCCGAGCAAGCCGCAGCTGTAGTAGTCGGTCGTGGTGCTGTAGAAACCGCTGATGCCCTGGAACTGGTCGGAGAGGGTGGGTGCCTTGAACGCGGTGCCGTACTTGCCACGGAAGAGCAACGACTCGATCGGTCGGTATTCGAGGCCCAGCGCGTAGGTCGGCTTGGAAATCTCGTTGCCGGCGACCCGGTAGCCGTCGTAGCGGGCTGACGCGGTGATGGTCAGCGGCTCCAGCACCGGCAGGCGCACCTCACCAGTGAGCGCGTAGCGCGAGCGCTTGCCACCGCCGCTCACCGCCGTGGTGCCCCAGATCTCGCCGTTCAGCAGGCGGGGATCGGGAACGTAGGACCAACCCTGGGTGCCCGCCTCGACCGCGATCGCCGCACCGGCGTCGCCGCCCGCGAGCGAGAACAACGAGCCATTGGTGAATTGCGCGCGGATCAGGTTGTCGAAGGTCGTGCTCTTCGACACGGTCTTGCCCATGAAGCTGTGGAAATCCGAGGGCGACATCAGCGTGTAGAACGCCGCGTAGTCCGGCTGGAACACCGGATAGGCGTTGTAGTACGGATCCCAGCCCAATTGCGGACCGAGCACGTGTTCCTGGAAGTAATCGTTGATCGGGTCCGCGAGGCGAGCCAGGTCGATTTCATCCAGCTTGTAGTGCGTGCGCGACAGGCTGATGTCGTAGTCCCAGTTCGAGTCCTCGCTGAGGGTGCCGTTCACGCCGAAGGTGATGGCATACGAACTGCTCTTGTTTTCCGCCATCGTGTCTTCCCAGTCGCCCATGTCTTCCGGGGTGAAGGCGCGCTGCAGGTTCAGGAGATCGTCCAGGTCGGGGTCGTAGAAATACCCCCACTTCACGCCGGTGCCCCACCAGGTGTAACTGGAGCCGATGTGGTACTTGACCTTTTCATGGCTCAGCAGGATGTCCGCGTAGCCTTGGGCAAGGTCGTTGAAATCCCAGGTGGCATGGGTGTAGAGCTGGACGCCTTCCTTGCCGTTCTTCAGGGTGCGATAACCGGGTGTGGTCATCGAGCCGCAGTACTTTGCGTCGCCGAAGCCCGGGCGCGTTTGCAGGTCGACCGAGCCGTCGAAGCCATCGGTGACGTTGGCGCAATTGGCGGGATCGAGGAACTTGTAGCTGGTGAACGGGCTGTAGACCAGCCAGTCGCGGCTGGCCAACTGTGCCGCGCCGTTGTAACCCTTGGTATTGAACTGGCTGGTCAGGTCGCGCTGGTAACCCCAGACCGGGTTGCTCTTCTCGGCCTGGATGCCGTACACGACGTTGAGCTTGTTGCCGGCTGCACTGAAGCCGTCGGCGAAGCTGATGCGGCCGCTCTGGCCGCCGCCCTCGTCATAGCCACCGAAGCGGCCGCTGAGCGTCGCGCCGTCGATGTCCTTCTTCAGGATGATGTTGACCACGCCGGCGATGGCGTCGGAACCGTACAGGGAGGACTGGCCGCCAGGCAGGATCTCGATGCGCTCGACCAGCTCGACCGGGATGCCGCTGATGTTGTTGAACACGTCGGAGCCGTTGTACAGCGCCGGATAGTTGGCCATCGGGCGACCGTCGATCAGGTACTTCACGTAGCTGGCGGACAGGCCGAACAGGCTCAGGGTTTCCGCGCCCTGGGTGAAGGACGCCGAACTCTGGTTGTTCTGCACGCCACCGGTCGCGAACGAGCTGCTCTGCAGCACTTCAGCGACGGTGTTGAAGCCGCGGGCCTGGATGTCCTCCGCGGTGATGATGGTGACCGGGGTAGACGTCTCGATCGTGGTCTGCGGGATCAGCGAGCCGGTGACCGTGACCTTGTCCAGGTCCTTGGTCTTTTCGTCGGTGTTCGTGGAGGCCTGGTCCTGGGCAGCCTGCTCTTGTGCATGCGCAACCGGGAGAAACAGCGCGGCAACGAGAGCAAGTGTCAAGGGGCTGCGTCGGATTAGTTTGCTGGGGGAGGGTTTCATTCAGTATTCCTTCAAAAATGTGAACAGCTACAACGACTTGCGAGTTTCCGCTGGCCGGTATTGGACCGTAACACGTTATTAACTCTCTTCCATACCCACGCGTATTGACCTTGCGCGCCGATGGGGTGATCGCGTGGGTCGATCGCAACGCTAGACTTGCTGCCCCGCAGCAGTTCAGTCCCCATGCCCCGTCTTCCCACCCACGCCGTCCAGGGCGAACTCAAGCCACTCGCCAAAGTCCGCAACATCATCGCCGTGGGTTCCGGCAAGGGTGGGGTGGGCAAGTCCACCACCGCGGTGAACCTGGCGCTCGCGCTGGCGGCGGAGGGGCTGGCGGTGGGCGTGCTGGATGCCGACGTCTATGGCCCCAGCGTGCCGATGATGCTGGGCCTGTCGGGCCGGCCTGACAGTCCCGACGGCAAGACCATCGAGCCGATGCGCGCGCACGGCATCGAGGCGATGTCGATCGGCCTGCTGGTCGACCAGGACACCCCGATGATCTGGCGCGGCCCGATGGCGACATCGGCGCTGACCCAACTGTTGACCGACACCCGCTGGGGCGACCTCGACGTGCTTGTAGTCGACCTGCCACCCGGCACCGGCGACATCCAGCTGACCATGGCGCAGAAGATCCCGGTGGCGGGCGCGGTGATCGTGACCACGCCGCAGGACATCGCCACCCTGGATGCGCGCAAGGCCTTGAAGATGTTCGAGAAGCTCGATATCGCCGTGCTCGGGCTGGTCGAGAACATGGCCGTGCACGTCTGCTCGAACTGCGGCCACGCCGAGCATGTCTTCGGCGAGGGGGGCGCCGACCGCATGTCGGCACAGTACGGCGTGCCGGTGCTGGGCTCGCTGCCGTTGGAGGTCGGCATCCGTGCGCAGGGCGACATCGGCACGCCGATCGTGGCGGCGCTGCCGGATTCGGCCGCGGCGCAGGCCTATCGCGCCATCGCCCGTGCCTTGCTGGTGCAACTGGAGGGCCGGCCGAAGCTGCGCAGCGGGATCATGGCATCGCTGCTCGGGTGAGCGGGGCAGTCGAGCGGCGCAGCCGTGAGCCCGCGAACGCCCGTTGCCATGCGGGGCAACGGGCCGGGTGGTTGGCTTAGAATCGCCCGCTACACCTCAACAAAGACGCAGATGAGCATCAAGAGCGACCGCTGGATCCGCCGCATGGCCGAGCAGCACGGCATGCTGGAGCCGTTCGAGCCCGGCCAGGTCAAGCAGGCCGATGGCCAGCGCATCGTCAGCTACGGCACCTCCAGCTACGGCTACGACGTGCGTTGCTCGCGCGAGTTCAAGGTGTTCACCAACATCAATTCGACGATCGTCGACCCCAAGCATTTCGACCCGAAGAGTTTCGTCGACGTGGTCGCGGACGAATGCATCATCCCGCCCAACTCGTTCGCGCTGGCGCGCACGGTCGAATACTTCCGCATCCCGCGCGACACCCTGGTCGTCTGCCTGGGCAAGAGCACCTATGCGCGCTGCGGGATCATCGTCAACGTGACCCCGCTGGAGCCGGAGTGGGAGGGCCACGTGACCCTGGAGTTCAGCAACACCACGCCGCTGCCGGCACGCATCTATGCGAACGAAGGCGTGGCGCAGATGCTGTTCTTCCAGGCCGACGCCGACGACGTCTGCGAGACCTCGTACAAGGATCGTGGCGGCAAGTACCAAGGCCAGACCGGCGTGACCCTGCCCAAGACCTGAGCCCTCAGCGCTTCAGCTCGGCATCGATGTCCGCAAGCAGTTGCCTGGAGCGGTCGCGCATCACCCGCATCTGCCCGTTCATGCTGTCGAACTCGAGGATGGTCATCCAGAAACCGTTGCGCGCCTCCAGGTTGCGCAACACCGGGTCGAAATAGCGCGCCTCGAGCGCGTCGGCGTGGCCCGCCTGGCCCTTGCTCATCTGGAACGTGTAGTCCTCGAGCATGGGGCCGAGGTTGGTGGTTTCGTACAGGGGGCGATACAGCAGGGTTTCGCTGTCGAAGCGGAAATGGTCTTCCTCTCCCTTCAGCTTGCGGTACATGGCCTCGATGTCGAGCAGGCCGTCCTTGACCGCGGGGTTGGAAAGCAGGGCGAAATTGCCCGATCCGATCAGCTCCTGGTACGTGTTGTCGCCCAGGTAGAAACGCCGCCAGTTGTAGATGCTGATGCTGTCGGCGTTGAACGCCGACGGATCCTCGATCGGCTTGCCGTCGAAATGCGCCAGGATGCGCTGCGCCGCCTCGATGCCCTGTTGGCGGGTCGCCAGGTAGGCGTCCAGCTCCCGGATGTTCGCGCGCACGTCCTCGCGGATGTTGCGAAGGTAGCCCAGTTCCCGGGCGCGATCCTTGCGCGCGTCGTTCCAGTTGTTGATCTGCAATGCGATCAGGATGCCGATCACCACCAGCACGATCTCGCCGGTGGCATAGAACAGGTAGCGGCTCAGGCGACCTTCGGCCAGCAACCGGTGACGCACGTTCCTGAACAGCTTGATCATGGGCGCGCCGGCGAGGGTGGCAAGGAGGCGTTGCGCCCGGGTGCGTCAGGCCAGTGCCGCGCGCAGTGCGCTGACCCGTTCGATCAGTTGTTCCGGCGCATAGGGTCGCGCGGTCGCAGTGCCCCAGACCGGCCGCGGCCAAGCGATGTCGTCGGTGTAGCGCGCGATCACGTGGACGTGCAGTTGCGGGACCTGGTTGCCGAGCGCGGCGACGTTGAGCTTGTGTGGCTTGAACAACGCCTTCAGCGCACGCGACGCCGCGTCGATGTCGGCCGCCAACTGGGTGCGCTGGGCGGCGTCGAGGTCGATGATCTCGACCATGTCGGCCACCCGCGGCACCAGCACCAGCCACGGGTGGTTGGCATCGTCCATCAGGCGCACTTCGCACAGCGGCAGTTCGATCACCGGCGCGGTGTCGTCGGCGAGTTGCGGGTGCAGGTGCCAGCGGTTCATTGGCGTGCTCCAGGCGGGTGGATCCGTGCCGGGCCCTATAATCGCGCAACACGTCCCGATGCGCACGCAATGTCCCTAGCCAATCCGAAAGTAGGTTTCGTCAGCCTCGGCTGCCCCAAGGCGCTGGTGGATTCCGAGCGCATCCTCACCCAGCTGCGGGTGGAGGGCTACGACCTGGTCCAGAGCTACGACGATGCCGACGTGGTGGTGGTCAACACCTGCGGCTTCATCGACAGCGCGGTGGCCGAATCGCTGGGCGCGATCGGCGAAGCGATGGCCGAGAACGGCAAGGTCATCGTCACCGGTTGCCTGGGCAAGCGCAGCGAGGTGATCCGCGAGGCCTACCCGGACGTGCTCTCGATCAGCGGCCCGCAGGACTACGCCAGCGTGATGGACGCGGTGCATGCGGCGCTGCCGCCGACCCACGATCCCTTCGTCGACCTGCTGCCGGACTACGGCCTGAAGCTCACGCCGAAGCACTACGCCTACCTGAAGATTTCCGAAGGCTGCAACCACCGCTGCAGCTTCTGCATCATTCCTTCCATGCGCGGCGACCTCGTCTCGCGCCCGGTGGACGAGGTGCTGAAGGAAGCCGAGGCGCTGGTGCGCGGCGGCGTGAAGGAACTGCTGGTGGTCTCGCAGGACACGAGTGCCTACGGCGTCGACACGCGCTACGCCGAGCGCGAATGGCGCGGCAAGCCGTACCAGACCCGCATGAAGGCGATGTGCGAGGGCCTGTCGGAGCTCGGAGCCTGGACGCGACTGCACTACGTCTACCCGTACCCGCACGTCGACGACGTCGTGCCGCTGATGGCGGAAGGCAAGATCCTTCCGTACCTGGACATTCCCTTCCAGCACGCCAGTCCGCGCATCCTCAAGCTGATGAAGCGCCCGGGCGCGGTCGACAAGACCCTGGAGCGCATCAAGCGCTGGCGCGACATCTGCCCCGAAATCACCATCCGCAGCACCTTCATCGTC
>DATIDW010000009.1:0-4141 GCA_035456065.1 Thermomonas sp. | reverse complement strand
CATCTGGCCGTACACCATCGCGACCTTGTCGAGGACGTTGCTGTCCTTCATCTCGTGGTAGAAGTCGTTGCCCTCGCGGGTACGCTCGCCCACGCCGGCGAACACCGACAGGCCCTCGTGCGCCTTGGCGATGTTGTTGATCAGCTCCATCATGTTGACGGTCTTGCCGACGCCGGCGCCGCCGAACAGGCCGACCTTGCCGCCCTTCGCGAACGGGCACATCAGGTCGATGACCTTGATGCCGGTCTCCAGCAGCTCGTTGCCCGAGGCCTGGTCTTCGTAGCTCGGCGCGGCACGGTGGATTTCCCAGGATGCTTCGGCGCCGATGTCGCCCGCGTCGTCGATCGGGCGGCCCAGCACGTCCATGATCCGGCCCAGGGTGGCCTTGCCGACCGGCACCGAGATCGCGCTGTCGGTGTTGACGGCGACCAGGTTGCGCTTCAGTCCGTCGGTCGAACCAAGGGCGATGGTACGCACCACGCCGTCGCCCAGCTGCTGCTGGACCTCGAGGGTGATGTCGGTGCCCTCGACCTTCAACGCGTCGTACACCTTCGGCACGCTCTCGCGCGGGAACTCGACGTCGACGACGGCGCCGATGATCTGGACGATCTTGCCCTGGTTGCTCATTGCTGTTTCCTCGGTGACTCGATATCTGCTTGTGTGGGAGCGGCGTCGGCCGCGAGCCTCTTGCAGTCGGGGCCAAAGCCCGTCCCACGGTGAGTAGGTTGGATCAGACCGCCGCGGCGCCGCCGACGATCTCGGAGATTTCCTGGGTGATCGCCGCCTGGCGCGCCTTGTTGTAGACCAGGCTCAGCGAGCCGATCAGCTTGGTGGCGTTGTCGGAGGCGGCCTTCATCGCCACCATGCGCGCGGCATGCTCGGAGGCGATGTTCTCCAGCAGCGACTGGTACACCAGCGACTCGCCGTAGCGGCGCAGCACATGGTCGAGCACGGCCTGCGCATCGGGTTCGTACAGGTAGTCCCAGTCGTGCTTGCTGTCGAGCGTGTCGGACGCCGGCAGCGGCAGGAACTGGTCCAGCGTCGGCTTCTGCGTCATCGCGTTGACGAAGGCGTTGTAGCAGAGGAACACCCGGTCGATCCGGCCCTCGGCGTAGCCATCGAGCATCAGCTTGATGACGCCGACCAGCCTGGCCAGCTCGGGCTTGTCGCCCAGGTGGGTGACGGTGCCGACCAGGTTGACGTTCAGGCGGCGGAAGAAGACCGAGGCCTTGGTGCCCACGCAGACCACGTCGATCTCGACGCCCTTGGCCTGCCATCCGCGCATGTCGGCGAGGATGCGGCGGAACAGCACGGAGTTGAGGCCGCCGCACAGGCCGCGGTCGGTCGACACGATGATGTAGCCGACCCGCTTCACGTCCTCGCGCATCACCAGGTACGGGTTCACGGCGTCGGTGTTGGCCTTGGCGATGTGGCCGACGACCTGCTTCATCAGGCGCGAATAAGGACGCGACGTCTTCATGCGGTCCTGGGTCTTGCGGATCTTCGCAGCCGAGACCATGCCGAGCGCGCTGGTCACCTTGCGGGTGTTCTGCACGCTCTTGATCTTGGTCTTGATTTCCCTGCCGCCTGCCATGTCTCTTCCTTTCGCTTCGTATCGGAGCGCCCTGCTGGCGCGATGCTCTTCGCGACGTGTTCAGCAGCCGAAGCCGCCCCGGTCCCTTACCAGGAACCGGTGGCCTTGAACTCCGCGATGATCGCCTTGAACTGCGCCTCGATCTCCTTGTCCCAGGCGCCGGTGTCGACGATCTTCCGCTCCAGCTCGCCCTGGGTGTTGCTCAGGTGGGCGTGCAGCGCGCTCTCGAACGGCAGGATCTGGGCCAGCGGCACGTCATCGAGGTAACCCTCGTTGACCGCGTAGATCGACAGCGCCATCTGCGCGATCGACATCGGCGCGTACTGCTTCTGCTTCATCAGTTCGGTGACGCGCTGGCCGCGCTCGAGCTGCTTGCGGGTGGCTTCGTCGAGGTCCGACGCGAACTGCGCGAACGCCGCCAGCTCGCGGTACTGGGCCAGCGAGATGCGGATGCCGCCCGACAGCTTCTTCATGATCGTGGTCTGCGCCGAGCCACCGACGCGCGACACCGAGATGCCGGCGTTCACCGCCGGGCGGATGCCGGAGTTGAACAGGTCGGTCTCGAGGAATATCTGGCCGTCGGTGATCGAGATCACGTTGGTCGGGACGAACGCGGACACGTCGCCGGCCTGGGTCTCGATGATCGGCAGCGCGGTCAGCGAACCGGTCTTGCCCTTGACCGCGCCGTCGGTGAACTGCTCGACGTATTCGGCATTGACGCGCGCGGCGCGTTCGAGCAGGCGCGAGTGCAGGTAGAACACGTCGCCCGGATAGGCTTCGCGACCCGGCGGGCGGCGCAGCAGCAGCGAGATCTGGCGGTAGGCCACGGCCTGCTTGGACAGGTCGTCGTACACGATCAGGGCGTCTTCGCCGCGGTCGCGGAAGTACTCGCCCATCGTGCAGCCGGAATACGCCGAGATGTACTGCATCGCGGCGGACTCGGAGGCGGTCGCGGCGACCACGATGGTGTGGGCGAGCGCGCCGTTCTCTTCCAGGCGCCGCACGATGTTGGCCACCGTGCTGACCTTCTGGCCGATGGCCACGTACACGCACTTGATGCCGGTGTTCTTCTGGTTGATCACGGCGTCGATCGCGAGCGCGGTCTTGCCGGTCTGGCGGTCGCCGATGATCAGCTCGCGCTGGCCACGGCCGATCGGGATCATCGAGTCGACGGTCTTGTAACCGGTCTGCACCGGCTGCGAGACGGACTGGCGGGCGATCACGCCCGGCGCGACCTTCTCGACCGGCGCGGTCATCTTCGCGTTGATCGGGCCCTTGCCATCGATCGGCTCGCCGAGCGCGTTGACCACGCGGCCGAGCATTTCCGGGCCGACCGGCACTTCGAGGATGCGGCCGGTGGTCTTGGCCACGTCGCCCTCGCGAAGGTGCTCGTAGTCGCCCAGGACCACGGCGCCGACCGAATCGCGCTCCAGGTTCAGCGCGAGCGCGAAGGTGTTGTCCGGCAGCTCGATCATCTCGCCCTGCATCACGTCGGCCAGGCCATGGATCTTCACGATGCCGTCGGACACCGAGGTCACGGTGCCTTCGTTGCGGGCCTCAGCCGACAGCTTGACCTGCTCGATGCGGGTCTTGATCAGGTCGCTGATTTCGGAGGGGTTGAGCGTGGTAGCCATGTTGGTTTCCTTGGAGTCGCGCAGCCGGCGGCTTGCGACCTTGAAAAGTGAACTGTCTGTTGCCGCTTCCGGTCAGCCCGCCAGCGCCGTCTGCAGGCGCGCGAGCTTGCCCTTGAGCGAGCCGTCGATCACCACGTCGCCCGCGTCGATCACCGCGCCGCCGATCAGCCCGGCGTCAACCGCGGCCTCCAGCTCGACCTCGCGGCCGAAGCGGCGCTTGAGCGCGTCGCGCAGCGCGTCGAGCTCCTGCGGCGAGAGCGCGGTGGCCGAAGTGACGGTGGCACGCACGACGCGCTGTTCCTCGGCGCGCAGCTGCTCGAACAACCCGGCGACCTCGGCCAGCAGCGGCAGGCGGCCGGCGTCGGCCAGCACGCCGAGGAAGCGGCCGAACGACGCATCGGCGCCCTGCGGCGACAGCAGGGCCACGGCCTGCTCGCGGCCCAGCTCGGGATTGATCAGCAGGCCGGCGACGCGCGCGGCGCCGGCGACCTGGGCGGCGAAGCCCAGTGCCTGCGACCACGCATCGACGCGACCTTCGTCGCGCGCGGCCGAAAAGGCGGCGCGGGCGTAGGGACGGGCGAGGGTAAGGGCCTGGCTCATTCAGGTCGCTCCGTCAAAGCTGGGCCGCCAGCTCGTCCAGCAACGCCTTGTGCGCGTTGGCGTCGATCTCGCGGCGCAGCAGCTTCTCGGCGCCGCCCACGGCCAGCGCGGACACGTGCTTGCGCAGGTCCTCGCGGGCGCGGTTGGCGGACGCGTCGATCTCGGCCTGGGCGATCGCCTTCTGGCGACCGGCTTCGGCGAGGGCATCCTCGCGCGCGGCGTCGACGATCTGGTTGGCGCGCGCGTGGGCCTGGTCGATGATCTCGTTGGCCTTGCCGCGGGCTTCCTTCAGCAGCTCGTTGACCTTGTCCTG
>DATIDW010000008.1:0-96040 GCA_035456065.1 Thermomonas sp. | reverse complement strand
CAGCACGATCAACTGCACCGTCTCGGGCACGATCACCGACTCGATGGACGGCATCCTGGACAAGGTCCACGAGGCTGGCCTCACCCTTAAGGCCGGCTGCGGCATCGGCTATGAATTCTCGACGCTGCGTCCACGTGGCGCGTACGTCAGCGGCGCGGGCGCGTATACGTCCGGCCCGCTGTCGTTCATGGATATCTACGACAAGATGTGCTTCACCGTGAGCTCGGCCGGCGGCCGCCGCGGCGCGCAGATGGGCACCTTCGACGTCAGCCACCCCGACGTGAAGGAATTCATCGGCGCCAAGCGCGAGGACGGGCGCCTGCGCCAGTTCAACCTGTCGCTGCTGATCACCGACGAGTTCATGGCCGCGGTCGAGAACGACAAGGACTGGCCGCTGGTGTTCCCGGTGAACCTCAAGGAAAAGGACGAGTTCGACCTGGCCGATCCGACCCAGGTGGTGTGGCGCGACTGGCCGCACACCGACATCTACGTCACCCGCGAGGACGGCCTGGTCGCCTGCAAGATCTACGGCCACATCCGCGCGCGGCAGCTGTGGAACCGGATCATGGCGAGCACCTACGACTTCGCCGAGCCGGGTTTCATCCTGATCGACCGCGTCAACGAAATGAACAACAACTGGTGGTGCGAGAACATCCGCGCCACCAATCCCTGCGGCGAGCAGCCGCTGCCGCCCTATGGCGCCTGCCTGCTGGGCTCGATCAACCTCACCAACTTCGTGCGTGACCCCTTCACCGACAAGGCCAGCTTCGACTTCGAGGAATACAAGGAAGTCGTGCGCGTGTTCACCCGCATGCTCGACAACGTGGTCGAGGTCAACGGCCTGCCGTTGCAGCAGCAGCGCGACGAGATCGCCCGCAAGCGCCGCCACGGCATGGGCTTCCTTGGCCTGGGCAGCACCGTGACCATGCTGCAGATGAAGTACGGCAGCAAGGAATCCTGCGAGTTCACCGAGCGCATCGCCCGCGACATGGCCGTCGCCGGCTGGGAGATGGGCCTGTCGCTGGCGAAGGAAAAAGGCGCCGCGCCGATCATGGACGAGGTGTTCGAAGTCACCGCCGAGATGCTGCGCAAGCGCCCGGAGATGGTCAACGACGGCTGGAAGCTCGGCCAGGAGATCAGCGGCAAGGTGCTGCACGCGCGCTATTCGCGCTACATGCAGCGCGTGGCCGAAGTGGCCCCGGAACTGGTCGCGGAACTGGCCGAGGTCGGCGCCCGCTTCACCCACCACAGCTCGATCGCGCCGACCGGCACGATTTCGCTCAGCCTGGCCAACAACGCCAGCAACGGCATCGAGCCCAGCTTCGCCCACCACTACAGCCGCAACGTGATCCGCGAAGGCAAGAAGTCGAAGGAAAAGGTCGACGTCTGGTCGTTCGAGCTGCTCGCCTACCGCGAACTGGTCAACCCGAAGGCGATGCCGTTCGCCGAGGACGAGTCGGCGAAGCTGCCGGACTACTTCATCAGCGCCGACGACATCACCCCGAAGGCGCACGTGGACGTGCAGGCCGCCGCGCAGAAGTGGGTGGATTCCTCGATCTCCAAGACCGCGAACGTCCCCACGGACTACCCGTACGAGGACTTCAAGGACATCTACCGCTACGCCCACGAGCAGGGCCTGAAGGGTTGCACCACCTTCCGCTTCAACCCGGCCGCCTTCCAGGGCGTGCTGGTCAAGGAGGCCGACCTCGAGAACACCACCTATCGCTTCGAGCTGGAAGACGGTTCGGTGGTGGAGGCCAAGGGCAACGAGCAGATCGAGTACGACGGCGAACTGCACACCGCGGCCAACCTGTTCGATGCACTGAAGGAAGGCTACTACGGCAAGTTCTGAGGTCTTGGCGGTGGCGCTTCGCGAGAAGGCCCACGGCAAGTCCTGACGCCTTCCCGGAGGGCGTCATGAAGCAAGGGTCACGGCAATTCCGGCGGCGCCTGCTGGCAGCGCGGCCCGCGATGTTCGTCACGCTGCACGCACGCCGCCAGCAGGTATAGGATCGACGCTGTAGTACCCAACCCATGCCCGACGAGGAGGGCTTCATGAGCAATGGAACTGGAGTGGCGGCCACGCTGTCCGATGCCGCTGAAAGCGTGAAGGAAAAAGCGTCCGAGATCGGCGAAGCGGTCGCCAGCACCGCCAGCGCCACCGTGGCGAAGGCGAAGAAGGCGGCGAAGTCCGCCGAGAAATCGGTGAAGTCGACGGTCGCCAGCGCCAGGAAGGCCGTGGCCAAGCGCACCGACACCGCCACCAAGGCGGTCAAGAAGACCGTGGCGAACGCGAAGAAGAAGCTCGCCGCCGCCAGCGCCGACGCCAAGAAGGAAGTCGCCAGCCTGACCAAGAAGGCGACCGGCAAGAAGCCAGCGAAGAAGGCCGCCGCGAAGAAGGCGCCTGCAAAGAAGGCCACTGCAAAGAAGGCCACTGCAAAGAAGGCCACCGCGAAGAAGGTCACCAAGCGCGCCGCCAGGAAAACCGCAAGGAAGGCGGCAGTGAAGAAGGCCGTCCGGAAAAAGGTCGCCACCCGGGTTACTGCCAAGAAAGCGGCAGTCAAGAAGGCGGTCAAGAAGGCCGTGAAGAAGGCCATCAAGAAGGCACCGGCCAGGAAGGCAGCGGCGAAGAAAGCGCCCGCCAGGAAGCCAGCGGTGAAGAAGGCGCCTGCGAAGAAGGCCGCCAAGAAGGCCGCGAAGAAGAAGTAAGCACCACGCCCGCCCGGCGCACGCCGCCGGGCGGGTGGCTCCAACCCAGCACCCATGACAACAGACAGCACTGGAACCGGAACACAAATGGCCGTCAGGATCGAACAGAAAATCAAGGGCTACGCCGTCGTCACCCCCGAGGACAAGGCGAAGGAGGCGATCAAGGCCGAATCCGTCAGCCGCGCCCAGGTCGAGGCCGAGCTGCCGGTCGCCGACGTCATCCACATGCACGAGCGCATCGAGCGCCCGGAAGTGCTGATCGGCAGCACCTACAAGATCAAGTCGCCGCTGGTGGAACACGCGATGTACGTGACCATCAACGACATCGTGCTCAACGCCGGCACCGGCCATGAGCACCGCCGCCCGTTCGAGGTGTTCATCAACTCCAAGTCGATGGAGCACTTCCAGTGGATCGTGGCGCTGACCCGGATCATGTCCGCGGTGTTCCGCAAGGGCGGCGACGTGACCTTCCTGGTCGAGGAAATGAAGGCCGTGTTCGACCCGAAGGGCGGCTACTTCAAGGCCGGTGGCGTGTACATGCCGTCGCTGGTCGCCGAGCTCGGGATGATCATCGAGGACCACCTGAAGTCGATCGGGATGATGCACGACCCGGAGATGAGCGAGCACCAGCGCGCGCTGATCGCGGAGAAGCGCCGCGCGTACGAAACGCAGCAGCGCTCAAAAAAAAACTCTGACGTAACGCCGCCTGCCGGCACCACGGTCGCCGATTCGACGGCGACGCACCACGAGGACATCGAGGTCACCGGCGACGGCGCGGTGTTCCCGCCGACGGCGACGATGTGCCACAAGTGTTCGACCAAGGCGCTGGTGCTGATGGATGGGTGTGCGACTTGTTTGAATTGTGGGTATAGCAAGTGCGGGTGAGGGCAGCGCACAGCTGAGCAATAAACGCGGGGTCAGGTTCGGAAGTGAACCTGACCCCGTTTTCGTTGGAGATATTCAGGGGGCGGGATGAGCGCATTGAAAAAGGCTGCGAAGAAATCGGCAGTCAAAAAGGCTGCGAAGAAACCGGCGGCCAAGAAGGTTGCCAGAAAACCAGCAGCCAAGAAGGCTGCGCCACCGATACTGATTGGAATTGGCCCCGGGAAATGAACTCCAACTCTGGCGGTGACGAGGAGCGCAGATACAAGACTCCCGCAGAGGGTCTCAGGGCACTCGAAGAAGCATTCAGCTATTGGAGTTCCAAGGTCACGGAGCTTAGTTTCCAATACTGCATCGGACTAATCGCTGCGAACTGGGCAGTCCATGCTAAAGATCTACTGGATAGTAGGTGGGGTTTATGGTCTGTAGGGCTCTCAATCACTTCGCTCTTTTTGAGTCTACTTGGCGCCTTCGTCGTGACGACCATCACCCGCAAAGAGTTTTATGTCGCGGTGAACGATCGTGCCGCTTGGAAAGCGCGTTGGGAGTGCTCTGAAAGGATCGATTCAGAGTGGCCGTTTACGAATGCGCTTGATAGCTGGGCAAAGGCTTTTGCGTGGATTAGGTTGATTCTTCCTCTCGTTGCCGGACTTTGTTTTGTTCTGGGCGCAATTGGGCAGGTTCGAAGCAATGGGGCATGTGCGGGAAAAACGACTTGCGAGTCGAGTGAGGCGAGATCGGGCGGTGCTAAGACGTCTTAAAAAACAAGCAAGAACGAGGTCCGCGGAAAAGGGATCAGAGAACATTTCAACAAGAACAGGGGTCAGAGTCGACTTTTCTTGAGGCGGGCACGTCCCGCCTTTCGCTTGTCTGGACGAAGCGGAGCTTCCGTCCGCTTTCACTGAGGCGAAACTACTGCTCGGATTCAATTGGCTCTCGTTCTAAAGAACAGGGGTCAGAGTCGACTTTTCTTGAGGCCGGAAAAAAGGGGTCAGAGAACATTTCCGATTGAATCGAAGGTGGCCTTGCGCCGCCTTTCGCTTGTCTGGAAGAAGCAAAGCTTCCGAAAAACAGGGGTCAGAGTCGACTTTTCTTGAGGCGGGCATCTCCCGCCTTTCGCTTGTCTGGAAGAAGCAGCGGCGAAAAGGGGTCAAAGAACATTTCCGTTTGAATTTGGAAAACAGGGGTCAGAGTCGACTTTTCTTGAGAAGCGGGCATGTCCCGCCTTCTGCATGCCTAAAAAAAGCAAAGCTTTCGTCGCCTCCATCGACTGCGAAAAAGGGGTCAGAGAACATTTCCGTTTGAATCGAAGGTGGCCTTACGCCGCCTTTTAGAAAAGGTGTCAGGGACAATTTCGACTTTTCTTGAGGCGGGCACGTCCCGCCTTTCGCATGCCTGGAAGAAGCAGGGCTTCCGTTCGCTTTTCCTCAGTCGAGGAGCCAGGGACGCCATGTGGGACGAAGCCGGCGTGCGCCGGCTTCGTCGTTTGGATCATTCGGTCCTGGATCAGTTCTCCTGCGGCGGAAGCTCCGGCTCGCCTTCCACTGCGCAGTACGGCAGGTCGCGGTAGCGGTTGATCCAGCGGTGGATCCAGATGTCGAGCGTGGCGCCGGTGTAGCCCTTTTCGCAGATGTTCTGGCACCAGGTCAGCTTGGTGCCGGTGTATCCCTCGCTGGCGCAGGTTGTCGAAACAGCGTTGATTCCAAACTCTGCCAGGATCACGCCTGCAGAAGCAGAACTGATCGTAATGGATGCGATGTTCTCTCCGGCAGTGCTGTAAAAGGCAAAGCCATTCGCACTGTCGGGTCCCGGAGCCAGAATGGTCGTGACCGCCACAGGGCCGGAGTTGGTCCCCGAATCAGTCACGGCAGTGATCGTGCCCGGAACGGGGGTGCGCAGCACGCCATAGAAATAGAACGCCTTGGTGTTGGGGGGCAATGTCAGGGTGTAGGTGACAGGACTGGTGCCCGCTCCGGAGGAATAAATGGCACCGCCATACCCGTGTCCCCATGTGCCGCTGTAATTGGAGAAGTTGAACTTCGATATGGCCGGGGAAATGTCCAGCGAACCCGGGAAGGGGTTCCCTGGAATGCTGGTGACCAACGTAGCTACGGGAATTGCGTTTTGCACCGACAGATCAAAAGGGGTCAATACATGGCCACCCACGACCGCGGGCGGCGCATTGACACCCAGGTTCTGGAACACGATGCCAGCATTGGCGGTGAAGCTGGCAGCGGCAAGCGCAAGCGCGCTCAACGCCAAGGCGTAACGTCGAGTCTTCATGGATTTCCCCTATCGCCACTGCATGCGGCGATTTCGAACCCTACAACGCGAAGGCCCGACTTTCCCGGTCAGTCCAGCGGGCAAATAGGGGCGGAGGAAACCAAGGCGCCTTGATTCCCTCCGTCCTCTTTTCGTTCGTGGTCTTCGTCCAGGATCGACGTCGAATTGCCGGACGCCTGAGCCGCACGCATGCTGAATGCATTCCCCCGGGCCAACCATTGGCAGGGTGACGGTCGCCGGGCGTGCGGATAGGGTGGCGAATCTTTCAAAGGTGTCCCTGCATGCGCCTGCCACTCGCCTCCTGCGCCGCTTTCCTTGTCCTGTCACTGTCCGCGTGCACCCCGGCGCAGCTGCGGCTGCCGGACGATGCACCCGCGAACGCGCAGTCGTTCGCGGTCAGCGGGCATTCGCCGCGCCGCTTCAACGAGCCGGTGCGCTTCGGCCCGTACAGCGCGCTGGAGATGCGCGAGGGATGGACCGCGAGTTGGCGGATACCGGTCGGCAACGCCGACCTGGAGCGGACCGCCAAGCCGTATGCCTACACCCTGGTGGCGCTGGGCCAGGCGCCGGTGGAGGTGCAGTGCCGCGCGCGCGCGCTGGCGGCAGGCACAGGGCCGGAAGACCGGCGCTGGTCGGTCGACCTGACCTCGATGGCGGGACCGCTGCTGGCCTGCGGCCTGCACCTGGATGGCCATGACCCGCTGCCGCTGGAAGTGGCGCGCGAAGGCGACCGGTTGAATGGCGAGGTGGCGCTGCCCTGGGGCGGGCACTACGCCATACGCGGCCTGCAGCACTACGCCAACACACCCATCCGCGCGGGGACCTCGATCGGCTACGCGATCGAAGACGGCGGGGCGACGATCGCGGTGGTCGACCTGTTGAACGGCGGCCGCGTCCACCTCGATGCCGCTCTCGGCGAGGAGCAGCGCGTGTACGTCGCCGCCGCCGCCGCCGCCTTGCTGTTGCTGGACCCCGAACTGGGCGAGTAAGGAACACAGAACAAGAACGAGGTCGGGTTCACCTCCCTGGAAAAGGGCAGGGAACATTTCCGTCCTGCAGGAAGGAGACGGCGCCTTTTGGCCGCCTTTTGGCCGCCTTTCGCACGCCCGTCAGGCGGGGCGCCGGTCGCCAAGCACGACCCGCGGGACCGGCGTAGGATTCGCTGACGACCCTTTGACCCGGAGGAGATCGAGCGATGGACAGGACCATGAAGGCGGCAGTCGTGCGTGCATTCGGCCAGCCGCTGGTGATCGAGGAAGTGCCGGTGCCGCGGCCCGGACCCGGCGACGTGCTGGTGAAGATCGAGGCCTGCGGCGTGTGCCACACCGACCTGCACGCGGCCGAGGGCGATTGGCCGGTCAAGCCGCAACCGCCTTTCATCCCCGGCCACGAGGGCGTGGGCACGGTGGTCGCGGTCGGCGCCGGCGTGAGCCACGTCAAGGAGGGCGACCGGGTCGGCATTCCCTGGCTGTATTCGGCCTGCGGCTACTGCGAACACTGCCTGGGCGGCTGGGAGACGCTGTGCGAAAGCCAGCAGAACACCGGCTATTCGGTCAACGGCAGCTTCGCCGAGTACGCGCTGGCCAATGCCGGATACGTCGGCCACCTGCCGAAGGGGATCGGATTCGTCGAGATCGCACCGGTGTTGTGCGCCGGCGTCACCGTCTACAAGGGCCTGAAGATGACCGATACCCGGCCCGGCGACTGGGTGGTGATCTCCGGCATCGGCGGGCTGGGCCACATGGCGGTGCAGTATGCGAAGGCGATGGGCCTCAACGTGGCCGCGGTGGACGTGGACGACGACAAGCTCGAACTGGCGCAGCGCCTGGGCGCCACCGTCACCGTCAACGCGCGCAGCACCGACCCGGCCGCGTTCCTGAAGAAGGAGATCGGCGGGGCGCACGGCGCGCTGGTCACCGCGGTGTCGCCGAAGGCGTTCGAGCAGGCACTGGGGATGATGCGGCGTCGCGGCACGATGACCCTGGTGGGCCTGCCGCCGGGCGGCTTCCCGCTGGATATCTTCGGCATCGTGCTCAACGGCATCACCGTGCGCGGCTCGATCGTCGGCACCCGGCTGGACCTGCAGGAGTCGCTGGAATTCGCCGCGCAGGGCAAGGTCGCCGCGACCGTGGCCACCGAGAAGCTGGAGAACATCAACGAGGTGTTCGCGCGCATGCACAAGGGCGAGATCGAAGGTCGCATCGTCCTCGACATGGCGGCGTAGCGCTGGCGCGCTTGCAAGGACGCGGGGCCGGAGCACAGTCCGTTTGCAGCGCACGGGGTTTTCCCGAACTGGCGCAGGACATGTGCTCCGATCCAGCTTGATGCCACGCGGTTGGCAATGACGGATTCGCTAAGGGAGACATCCATGCTGTTCCGTTCCATCGCCAGCCTGGCGTTGCCGTTGCTCGCGTTCGCGCCCGTGGCGAGCGCGCAGTCGGCGTCCACCGCGGCGCCGCCGGTGATTGCCGTCGATGTCCCCTCGCAGCCCTACGACGCGGGCAGCCTGCGCGTGCTGGTGCCGTCGTCCGCCACCGACGGCCGCTTCGCGGTCGTGGAGCTCACCGAGCACCCGCCATATCGCACGCCGGCGCATGTGCATCCGCAGATGGACGAGAGTTTCTACGTGCTCGAAGGCACGCTGGCGCTGGAGATCGATGGACGCAGCCAGCGCTTGCCGGCCGGTTCCTTCGTCCACATCCCGCGCGGGACGGTGCATGCGCAGGGCAGCGCCGACGATCGCCCGGTGCGGCTGTTGGTCACGCTCGCGCCGGGCGCGTTCGAGCAGTTCTTCCTCGATCGCGTGGAGCTGGCGAAGTCCGTCCCGCGCAGCGACCCGGGGTTCCAGGACAGGCTGCTGGAGATTGTCGGTCGCTACCCGCGATGGCTGGCGCCACCACCGGTTCCGGCAGCGAAGTAGTTTGCGGGACGGGTCTCGGCACGGGTCGGGTTGGGCGCGCCATGCAGGTCATCGCCCGCGGCCGCAGGCGCGACCAGGGTGTAGCGATTGCACGCCCGATCCATGCACGCCGCCGACGCAGGCCTGGACCCGGGCATCGTCGCCCTCGCCGATGTTGTAGTCCGCCGGCGCGTCGGTGATGCGCTCGCGCAGTGCCGGCGACCGCGCGCCGGGCAACGCTCCCATCCCGCCGAACGCCTGCACGAAACGCCGCGTCGTGGCCGCCTTTTCCCCGAGGTTCGTGCGTGCAGCCGCGACGGCGGGTGAAGCAGGCGGAAGCGACGTGGACCGGCTCGTCCGCCGGCTTCGTCCTTCCCCTTCCCGAGGCAAACGCCCTAAAGTGCAGGCTCGCCGTCCTTCCCATGGCCGGGCAAGCAGTTTCCTGGCGCCTGTTGCCGTTACAGCGTGTTTCGCCTTTTCCGGGGTGACGCCAATGAAAGCCATCAGCTGCCTGCTCGTCTCGGTCCTCCTCTGCACGCCGGTGTACGCCCAACGGCGATCCCCGGTGATCGACATGCATGTGCATGCGTTCGCGATGGACGACCTGCCGCCGGGCATACCGGCCTGCCCTGGCGACAATCACGCGCTGGTGCCGACCATCGATCCACGCGAGGAGCTGGATCTGGAGAAGATCTTCGAGTGCGCGCGGCCCATCTTCGGTGCGAAGGATCCCGCGGACCATCGCGACCGCACTCTCGCGGAACTGCGCAAGCACAACGTGCGGCGTGCCATGACCGACGGCCCGGTGGCACTGGTCGCGGAGTGGCGCAAGGCCGCGGGCGGCGATCCGGTCATCCTCCCCGGCGTCAACTTCGGCACGCGCGAACTGAAGTCCATCGACGAATTGCGCCGCCTGCACGCTGCCGGGCAACTGGCGGTGTTCGGCGAGACCGGCATCCAGTACCGCGGACACCGTCCCGACGACCCCCGTTACGAGCCGTACTTCGCACTGGCCGAGGAACTGGACGTACCGGTCGGCCTGCACATGGGCGAGGGTCCGCCCGCCGCGGCGCGCTTTCCCGGCTACGAGACCTACCGGGTGGACGTGGGCCAGCCGCTGCTGCTGGAGAACATGCTGCGCAAGCACCCGAAGTTGCGCATCTACGTGATGCACTACGGTTCGCCGTTCGTCGATCAGATGATCGCGATGATGTTCACCTACCCGAACCTGTACGTGGACGTGAGCTGCAACAACTGGGCATTCCCGCGCACGCAGTTCCACGATGCGCTCAAGCGCATGGTCGATGCCGGCCTCGGGAAACGCATCCTGTTCGGCTCCGACCAGATGAACTGGCCGGACGCGATCGGCGAGGCGATCGCCTCCATCGAAACCGCGCCGTTCCTGAGCGCCGAGCAGAAACGCGACATCCTCTACAACAATGCCGCACGATTCCTGCGGCTGAGTGACGCAGAGATCGCCAGGGATCATCGGCACTAGTGCGCAGGGCAGCGGCATGACCATTCACTCCAGCCGATCCCGCGTCGCGGGTCGGCTTAGTCGAGGCGATACCCGGATGCTCCAGCGATCGGCGTGCTTCCTGTGTTGCCTGCTGTCCGCGGTGGGGGCCGCCGCGCCGGCCCTCGCATCGGACGATCCGCAGGCCGCCGCGCCGGTGAAGTCCTCGGAGGTTGCTGCGCCGGTGGAATCCCCGCAGGTCTCCGAGCCGGTGAAGTCCTCGCGCCTGCGGTCGCCGGAGGACGGCTGGCTGGACCTCAGCCTGGCCCTCGACCAGGCCTATGGCTTCGTTCCCCTGCTGGTGCCCATTACCGAGCCGGCGGTGGGCGAGGGCGCGGCGGGTGCGCTGATCTTCATCGACAAGCCCGAGTCCGATCCTGCCGGCGGCCAGGGTCGGCCCAATCTTTCCGTGGTCGGTGCGCTCGGCACCAACAACGGGACGCGCGGCCTGTTCGCGGCCGACATGCGGAATTGGCGCAATGAACACGTCAAGACCTTGGTCGGCGCGGTGGACGCGTCGGTGAACCTGCAGTTCTATGGCATCGGCCGCGACCCCGCGCTGGAGCACGACCCGCGCACCTTCAACCTGGACACCACCGCGGGAACGTTCCAGGTCAAGCGCCGCATCGGCGAGTCCAGGTCATGGATCGGCGTCGGTTACGTGATGGCGTCCACGCGGATACGCTTCGAACGCGATCCCCCGGCGGAAAGCCTGCCGCGCCTCGACACCGATTCACGCGTGGGCGGCCTGCTGCCCACCATCACCTTCGATTCGCGCGACAACCTGTTCACGCCGTCGAAGGGCAATTACCTGGACGCCTCGGTCGGACTGTTCACCAAGGCGCTCGGGAGCGACGACGAATTCCAGCGCGTCAACCTGACGGCGATCCACTATCGACCGCTTGCGGACAACGTGACGCTCGGGGTGATGGGCAGTTCCACGCTCAGCTTCGGCGACACTCCCTTCTACCTGCATCCCTTCATCGTCCTGCGCGGCGTGCCGCTCATGCGCTACCAGGGCGAGCAGACGGCGCAGTTGGAGGGCGAAGTCCGCTGGCAGTTCTGGCGGCGCTTCAGCGTGGTCGGTTTCGCCGGCACCGGGCGCGCGTGGCGGGACGACCGCCGCGGCAGTTCATCCACCAGCGTCAACACCGGGGGCGCCGGCTTCCGTTACGAGCTCGCGCGCAAGTACGGCCTCCACGTCGGCATCGACGCCGCGCATGGCCCCGATGGCATGGCCTACTACGTGCAATTCGGCAGCGCCTGGTTCCGGCCTTGAACGTGGATGGCGCCCACGCGCCATCGCAGCTGCGCGACCGCTAAACTGCTAGCCACCCCGATCACAAGCCCGACAAGGAATCCCCCATGGCGTTCACCACCACGGCCTCCGGCCTGCAGTTCGAAGACACCGTCGTCGGCACCGGCGCCGAGGCCGCGCCTGGCCGCAACGTCACCGTGCACTACACCGGCTGGCTGTACGAGAACGGCGAGCAGGGCGAGAAATTCGATTCCAGCAAGGATCGCGGCGAGCCCTTCATCTTCCCGCTCGGCGGCGGCATGGTCATCAAGGGATGGGACGAGGGCGTGCAGGGCATGCGCGAAGGCGGCCAGCGCACGTTGATCATCCCGGCCAGCCTTGGCTACGGCGCGCGCGGCGCCGGCGGCGTCATCCCGCCCAATGCCACGCTGAAGTTCGACGTCGAATTGCTGGGCGCCTGAGTCCGCCGCAGTTCGCAAAGCCCAGGAAAAAGGCGGCCCAAGGCCGCCTTTTTTCATGCCAGGACGCGCGACTCAGCCGCCCTTGCCGTTTCCCTTGCCGTTGCCCTGGCTCTTGCCTTTGTCGCCGCCGTGCGCAGACGCGGGCTTGGCCTTGGCGGCAGGCGCCGGCGCCTTGCCGTTGCCGGCATGCCCCGGATGCGCGCCCTTGCCGTGGCCCGGACCGTGCTGCGACCAGTCGACCCGGACATTGCGATCCACGACCACCGGGTAACCCCAGCGGTCGTAGGTCGCGGCGGTCCCGCGCTTGAGGGCGTGGAACGCGGGCGAGCCGGGCTTGATCCCCATGCGTTTCGCCATCGCACCCCAGCCTCCGCCGGGATTGCGGTCGTACTCGCGGACGATCTCGATGCAGGGACGGTTGAGTGCGCGCGCCATCGCGCAGGCGTAGTACACGTCGGCCGGCGCCCAACGCCGCACGGTCAGCAGTTCGGTGATCAGCGAACGCGGCGCCCCGTAGTTGTTGCTCAGCTCGCTGATGAACGGGTCGCGATAGCGCGTGCCGTAGTCGTTGATCTCGCCGAGGCGGGTGTCGACCCAGACATCGCCGGTGCGGACGTTGTAGCCGATGGTCTGGGCGTGCGCCGTGCCGGCGATCGCGGACAGCGACAGGCAGATGGCGAGCGCGAGGGTTTGGTGGCTGCGAATGGACATGCTCGTGCCTTCAGTGATGGGTGGTCCGAGTGTTGTTCAATGACGATGAACAAGACGTCACCGCATGCAGGGTTTTCTGAAGCCCACGCCAACGCGGGTCAGCTTCCGGACTTATCGCGATCCGCTGGCGGCAATGCTGGGAACTGCGCCGTCATCCGTGTGCCGCCCACCATGCCCCAGCGTATCCCGATGCGACGCAGGCGCGCTTCCACTTCCTCGCGTGACCCGGGCGGCGTCGCCGCGACGATGGCGTCATGACGCTCCGCCCATCGGCTGGCAAGCACGAACAGATTGCCGGCGCGGGCCTGCAGGCCCGGCATGTCCGACTCCAGGGCCGCCAGCTCGTCTTCGAGTCGCGCATCGAGGGCGTGCTCTTGCGCCATGCGGTCCATGATCGCGTTTCCGATGGAGTGCCCGTACGCTCCACCGCCCGTGGTGCAGCCCGCGTGACGGAGCGCGCTGCGCCAATCGACAAAGGCAGACCAGGTGGACGCTTCCCGGTAGCATCCGGGTTGGACGCGGGCGATTGCTCACGCCGCCATCGCGGTGGCGGCGGCAGCCTGCGGTTTCCCACGCCATGAGGTGATCCATGCGCACGTCCCTGCTGTCGTTCGCCGCGTGCAGCGCCCTGGCGCTTGCCGCGTGCCAGGCCGATCCCGCGCCCGCACCAGCGCCAGCGGACGCGACCGCACCTGCACCTGCACCCGCGTCCGCGGTCGAGACCGCGACCCCGCCGGCCCCTGCGCCGTCCGCACCCGCCATGCCGAGCCCCGCCAGTGATCCTCGCAGCGTGCTGGCCGGCAAGGTGTGGCGGGTCACCCAGCGCTCCGACGAGGCCGGCGTCGGCGATACCTACGCCTTCCTCCACGACGGCCGATTGCTGGTCGGCAGTCCGAACGGCACGCCGTTGACGGGCAGTTGGACGATCAAGGATGGCCTGCTGTCGATGACCGAAGAGGGCGTCACCCATCCGACCGGCCTGGTGGTAACGGATGCGGACCACGTCAGGCTGCGCCACTACAACCCCGCCGGCGTCCTCGATATCACCCTGGAGCGCGCGAAGGACGTGCCGTTGCCGGACTGAGGAGCCGTTCGTTGGCCTGATGGATATGGAGCCTGCGGGTGTTACTGCGCCTTCAGCCGCGCGGTGATCGCGCAATGGTCGCTGAGGGCGTCGACGGGATGAGTTTTTTCATCGAATGAGACCAGGTCGGCGGCCGCGCGGCGATCCAGCACGATGTGGTCGATGAAGTCGCGGTAGCGGGGATTGCAACGCGCCGGTTGGTCGCCGGCGGCGCGGGACAGGTCCGCGTTGGCGGGCGATGCATCGTCCCATTCGCTCCAGATGGCGTCGCCGGGCATGGCCAGGCGTCGGTTGAAATCGCCGAGCACCGCGAAGCGGATGCCTTCGGCTGCACGCGCGTCGATCCAGCGCTCCATCACCGGCAGTTGCTGGAACAGCACCGGGCATGCGTCGTTCTTGTCGCCTGCGCTGCAACCCGCCTTCAGGTGCACCGACAGCAGGCGGACCGGCGTCCCGCGGGCAGGCCTGATGATCAGGTCCACGCCCGAGCGCAGGTCGGGATTGCCGACCTGGACGCCGGTGAAGTCGGGCAGGCGATCGAAGGCGAGGCCCTTGCGGATCGCGAAGCCGGTGCGCTGGGCGTTGAAGGTCAGTCCCGCACGCTCGCTGCCGCCGCACTCGCTCTTGCGACCGCTGCCGACCCGCTGTTCGATCTCGATGGTGTAGCGCGACGGATCGAACACGCGCTCGGCGGCGGCCCGTGATTCCACTTCCTGGAACGCGATCACGTCGGCGGCCAGCGCGTCCACGTACTCGCGCATCGCGGCATAGTCCGCGTCCGTCCGTGGCCGGCAGCCCGAGCCATTCCGTTCCGCCAGGTGTTCCATGTTCCAGGACGCCAGCGTGATGGTCGATGCGGGCGTGGCCCCGGCATCGCGATCGGGGATTCCGGTGCAGGAACCGGTGAGGAGGCAAAGCGCGGCGAGCAGGGCGGAATGTTTCATGCGTGTAGTAGACCATCCGCGCATCGCCGCTCGCCAGCGTCCTGGCGTGCGGCTGTGATCGCGGTCGGGGAACCGGGGGCGAACGCGTCTCCACCTGCGGCCAGCGCCGTCGATCCCGGGACATCGTGCGCAGCGCGGCCGCGCAGGATGCCCGCTGGGGCGAATCGCGAGGGAGCGATCGGCGCGTGGCCAAGTAGACTCGTCGGCATTGGCCGATGGGCCTGCGGTGGTCGACGGCTGCCATGAGATGCCGCCCGCTACCATCATTCCACCACTCGAAGGGGCGTGACGCGTGTTCAACCACATCATGATCGGCAGCAACGACATCGAGCGATCGCAACGGTTCTACGACGCGGTGCTCGGCGTGCTGGGCGCGCGCGCGCCGATGCGCAACGTGTCCCCCAGCGGGCACGTGCGGCTGTTCTACCGGCACGAGGGCAACACCTTCAGCCTCAGCGAGCCGATCAATGGCGAGCCGGCGACCTGCGGCAACGGCACGACGATCGGCTTCAAGTGCGCATCGGCGGAACAGGCGAAGGCGTTCCATGACATGGCGGTCGCCTCCGGCGGCACCTCGATCGAGGATCCGCCCGGCCTGCGCACCAGCGACCTGGGCCAGTTGTACCTGGCCTACGTGCGCGATCCCGATGGCAACAAGCTGTGCGCGCTTTATCGGCCGAAGTAGAGTCGGGATCGCCAGAAAACAAAAACCCCGGACGTTGCCGCCCGGGGTCTTGTTTGCCGCTCGCGCGGCGCAAGCGTCGAGTAGGACTTACTCGGCCTGCACTTCTTCAGCCTGCAGGCCCTTCTGGCCCTGCGCGACCTTGAACGAAACCTTCTGGCCTTCCTGCAGGGACTTGAAGCCCGAGCCCTGGATCGAACGGAAGTGCACGAACAGGTCATCGCCGCTCTGCGGGGTGATGAAGCCGAAGCCCTTGGCGTCGTTGAACCACTTGACGGTACCGGTTTGACGATCAGACATGGTGTTACTCCTTGGAACAGTTGAGGATGGCAGGGCCCGCCGAAGGCGGTGCCGAGACTGTATCGAGCAAGGGGTAACGCGAAGCGATGGAGCGGATCGTCTGGAGAGGCCGTCTTCGACCTTGGAACCTGGTGATCTACCGCATCGGAGCCACGATGTACCGTGATCCGGCTTTAACAGTGCGCGCACCGTACCTCAATTTCGGCCGCTTTTGTGGAAATCGATGACCAGGGCACGGCTCGTTCAGCAAGACGGAAGGGCCAGGCCTGCTCGTTTACGACCTGAAACGACCGCTCAGCGAGCCTTCTTCCGCCCGCACGTCGCGATGAATGCATTCAGCGCGGGCAGGATCTCGGGCGCGTGGATCGGCTGGTACAGGCCCACCAGCGGCGTGCTGTGCATGCCTTCGGGCAGCAGGCGCAGGGTCACCGGTACCTTGGCGCGTTCCAGCCGCGCGGCGAACAGGCGGCTGTCCTCGGCTTCGACCACCTTGTCGCGCACCCCCTGGATGAGCAGGAACGGCGGTTCGTCGCCATCGATGAAATTGATGGGCTGCGCATCCGGCCAACGCGCGGGATCGCCGAACACCGGCACCAGGTCGCCGGTGATCGCGAAGTCGAGCGGCCCGGACATGGCGATGGCACCGGCCAGGTCCCCGGGGGTCAGCCCGTGCGTGGCCAGGTAGCGTCCGTCCGTGGCCAGCAGCGCGGCGATCTGCGCGCCCGCGGAGTGGCCGGCCACGAACAGGCACTGCCGATCGCCACCCCATTCCGGCGCATGCTCGCGCGCCCACGCGATCGCGCTGGCGCCGTCCTCGATGAAACCGGGGAAGGTCGTGTCCGGGTAGGTGCGGTAGTCGGCGACCAGCACCAGCATTCCCTGTGCGGCCAGGCGCCGGCCGACGAAGCGGTAATCCGCGCGCGCACCGGTGCGCCAGCTGCCTCCATAGAAGAACACCACCACCGGCGCGGATTCGCTGGCCCCGACGGGTCGGTAGATGTCGATGCCGTTGCGCGGGCCCGGCGCGTATGCGGCGGTGGCGTCGGCCGCTGGTTGCCCATGGTTGGCCACCGCAAGCGCCGTCCTCAGGCAACCGCTGGTGAGGAGGGCGCCGGCGGCCAGCATGGCAGCGCCCGACCGGCCAAGCCTGCGCAAGGAGAGTTTCGTCGTTGTCATGCCCGCTAGATATGCGACGCCGCGTGAAGCGGATGCGCTCGGCCATGCCGTGTTCGCGATGACCCCGCTCAACGCGCGGCGAAGAACGTCGCGAACGCGGCCACCGCGCGCTCGATGCCATCATCGTCGATGTCGAGGTGGGTCACCAGCCGCACCGTCGGCACGTAGCCGATGCTGATGAGGATGCCGGCCTCGCGCAGGTGGGCGTCGAGCGCGCGCAGGCGATCGGCCGGCACGCCGATGAAGACCATGTTGGTGTGCTGGCCGAGCAGGTCGATGCCGGCGATCCCGCGCAACCGATCGGCAAGATGCGCCGCGCGGGCATGGTCCTGCGCCAGCCTCGCCACGTGGTGGTCGAGCGCATGCAGGCCGGCGGCGGCGAGGATCCCGGCCTGCCGCCAGCCGCCGCCACAGACCTTGCGCCAGCGCCGCGCCTTGTCGATCAGCGCATGCGAGCCGACCAGCACCGAACCGACCGGCGCGCCCAGGCCCTTCGACAGGCAGATCGACACCGTGTCGAAGTGGCGTGCGATCTCGCGGGCCGGCACCTCACAGGCGACCGCGGCGTTGAACAGGCGCGCTCCGTCCAGGTGCATGCCCAGGCCGCGCGAGCGCGCCAGGTCGTGCGCGCTCTGCAGGTAGTCCAGTGGCAGCGGGCGCCCCTGCCAGGTGTTCTCCAGCGCCAGCAGGCGGGTACGCGCGAAATGCGGATCCACCGGCTTGACCGCCGCCTCGATGCGCGCAAGCGGCAGAGAGCCGTCGTCCGCCTGCACGATCGGCTGCGGCTGGATCGAGCCCAGCACCGCCGCCCCGCCGCCCTCGAACTTGTAGGCATGCGCGTCCATGCCGACGATGTACTCGTCGCCGCGCTCGCAGTGCGCGAGCAGCGCCAGCAGGTTCGACTGGGTGCCGGAGGGCACGTACAGGCCGGCATCGAGCCCCAGGTCGGCCGCCAGGCGCTCCTGCAGCGCGTTGACCGTGGGGTCCTCGCCGTAGACGTCGTCGCCGACGCGGGCCTCCGGCATCGCCGCGCGCATCGCCGCGGTGGGCCGGGTCACCGTGTCGCTGCGCAGGTCGATCATATGCATGGTCCGCTCCTTGGCATCGATCGAATGGTGTCAGTTGCAACACCGGTCCGCAAAATCCGGATTCCCTTTGCGTCGCGCCAGCCGCAAGATGCACGGCCGGAGACTGGCCGGCGCACGCATCGGGATCCGCTCTTGTCGAACACGTCCGGCGCTTTCATCGCGAGCCTGCTCATGCTTGCCCTTGCGGGTTGCGCATCCACAACGCCCCAGTCCCCATCCATTGCACCGACCCCCGCGCCCGGTTGCGCGTCGGCGGAGGCACCGGTGGACGAGAAGGGGTTCGTGGCCATCGGTGGCATCGAGCAGTGGGTCACCATCAAGGGCGACCATTGCGACAATCCGATCATCCTGTTCATCAGCGGCGGCCCCGGCAATCCGTTGAGTCCGTATTCGGACGCGGTGTATGGCGCATGGGCGAAGGACTTCACCCTGGTGCAGTGGGACCAACGCGGCGCGGGCATGACCTATGGCCGCAGCCCGCCTGCCGAGGATGCGGTGTTGACCATCCAGCAGATGCGCGACGACGGTGTCGAACTGGCCGCCTACCTCGCCCATCGCTTCGGCAAGCGGAAGGTCATCCTGTGGGGCAGCTCGTGGGGCTCGATCCTGGGCGTGCACATGGCCAAAGCGCGTCCCGACCTGTTCCATGCCTACCTGGGCACGTCGCAGGTGGTCAATTACAGCGAAAACCAGAGGATCAGCTACGCCAGGCTGCTCGCGGTGGTTGGCGCCAGCAACGACGCGGCGTCGCTGGGGGTGCTGGAAGGGGTCGGCCCGCCGCCGTGGACCGATCCGCGCAGCTTCGGCAAGGTGCGCCGGGTGATCCGCAAATACGAAGCCAAGGTCACCACGCCCGCCCCCGAGGCCTGGTGGACGCCTGCCGCCGAGTACAGGACACCCAAGGCGCAGGCCGACTACGCAGCCGGCGAAGACTATTCGTTCCTGAATTTCGTCGGCCTCAAGGGCGACGGCATGGCATCGCAGGTGGACTTGCCCGCGCTGGGCACCGACTTCGCGATCCCGATGTTCTTCGTCGAAGGCGCGCAGGACCTGCTGGCCACGCCTGACGTGGCGCAACGCTACTACGACAGCCTGACCGCGCCGGCGAAGCATCTGGTGCTGCTGCAGGACGCGGGGCACGACCCCAACCAGGACGTCGTCGATGCGGAGTACGCGATCCTCATGGAACGCATCCGACCGCTGGCGAAGTGAGGGGACCGCGCCGACCCGAGCTGGTGCTTTCGCGGCTTGAGCGAGGCGGGCTTGGCTCAGGCCGCGCGCGCGCGCTGCAGGAAGAAGCGCACCATTTCGGCGGACGCATCGGGACCCTGCGGATCGGTGTAGGTGCCGGTCGTGCTACCGCCCATCCAGGCGTGGCCGCCGCCGTGCACGCGCCAGTCCTCGACCACGACCTGCCCCGACGCATCGCTGTAGTCGGTGCGGGTGAAGCTGCGCCCGCCGGCGGCGGTGCCGGTCTCTTGCCTGGCCTGGGTGACGGCCACGCCGGCGCGTCCGATCTGCGCGACCACCGCCGTGCCGTTGGCGATGGCGACGGTGTGGTCGCGATCGCCATGGAAGACGATGGTAGGCACCAGCGTGTCCGCCATCGTCGTCGGCGCCGCGCCACCCTTCATCGCCGCGAACGCGGAGCCGACGTCGTGCGCCGCGCGATAGGGCAGGCCCGAGTGGACACCCACCGCGGCGAACACCTCCGGATACGTGCGTCCCAGCACCACCGCCATCGCCGCGCCCGCGGACAGGCCGGCCACGTAGATGCGCGCCGGGTCGATCCGATACTCGGTCGCGAGTTGCGTGGTCATGCCGGCGATCAGCGCGGGTTCGCCCTTGCCCCGGACCTGGTCCTGCGGCCTGAACCAGTTCCAGCATTTCGATCCGTTGGCATTCGCGGATTGCGCGGGATACGCGACCAGGAACCCCTGCTGCTCGGCCAGTGCATTCATGCGCGTGCCGGCGGCGAAATCGTCGGGCGACTGGGTGCAGCCATGCAGCATCACCACCAGCGGGTAACGTCGCGCCGGCTTGGACGCGTACCCGGAGGGGACGTAGACCTTGCAGGCAAGCAGGCCCGCGGGGCTGCTGAAGGATCGCGAGAGGAACTGGCCGCGTTGCTGCGTCTTGACCTCGCGGGTCTCCACGCGTGCCGGCGGCAATGCCGGTGGTTGCGGCGCGCTCACCGGCACCGCGTCCGGCGTGTTGGCGGATCCTCGCAAGCCCGCGCGGGCCAGCGCATCATCAATCACCGACGCGATGTCGCCGCCCCGGGGGCTGTCGCGCACCAGGCCCGCCGACGCAAGGGCGTCGTTGATGATGGTGCCGATGCGCGTATTGCGCGCTTCATCCTCCGGCGGTCGGGAGGCAGGCGAACTGGTGCGGCGGCGCAGCAGCTGGTTGAGCAATTTCACAAGATAGTCCCCGTCTGGATAACGCTGCGGCCGCGATGATGCTGCAGTGCAACAAGAGACAGGACTATCGAGCCCCCGGCGTGAGTGGGGGATGACGGGCAGGCTCCCCATCATCGCCGTCCCCGCAGGCACCCGGGCGATGCGACATCGTGGCCATCGCGCCGGACCAGCGACACGCTGTCCTCGGCGCCGCTGGAAAAGCCGTCCGACAGCGCGTCGGACGATGGGAGGCGTATCCGCGGGCGTCACGTGCTGCTGCCTAGACTCCCTGCAACCCGAACACGGAGATGCAGCGAATGGACAAGATTCCCGCCGATGCGATGGTGGTCGTGGCCGATGGCGAACGCGCGCGCGTGTTCCGCAACGCCGGTGCCGATGGCGCGTTGTCGCTCCGGCAGCAGGAAGTGTTCACCGCGCAGGACCTCGACGACGATGGACCCTCCGGCTCCGCGCCGACGGAGCGGTCCCCGCAGGAGACCGACGAGGCGACCTTCGCCAAGCAGCTGGCGCATCGCCTCAACCATGGCGCACTGACCAATGCTTACGCGCACCTGGTCTTGGTCGCCGATCCGCAGACGCTGGGCCAGGTGCGCCCGCAACTGCACAAGGAGACCCTGCAGCGCATGCACGGCGAGCTGCCCAAGACCCTGACCAACGCGTCGCTGCACGACATCGAACGCGCACTGGCCTGAGCATGCTGAGCGACCAGGACATCGACTGCCCGTACTGCGGCGAGAGGATCAACCTCATGCTGGACGCCAGCGCCGGTCCTCAGCGCTACATCGAGGATTGCCAGGTCTGTTGCCGACCGATCACCGTGGTGCTCGATGTAGACGCCGACGGCGATGCGGTGGTGCGCGTGCAATCGGAGGAGGATGCCTGAGGGCATCCGTGCCAGTTACCCGCCGCGCAATGGACAGCGCTGCCGGCGCTAGCCTGGGGTGCGGGCGAGTCGCGAACGATTGCGTACCGCCGCGGATTTCGCCGGACGCAACGCAGCGTTGCCTATGCCGATCCACAGGCCGGCCGCCTCCGTGCATGCGCCCATCCAGCCGGTCGGCGTCCATGACGCGGGCCGCGCGCCGATCATCAGCATCCTCGACGGCAGCAAGGCCAGTTCCAGGCTCGCCGCACGCATGCCGGCATGCATCGCATCGACTTTTTCGGCGCTCATGCGCTTCGCCTCCAATTGGTGCCAGGGCGATAACACGGTGGCGGGGTTGGAAAACGCCAGCATGCGCGCGGCGATCACGCTGGCGGATGCATTGCCGGTGGCGTTGAGCAATGCGGCGGCAGTACGAGCCTGGTCGCGAGAGGGCATGCGTGTGCTCCGGGAACGGAAGACGGAGATGCACCGTGCGTGATGAGCGATGAACAGGGCGTGCAGCGCCCGCTGGCTCACTGGTTCTTCAATGCTTCATCCAGGGGCCACAGGTCGCGACCCTCGCGCGGCCTCACCACGCGCGCCAATTCGTGTCCGTCGCGCACGAGTACCAGGGTTGGCCAGAGCTTGACCTGATGGGCACGTCCGAGCGGTCGGCCACGTCCGTCTTCGATCCGCAGGTGATCGACCTCGGGGCGCGTTGCGAGCCATCTGTCCACCGCCGGGCGCGCCGCGATGCAATGCCCACACCAGTCGGTGCCGAAGTCGAGCAGGATCCATCCGGGCATCGCGGAGACGGCGGAGGCGGAGCGGGCCAGGTCGCGGTAGGTGGTATCGCGCCGGCTCATGGCTGCGGGCCTCGTGGCAGGCCGCGGGTCATCGTGCCGCTCAATGCAGCGCCGCGTGCGCGGCGCGGTCGCGCAGCAGGAGCAGGTTGCGGATCTTCGCGATGAGCTCCGCCTGGTCGACCGGCTTGCTGAGGTAATCCTCGGCGCCGCATTCCAGGCCGATCATGCGCGAGCCGCGCCCATCCTGGGCGGAGACCATGATGATCGGGATGGTCGCAGTCCTCGGGTCGGCCTTGAGCATCGTGGCCACTTCGAAGCCGTCGAGCCCGGGCATGTGCACGTCCAGCACCAGCAGGTCCGGGGGATCGGCCTGGATGTCGGCCAGCGCATCGTGGCCGTTGTCGGCGATGCGCGTGGCATAGCCGGCATCGCCGAGCATGTCCGCCATCAGGCCCGCGAGGTCGCGTTGGTCGTCGACGATCAGGATGCGATTGGACATGCGGCAGCCTCGTGCCTGGAAGTGGCCACCAGCTTCCCGTCGTGGGTCGAAGGCGATGGTGAATTCCGGGGATGACGCGGGTTTCGAGTCATTCCGCCTTCATGTTGGCGAACATCGCCTCGGCGGGCGCATGGCGGCGAAATCGGCGCGCGGTATGCTGAGCGCCGCCCTGTACGGAGCAGCCCACATGCAGCGCATCCTCGTCTCCCTTGCCCTGCTTGCCGCGGTCGGCCTCGCCCATGCCGGCGAACCCATGCGTTATGGCAAGCCGCTGCCGGCAACGGCGGCGGTCCCGGTCGCCGAAGCGGTCGCCGCGTTCGACCGGCACGTCGGCAAGCCGCAGCGCTACAGCGGCCGCATCACCGAAGTCTGCCAGGCCGAAGGCTGCTGGCTGGTGCTGGAAGACAATGGCCAGACCGCGCGGGTCATGTTCAAGGACCACGCATTCCTGGTGCCGAAGGACAGCAGCGGCCGCGCCCAGGTCGCCGGCGTGCTCTCGCGCAAGGAGCTGACGCCCGAACAGGTCGCGCACCTGCAGGAAGACAGCAAGGGCCTGGCGGTGGCGTCGGTCGAATACCGCATCCTCGCCGAGGGCCTCGAGATCCAGGCCGAACCGAAGTCCTGACCGCCGTGCGTCCCTGCGTGGGACGGACGGCACCTCGCCACCGACGGCGCGGCGTACCATGGCGCGCCCGATCAACCTGCAGGGATCCATGTCCGAACTGCCGCCGTGCCCGCAATGCGCATCCGCCTACACCTATGAGGACGGCGTCCAGTACGTCTGTCCCGAGTGCGGCCACGAGTGGTCGCCGGCACCGGCCGACGCCGCCGAGGATGCGAGGGTCGTGCGCGACGCCGTCGGCAACCTGCTGCAGGACGGCGACACCGTCACCGTGATCAAGGACCTGAAGCTCAAGGGTTCGTCGCTGGTGGTGAAGGTCGGTACCAAGGTGCGCAACATCCGCCTGGTCGAGGGCGACCACGACATCGACTGCAAGGTCGACGGCATCGGCCAGATGGGGCTGAAGTCGGAGTTCGTGAAAAAGGCCTGAGGCGCGTGGCCTGCCGGAGAGTTCGATGAAGGTCCTGCACGTCGGTGCCACCGGGCTGGTGGGGCGGTTGGTGCTGGCGCGCCTGCTGCAGTCGCCGCGCATCGAGTGCGTGGTCGCGCCCACCCGACGCGCGCTGGAGGCGGCGCATCCGCGCCTGCAGAACCCGGTGGTCGATTTCGAGGCGCTGCCGGAAGACGCCGATGGGTGGGCAGTGGATGCGGTGGTGTGCACGCTCGGCACCACGATTGGCGATGCCGGATCACGGGCCGCGTTCCGGCGCGTGGATCATGATTATCCATTGCAGGTGGCCGCGCTCGCCCGCCGTCATGGCGCCAACACCTATGCGTTGAATTCCGCGATGGGCGCGAACGCGCGTTCGTCGATCTTCTACAACCGGGTCAAGGGCGAGCTGGAGGAGGCGTTGGGTGCGCTCGACTACCCCTCGCTGGTGCTGGTCCGGCCCGGCCTGATCGATGGCGAGCGCGAGCGTCCGCGCATGGGCGAGGGCCTGGCGCTCGCGGCGTCCCGCCTGTTACGACCGCTGCTGCCGACGCGGTGGCGTCCCAGTCGCGCGGAACGCATCGCGGACGCATTGGTGCAGGCGGTGCTGAACCCGCCAGCGGGACGCACCATCGTGGAGGCCGAGCTGCTGGCCTGAGGCGGCAACATCGCTTGCAGGCGCGCACCTCGTGCCACTGGCTGGCCGCGCCAGCGCTGCCGGCACCACCGTAGAATTGCTCGCCTAGACCACCAGCGCCGCATGCAGCGGCGCATCGCCATCCCAGCGCGCGCGGCCGTTGAGGAAGCCCAGCTCGACCAGCATCGACACGCCGACCACGTGGGCTTGCAACTGTTTCGCCAGCCCATGTGCTGCTAGCAGCGTGCCGCCGGTGGCCAGCACATCATCGGCCAGCAGCACGCGGGAGCCCGGCGGCAACGCGTCCGCCTGCACCTGCAACGCATCCTCGCCGTATTCGAGCGCATAGCGCTGGGTGAACACGCGGCCCGGCAGCTTGCCGGGTTTCCGCAGCGGCACGATGCCGGCGCCGAGCGCGCGCGCCAGCGGCGTGCCGAGCAGGAAACCGCGCGCTTCCATCGCCAGCACGGCGTCGATGCGCATCCCATGCCAGGGCGCCGCGAGTGCCTCGATGGCATCGTCGAACGCGGCCGCGTCGGCGAGCACCGGCATGATGTCCTTGAACACGATGCCCGGCTTCGGGAAGTCGGGCACGTCGCGGATCAGTCGGGTCCAGGCGGTATTGGTCATGGCGGCGGCATCGGGAGCGGCCGGACATGATGCCGTGCGCGCCGCCCGCCGCAAACACGAAGGGGACGGCAAGCCGCCCCCTTCGATCGTAATCCGTTCACGCGCCGCACGCGGGCCGCCTGTCGAGCGCGGCAGGTGCGTGGATGGATTACAGGCCCAGCACGCTTTCCGCGCTGGTGTACGCCAGGCCGTGCGCTTCGGCGACCGGCTCGCAGGTGACCTTGCCTTCGCAGACGTTGAGGCCGTCGCGCAGGTAGGGATCCTGCGCCAGCGCCTCGCGCCAGCCCTTGTCGGCCAGCGCCAGGGTGAACGGCAGGGTCACGCTGTTGAGCGCGAAGGTCGAGGTGCGCGCAACCGCGCCCGGCATGTTGGCCACGCAGTAGTGGACGACGCCGTCGACCACGTAGGTCGGGTCGGCGTGCGTCGTCGCATGCGACGTTTCCACGCAGCCGCCCTGGTCGATGGCGACGTCGACGATCACCGAGCCCGGCTTCATCGTCTTCAGCATGTCGCGGGTGACCAGCTTCGGCGCGGCCGCGCCCGGCACCAGCACGGTGCCGATCAGCAGGTCGGCGCGACGCACCAGTTCCTCGATCGCAGAACGGGTCGAGAACACGGTGGAGATCGAGGTGCCGAACTGGCTGGCGAGGCGCTTCAGCGCATCCGCTGAGCGGTCGACCACGGTGACCTGCGCGCCCATGCCGACCGCGATCGTCGCCGCGTGGGTGCCGGACACGCCACCCCCGAGGATCACGACCTCCGCCGCCGGCACGCCGGGCACGCCGCCGAGCAGCACGCCTCGGCCGCCCTGTGCCTTCTCCAGCGCGTGCGCGCCGACCTGCGGGGCGAGGCGACCGGCGACTTCCGACATCGGGGTCAGCAGCGGCAGCGAGCCGTTCGCCGCGGTGACGGTTTCATAGGCGATGCAGACCGCGCCGGAATCGATCAGGTCCTTCGTCTGCGGTGCATCCGGGGCCAGGTGCAGGTAGGTGAACAGGATCTGGCCCGGGCGCAGCTTCTTGCGCTCCTCGGCCAGCGGCTCCTTCACCTTCACGATCATGTCGGCGCTGGCGAAGATCTCGTCGGCGGTTTCGATGATGGTGGCGCCGGCGGCGACGTAGTCGTCGTCGGTCAGGCCGGCACCCAGGCCCGCGCCCTGCTGCACGATGACCTCGTGGCCGTGGTGGACGAGTTCCAGCACCGACGACGGAACCAGGCCGACGCGGTATTCGTGGTTCTTGATTTCCTTCGGTACGCCGACGCGCATGTGCAGTCCCTCTCCCGTGGGCGGCACCGGCGGGGTCCGGCGCCTGAAGGACGGCAGTATGCGCGTGGGATCGCGCATTTAATCGCCGAATTCGTTGCGATGAATGCGTGGATGCCGCATTGTTGGCGAATCCTTGGCCTGATCGCCGAATCATATGCGTGCCAACGAGATCCCCCTCGACGACCGCGATCGCGCCATCCTCCGCGAGCTGCAGTCCGATGGCCGGCTGACCAACCTCGAGCTCGCGCAGCGCATCAACCTGTCGCCGTCGGCCTGCCTGCGCCGGGTCAAGCTGCTGGAGGAGTCCGGGCTGATCGCGCGCTACGTGATGTTGCTCGACGAGAAACTCGCTGGCCTGCCCGGCACCGCCTTCGTGCTGGTCACCCTCGACCAGCAGGGCCGCGCCGCGCTGGATGCGTTCGAGGCGGCGATCAACCGCCATCCCGAAGTGACCGAGTGCTGCCTGCTGGCCGGCACCGCCGATTACATGGTGCGCGTGGCCTACGCCGATTCGGTGGATTTCGAACGCATCCACACCGAGATCCTGACCCAGCTGCCCGGCGTGGTGCGCGTGCAATCCACGCTGGCCTTGCGCACGGTCAAGAAGACCACGGCGCTGCCGGTGTGACGCAGGGCGTGTGGGGGCGTGCCTACAATCCGCGGCATGCGCCATCGCCTCACCCCTGCCCTGGTCGTGCTGTGTGCCGTCGTGGGCAGCGCGGAAGCCCGCACGGTCTATCGCTGCATGCGCGACGGCACGGTGAGCCTGGCCACCGTGCGCGAGCCGGGCAGCAAGTGCGAAGCGAAGACCATCGACGACAACGCGGCGATGCTGCCCAACCTGTGGGGCAACCTGGGCGTGTTCAGCGGCACCTTGTACGAATGGCGCGCGCCCGATGGCAGCGTGCTCTACACCACGCGCCACCTGCCGGGCGCGCAGCCATACCTGAAGTTCACCGTGGCCACGCCGGCGTCCTCGCCCGCGCACGAAGGGTTGGGCAAGGTCGGCAAGCCGCGGCTGGACATGCATGCGGCGACGTTCCGCAAGGCGGCGAAGGCGCGCAAGGTCGATGACGCGTTCCTGCGCGCGATCGCCCATGCGGAAAGCGGTTTCGACGACAAGGCGGTGTCGCCGAAGGGCGCGCAGGGCCTGATGCAGCTGATGCCCGACGTGCAGGGCGACTACGGCGTGCAGGACCCGTTCGATGCCGCCGAGTCGATCGATGCGGCGGCCCGCCACCTGCGTGGCCTGCTCGCCCGCTACAAGGGCAACTACGCGTTGGCCGCGGCGGCCTACAACGCCGGCATCGGCACGGTGGCGAAGTACGCCGGCATGCCGCCGTATGCCGAGACCATCGCCTACGTGGCGAAGGTGCAGGCCTTGCACGCGCGCTATCGCGAGGCGATGAAGCTGCCGCCGCTGGATCCACCGCTGCGCGCGGCGCAGTGATCCGCAACCAGGTTTCTTGAATGCGCCGCGCGAATAACGCGTGCGAACCCGTGCGTGGTTAAGCAAATGTTGGTGTTCATGTTGGATTGCAGAACGCGTTCAGGCGCGCCCCGTAAGGTGCGGATCGTGAGTTGCGGGATGCGTTGGCCCTGTCAGCGGCGCATCCCGCAACCGCATCCCGCGATCCGTTTTGATCCCCCGCAGAACAGATGAGGTAATCGATGCGCAAGACCACCAACCGCAACAGGAATACCCTCGCGATCCTCTCCCTTGCCCTGGCTTCCGCACTGGCCGCACCGTCGGCCTTCGCACAAAGCGCTGCTGCCAACCCGCAGGATCCCGCTGCCCAGGCAGCGCCGCAACAGCCACCCGCCGAAGCGGCCCCGCAGGCGGCACCGGCCCAGAAGACCTGGGCCGAACTCGACGCCAACGGCAACGGTTCGCTCAGCGCTGCCGAAGCCGCGCCCATCGAGAGCCTGACCAAGGTGTTCGCCAAGGCCGACAAGGACGGCAATGGCGAGTTGACCGCGGACGAATACAAGACGTGGCTGGCTGCCAATGGCGGTGGCAAGCCGAAGGCCGGGCAGGGCTGAGGCCCACGCCCGGCACGACGACAAGAAGAATGTTGTGGCACGAAGGGCGGCATTGGCCGCCCTTCGATTCTGGCGACACCGGGCGGCGCAAGCCGCCTTTCGCTTGCCTGCCGCTAAACTGCGCGCATGACCACGACCCCACGCACCGGCGGCATTGGCCTGGTCGGCTTCGATGCCGACGATACCCTGTGGCGCAGCCAGGACTATTTCGACGAAACACAGGCGGACTTCGAGCGCATCGTCGCCGGCTACGTCGACCTCGACGACGTCGCCCACCGCCTGTATGCGGTGGAGAAGCGCAACATCGCGTTCTTCGGCTACGGCGTGAAAGGCATGGCGCTGTCGATGATCGAGGCCGCGGTGGAGATCACCGAGGCACGCATCAGCGGCGCCGACGTACACCGCATCGTCGACCTCGCGAAGGGCTTGTTGCGGCACCCGGTGGAGGTGCTGGAGGGCGTGCGCGAGGCCGTGGAAGCAGTGGCCGCGCAATACCCGGTCGTGTTGATCACCAAGGGCGACCTGTTCCACCAGGAGCAGAAGGTGCGCGACAGCGGCCTGGCAGACCTGTTCCGTCGCATCGAGATCGTCAGCGAAAAGGACGCCGCCACGTATGCGCGCCTGTTCGAGGAATTCGGCATCGAGGCCCGACGCTTCCTGATGGTCGGCAACTCGCTGCGGTCGGACATCGCGCCGGTGCTCGAGCTCGGCGGCTGGGGCGTGCATGTGCCGTACCACACGACCTGGGCGCACGAGGCCGAGGCCACCCTGCGCCATGGCGGCGAGCGCATGCGCGCGATCGAGGGCATTGGCGGCCTGGCGCAGGCGGTGCAGGAGCTGGACGCGATCGCCGCGCGCTGAAGCGGGCCGGCGCATTGATGCACAGTCCATCTCGCATGCCGCGCCCCTTGTTCCCATTGCTGCTGTGCCTGTCGCTGCTTGTCGGCTGCGACGCCCCCGCGCCGCGTGCGCCCGCAGCAGTGCAGGCGTCGCCGGCCATTGATCACGCCGCCGTGGACAGCGAGCTGGAATTCCGCGGGGAGCGTCCCTGCGTGGATTGTGCGGGGATCGAGGCATGGCTGCGCCTGCAATCCGGCGATGGCCTGCAACGCTACCAACTGGTCGAACGCTACCGCGGCAATGGCCGCGACCTGCGCTTCGAGGACGAAGGCGATTGGACCGCGCAAGGCGACCTGTTGCGCTTGCGCTCGGCGCAGGGTGGGGAGCGCGTCTACCTCCGCCAGGAAGACGGCAGCCTGCAGGCACGTGGCATCGATGGGGCGCCGTTGCCTGCGCTTGCAGACGATGTGTTGTTGCCGGTCAGCCTGGAAGGTGGTCGCTGAGGCGTCGGCCGGCGCGCATCGCTAGACTGTGGGGATGCCCAACGCCATTGAATCCTCCCTCGTCGTCCATCGCGGCGGCTGCCATTGCGGACGCGTGCGTTTCGAAGTGGATGCAACCGCCAGCCCCGACGTGCTCGATTGCAACTGCTCGATCTGCGGCATGACCGGCTTCCTGCACGTGATCGTCCCGTCCTCGCGCTTCCGCCTGCGATCGGGCGACAACGACCTGGTCGAATACAGGTTCGGCACCGGGACTGCCAGGCACCTGTTCTGCGGGCATTGCGGGATCAAGAGTTTCTACGTGCCGCGCAGCCATCCGGATGGCTTCAGCGTCAACGCACGCTGTCTGGACGGCGTGGACCTGGACGCGCTGCGCGTGATCCCGTTCGATGACCGCGATCGCGATGCGGCGATGGCGTCGATCACCCGCGTGGGGCTTGCGTGATGGGTGGCGGACCCATGATCAACCTCGCAGGCCGGGTGGCGATCGTGACCGGGGCCGGCGGTGGCCTGGGGCGGCAGCACGCGCTGTTGCTTGCACGGCGCGGTGCACGGGTCGTGGTCAACGACCTCGGCGCCGGTGCCGATGCGGTCGCCGCGGAGATCCTCGCGGCCGGCGGCCAGGCCCGGGCGCTGCAGTGTTCGGTCACCGACGCCGGCGCGGTGCAGGCGATGGTCGACGGCGTGCTCGCCGATTGGGGGCGCGTCGACATCCTGGTCAACAACGCCGGCATCCTGCGCGACAAATCGTTCGCGAAGATGGCGCTGGAGGATTTCCGCGCGGTGGTCGACGTGCACCTGATGGGCGCGGCCCACTGCACCAGGGCGGTGTGGGAGGCGATGCGCGCGCAGGGCTACGGCCGCATCGTGATGACCACCTCGTCCTCCGGCCTGTACGGCAACTTCGGCCAGGCCAATTACGGCGCGGCGAAGATGGCGCTGGTCGGGTTGATGCAGACGCTGGCGCTGGAAGGCGCCAAGCACGGCATCAAGGTCAACTGCCTGGCGCCGACCGCCTACACGCGGATGATGGAAGGCATCCTGCCACAGGCGCAGTTGGACGCGCTCGATCCTGCGCTGGTCAGTCCCGCCGTGCTGGCGCTGGTGTGCGAGCAGGCGCCGACCCGCGCGATCCTGTGTGCCGGTGCCGGCGGCTATGAGCTGGCGCAGGTCACGCTGACGCAGGGCGTCCAGTTGGCCGCGCCCACGGCGGAAGCGTTGCTCGAACGCTGGGACGAACTCGCTAACCGCGCTGACGAGATGGTGCCCGCCACCGGCTTCGACCAGGCGCGGCACGAACTGCGCAAGGCCGGTTTCGATTTCGCGGACGCGACGGCCTAACCCGTCGCGACCTGCTCCGCCGGCACCCGCACCACCCCTTCCATCAGCACGCGCGCCGAGCGCGACATCACCGCCTTGGTCGCGAGCCACTGGCCATCGACCTGCTTGACGTCCGCGCCGACGCGCAAGGTGCCGGACGGATGGCCGAAGCGCACCGCATCGCGGGTGCCGCCGCCCGCCGCGATGTTGACCACGGTGCCCGGCACCGCCGCCGCCGTGGCGATCGCCACCGAGGCGGTGCCCATCATCGCGTGGTGCAGCTTGCCCATCGAGATCGCGCGCGCACTGAGATCGATGCCCGCTGCTTCGATCCGCTTGCCGCTGCTCGACACGTAATCCTTTGGCGCCGCGACGAAGGCGATCTTCGGTGTCAGCGGGCGTGCCGCCGCCTGCGAGACATCGGCGACCAGGCCCATGCGCACCGCACCAGTTGCGCGGATCGCCTCCAGTTTCGCCAGCGCCAGCTTGTCCTCGTTGATCGCCGGCTGCAGTTCGGTGCCGTCGTAGCCCAGCGCCTCGGCTTCGACGAAGATCGTCGGCACGCCGGCGTTGATCAGGGTGGCCTTGAACGTGCCGATGCCGGGCACGTCGAGATCGTCGACCAGGTTGCCGGTGGGAAACATCGCGCCACCATCCTCGCCTTCGTCGGCGGGATCGAGGAATTCCAGCGCGATCTCGGCGGCGGGAAAGGTCACGCCATCGAGTTCGAAGTCGCCGCTTTCCTGCACCTCGCCATCACGCATCGGCACGTGCGCGACGATGGTCTTGTGAATGTTGGCCTGCCAGATCCGCACCGTGCAGAGGCCATCGCGCGGCACCCGCGCCGGATCGATCAGGCCATTGGCGATCGCAAACGGGCCGACCGCCGACGACAGGTTGCCGCAATTGCCGCTCCAGTCGATGAAGTCGGCTTCGACCGGCACCTGTCCGTACAGGTAGTCCACGTCGTGGCCAGGCACCGACGCCTTGGCGATGATCACCACCTTGCTGGTGCTCGACGTCGCCCCGCCCATGCCGTCGGTGTGCTTGCCGTACGGATCCGGCGAACCGATCACCCGCACCAGCAGCGCGTCGCGCGCCTTGCCGGGGCCGCGCGCGAACTCGGGCAGGTCGTCGAGCCTGAAGAACACGCCCTTGGACGTGCCGCCGCGCATGTAGGTGGCGGGGATCTTCAATTGCGGCTTGGAACCCATGTCAGGCGGCCTTGTTCTGGGCGAGGAAATCCTGGGCGAAGCGCTGCAGCACGCCGCCGGCTTCGTAGACCTCGACGTCCTCGTCGGAATCCAGCCGGCAGATGACCGGTACGTGGACGGTCTCGCCGCTGGCGCGATGGATCACCAGCGTCAACGTCGCGCGTGGCCTGCGTTCGCCGATCACGTCGAAGGTCTCGGTGCCGTCGATGCCATGGGTCTTGCGGGTGTCTCCGGGCTGGAACTCCAGCGGCAGCACGCCCATGCCGACCAGGTTGGTCCTGTGGATCCGCTCGAAGCCCTCGGCGACGATCGCTTCCACGCCGGCAAGACGCACGCCCTTCGCCGCCCAGTCGCGCGAGGAACCCTGGCCGTAGTCCGCCCCCGCGATGATCACCAGCGGCTGCTTGCGCTCCATGTAGGTCTCGATCGCTTCCCACATGCGCATGACCTTGCCTTCGGGCTCGACGCGGGCCAGCGAACCCTGCTGGACCATGCCCTCGACCATCGCCATCTCGTTGACCAGCTTCGGGTTGGCGAAGGTCGCGCGCTGTGCGGTGAGATGGTCGCCGCGATGGGTCGCGTACGAATTGAAGTCTTCTTCCGGCAGGCCCATCTTCGCCAGGTATTCGCCCGCCGCGCTGTCGGGCAGGATCGCGTTGCTTGGCGACAGGTGGTCGGTGGTGATGTTGTCCGGCAGCACCGCCAGCGGGCGCATGCCGCGCAGCGTGCGTGCGCCGGCCAGCGCCCCTTCCCAGTACGGCGGACGGCGGATGTAGGTGCTTTGCGGGCGCCACGCATACAACGGGCTTACCGGTTCGCCGTGTTCGACGCGCAGGTTGAACATCGGTCCGTAGACCTTGCGGAACTGCTCGGGCTTGACGCTGGCCTTCACCACCGCGTCGATCTCGGCATCGTCCGGCCAGATGTCCTTCAGGCGCACCGGTGTGCCGTCGTGGTCGAGGCCGAGCACGTCCTTCTCGATGTCGAAGCGCACGGTGCCGGCGATGGCGTAGGCGATCACCAAGGGCGGCGAGGCCAGGAAGGCCTGCTTGGCGTACGGATGGATGCGGCCGTCGAAATTGCGGTTGCCGCTCAGCACCGCGGTCGCGTACAGGTCGCGGTCGATGATCTCCCGTTGGATCGCCGGATCCAGGGCGCCGCTCATGCCGTTGCAGGTGGTGCAGGCGAAGGCGACGATGCCGAAGCCGAGCTGCTCCAGCTCCGGCAGCAGTCCGGCTTCTTCCAGGTACAACTGCACGGCCTTGGAGCCCGGCGCCAGCGAGGTTTTCACCCACGGCTTGCGGGTCAGGCCCTTCGCATTCGCATTGCGCGCGAGCAGGGCGGCGGCGATCACGTTGCGCGGGTTGCTGGTGTTCGTGCAACTGGTGATCGCGGCGATGATCACTGCGCCATCCGGCATCAGGCCCTGGGCCTCCTGCCTGAGCGCGCCATCCAGGTTGCCGGCGATGCCGCGCTCGGCGAGGTCGCTGGTGGGCAGGCGCCGGTGCGGGTTGGAGGGGCCAGCCATGGTCCGCACCACGCTCGACAGGTCGAAGTGCAGGGTGCACTCGTACTGCGCGCCTGCCAGGTCGTCGGCCCACAGGCCGGCGGCCTTCGCGTAGGTTTCCACCAACGCGACCTGCACGTCCTCGCGGCCGGTCAGGCGCAGGTAGTCCAGGGTGTTGTCGTCGATGAAGAACATCGCCGCGGTCGCGCCGTATTCCGGCGCCATGTTGCTGATCGTGGCGCGGTCGCCGATGGTCAGCGCGGCGGCGCCTTCGCCGCGGAACTCCAGGTACGCGCCGACCACCTTTTCCCTGCGCAGGAATTCGGTCAGCGCCAGCACCACGTCGGTGGCGGTGATGCCGGGTTGCGGCTTGCCGGCCAGTTCGACCGCGACGATCTCCGGCGTGCGCATCCACGATGCGCGGCCGAGCATCACGTTTTCCGCTTCCAGGCCGCCGACGCCGATCGCGATCACGCCCAGCGCATCGACGTGCGGGGTGTGCGAATCGGTGCCGACGCAGGTGTCGGGGAAGGCCACGCCATCCTGCGTGTAGATGACGGGCGACATCTTCTCGAGGTTGATCTGGTGCATGATCCCGTTGCCCGGCGGGATCACGTCGACGTTCTTGAACGACTGCTTGGTCCAGTCGATGAAGTGGAAGCGGTCTTCGTTGCGGCGATCCTCGATTGCGCGGTTCTTCGCGAACGCATCCGGGTCGTAGCCGCCGCACTCCACCGCCAGCGAGTGGTCGACGATCAGTTGCACCGGCACCACCGGGTTCACCTGCGCCGGATCGCCGCCCTGGTCGGCGATGGCATCGCGCAGCCCGGCCAGGTCGACCAGCGCGGTTTGCCCCAGGATGTCGTGGCAGACCACGCGCGCCGGGAACCATGGGAAGTCGATGTCGCGGCGGCGTTCGATCAGTTGGGTGAGGTAGGCATCGCGCATCGCGGGATCCGCCTTGCGCACGATGTTCTCGGCATGCACGCGGGCGGTGTAGGACAGCGTGGCCCAGGCGCCGGGGCGGATCGCCTCGATGGCGGCGCGCGCGTCGAACCAGTCGAGCGTGGTGCCGGGCAGGAGCTTGCGGAAATCGACGTTCATTGGGCGGTGGCTACGTGTTCGCGTCAGGCCGCCATTGTCGCGCATCGCCCCGTCGCACGCAGTTGGACGAAGGTCGTCCGTACAATGGCGCCCGGATGAACGCCGCGCCCGCCATTCCCGAACGCCAGTTGCGCCTGTCCGTCGCCCCGATGATGGACTGGACGGATTCGCATTGCCGCGCCTTCCATCGCGTGCTGGCGCCGCACGCGAGGCTGTACAGCGAGATGGTCCACGCCAATGCGGTGATCCACGGCGATCGCGCGCGCTTGCTGGCGATGGACCCGTCCGAGCATCCGGTGGCGCTGCAGCTCGGTGGCAGCGAGCCGGGGTTGTTGGCACAGGCCGCGCGGATCGGGGTCGACGCCGGTTTCGACGAGGTCAACCTCAACTGCGGCTGCCCATCCGACCGGGTGCAGGCCGGTCGCTTCGGCGCCTGCCTGATGCGCGAGCCGGCGCTGGTCGCGGACAGCGTGGCGGCGATGATCGCCGCGGTGCCCGGCGTGCCGGTGACGGTGAAGTGCCGGCTCGGCGTCGATGACGACCACGAATGGGAGCGCTTCGTCGCCTTCATCGATGCCATTGCCGGCGCGGGCTGCACGACCTTCGTGGTGCACGCACGCAATGCCTGGCTGAAGGGCCTGTCGCCGAAGGAAAACCGCGAAGTGCCGCCGTTGCGCTACGACTGGGCGTACCGGTTGAAGCAGCAGCGGCCGACCTTGCAGGTGATCGTCAACGGCGGCGTCGCCGATGCCGCGGAAGCGACCGCGCACCTGGCGCACGTGGATGGCGCGATGCTCGGCCGCGCCGCCTACCACACGCCCTACCTGCTGCATCAACTCGAGGCCGCCTGGTTCGGCGGCGTGGCGATGTCGCGAGGCGACCTGCTGCAAGCGTATCGGCCGTATGTGGAGGCGCAACTCGAACGCGGCGTGTTGCTGAAGCACATCGTCCGCCATGTGCTGGGCCTGTTCGCCGGCCGGCCGGGCGGGCGCGCGTTCCGGCAGGTGCTCAGCGAGGGCGCGCACAAGCCGGGTGCCGACTGGTCGCTGGTCGAGCGGGCGCTGGCGCCGACCGAACGCCGGGAGCAGGCCGCCTGATGCAAGGCTGCATGATCACCCGCGACATCGGCGCCTTCCTCGCCTTCGCGTGCGGAGTCCCGGCGGATTTCGGCCCGCCAACGGCGCGTGCCGCGTTCCTCGTCGCACCCGACGGCTTCGCCCTGGCCGAGCAGTCTGCGCAGGACAATGCCTACATGGCCGATGCCGCCGCCTTCGACGCGGCCCGCGCCTCAGGCCAGCATCGCGACCTGCAGCGGGCGATCTCCGCGGTGCTGCCGACGATCTGCTTCGCCGGCGATCCGGCCACGCCGGATGCGCTGTTCCCCAACAACGTGTTCGGCACCGCCGCTGGCCGCACCATCATTGGTCGCATGCGCCATGGCGTGCGCCAGCGCGAGGCGGCCCGCACCGACATCCGCGGCTTCTTCGGCGGCGTGCTCGATTACGCCGAGATCGACCTGTCCACCCAACTGCATCCCTGCGAACTGACCGGTGCGCTGGTCATCGACCGCGCCCGCGGCCTCGGCTTCTGCGGCTTGTCCGAACGCTGCGATCAGGAGGGCGCGCGCCTGATGCATGAAGCGTTCGGCCTGCGCGCCACCTTGCTGTTCGACCTTGCGCCCGGCGAGTACCACACCAATGTGGTGCTGGCGGTGCTGGCCGGCCGCGCGGCCGTGGTCTGCCCGCGCGGCTTCGCCGAGCCTGCGGTGCCGGCGGCCATCGCCGGGTTCTATGCCCCGCATGGGGTGGTGTGCGATGACGCCGAGCACGCCGCCTTCGTCGGCAACTGCATCGCATTGTCGGCGGACACCGCGTGGATGAGCGCGAACGCGGGTGCCGTGTTGTCCGCTGCGCATCGGGAACAACTGTCGTTGGCGGGTTTCGCGGTCGAAACGGTCGCGCTGGATGCGATCGAGGCCGCGGGCGGGTCGCTGCGCTGCTGCATCGGCGAAATTTACTGAGCACGCCGTCACGCTGCGGGCATGTGCCTGAATCGCGGAGTATCCTATTCAGGAAACTTCAGGGGCGATTCACCGCCTGCTTCCAAGAATGACGATCGTTCCAGCCTCCAAGACCGTGAAGAGCCCCATGGCCCGCCATCTCAGCCCCCTGCCGAACCTGTTGGCCGCCGCCATCCTGGCGCTGCTGCCGACTGCGGCTGCGTGGGCGCAATCCCCGCCGCCGCACCGCAATCGTGATGGCCAGGGCGAGCGGCAGGATGATCGAGGTGGCAGCCTGTCGGACGCCGTGCGCCGGGTCGAACGCGATACCCGCGGCGAAGTGCTGTCGGCGGAGCGCGTGCAATACGACGGCCGCGACATGCATCGGGTCAAGGTGGTGGACGACCAGGGGCGCGTGCGCGTCTTCATGCAGGACCCGGAGCATCGCGATGCTGGTGCGACGCCGCCCGCGCGTGGCGGCAGCGAGCGCGGGCAGGCGCCCCGGCGTCCGCCTGCACGCGACGATGACGACTGATCGCGCAGGCTGAATCCGTTCAGCCTGCAGTTGTTGGGCAACCCGATCCCCATTCCCGAGGAGTTCCCATGCGTATCCTGCTCGTCGAAGACGAAGCGCCGCTGCGCGAGACCCTGGCCGCGCGCCTGAAGCGCGAAGGCTATGCCGTCGATGCCGCACAGGACGGTGAGGAGGGCCTGTACATGGGCCGCGAGGTGCCGTTCGACGTCGGCATCATCGACCTCGGGCTGCCGAAGATGTCGGGCATGGAGCTGATCAAGGCCCTGCGCGACGAAGGCAAGAAATTCCCGGTACTGATCCTGACCGCGCGTTCCAGCTGGCAGGACAAGGTCGACGGGCTCAAGCAGGGCGCCGACGACTACCTGGTCAAGCCGTTCCATGTCGAGGAATTGCTGGCCCGCATCAACGCACTGGTGCGCCGTGCCGCGGGTTGGAGCAAACCGACCCTCGAGTGTGGGCCGGTGATGCTGGACCTGGCGGCGCAGACCGTCAGCGTCAATGGCGGCAATGTCGACCTGACCAGCTACGAGTACAAGGTGCTGGAATACCTGATGATGCATGCCGGCGAATTGGTCTCGAAGGCCGATCTCACCGAACACATCTACCAGCAGGATTTCGACCGCGATTCCAACGTGCTGGAGGTCTTCATCGGTCGCCTGCGCAAGAAGCTGGACCCGGACGGCGCACTCAAGCCGATCGAGACGGTGCGCGGCCGCGGGTACCGCTTCGCGATCGCGCGCAGCGGCGACTGAGCCAATACGGGACGCTGACGGGACGATGGCGTCCGGGCCTGCAGAAGGAGGCGCTGGCGCCAATGGTGCGGGGCGGCCGCGCCGCCTGCGGATCGCCCAGCCCCGTTCCCTGCAGTCGCGCCAGCTGTGGGCGGCCAGCCTCGGCCTCATCGCGTTCCTGGCGCTGGCCGGCTATGCATTGGATCGCGCGTTTCTAAGCACCGCCCAGAGCGGCATGCGCGAGCGCCTGCACAGCTATGCATTGGCCTACGCCGCAAGCGATTTCGCTCGCGATGGCAGCGTCATCCCGCCTTACGATCCGCCCGACCCGCGCTTCCGTCGGCCAGGCAGCGGCCTGTACGCGCAGATCGTGTTGCCGTCGGGACGTTGGGAGTCCGATTCAGCGCAAGGGCCGCAGTTGCCGGTCGGGCCTTTGCTGGAGGCAACTCGGCAGGAGTTCGAGGGACCGCTCTCGCTGACCCAGATCAATGGCGACAAGGGCCAAGTGTATCGATACGGCATCGGTCTGGTGAACGCCACCCGCGGCGAGGACGCGGAGTTCCCGTACACCGTCTACATTCTGGAAGACACCACCGCGCTGGGTCGGCAGTTGGCGGCGTTCCGCTCCGCGTTGTGGCGCTACCTCGGTGGCGCAGGCGTGGTCCTGCTGCTCCTGCAGATGTTGGTGCTGCGCTGGAGCCTGCGTCCGCTGCGTGACGTCATCGCGGAACTCAAGCGGGTGCAGAACGGCCAGGCCGCGGGCATGAGCGAGGCGCATCCGCGCGAGCTGGAACCGCTGACCGAGAGCATCAACGCCTTCATCGAAGGCGAGCGCGAAAACCTCGATCGCCAGCGCAACACGCTGGCCGACCTGGCGCACAGCCTGAAGACGCCGCTGGCGGTGCTGCGCACGCGCCTGGACAGCGACGCCGGTGAAGCCGAGTTGCGAGGGGAAGTCGAAACCCAGCTGCGCCGGATGGGCGACCTGGTGGGTTACCAGCTCGCACGTGCGGCGCGCTCCGGCCACCAGTTGTTCGCCGCGCCGATCGAGATCGAACCGCAGGCCGAGCAGATCGTCACCGGCCTGGAGAAGGTCTACGCGGCCAAGCGCGTGCTCTGCGAATTCGAGATCGCGGCCGAGGCGCGTTTCCACGGCGAAACCGGCGACCTGCAGGAGTTGCTCGGGAACCTGCTGGAAAACGCGTTCAAGTGGGCGGGCTCGAAGGTGCTGCTGACCGTGGCCGAGGGCACCCCGGTCCCCGGCCGGCGCCCCGGGCTGTCGATCACCGTCGAGGACGATGGCCCCGGCATCGCCGAGGAGCGCATCGCCCACGTGCTCCAGCGCGGGGTGCGCGGCGACGAACGCGTGCAGGGCCACGGCATCGGCCTGGCGATCGTGCAGGACATCATCAGGGCCTATCGTGGCGACCTGCATGTCGGCCGTTCGGAGGAGCTCGGGGGCGCGAAGTTCGAGGTCGTGTTGCCGCCGGGCTTGTGACTGTCGTCTCTCCCGCGCGGGGAAAGGGAACCGGCTACTTCAGCAGCGGCGCCCCGTAAAGGCGGTGCAGGTGCGCGGCGACCTCCGGCATCGCGACCTGCAACATGCCTGCATCGCTGAAATGGTGTTCCGTGCACACCGCGAAGAATTCCTCGGGCGATTCTGCTGCATACGGATCGATCGCGACCTCGCGCCCGGCATCGACATCCGCGCACAGGACTTCGTAGGCGCGCTGGAAATCGCCGGCCCACTGCCGCTGCCAGGCACGCGGCAATGGTGGCGTGCCGTCCATCGCGCCATCCAGCGCATCGAGCTTGTGGGCGATCTCGTGCGCCACCACGCAGAACCCATCGCCGGGCGCGGCGATGTCGGCGCGCACGTCGGCCCAGGACAGGATCACCGGGCCGTGCTGCCATGCCTCGCCGATCAGTTCGTCGTCCCATTCGTGCAGCACGCCGTGCGCGTCCATGTGGTTGCGCTGCACGCGGAACGCCTGCGGGTAGACCAGCAACTGCGACCAGCCATGCAGGCCTTCGCGGCCGAACTCGAGCAGCGGCATGCAACAAAGCATGGCCAGTCGAAGTTGCTGCACCTCGTTCAGGCGGAGGCTTTGCAGGGGGGTGACGGTCTTGTCGCGCAGGAACTCGCCGACCAGCAGGCGCAGGCGCTGGTCGCGGTCGGGATCGAGCTGCCGCAGCCACGGCAAACCGGCGGCGGCCTGCCGCCAGAGGGTGTCATCAAGGTCGGGAGCGGCGGCCCTGCGGCGCGAGAACGGCCAGATCACTCAGGAATGGGCGCGCAGGATGGCAAGCGCCTAGCGGAACATGCCCGGCAGGAAACTGTGGAAGCGCGGCGGGCTGGTACGGGTGCCGCCGGTGGCGCGCGGCGAAGCCGACATCGCCGGTTTCGCCTTCTGGGTTTGCCTGGCCGGCACGACCATGTCGTCGGCCTGGGCATCGTCGGTGCGCTCGCTGCTGCTGGCGGCGGCGGTGTCCGGGCAGGCCTCGTCCGTGGTCGCTTGCCGCGATTCATTGGCCATCGCGTGGCCGCTGGTGGCCAGCAGGACGAGGCAGAGCATCTGACGCAGCGGGTGCAGGCGCATGGTGGTTACCAGTCAGGAAAGGGGTGCGGAAGGCATGTCCCCACCTCCCACTATAACGTGGATGCGGGGTGGGCAGGAAAGGTTGCGTTGTTGCGTCGCAGCAGGCGTTGCGAGGTCGGCGACCGCAGACTGCCGGGCATGTCCGTGGCCACCGACCCCCCTGCCGTTACCGCCCCGGCGCTGCGCCGCGCCCTGATCGCGGGTGCGCGCCGGGTCATCGCCGCACGCGACGACCTCAATCGCATCAATGTGTTCCCGGTGGCGGACGGCGATACCGGCAGCAACCTCGCCTCGACCCTCGGCAGCGTGCTGCAGGGCGCGCTCAGCCGACGCAGCCGGCACATCGGCGAACTGCTGGTGGGGATCGGCAACGACGCGATCGACGGCGCACGCGGTAATTCCGGCGCGATCATGGCCCAGTTCCTGGTCGGCCTGGCCGAGCAGGCCCGCAGCGCGCCGGTGCTGGACGCCGCCAACCTCGCGCTGGCGGTGCGGCGGGGGGCGGACAGCGCGCGCGCGGCGCTGGCGCAGCCGGTCGAAGGCACCATCCTCAGCGTGATCTCCGCCTTCGCCGATGCGCTGGACGAAGCGGCCCGGCAGCCGGCGGGCGATCCCAAGGGCGATTTCGCACGGGCGCTGCAACGGGCGCGGACGGCGCTGGCCGATACTCCAAGGCAGATGGCCCTGCTGCAGAAGGCGGGCGTGGTCGATGCCGGCGCGCGCGGGTTCGTCGACTGGCTGGAAGGCATCGCCGAGTACGTGGAGGGCGGCCCGCGCGCGGTTCGCGTGCATGGCGCGGCGACGCTGGCGGCCAACGATGGCGGGCCGCTGCCGGCGCATGTGCACGAGGACGTGGATCCGGCGCATCGCTATTGCACCGAATGCCTGGTCACCGGCGAAGGCATCGACCGCGCGGCGCTGCAGGCCGTGCTGGCCGCAGCCGGGATCGATTCCCTGGTGGTCGCAGGCAGCAGCGCCCGGGTGCGCGTGCACGGCCATGTCGGAACCCCGCAACGCCTGTTCGATGCCTGCGCCGCCTTCGGCCACGTCGATGCGATGAAGGCCGACGACATGGTCCTGCAGCAGCGCAGCGCGGAATCGCCAACGGTTCCGGCCGTGATTACCGACAGTGCCGCCGACCTGCCGGTGGCGATCGCGGAGCGTTTCGGCATCCATGTGGTGCCGGCGCGGGTCAGCCTGGACGGGCGCGACTACCTCGACCGGCTCGGCCTGACCGCAGGCGAGTTTTATCGGCGGATGGCCGCGAGCACGACCCTCCCGCAGACCAGCCAGCCGCCGCCGGGGGATTTTCGCCGGGTGTTCGACCATGTGCTGGCCTACCAACCGGGCGCGGTCTATGTGGGCGTGTCGCGGACCCTGTCCGGAACCCTGCAATCGGGTGAAACCGCCGCGCGCGGGCGCGACAAGCCGGTGCGCTGCATCGATACGGGCCATGTCAGCGCCGGCGAGGCATTGCTCGCCTGGCGCGCGGGCGAGATGGCGGCGGCCGGCGCCGAGGTCGGGGCGATCGAACGCGAACTGCAACGGCTGCGGCCGCTGACCATGACCTGGGCGATGGCGCGCGACATCTCGCATGCGGTGCGCGGTGGACGGATCCCGCGCTGGGCGGGACCGATGGTGCGCTGGAGTGGACTGACCCCGATCGCGGCGCTGTCCGCGGCCGGGACGTTGAAGGTGGTCGGCGGCGTGTTCGCCAGGGAGCGCGCGCCCGAGGCCTTCGCCCGCTACATCGGCAAACGCACCCCCATGGCGCAAGGCTGGCGCCTGGTGGTCGGCCACAGCGATGCGCTGGCGGATGGCGAACGCCTGCTCGCGGCGTTGCGGCAGCGCCTGCCGGTGGTCGAAGCGCATCTGGTCGAAGTCGGCCCGGCGGTGGGCGCGCATGCCGGGCCAGGCACCCTGGTGGTGGGCCTGCAACCTGCACCGCGGGACTGAGGTTTGCCGTGATCGAGGTCGCGGGCGCGGCGGCTATCATGCCGGCCATGCCGCCATTCGTCCTCACCGCATGCCTGCTGGTCGCCGCCTACCTGATCGGCTCGGTCTCCGGCAGCCTGGTGCTCGGGCGCTTCCGCAATATCGACATCCGCGACCACGGCAGCGGCAATGCCGGCGGCACCAACGCCCTGCGCACGCTGGGCTGGAAATTCGCCCTGGGCGTGGCCGCGATCGACATCGCCAAGGGCGCGCTGGCGACCTGGCTGGCGCTTCGCTACGCGCCTGTCGGCACCGCGCTGAGCGTGACCGCGCATGGCTACCTGGCCGCCGCATTGGCGGTGGTCGGCCATGTCTGGCCGTTGTGGCACGGCTTCCGCGGCGGCAAGGGCGCGGCGACCGGCGTCGGCGGCCTGCTGGTGCTGTGGCCGTGGATCGTGCCGATGCTGCTGCTGGCCTGGATCCTGATGCTGGTGACGACCGGCTATGTCGGCCTGTCCACGGTGGTGGCCGCGCTGTGCCTGCCGCTGCTGGCCTGGCTGTTCGATGCCGGCCCGGAGCGCATATGGTTCGCGATCGTCATCGGTCCCTTTCTCGCCTGGACCCATCGCGCCAACCTGGTGCGGCTCTGGCATGGCACCGAATCGCGTTTCGAACGCGTGCGCCTGCTGTACCGCCTGCATGGCCGCAGCCGGTACTGAGCGTGCGGGCCGGCGACGCGCACCATGAGCCTGAACTGCTGCGACGGCTAGCGAACGGGCCGGTGGGCGGCGACACCCTGGCGCGCGAGGCCGGGCTGACCCGCGCGGCGGTGTGGAAGCGCATCGATGCCCTGCGCGAGGCCGGCATCGCGATCACCGCGGTCCCGGGGCGTGGGTATCAACTGGCGCAGCCGCTGGATCTGCTGGACGCGGCAGCGATCCGCGCCGGGTTGCCAGCGGACGTGCGCGGCGGTTTGGCCGCGCTCGACGTCGCGTGGTCGCTGGATTCCACCAATAGCGAACTCTTGCGTCGGGACGCGCCGTTGCAGGGTTGCGCGGTCCTGCTCGCCGAGCGCCAGACGGGCGGACGGGGGCGGCGTGGACGCGCGTGGGCCTCGCCGATGGCGGCGCATGTGTACCTCTCGCTCGCGCGCCGATTCGAAGGCGGACTGGCGCGGCTGGGGGGACTCAGCCTGGTCGCCGGCGTCGCCGCCTGCGAGGCCCTGCGCGGACTCGGTTTCGCCCAGGTGGGCCTGAAATGGCCGAACGACCTTGTCGTGGTCGATGGTGATGGCCTGCGCAAACTCGGCGGCCTGCTGGTCGAAGGTGGCGGCGAAGTCGCCGGCGCGGCGCGCGCGGTGATCGGCATCGGCCTCAACGTGCGGATGCCGCCGCAGGCGGGTGGCGCCATCGATCAGCCATGGGCCGAGTTGGCGGCCTTGTCGACGACGCCACCATCGCGCAACGCCGTGGTCGCTGCCCTGCTGGCGCACCTGCTGCCGGCGCTGGATGCGTTCGACGCGCGTGGACTGGCACCGTTCCTGTCGCGTTACGCCGCGTTGGATGCGCTGGTCGGGCGCGCGCTGACCGTGCACGCCGCCAGCGCGACCTGGCCGGCGACCGCGCTCGGCATCGCCGACGACGGCGCCCTGCGCGTGCGCGATGCGGCCGGCGCTGAACACGTGGTGCATGCCGGCGACGTGAGCGTGCGCGCGTGAGCACGTGGCTGTTCGACCTCGGCAACACCCGCCTCAAGGGGGCGCCGCTGCTTGCGGATGGCAGCATCGGCGAGACCCTCGCGATCGCCCACGACGATGGCGCGGACTGGCTCGATCGCTTGCCGTCCGGCACGGTCGCCTGCATCGCCAGCGTCGCTGCGGATGCGCGCCGCGCGGCCCTGTTCGATGCGCTGTGCACGCGTTTCACCCGCCTGCATCGCGTGCGCACCGAGCGCGCGCTGGGCCCGTTGCGGATCGCCTACGAGACCCCCGCGCACCTCGGCGTCGACCGTTTCCTGGCCATGCTGGGCGAGTGCGGCGAAGGCCCGGCGTTGGTGGTTGGCGTGGGCACGGCCTTGACCATCGACCTGCTGGACGCCGACGGCCGCCACCACGGCGGCCGCATCGCGCCATCGCCGCGGCTGATGCGCGAGGCCCTGCATGCGCGAGCCGTGCAACTGCCGGTGGATGGCGGGCGCTACGCCGAGTTCGCCGACGACACCGGGCACGCGTTGGCCTCGGGCTGCGAGGGCGCGGCGCTGGCCCTGATCGAACGCAGCCTGCAGGAGGCGCAAGCGACGCTGGGCATGCTTCCGTCGCTGTGCCTGCACGGCGGCGGCGCCGATGCCCTGCGCGACCGCTTGCCGACGCACCGCTGGCGGCCAGACGCGGTGCTGCACGGACTCGCGCGCTGGCAAGCGCTGCGCATCGCATAAACTGCACGCATGCTGCTGCGCGCGACCATCGTGATCCTCGTGATGCTCAACCTGGGCGCAGCCGCGTGGTGGTTGCTGAGGCCGTTGGTGGCCGGGGCGGCCGGAACCCAGGCGGTCGCCGTCGATGCGCCGGGCCTGCGCCTGGTCGGTGAGCCCGCCGCCGCGATCGCGCCGGTCCCCGCACCGGGGGGCGTGGTGCCTGCGCCATTGCCGACGATCTCGCCAGCGCAGGCCGAGGTCGCGACCGCTGCTGCAACTGCGGCTGCGCCTGCAGCCATCGTGGAGGCCTGCCTGCGCTTCGGCCCGTTCGCGGAACCCGCTGCGCGCGACGCCGCACGCGCCGCGCTGTCCGCTGCGGGGGTGTCCGCGGTCACCCGCGACAGCCCGGCCCGTTCCGGGCGTGGCTGGCAGGTCGCGATGCCGGCGCTGGCCTCGCGCGAGGAGGCGGTGGCGATGGCGGAACGGATCAAGGCCGCCGGCATCAACGACCTGTACGTGATGAACGAAGGCACGGACGCCAACAGCATCGCGCTGGGCCGTTTCGGCGGCGAGGAGGCGGCGCGCCGGCGCGAAGCCGAATTGCGCGGCAAGGGCTTCGCCGCGCAGGCCACCCCGCTCGGCGACACCGCGGCGCAGGCCTGGCTGGATGCGCGTTTGCCGGCGGCGGCCAACCGCGCCGCGCTGGCTGCGGTCGCGCCATCGCGCGGGATCGACTGCGCCACCCTGCGTTGAGCCGGGTTGGGGCCGCTGGCAGCGCCGGGATAGAATCGCGCCTGCGCCGCTTTAGCTCAGCAGGTAGAGCAACCGCCTTGTAAGCGGTAGGTCATCCGTTCGATTCGGATAAGCGGCACCACATAGAGATTCCATAGCATCCCACCCAAGGTCACAAACCTCATGAAACCCGCCACATAGGCGGGTTTTTCGTTTCATGTAGTTCTATCCGATACCATTGCATCCGGGGGCATCGAGGGGCATATTTGGGGGCATGGAGGGGTTGTCCTCTCAGTTGTGAGTAGAGGTGCCCCCATGATCTCGAGTACTGGCAGCCTGACTGCAGTAGCAATCCGCAATGCAAAGCCGGGTCCGAAGCCCCAGCGCTTGTTTGATGGCGGGGGCATGTACTTGGAGGTCATGCCGACGGGTTCCCGCTACTGGCGCTTGAAGTACCGATACGCAGGCAAGGAGAAGCGTCTCGCGCTCGGGGTGTTCCCAGAGGTGACCTTGGCCGATGCTCGCGGGCTCCGTGACAACGCCCGCGAAGTCCTGCGAGCAGGACGTGACCCAGGGGCAGAGCGGAAGGCGACCAAGGTCCGAGCCGTACTTAACGCTGCCACGACCTTCGAGGCAATTGCGCGGGAGTGGCTGGAATCTCAGCGGGCCAAGCTCGCCGCCTCCACCTTTGAAAAGGCGGAGTGGATGCTGGTCGATAACGTGTTCCCTTGGATGGGGGCATTGCCGATCGCTCAGATTGAAGCCCCCGAGGTGCTGGCCACCTTGCGACGAATCGAGGCGAGGGGTGCGAACGAGACCGCCCATCGCACCCGGGAGAGGATTGCTCAGGTCTTCCGCTATGCCATCGCCACAGGCCGTGCCAAGCACAACCCTGTCGGTGACCTGCGCGGCGCTTTGGCTCCGATCGTCCGCACCTCGCGTGCTGCGATTACGGATCCAGCCAAGGTCGGGGAGCTGCTGCGAGCGATCGACGGCTACACCGGACAGTTCGTTACCCGCTGTGCCCTCAGGCTGGCTCCAATGCTGTTTGTCCGTCCGGGTGAGTTGAGATCGATGGAATGGGCGGAGCTCGACCTGGATCAAGCAGAGTGGCGTATCCCGGCAGCTAAGATGAAGATGCGCGAGGAGCACGTAGTACCTCTGGCCCAGCAGGCGGTCGCGATTCTGCGGGACCTGGCGCCCCTCACCGGGCCGGATCCTCGCCGGCCTACCCGAATAGCTCGCTATTGCTTCCCGAGCCTTCGCTCAGGGACCGAGTGCATGAGCAACAACACGGTGAACGCCGCACTACGTCGGCTCGGCTACGACAAAGAAACGATGACCGGGCACGGCTTTCGAGCGATGGCCTCGACTCGCCTGAACGAGCTTGGATGGGCGCCGGACGTCATCGAGCGCCAGCTCGCGCACGCCGAACGCAATGCGGTCCGCAAGGCCTACAACCGGGCTCAATACATGAAGGAGCGTCGCCTCTTGATGGGTGCTTGGGCTGACTATCTCGACGTATTGAAGGCGGACACCGGCAAGGTGATTCCGCTGCGACGCAAAGCGTCCGGTGGTACTTGAGACCGCGACTGCGCGGGGCGCGCCACAACCCAGTTTGGCGGCGTAGCTAGCTTTCAGCGCCGAAAAAGTAGGCAAACGGTAGGCAAGCTTTCGCTTGCCCGACGAGCACGACGCCCTCGATTTGGTCAAAACTTTTGATTTTTCACCCCGGTTGATTGGAGCTCGGAATGCCAAGGAGACCCGCCCCCAAGCCTGGCATGGGTTTGCAAAAGGCCCTCTTGGAGCAGAGACGTGTGCCGAGGGAAGAATGGCCCGCGGACGTCGCTGCCTTTTGGAATCGGAACGACGAGGTGCACATAGGTTGGTGGAAGCAGCTAAAGGAACTCTCCGCCTCCGAGCTGCGTGTCTTAGCTCATTCGGGACTTTCGTCGGTCTATAACCTCGAACTCGAGGTAGAGGAGCTCCGGTCGGAGCTTGAGAAGCGCGACCGCCTCCGCACTAAGCGGGGCAAGGCAGCTCAGTTGCCAGTAGTAGAGGAGTTCAGAACATGGGTCCAAGGGGAATGGGAAATCGCCCGCAATCCAGAAAAGCCTCGCCCGGCCGCAAGTTTCGCTAGCAGGATGATTGCAAGAAAAGGGGCCCCAATTACTGATCCCAAGACCATTCTGAGATGGTGCCGTGAATGGGAGGCGGAACGTCGATTGGCCGCTAATCCGCCGATGCGACTGCCAAGGCGAGCCGTATGGCCCAAGGAAGATGTCTTCTCCCAGGTGCATTTGGTCCGGGAGTACATCTGTCACGGCGACGATCCCTACGACCCCGACGATTTCGATAATCCATAGCCAAAATCATGCGTAGTGGCATTCCCTCAAGGGAGTGCCCCGCTTCCGCTGTTGGGAAAATAGGGTGTGTCACCGCTGCCAGCGGCTATCCAGCTCGTCCTACCTGGATACGTCTTTTAACAGGTGACCACATGCAACTCGATCGAATCCTCCCCCCGCGCGAGGCCTGGCACACGGCCGGCATCTCCCGCTCCACGATGTACCGACTGGAAAAGGCTGGACGTTTCCCACGCAGGCTGCAAATCAGCGAAGGCCGCACTGGCTATCTGGCCAGCGAACTCGAGGCCTGGCTCAAGGGCCGCGCGGCCCTGAGGAAGGTGCTGGAAGCCTAGCCGTGGAGATCGGCCGCAACCAACACCGGGGCGACGGCCCGATGGCGGAGAGCCCCTGTGGGCGCTTCTAAGATCCTCCGCCAGAAGGGCCGGCGCGAGTCGGGGCCCTTCTTGGCTCTTCCGCATGCCGTCGTGGATTCCCGGAACTACCGCCGTTGCAGCGGAACGGCAATCAAGCTGCTGGTCGATCTGGGGCGGCAGTACCGGGGCAACAACAACGGCGATTTGGCGCCTGCGCTGGTGCGGGATGGACCTGCGCACCAGGCGAAGGCTAAGGCGCTTCGCGAGCTGGTCCACTATGGTTTGCTCGTACAGACCAAGCTTGGTGGCTTGGGGATGCCCGGCCTCTACGCATTGACCTGGCGCCCGATCGATAACCACAAGACAAAGTTCTTGGACGTGGCGGCGACGACTAAGCCGCCTGGTTGCTGGAAAGACGATGCGCCCGATTTCAAAGAGGCTCGTGCAAAAAAAGCCAAGGCTGGAAATCAGCGGAGCCAAGGCTGCAAATCAGCCCTTTGCGCTCCGAGTGCGGCGTTGCAGGGCTGAAAATCAGCCCTTTACCGCCGATTTTCCGCACAGGGCAAGGCTGAGAATCAGCCACCTTCTTAGATCTACCATGTGCGGTCGGATGAGTCGCTTCAAGAAGCCCGTGTTTCTCGCCTTGAAGTCCAAAGCTTTCGAGGCATGGCGACGGGGCATAGCGAATGGTCGTGGCCTGCGAAACCTGGCTTGACCAGCCTCACCTGGTCCAAGGCCGAGCAATACTCCAACTTCAATACCCGGAAGAAGCACTTGATGGAGACACCCGCCCACTACCTCTTGGCGCCCAACGTCCCGGTGCTGTACCCCCGGCGGTCACACCGTCTCGTGGACGATCGCCCGCCGTATGTGTCGATGTCGGTCCGGGAGACTGCGTCGACAAGCGTGCTGCAGCCGAGCAGCGGAGCTACAAGCGCGGCCAGCAATGAGGCCAAATTGCCAACCTAGAGATGAATTGCCGCGGGTTTCGTGGATACCTACCGGCTTGGAACTGATTCGCTTGCGCTGGCCCAATGGGTGGAGGCGCTCGATAGTCGCGTTGTGACAGAGACCGGGTAGGGGGCGCTTTTTTGGCCCTTGTGGCTTCGAGCTTGGAATATGGCCCCCGGGATGAATTACCGTTCACCTCGTGACCACGCCTGAACAAGCCGCCCGCATCGAGATCGACCGCCAGTTGGCGGCGGCCGGCTGGCTCGTGCAGGACATGGCTGATCTGGACCTTGGCGCTGGGCTCGCCATAGCTGTTCGCGAGTTCAAGCTGCAAGCCGGCTTCGCGGACTACCTGCTTTACCTCGACATGCGTGCGGTCGGGGTGGTGGAAGCAAAGCCGGAGGGTCACACCCTGACCGGTGTCGAGCTCCAATCTTCGAAGTACACCACGGGATTGCCGGTGGACCTGCCTGTCTGGGGCAGGCCGCTGCCGTTCGCCTATGAGTCCACCGGCGCGGTGACCCAGTTCACCAGCAACCTAGACCCGGAACCGCGCAGCCGCGAGGTGTTCACCTTTCACCGGCCAGAAGAGCTGCGCCGATTGCTGGAGCAGGACGGGGTGCTGCGCGCGCGCCTGAGGCAGATGCCGGACTTGGACACCACCGGACTGTGGCCGGCGCAAATCGATGCCGTGCGCAACCTGGAGCATTCCTTGGCGCACGACAAGCCGCGCGCGCTGATCCAGATGGCCACTGGCGCCGGCAAGACCTTCACCGCCGCTTCGTTCTGCTACCGGCTGATCAAGTTCGGCGGCGCCAAGCGCATCCTGTTCCTGGTGGATCGCAACAACCTGGGCCGGCAAACCCTGACCGAGTTCCAGCAGTACCTGAGCCCCTACACCAATCGCCACTTCACCGAGGAATATGTGGTGCAACGGGCGGCGAAGAACGCGATCGATCCGGCCGCCAAGGTGGTCATCACCACCATCCAGCGTCTGTACTCGATGCTCAAGGGCGAACCGGAGTTCGACGAGGCCAATGAGGAGTCTTCCGGTTTCGAGAACGCCAGCCCCTTGGTGAAGGAGGCACTGCCGGTCGTCTACAACGCAAAGCTGCCCATCGAGTTCTTCGACGTCATCGTGATCGACGAGTGCCACCGCTCCATCTACAACGTCTGGCGCCAGGTGTTGGAATATTTCGATGCCCACCTGATCGGGCTGACCGCTACACCCTCGGCGCAGACGCTCGGCTTCTTCCGCGGCAATCTGGTCCAGGACTACTCGCACGAGCGCGCGGTGGCCGATCGGGTGAACGTGGGCTGCGACGTCTACCGGATCCGCACCAAGGTGGGCGAGAACGGCGTGACTGTGCTCAAGGAGGCTGGCAAGTTCGTGCCGCACCGCGACCGTCGCACGCTCAAGAAGCGCATGGCCGAGCTGGACGACGACAAGACCTACGCCAATACCCAGCTCAACCTGGACGTGGTGGTGCCGGACCAGATCCGCACCGTCGTCCGCACCTTCCGCGACCGCCTGTTCACCGAAATCTTCCCCGGCCGCACCGAAGTCCCGAAAACCCTGGTGTTCTGCAAGACCGACCTGCATGCCGATGACGTGGTGAAGGTGATCCGCGAGGAGTTCGGCAAGGGCAACGAGTTCTGCGTGAAGATCACCAGCCAGACCACCGGCGTATCGCCGGAGAGCCTGCTGCAGCAGTTCCGCAACAGCTATTTCCCGCGCGTCGCGGTGACCGTGGACATGATCGCCACCGGCACCGACGTGAAGGCGCTGGAATGCCTGCTGTTCCTGCGCAGCGTGGAGTCCAGCGCCTACTTCGAGCAGATGAAGGGCCGCGGCGTGCGCGTCGTCCAGCCGGATGCCCTGCGTGCGGTCACCCCCGATGCCAAGGCCAAGACCCATTTCGTGATCGTCGATGCGGTGGGCGTGTGTGAGCGCGAGAAGCAGCAGACCGTGTCGCACGATCGCCAGCCCTCGGTGCCGCTGGCCAAGCTACTCGATCTGGTAAGCAAAGGCGTCGTCCATTCAGACGTGGTGGAGACGCTGGCCGATCGCCTGGCGCGCATGTCGCATCGCGCCAGTTCGGACGAAACCGCCGAGATCGAACGCATTGCCGGGTTGTCGCTGGGCGGTCTGGTGAAAGGGCTACTGGGTTCCTTGGATGCCGACCGCAATGCGGAACGAGCCCGCACGCGCTTCGGGTTGCCGGCCGATGCCGACCCCGACGACGCCCAGCTCGGCCAGGCCGAGTACGCAGCCATGCAGGAAGCGCTGCGGCCGTTCCTCAACCCGGGGCTGCGCAAGGCGATCTTGGCAGTGCTGGAGCGGCTGGAACAGGTGATTGCCGACGACGTGCAGGACCACCTACTGGAGGACGGCGCCGGGTTCAGCGCCGCAGACCGCGAGCGCGCCAAGGGCGTGATCGGCGACCTGCGTGCCTTCTGCGAGCAACACAAGGACGACATCGAGGCGCTGACCCTGTTGTACTCCAAGCCCTACCGCGCCGGCCTGCGCTACCGGCAGGTACGCGAGCTGGCGCAGAAGCTGGGCATCGCGCCCTTCCACATCGATCCAAACCAGCCCGCCACCGTGCAGCGGCTGTGGCGGGTGCAGGAAGAAGCCGAGCCCGGCGCGGTGAAGGGCCAGGCGCAGAGCCTGGTCGACCTGATCGCCTTGGTCCGGCATGCCCTGCATCCGGATGCGCAGGTACTGCCGCTGGCCGAAGAGGTCGACCAGCGTTACCGCGACTGGCTGGCCGAGAAGGACCCGGCTGGCGAGGCGTTCACCTACGAACAGCGCGAATGGTTGGACATGATCCGCGACCATATCGCCACCAGCCTGGCGATCGAGCGCGAGGATTTCGACGATGCACCGTTCGCGCAGAAGGGTGGATTGGGCAAGGTGTACGCGCTGTTCGGCGAGAAGCTGGAACCGTTGTTGCAAGAATTGAATGAGAGGTTGGCGGCGTGAGTGATTTGCCTAAGAGCTGGACAGTCTGCAAATTGTCGGACCTTAATGAGGCTGCGCCATCGTGGAACCCAAGCCGACACGCGGGTGGGTTTGACTATATCGACATAGACGCGGTCGACAATCGCCGGCAACGAGTTGATTCGCCCAAGCGACTGGCCTCGACAGAGGCACCTAGCCGTGCCCGTGTGGGTGTGCAGGCGGGCGATGTCCTGTTCTCGCTGGTCAGGCCCTATCTCAAGAACATCGCCATCGTCCCGGTGACCGAGAAGCAGGGTGTTGCCTCGACGGCGTTCTGTCGTGTTCGACCGCCGATAGGAGTTGATTCGAGCTATCTGTTCAACTACCTGCAACAGGACAGAGTGATTTCGTCTCTGCCGACGTACGGCAATAGTCCGCCGTCTGCGCGCGATGACGAGTTCTTCGCGCAATCAGTGCCACTGGCACCGGAGGGCGAGCAACAGCGAATGGTCGCCAAACTCGACGAACTTTTCTCTGACCTCGACGCCGGCGCCGCCGCCCTGCAACGCGCCCAGGCCAACCTCAAGCGGTATCGCGCCTCGGTGCTGAAAGCCGCAGTCGAGGGCCGCCTTACCGCCGAATGGCGGCAGGCCAACCCGCCCAGCGAAACCGGTGCCGAACTGTTGGCCCGCCTGCTGCGCGAACGCCGCGCGCGCTGGGAAGCTGCGCAGCTCGCCAAGTTCGAGGCCAGCGGCAAGGCCCCGCCCAAGGACTGGCGAAAGAAATACATCGAGCCGGCTGCACCGGATACATCCAAGCTGTCGGCGCTGCCAAATGGGTGGTGTTGGGCGACTGTCGAGCAATTGGTCCAACAAAGTGAGTACGGCACTTCTGTGAAGTGCGATTACGAAGCCGAGTTTCAGCCGGTCCTGCGTATCCCGAATATCGCAAAAGGAGAGATTGATCTTGCAGACATCAAGTTCTCGACTTTGGATCTGAATCAGGCGCCGAGTGAATATTTGGAAGTCGGTGATGTGCTCGTATGCCGAACAAATGGAAGTATCAAGCTCGTCGGCAAATGCGCCTTTGTCCGAAGCAGCCTTGATGGGGCTTATCACTTCGCTTCGTACCTTCTGCGCTTTCGGTTGTTGGAAACGGCGATCCTCCCGGCGTGGCTGACCTCCTACATGAGCAGTGTCCCGGGGCGAGCTTTTATCGAGTCAAAGGCGGCTTCGGCGGCTGGGCAGCACAACATCAGCCTTTCTACGCTGCACCACATGCCTGTGCCGCTGCCGCCCGCCGTTGAGATAGAGCAAGCTTTGATGCAAGTCAGCCAAGTGCTTGCAGTATGTGAGAGGCAGGATTCGGACACTGCGAAGGGTGTGCAACGGGCCAAGTTGCTTCGCCAATCCATCCTCAAGCACGCCTTCACCGGCAAGCTGGTCCCGCAGGACCCGAACGACGAGCCCGCCTCGGTGTTGCTGGAACGCATCCGCGCGGCGCGCGCTGCAACGCCCGCCAAGCCCAAGTCCCGGCGAGCTGCCACCAGGGCCAAGCCTGCAAAAACGACGAGCGCGGCGCGCACCCCACGCAAGCCCCATGGACCTGGCTGAGCACCCCGCCTATCGTCTCGTCATCGACCACGCGCGCGCGCTCGGCCTCGACATCGCAGCGAAGGTGCGCGCTCACTTGGAGATGATGAACGAACCGCTGTTATCGGGCGATGACTCCGGGTTGACCTCGGTGTGGCTGGAAATCTGCGCCCAGGTACAGGGTGAGGCTTCGTTCTTCTGGGAGCAGTACCAGGAGATGGTCGTCGAGATGATCGATGGCCAAGTGCAGGGTCGGACGACGACCGAGCGAGAGATGTTGTGGCTGGCCACTGAGCCCGGTTGGGATTGGCTATGGGATGTCGTCAACGCGGGTGATGACCCCGTGCCCGATCATCCCGGCATCGACACCGGAACCGTCGCCGAATGGATCTGGTCGGATCTGCTGCTGCCTATGGCTGAGAACGACCGGAAACCCCAAGATCGACCGTCACGTTGAGGGTTGACACCAAGGCATGGCCTAGCGATGGCAAGGCCAAAGACTCAATGCGGAACCGGACGGGGAGGCGGACGAGGAATTGCGACTCTTGGCCATGGTTTGAATTTCAACGATTTTACATACTCAGGGTGTGCGTTTTATAACCGTTATAAACCTGAGGCTTGCCATCGGTTTGAGTTAAGCTTATTTTGCTCACTATGGGTGAGCAAAATCATTCAAAGCTAAACCTCCTGCTCAGCGAACTGAGTGACGGCGAGCTGGTCTCAGCGCGCTGGCTGCGTGCCCATGGTTACGCCACCAGTCTGGTTTCCCGCTATGTGCGCAGTGGCTGGCTGCAGTCGCCGGCACGCGGGGTCTACACCGCCAGGAACGTCAGCCTGACGTGGGAAGGAGTCGTGTCGTCACTACAGCAGCGCGAGGGACTACGACTGCATGTTGGCGGTCGGTTCGCTCTGGCGTGGGAAGGGCACCAGCATTACCTGCCCTTGGGCGACGTCACCAAAGTCACCCTCTACGGCCCCAAACGGATGCCTGGCTGGGTCGACAAGCTGCCGATGGCCGATCGGCTGGTCTATTGCCGCCAAGGTCCGTTCAAACCAACAACCGCCAGTTTTGGGGGGGCTGCTGTTGATGATGATGAGGCCTTGTACGCAGAGGGTCTGGCGCGCCAAAGCGTTTCCTCGAACCTTGAGGTAGTGATCTTCGCCACCACAGAGCGGGCCATGCTGGAGTTGTGCCACGGCGCATCCAGCCCTGCATCAGTGTACGAAACCGATGCCCTGATGCAGGGCCTTGCGGGACTGCGTCCGGATCTGGTGGGGCGGCTGCTGTGCATGTGCACTAGCGTCAAGGCCAAGCGCCTCTTCCTGGCGCTGGCCGAGCGCCATCAGCATGCATGGCTCAAGCGTGTCGAAGTGGGCGGGGTGGATTTGGGCAGCGGCAAGCGAGTTCTGGTGCCCGGTGGGCGTCTGGATGCCAAATACCTGATTACCCTGCCGGCGGATCTGGGAGAGCAGCTTGGATAAGCGTTACGCCGACAGGGTGGCCCTGCTGGTGGCAATCCTGCCGCACCTGGACACCGAACCGCGGTTCGCCTTGAAGGGCGGCACCGCGATCAACCTGTTCGAGCACGACCTCCCGCGCCTGTCGGTGGATATCGACCTGACCTGGTTACCGATGCAGGACTTCGACACGGACGCAGAACAGATTGCCGAATCGCTGGCGGTGCTGGCTAAACGCTTGTCGGCACCGCCGCTGGGCCTGAATGTCCAGAAGTCTGCCGCAGCCGGTGCGCTCGCCATCAACAGATTGATCGCCAGCCGCGGCAAGACGTTGGTGCAGATCGAAACGACACCGGTGATGCGCGGCGCGGTGCATCCGGTCCGGCGCATGGACCTGCGCCCGAGCGTCGAACGTAAGTTTGGTTCGGCGCAGGTGCAGGTGTTGGATTTCGCTGACCTGTACGGCGGGAAGCTCGCTGCCACGCTGTCGAGGCAACACCCACGGGACCTATTCGACATCGGCGTCCTGCTCGATCGAGGTGGACTGGACACGGCGTTGTGGCGGACCTTCCTGATCTACCTGACTGCCAGTCCCAAGCCCGCTGCCGAGATGCTGGCGCCGACCGAGCCGCGTGGGTTTGCCGACGTGTTCGAGCGTCAGTTCAAAGGCATGACCAACGAGCCAGTGACCGTGGACTGGCTGCTGGAGGCTCGCCAGCGGCTGCTGGCGAGGATCCGCGAGCTGCTGGATGAACCCGCCCGCGCTTTCTTGCTGTCGGTTGAACGCGAGACCCCCGACTTCGAACTGATCGGCCTGCCACACGCGGCGGACATGCCAGGCGTGCGCCGTAAGTTGCACAACCTCGAACAACGGCAAGCCGCCAAGCGGGAAGCCGACTATCGCCAGCTCGTCGAGACGCTTGAGCGCATCGACGCACAAGGAACGGAATGAACCAGAACGTTACCCAGCGGATCGTCAATAAGGCTTGGAGCTTCGCGCACGTTCTGCGGGACGACGGGCTGAGCTACATGGCCTATACGGAACAGATCAGCTTCCTGCTGTTCCTCAAGATGGCGCACGAGCGCACCAAGCCCCCCTACAACGAGTCGCCAATCGTTCCGGTCAATCTGGGATGGGGCAGCTTGCTCAAGCGCGATGGCGAGGAGCTGGAAACCCATTACCGCAAGATCCTGGACGAGCTGTCGAAGAGGCATGGCATGCTGGGCGAGGTGTTCCGTAAGGCTCGCCCGGACATCCAGAATCCCGCTACCCTGAAACGCCTGATCGTGGATTTGATCGACCCCGAGGTTTGGTCGCGGCTCAATGCTGACGTCAAGGGCGACATCTACGAAGGTCTGCTGTCGCGCTCCGCGGAGGAATCGCCCAAGGGTGCAGGCCAGTATTTCACCCCGCGCGCGCTGATCAAGGCGATCGTCGAGGCGATGCAGCCGCAGCCAGATGACACGATCTGCGACCCCGCCTGCGGCACTGGCGGCTTCCTGCTCAGTGCTCACGAGTACGTGGTCCGCACTCATGGCAAGTCGCTGGACACCGCCCAGAAGAAGCATCTGCGCACCGGACTGGTGCACGGACAGGAGTTGGTCCCCGGGACCGGGCGCCTGGCGGTGATGAACCTGATGCTGCACGGGATCAATGCCAATCCCTGTCCGATCCGTTCGGGTCAGGACAGTCTGGCGGTGGAGCCGTCCGCCCGCTACAGCATGGTGCTGGCGAACCCGCCATTCGGAAAGAAGAGCAGCATCAGCATCGTCAACGAGGAAGGGGATCTGGAGAAAGAAGACCATGCATACGAGCGCCCCGACTTCTGGGTGACCACCAAGAACAAGCAGCTCAACTTCATGCAGCACATCAAGTCGCTGCTCAAGGTGCATGGCAGGGCCGCTGTGGTGGTGCCGGACAACGTCCTGTTCGAGGGCGGCGCTGGGGAGGTGATCCGCAAGAACCTGCTGCGCCAGTTCGACGTCCATACACTGCTGCGCTTGCCGACCGGGATCTTCTACGCGCAGGGCGTGAAGGCGAACGTGCTGTTCTTCGATGCCAAGCCGGCGCAGGAAGCGCCCTGGACCCGCAAACTCTGGGTCTACGACCTGCGTACGAACCAGCATTTCACCCTCAAGGCCAATCCGCTCCGGCGTGAACACCTTGACGAGTTCATCGCGGCCTACCGGCCCGGCAAGCGTCACCTGCGCAAGCCGAGTTGGTCGGAGGAGACACCAGAGGGCCGCTGGAGGGAGTTTGACTACGCCGAGCTGATCAAGCGCGACAAGACCAATCTCGACATCTTCTGGCTCAAGGACCAGAGCTTGGAGGACGCCGCGAACCTGCCGGAGCCGGCGGTACTGGCGCAGGAGATTCTGGATGACCTGCAGTCGGCGCTGCAGCAGTTCGCCGCGGTGGCGTCCGAGCTGATAGCAAAGGGCGCGAAGAATCCTTAGGCGCCCGAATCGAACATCGCCGTGCGACTGGCTCTTTGAGCCGTTGAGTTCGGGTGAGTGATCGGTGGCTTGAGAACAGTACCCAGCGGGAAACCAATGACCGCAAGGTACACTTCCGGCCCAAGTGCTCACCTGCCATCCGGACGCCAATCTTACGTTGCGCCAGGGGGCACAAATGGGGGCACGACAAACAAGAGCTGCTTGTCTGCGCTAGATAAATCAGTCGGTTAGGCTGGCTATTAGGTACTGATAAGCGGCACCAGCCACCGCCCGGGCAACGCAGGCGATGCGTGTCCACGCCGCAGCGCAAACAAGGGAATCCCCATGATCCGTACCTATCCGCCCGTCTCCGTGTTCGGCGTGCCCACCGACATCGGCGCCTCCCGCCGCGGCGCCTCGATGGGGCCCGAGGCCCTGCGCGTGGCCGGCCTGGTCGAGGCGATCGCCGCGCGCGGCATCGACGTCCGCGACATCGGCGACGTGCACGGACCGCGCAATCCCGTCAGCGCACCGGTCGATGGCTACCGTCATCTCGACGAAGTCGTCGCCTGGAACCGCGCGGTGTTCGACATGAGCACCCGTGAACTGCAGGCCGGGCGGATGCCGATCATGCTCGGCGGCGACCATTGCCTGGGGATCGGCGCGATCGCCGCAGTCGCCGCGCATTGCCGCGCGACCGGCAAGAAGCTGCGGGTGCTCTGGCTGGACGCGCACGCCGACTTCAATACCCGCGACATCACCCCCTCCGGCAACATCCACGGCATGCCGGTCGCCTGCCTGTGCGGCCTCGGTCCCGACGTGCTGACCGGCATGGCGGGATTCACCCCCGCGGTCACGCCCGGCCAGGTCCGCCAGATCGGCATCCGCTCGGTGGATCCGGGCGAGAAGCGCCTGGTCCAGCAGCACGGACTGGACATCTACGACATGCGCTACATCGACGAGGTCGGCATGCGCCGCGCGATCGAGGAAGCGCTGGAAGGCGTGGACGACGACACCCACCTGCACGTCAGCTTCGATGTCGACATGCTCGACCCGGCGATCGCGCCCGGCACCGGCACGCGCGTGCCCGGCGGCGTGGATTATCGCGAGGCGCAGCTGATCATGGAGATGGTGGCCGACACCGGTCGCATGGGCTCGCTGGACCTGGTCGAGGTCAATCCCGCGCTGGACAAGCGCAACGCCACCGCGCGGCTGGCCGTGGACCTTGTCGAGAGCCTGTTCGGCAAGTCGACCCTGATGCGCGACTGACGCGAATGGCGCCGCGGTTCATCCGCGGTTTGGGGGATCGTGCATCGCTGCACGCTCGCTTCACTCCCTGATGGGGTTTCATCGCCTGCGTGGCCGGCCAACGCGGCTCTGCCCGGAACACGACACAGTCCCCCTGAGGAGAACCACATGAATCGTTTGTTTGCCCTGTTGCTGCTCGCGATGTTTTCCACGACCGCCCTGACCGCCTGCAACACCATGGCGGGCGCCGGCAAGGACGTGCAGAAGGCTGGCGAGAAGGTCGAGGAGAAGGCGGAAGACTGCAAGGACGCGAAGTGCTGAGTTACGCGCCGCCTTCGAACTGAAGAAGGAAGCACCACCGCAAGGACGCGAGGCGGGCCGGGGCAACCTGGCCCGCTTCTTGGTTTGATGGAGATGCGGTTGCGCGCAGTTGCCGGGGGTCGCTAAGCTGAGGCGGTTCACATTCCCGGGCACAGGTGGTCATGATCAGGATCAGCAGGTTTGGCGTGGCGATCGTGTTGTTCGCGATCTTGCTGGCGGGGTGCAACACCGTCGCCGGCGCAGGCAAGGACGTGCAGAAGGCCGGCGAGAAGCTCGAAGAGGCCGCGAAGTAAGCCACGTCGCATCGTGGAAAAAGCCGGCGAATGCCGGCTTTTTCTTGCCGGGGGCGCAGGATCGCTCAGCGTGGATACGGCGGGTCCTGCACGAAACCATTGGGAAAGGCGCGTGGCGTGGTGTGCGCGTAAGGCACGCGATAGCGCGGCATGACGCCAAGCGCGACCAGGTTGTCGACATCGTCGTAGCGCACCTGGCTGACCTGCTGCGGGCTGCGGGTCGCGCGCACGAATTCGGTCTGCCCGACGGGCGCCCATTCGCGCTGGCCGTGGCCGGTGCCCAGCCGCTGCGGCATCGACTCGGCTTCCGCTGCCATCGCGCTGTCGGCGCTGGCTGCGGGCGCAGCGGCCTTGCGTGCCTCCTGGCGCGCCACGCCGTTGGCAACCGGCGGCGAGGGCGGCCGCGCAGGGACCGGACGCACCTGGCGCTCGCGGAACACCGCCACGCCGACCACGCCCACGTCGGCGGGTCGCCCGGTGCGTGCGGCGTAGCTGTCCGGCAGGTCGGTGAACACGAACTGGGCGATGTCGTCGAGCGACTTGCGCCAGCCGGCGATCTCGGCGGTCTCCCAGGGCTCCAGCACGTAGCCGCCCTGCGAAGGCGATGCGGTCTGGCCAGTGACCGCGTTGACGCCATCCACCGACAGGACGACGAGGACGCGCTCCCCGGTGTTGTTGGTGAGGCGCACCGAATAGCGATGCCCGGGAACGCCGGCGATCCAGTCCTCGCCGCGATGGCGGTATTCGGGCAGCGTCTGCCCGCTGTCGCGGTCGACCACGTCCAGCAGCACGAGGTCGCGCGCGGACAGCGGTGTGCAGGCGGTGGGCACCAGGGCGAGGGCAAGCAGCAGGCGACGGAACATGGCGACGGTCTCCTAGCGCGGAAGTGCGCTGCCCGCATGCCAACGCCCGGCGTCCGCGAACGGGGTCGAGGAGCGCGCAGTTACACTGTGCAGCCACGGATATCCGCTTCGGGCATCCGCTTTTCGAGCCTGCGCCACGCATGAGCAAGACCCGCGTCCTCACCGGCATCACCACCTCCGGCACCCCGCACCTCGGCAACTATGTCGGCGCGATCCGCCCCGCGATCAACGCCTCGCGCGCGGCAGGCACGGAGAGTTTCTACTTCCTCGCCGACTACCACAGCCTGATCAAGGCGCAGGATCCGGCACGCACGCAACGTTCCACCCTCGAGATCGCGGCGGCATGGCTGGCCTGCGGGCTGGATCCGGACAAGGTCTGGTTCTATCGCCAGTCCGACATCCCGGAAATCCCCGAACTCACCTGGTTGCTGACCTGCGTGGCCGGCAAGGGCATCCTCAACCGCGCGCACGCCTACAAGGCGGCGGTGGACCGCAATCGCGCCGAGGGCGAGGACGACGACGCCGGGGTGAGCGCGGGGCTGTTCATGTACCCGGTGCTGATGGCCGCGGATATCCTGATCTTCAATGCGCACAAGGTACCGGTCGGTCGCGACCAGGTGCAGCACATCGAGATGGCGCGCGACTTCGGCCAGCGCTTCAACCACATCTACGGGCAGGACTTCTTCGTGCTGCCGGAAGCGGCGGTCGACGACAACGTGGCGACCTTGCCCGGCCTCGACGGCCGCAAGATGAGCAAGAGCTACGACAACACCATCCCGATGTTCGCCTCGCGTGGCGAGCTGAAGAAGCTGGTCGCCGGCATCCTCACCGACTCGCGCGCGCCGGGTGAGCCCAAGGACACCGACGGTTCTGCACTGTTCCAGCTCTACCAGGCCTTCGCCTCGCCGGGGGACACCGCGGCATTCGCGCAGGCGTTCGCCGACGGCATCGGCTGGGGCGATGCCAAGCAGGCACTGTTCGAACGGATCGACGCGGAGGTGACGCCGCTGCGCGAGAAGTACGAAGCGCTGATGGCGAAGCCCGGCGAGATCGAGGCGATCCTGCGCGATGGCGCGGCGCGCCTGCGCGCGCAGCACGCCACGCCGACCCTGCAGCGCCTGCGCGAGGCGGTGGGCCTGCGCGACCTGTCGCAGGTGGGCACGATCGATGCGAAGTCGACGAAGAAGGACGCGAGCGCCGCCGCACCGGCGTTCAAGCAGTATCGCGACGCCGACGGCAAGTTCTACTTCAAGCTGGTGCAGGGCGAACGCGTGCTGCTGCAGAGCACCGGTTTCGCCTCGCCGCGCGATGCCGGCCAGCGCATCGCCCGGCTCAAGGTAGGCGACGCCAAGCAGGGCGAGATCGGCGATGGCGCGAGCGACTTCGCGCTCGGCGACGGCGTGACCGACGAGGAAGTGAACGCCGCGCTCGCGGCATTCGTTGCCGCGCAGCTCGAGGGCGAGGGCCAGGCATGAGCAACGACGTCGCCGGCATCCCCGCGCTGGCGTTGATCCTGTTCGCGCCCTGGTTCCTGGTCCTGGCGGCGTTGTACTGGTTGTACCCGCGCCAGCCGCGCCATGCCGCGCGCTTGCGCTTCGACGGCATCGCGCTGGTGCTGGCGTTCGCCGGCTGCCTGGCCAGCCTGTACTGGAGTTTCGACATCGCCGACCGCGGCTACGGTCACCTGTGGCCGCAGATCCTGGCGACCTCGGTCGGCTACGGGGTGTTCCTGGCGGTGCTCACGGGCGCGTTTTTCCTGCGGCGCAGGCTGTTCACGGCCACTCGTTGAACGGAGCGCCACGTTCCGGGTACTTCGACTTCACCACGCAGAAGCGCTGGCCGGTCGGCGCTTCCATCACCCACCAGCGCTTCACGAACGCGATCTTCCTCGCGCCGAGCGCCTGCAGTCGGTCGGCTTCGGCATCCACGTCGTCGGCTTCGATGTCCAGGTGCACGCGCGAGGGATGCGACACCTTCTGCACCTCGATGTGCAGGTCGCCCGGGGTGTCGCCGAGCATCTGGTATTCGGCCTCGCCATCGCCGGCATCGCGGTCGGCGATCGTGCAGCCCAGCGCCTGCGACCAGAAGTCGGAGGCGGCGTCGAGGTCATCGGTGTTGCAGTCGATGATGAAACCGGACAGGCGGCTGCGATGGGTCATGGCGGCGATCCATTCCTGGCGTGGGCGGAGTCGGTAGCGGCAGTGTGTCCGCGTATCGGCATTTCGAGCCGCGCAGCGAATGCCTGCCGCCGCCGATGGTGCTAGGTCGGTTGCGAAAGATCCTCGAGCAACGCGGCCAGGAAGCGCGCCGCCTCGCCGCCGGTGCAGGCGCGATGGTCGAAGGTCAGCGAGATCGGCATGCGCCGGTGCACCTCGATGCCACCCATGACCGCGACCACGTCGTGCGAGAGCTTGCCGGCGCCGATGATCGCCACGCACGGCGGCACCACCACCGGCGTGGCGTAGCGGCCGGCGAACATGCCGAAGTTGGACAGCGAAATCGTGTAACCGCTGAGTTCGCTGGACGGGATGGATCGATCCTCGACCTGCGTGCGCAGGCGCTTGATCGCGGCGCGCACGCTGTTGCCGTCGAGCATGTCGGCATTGCGCAGCGCGGGCACGAACAGGCCGTCGTCGGTGTCCACCGCGATGCCGAGGTCGACGTGCGGATGCAGGGTGCGGGTCAGGTTGGCGCCATCGAACCACGCATTGAGCGCGGGCACCGCCTTGCAGGCGGCGACGATCGCGCGGACGAGCCGTGCGGTGATGTCCTGGCGACCGCTCCAGGCATGCAGGTCGGCGTCGTCGACCAGGGTGGTCGGCACCACCTGCGCATGCGCGTCGGCCATCACCCGCGCCATGTTGCGGCGCACGCCCTTGAGTTGTTCCGGCTGCCCGCTGGCGACCGCGCCGGGCGGCTGCGTGCGCATCGGCTTGCCCGATTGCGACAGCGTGCTGCGCGATGGCGGTGCAGGCGCCACGACAGGCGCCGCCGCGACATGCGCACCGGTGCGCGTTGGTGCGGGCGCAGCGCCGACCTTCGCCGATCCATCCGCAGCGGCGCGCTTCACGTCGTCCATCGTCACCGTGCCGTCGGCGCCACTCGCCCCGACGCGGGCGATGTCGACGCCGAGCTTGCGCGCGGTCGCACGCACCGCCGGCATCGCTTTCACGCCACCGACTGCGACCGCGGCCTGCGCGACCACCGCGTCGCCGACCTGCATCGCGCCGACCACGGTGCCGGCATCTGCCGATGGCGTGGCCGCAGGCGCGGGGGCCGCGACCGGCGCCGGTGCGTCATGCGTGGGGCCGTGGTGGTGGCCGGTGTCCTGGCCTTCCGCGCGCTGCGGCTGCGAGGCATCGACCTCGAACTCGGCGAGCATCGTGCCGGTGACGACGATGTCGCCCGCCGCGCCGGCCAGTTTCAGCACCTTGCCGGAGACCGGCGACGGCACGTCGACCACGGCCTTGGCGGTTTCCATCGAGACCAGGTTGTCGTCGAGGCGGATGCTGTCGCCCTCCTTGACGTACCACTCGACGATGGTCGCGTCCGGCAGGCCTTCGCCGAGGTCGGGGAGCAGGAACTTCTTGGACATGCGGGATCCTTACGAATGCGCCATCGCGCGCCTGGTGGCGGCGAGGATCTTGTCCACGCTGGGCAGGTACTTCATTTCCAGGCGGAACAGCGGGATGTGGGTGTCGTAGCCGGTGACGCGTTCCACCGGGGCGACCAGGTCGAACATGCATTCCTCGGCGCAGCGCGCCGCGATCTCGGCGCCGAAGCCTGCGGTCTTCGCGGCCTCGTGCACGATCACGCAGCGGCCGGTCTTGGCGATCGATTCGGCGATGGTCGCGAAGTCCAGCGGCTTCAGCGTGGCGACGTCGATGACCTCGGCGCTGATGCCTTCGGCCGCAAGTTTTTCCGCAGCCTCCAGGGTTTCCTTGACCTGTGCGCCCCACGTCACCAGGGTGACGTCGCTGCCGTCGCGCAGCACGAAGCAGACGTCGAGCGGCAACGCCTCGCCGTCGTCCGGCACCAGTTCCTTGTATTGCCGGTAGATGCGCTTGGGCTCCATGTAGATCACCGGATCCGGGTCGCGGATCGCGGCCAGCAGCAGCCCGTAGGCGCGCTGCGGCGACGACGGCATCACCACGCGCAGGCCGGGCACGTTGGTGAAGATCGACTCGTTGGCTTCGCTGTGGTGCTCCGGCGCACGGATGCCGCCGCCCCATGGCACGCGCAGCACCATCGGGCAGGTCAGGCGGCCACGCGTGCGATAGCGCATGCGCGCCGCGTGGCAGACGATGAAGTCGACCATCGGGTACATGAAGCCGTCGAACTGCGCCTCGGCCACCGGTTTCATGCCTTGCGACGCCATGCCGACGGTCAGGCCGGCGATGGTGGTTTCGTCCAGGGGCGTATCGAGGATGCGCTCGGTGCCGAAGGTCGCGGACAGGCCGGCGGTGGCGCGGAACACGCCGCCGTTGACGCCGACGTCCTCGCCCAGCACCACTACGCTGCTGTCGTTGCGCAGCTCGTAGGCGAGCGCCTGGGTGATGGCTTCGATCAACGCGATGGGCTGCGCGCTCACGGACGCTTCTCCTGCGCGATGGCCTGGTCGCGTTGCGCCAGCACGTCCGCTGGCATGTCGCCGTAGAGGTAGTCGAACATCGCCTCCACCGGTTGCACCGGGGTTTCGAGGTAGGCGTTGATCTCGACGTCGACGCGCTTGCCGCAGTCCTCGATCCAGGCCTTCTCCTGCGACTCGTCCCACAGCCCCTGGTCGGTGAGGAACTTGCGCAGGCGCAGGAACGGTTCGCGGGTCCAGGCCGATTTCACCTCGTCCTCGCCGCGGTAACGGCGGGCATCGTCGGCGGTGGTGTGGTCGTGCAGGCGGTAGGTCATGAATTCGATCACGCTGCCGCCTTCGCCGCTGCGCGCGCGCGCATGGGCGCGGCGCATCGCTTCCAGCACCGCGACCAGGTCGTTGCCATCGACCTGCAGGCAATGCAGGCCGCCGGCCAGGCCCTTCTGCGCCAGCGTGTCCGCGCCGGTCTGCGCCTTGCGCGGCACGCTGATCGCCCAGCCGTTGTTGATCACGCACAGCACCAGCGGCAGGCTGAACGCGCCGGCGGAGTTCACCGCCGCGTAGAAATCGGTTTTCGAGGAACCGCCATCGCCGCAGGTCGCCACCGCGACGCGGTTCTCGCCGCGCAGCTTGAACGCCAGCGCCGCGCCCGAGGCCATCAGGCACTGGGTGGAGATCGGCACGCACCACGGGTAGTCGTTGCGCGGGATCTCGAAATCGTTGCCGCGTTCGTCGCCACCCCAGTACATCAGCACGTCGCGCGGCTTCACCCCGCGTTCGAACTGCGCGCCGTACTCGCGGTAACTGGGCGCGAACACGTCTTCGGGTCGCATCGAGGCGCCGATGCCGACATGGGTGGCTTCGTGCCCCAGGCAGGCGGCATAGGTGCCCAGCTTGCCGGTGCGCTGCAGGGCGATCGCCTTGCTGTCGAAGGTGCGCACGAACAGCATGCGCTTGAACAGCGGCAGCAACGCTTCCGCGTTGGCCACCGCCGGTGGCAATTCCCCGGCGAGGGTGCCGTCCGGTTTCAGGTATTGCAGGTATTCGATCTCGAAACGCGCCGCAACGGTCATTCGCGCCATCCAACGATGCATTGGTTGCGGATGATACGGTTCGCTGGTTAACCGGTTGTTGCGCAGTGCGGCAAGAGCGAGCGCTGGACGGTCGCCGCAAACGAAAAGGGCGGCCCCAGGGCCGCCCTCTCGTGGCTCGCCGCGAGCCGTCAGTGCAGGGTCGGCACCTGGGCCGGCGGCGGGCTCACCAGGCAGTACGGCAGGTCGCGATAGCGGTTGATCCAGCGGTGGATCCACGTCTGCAGGGTCGCGCCGGTATTGCCCTTCTCGCAGATCTCCTGGCACCACGTCAGCTGCACGCCCTTGTAGCCATCGTTCACGCAGGTGGTGGACACCGAGTAGTTCAAGGTCACCGTGGCCACGTTGCCGGCATTGTCGGTCGCGGTGCAGGTGGTGGACTTGCCGCCGGTGGTGCTGGTGTCCAGCGCGCCGCAGCTGGACGAGGCCACGCCGGAGGTCGCATCGCTGGCGTTCGGGCTGGCCACGTAGCTCTGGCCGCGCAACAGCGGCGAGGGCACGGTGGGCGCCAGCGTCGGTGCGGTGGCATCGCGCTTGATCGTCGTCGTGGTCACGCTGTTGGTGCCGCCGGCGCTGGTGGCGGTACAGGTGTAGGTGGCGCCGGTGGTATCGCTGGACAGGGTGTTGTCGTTGCAGCCGGTGCTGCTGGTGATGGTGGTGTCCGGATCAATTGCCGTCCAGTCGACCAGCACGTTGCCGGTGTACCAGCCGTTGCTGCCGTTGGGCGCCGCCGGATTCAGCGTGTAGCTGATCTCGGGTGCGCTGGCGTCGGCGGCCAGGCTGATGCTCACCCGCACCGGATCGTGGTCGGAACTGGCCAGCGGCGGCTGGGTGGTGGTGTTGTAGGTCGGGTAGTACACGCTCTTGAGGCTCGGGCGGAAGTCCGCGTTCACGCGTGCATGGTCGACCGCGATGTCGGTGATCGACGGGTCGTACAGCAAGGCCTGGTTGATCACCGCATGGTCGAGCGACTGGGTGATGTTGTTGAAGATGTACGAATAGCGCTCCTCCACGTCCTCGATCAGCTCATTGCCCGCGATCAGCGGGATGCCGCCGTTGGCGACGCTCAGCGGGCTGTCTTCCCAATGGATCACCGCAGTCGCCGGCGCCGGGTTGCCGGTGGTGATGCCCATCACGTCCACGTAGCCGTCATTGACGTCGAAGCTGTTGAAGTCGCCGACCAGCACCACCTTTTCGTTGGTGTTGCCGCCGATCGTGCCGCTCTGGATGTCGTCGACCAGCTGCGCCAGTTCGACTGCCTGCTGGCCGCGCTTGGCGCGGTTGCGGGCACCCTCGGTGGGGTAGCCGTTGCGGCCGGGATCGGTGGAATCCACGGCGATCAGCGACTTCTGGTGCACCGCGATCACGGTGACCGGATAGTCGCGGCCATCGGCGAAGTGGACCACCGACTTCAGGCGCAGCGGCGGGCGGTCGTTGAGCTCCTCGCCCGCGACCGGATTGCCGTTGGCGTCCTTCAGCAGGGTGGTTTCGTTGTGCTGCTGGATCTCGACCAGCTCGACGCGCGGCGTGGTGCCGGCCACGAGGCGCTTGCTGATCAGGAAGCCGAGCCGTTGCTGGTTGCCGACGTCGGTGTCCAGCATGCGCGCTTCGTACAGCGGCGCGCTCGCGCAGCCGGCGTTGATCTCGCTGGCGAGGTCCTGCAGCGAGGTGAGGTCGTCGACTTCCGAGGTCGCCAGGATGTCCGGGGTCTTCAGCCAGTCGCAGACCACCGCGGTGATCTTGGTGCGGCGCTGTGCCTCGGTGCCGCTCTGGCCATCCGACGCGTTGACGAAGAACCATTCCAGGTTGAAGCCGGCGATGGTGACATCGTCCGCGCCGGCGTCGGCGACCGCCTGCGGCGCGCCACCGACGATCTCGCCCTGGGATGGGTCGTACCAGACCTGCCAGGAATTCACCGCGCTGGAGGCGCCCGCGTAGTCGAGCGCACCGACGATGCCGGACACGCTGCCGCGCGCATCGACCAGCGGCGTGCTGCCGGAAACCGGGCGCAGCTTGATGCGTTCCTGGTTGGCGTCGAAGTAGGGCATGTCGACCTTGTCCGGCGGCACCACGAAAGGATCGAAGATGCTGATGCCGGCTTCGCGGATCGGGCGCGTCACGCCGGCCACCACGACCTCGAATTCGGTCGAGGCGCTGCGGGTGGGCGCCACGATCTTGCCCGAGGCAATCTGCACGTACATGCCTTCCAGGTGCTCGAGCACGTCCGGCTCGACCAGCGGGGCGGCGAACTGGGCCGCGGTCAGCGCGATCGGGGCGGGCAACACGGCGGTGCCGGTCTTGAGGATGTTGGACGGCAGCAGTTCGGTGACCGGATAGGTGGTCGCGACCGGCTTGTATTCGTCCACGGTGCCGGTGACCTCGACGAGATCGCCGACCTCGACGCTTGGCGCGCCGCCGGTGAACACCAGGATGCCTTCGGAGGTCGCCGGGTCGGCATCGACCTGGGCGTCCGGCGTCTGCATGAAGAACCCGTTGTTCTTCTTGATCGTGACCACGCCGGTGGTGACGACGGTGTCGCCATCGTACGGAGACTCGCTGCCGTTGCCCTGGATCGCGTGGATGGTAAGCGCGGTGGCGTCGTCGTTGACGATGGTGCCCAGGCCGCTGGCGTCGTCCACGGTGGCGCCGACGATGTTGCTCACGTTGACCAGGAAGCCTTCGTTGCCTTCCACGGCGGTGTCGCCGTTGATGGTCACCGCGAAGCTGTAGCTGGTGCCGCCCGCGGCGATGGACTGCCCGGTCAGGCTGCGGGCGACGTAGTCGCTGCCGGCGAGCGCGGTGCCGTCGGCGGTGGCGATGTCGAAGGTGACGCCGCCCGCAGGGGCGGGCGCGCCCAGGCTGACGGTGAAGGTGAGGATGCTGGTGCCGGCGTTGCCTTCGGACTGCGAGACGTCGGCGATGCTGAGCGTGGGGGTGCTGGGGCCGCTGCAGGCGGCCGCGGCAGTGGCGGTGTTGCGCGGCGCGGCGGCGGCCGCGGTGAAATCGGCACTGTTGACGTCGGAATCCGCACAGCCACTGTTGTTGCGGAAGGTGGCGTTGGTGTTGCTGGGGGCCGCAGCCGGACCGCTGCCTTCATAGTAGTTCGCGGTGATGCCATAGCCGACCAGGTCGATGATCAGGCCCGCTTGCGCCGGCGTGCACAGCGTCGAACCGCCATTGCAGCCGATGCTGCCGGTGGCATTGGCGATGATCACCTTGCCGGCGGTGCCGCTCATGTTGGTGCCACCACCAGCGTGGTCGACGGTGGGAAGCGACGTGCCGCCCGCGGTGCTGGCCAGGCCGACCAGGAAGTACTTGCCCGGCTGCAGGGTCACGTTCGGCAGGGTCGCGGCCACGGCGAAATTGCCGGTTCCCGCGGCGCTGGCGTACTGGATCGTCTTGCCGGTCAGGGAAACCGCGGTGGAACCGCGGTTGAAGATCTCGACGTAGTCTTGGTTGTAGGCATTGGTGGAGCTGTTGGCGCCGTAGACCTGGCTGACCACCAGGTCGGGCGAGACGGCCTGCGCGGTACCTGCGACCAAGGCCAGTGAAACGGAAACAGCAAGCGCACAGCGCCGCCAGGCAAGACGAGTCATTCACAGCCCCTGGGAAGTTGAAGGGCCCGACGCAGACCCGCGCGCATCTTCACCTAATTTCGTGACAATTGCATGGCGCGTTGCACAGCGTTCCTGCGCTTGCCTCCCGGCGTGCGAAAATGCGCGCATGGGCACTGAACAGAACCTCCGCGACCTCGAATCCGGCATCCACACCGACCTGCAGGGCCGGCTGACCTACGGCGGCTACCTGCGCCTCGACCAGTTGCTGTCCGCGCAGCAGCCGCTGTCGCAGCCGCCGCACCACGACGAAATGCTGTTCATCATCCAGCACCAGACCAGCGAGCTGTGGCTGAAGCTGCTGATCCACGAGTTGACTGCGGCCACCGACCACCTGCGCAACGACCGGGTCTGGCAGTTCGGCAAGGTGATCGCGCGCTGCAAGCGGGTGCTCGACCAGTTGACCGCGCAATGGTCGGTGCTGGAGACGCTGACGCCCTCCGAGTACATGGAGTTCCGCGACATCCTGGGGCCGTCGTCCGGCTTCCAGTCGCTGCAGTACCGCACCGTCGAGTTCCTGCTTGGCAACAAGAACGCGGCGATGCTGAAGGTGTTCGCCCACGACGTCGAAGGCCATGCCGCACTGCAGGCCGCGCTGGTGGCGCCCAGCCTGTACGACGAGTTCCTGCGTTACCTCGGCCGCTGGGGCCACACCGTGCCGTGGCAACACCAGGAGCGCGATTTCACCCAGCCGCATGTGATGGATCCGGGCCTGGTGCCGGTGTTCGAGCGGATCTACGAGGACACCGGTCGCTACTGGCGCGAATACGCCCTGTGCGAGGACCTGGTCGACCTGGAAACCCAGTTCCAGCTGTGGCGCTTCCGGCACATGCGCACGGTCATGCGGATCATCGGCTTCAAGCCGGGGACCGGCGGCTCCAGCGGCGTGGCCTTCCTGCGCAAGGCGCTGGAGCTCACCTTCTTCCCCGAATTGTTCGAGGTCCGCACCGCGATCGGCCCGACCCGCGATTACGGCGCCCCGGACCTGCCGGCGCGCTGAGGCCGGCGCCGCCGCTGGCCGCGTCCTGAATGGGCGAGGTTTGACGTTTCACGCGCTCCTCGGCCATCCTCGCCCGGTTCCGCGCCCGCCGCGGACCCTTTGCACCAGCATCCACACAGGGGAACCCGCATGAGCGGAGCCGCAACCACGACGCCGGGGTCGATCCCGGAATTCAAGCAGTCCATGGGCCACCCGCGTCCGCTGTGGATGCTGTTCATGACCGAGTTCTGGGAACGCTTCGCGTTCTACGGCATCCGCTGGGCGCTGGTGCTGTACATCGTGGCCCAGTTCTACAACGGCAACCCGGAAGGCGAAGCGCCGGCCGGCCGCCTGTACGGTGCCTACCTGGCGCTGGTGTATGCGGGTGCGATCTTCGGCGGTTACGTGGCCGACAAGGTCCTGGGCTACCAGCGTTCGATCCTGCTTGGTGCGGTATTCATGGCCGCGGGCCTGTTCATGATCGCCCTGCCGAACGAGCAGTTGTTCAAGCTCGGGCTGGCTACGGTGATCGTCGGCAACGGCATGTTCAAGCCGATCATCTCGACTCTGGTCGGCAAGCTCTACGCGACAGGTGACGAACGGCGCGATTCCGGCTTCACCATCTTCTACATGGGCATCAATGCCGGCGCCTTCATCGCGCCGATCATCACCCAGTTCCTCGCGCAAAAGATCTTCGGCACCGATGCCATGCCCGCCTACAAGGTGGTGTTCATGGCCTCGGGGGTGGGCATGATCATCAGCTTCCTGTGGTTCTGGTTCGGCCGCACGCAGCTGCAGGGCATCGGCATGCCCAACGAGGGGCACGAAAACCGCGGCCGCATCGCGATGGTCGCGGTGGGCGCGTTGCTGGCCATTCCGGTCTTCTACTTCCTGCTCAGCATCCCGGCCACGGCGCTGCAGTGGTACGTGCTGGCCCCGATGTTCCTGGCCCTGTGCGCGTTGCTGCTGGTGGAAGGCGTCCGCAACGGTGCGGTGGCACGCGACAAGGTCATCGCGATGCTGGTGATCTTCCTGTTCAACATCCTGTTCTGGATGTTCTTCGAGCAGGCGGGCAGCAGCTTCACTTTCCTCGCCGACAAGATCGTGAACCGCGAGCTGGGGTTCATGACCTTCCCGAACGCCTGGTTCCAGTCGGTGAACTCGATCGCGATCATCACGCTGGCGCCGGTCATCGCCTGGATCTGGGTGAAGATGGGCAAGGCCAATCCATCGATCCCGCGCAAGTTCGGCCTTGGCATCATCTTCAATGGACTGGCCTTCCTGCTGCTGATGTTCGCACTGTCCTCGCTGGTCGCGCCGGACACCGGCAAGATCCCGTTCTGGACGCTGTTCGCGGTGTACTGGATCCAGTCCATCGGCGAGTTGTGCCTGTCGCCGATCGGGTTGTCGATGACCACCAAGCTCGCGCCGGTGAAGCTGGTCGGCTTCGGCATGGGCGGCTGGTTCCTCTCGACCGGCATCGGCAACAACCTGTCAGGTTTGTTTGCCGCCGAGGCCAGCGGCGAGGGCGGGATGACGGTGGCGTCCGCGCATGCGGCCTACACGCAGGGGTTCTGGATCCTCATGGCCGGTGGCGTGCTGCTGTTCCTGATCGCGCCGCTGATCCAGCGCCTGATGCACGGCGTGAAGTAAGCGCCTGACCCGCACAGATGCGAAAACGGCGGCCGAGGCCGCCGTTTTCGTTTGCGTCGCCGCTTCGCCGATCAACCGGCCGGTGTGTCCTCATCGGGCAAGGTGGTGGTCGCCTTGCCGGTGTAGTGCTCGGCACGCAGTTCGAGTTCGTCGAGCCGGTCGAGCAGGCGGAACAGCAGTTCGCGTTCGCCCGGCTGCATGTCGCCCAGCAGGTGTTGCTCGAAGCCGAGCGCCAGCGGCACGATCTGGCCATACACCGCGTAGCCGGCCTCGGACAGGCGCAGCATCGAGCGCCGGCGGTCGTCGTCGTCGAAGTCCCGCTCGATCCGGCCCGCCTCCATCAGCCGCGCCACCGCGCGGCTCACCGCGACCTTGTCCATCGCCGTGCGTTGCGCCACCTGGTTGGCCGACAGGCCGGAGAACCGGCCCAGCACTGCCATCACCCGCCATTCCGGGATGGTCATGTCGAAGCGCTGCGAATACTCGCGGGCGATCGCATTGCTGGTGCGGTTGGACAGCACGCTCAGCCGGTACGGCAGGAAGTGCTCCAGGTCGAGCTGGACGTGCGGGGTCGGGCTGGGCTGGCTCATGTGCGGCGCTGGCCTTGATGGTTGCAGTTGAAACTATACAATGTCCGCTCCCAGCCGAGGAATCCCGCCATGAGTGCTCATCCCAATCTTGGCATGCAGCCGACCACCTTCGACAACCCGATGGGCATCGACGGCTTCGAATTCGTCGAATTCGCCGCACCGGCGGGCCAGGCGCAGCACCTGCACGACTACTTCAGGCGCATGGGCTTCACCCAGGTCGCGCGCCACAAGACCCGCGCGATCAGCACCTACCGGCAGGGCGACTGCACCTTCCTGATCAATGAGGATCCGGATTCCTTCGCTGCGCGCTTCGCCGCCGAGCACGGCCCGAGCGCCTGTGGTTTCGCGATCCGGGTCAACAAGCTGGCCGAGTGGGCGCGCGTGCAGGCGCTGAAGAACGGCGCCGAGTCCTTCGACGCCGCCGACGAACTCACCAAGGCGGTCGCCGCGCCGGTGATCAAGGGCATCGGCGGCTGCATGCTCTACATCGTCGACCGCTACGACGACAAGGGCACCATCCACGACCCGGACTACGAATACCTGCCTGGCGTCGACCTGCTGCCGACCGGCTTCGGGCTGACCTTCATCGACCACCTGACCCACAACCTCTACCACGGCAACATGGCGAAGTGGGCGGACTACTACGAGCGCCTGTTCAACTTCCGCGAGATCCGCTACTTCGACATCAAGGGGGCCAAGACCGGCCTGCTGTCGAAGGCGATGACCGCGCCGGACGGCATGGTGCGCATCCCGCTCAACGAGTCCAGCGACCCGAAGTCGCAGATCAACGAATACCTGGACGTGTACGGCGGCGAAGGCATCCAGCACATCGCCTGCTTCACCGACGACATCTACGCGACCGTCGAGAAGATGCGCGACACCGGCATCGAGTTCCTCGACACCCCGGACACCTATTTCGACGTGATCGACCAGCGCATCCCCGCGCACGGCGAGGACGTCGAGCGCCTGCGCGCCAACAAGATCCTGATCGACGCCGACCCCGAGACCAAGCAGCGCAAGCTGCTGCAGATCTTCACCCTCAACGCACTGGGCCCGATCTTCTTCGAGATCATCCAGCGCAAGGGCAACGAAGGCTTCGGCGAAGGCAACTTCCAGGCGCTGTTCGAGAGCCTCGAACGCGACCAGATGAAGCGCGGCGTGCTGTAACCCACAAAGGAACGTGCGATGGCGATCACGGGCAACGGCTACCAGACCGGCTTCGGCAACGAGTTCGCCAGCGAGGCCATCGCCGGCACCCTGCCGCAGGGGCGCAACTCGCCGCAGGTGGTCGCGCATGGCCTGTACGCCGAACAGGTCAGCGGCACCGCGTTCACCGCGCCGCGCCACCAGAACCGCCGCAGCTGGCTGTACCGGATCCGCCCGGCGGCGATGCACGGGCCGTTCGCGCTCCTCGAGCAAACGGGTTTCCACAACGATTTCGAGACCGGCCCGGTCACCCCCGACCAGCTGCGCTGGGATCCGCTGCCACTCCCGGAGCAACCGACGGACTTCATCGACGGCCTGGTCACGATGGCCGGCAACGGCGGCCCATCCGCGGGCTCGGGCATCGGCATCCACATGTATGCCGCGAACCGCGACATGCAGGGCCGCTTTTTCTACGACGCCGACGGCGAACTGCTGATCGTCCCGCAGCAGGGCCGGCTGCACATCGAAACCGAACTCGGCGTGCTCGACGTCGAACCGCAGGAGATCGCGGTGATCCCGCGCGGCATCCGTTTCCGGGTCGCGCTGCCGGATGGCGATGCACGCGGTTATGTCTGCGAGAACTTCGGCGCGTTCATGCGCATCCCGGACCTGGGGCCGATCGGCAGCAACGGCCTGGCCAATCCGCGCGATTTCCTCACCCCGAATGCGGCGTTCGAGGATATCGAGGGCGCGGCCCTTGGACGGGATTTCGAGCTGATCGCGAAATTCGAAGGCCACCTGTGGCGCGCGGACATCGGCCACTCGCCGCTCGACGTGGTCGCCTGGCATGGCAACCATGCACCGTGCAAATACGACCTGCGCACCTTCAACACGATCGGTTCGATCAGCTACGACCATCCGGATCCGTCGATCTTCCTGGTGCTGACCTCGCCCAGCGACACGCCGGGCGTCGGCAACATGGACTTCGTGATCTTCCCGCCGCGGGTGCTGGTCGCGCGCGACACGTTCCGCCCGCCGTGGTTCCACCGCAACGTCGCCAGCGAGTTCATGGGCCTGGTGCATGGCGCCTACGACGCCAAGGCGGAGGGCTTCGCGCCTGGCGGCTGTTCGCTGCACAACTGCATGACCGGGCATGGGCCGGATGCCGCGACCTTCGACAAGGCCAGCGCCGCGGACACGTCGAAACCGGAGGTCATCGACGCGACCATGGCCTTCATGTTCGAGTCGCGCCACGTGATCCGGCCGACCCGGCAGGCGCTCGACGCCGCGCACCGCCAGCGCGACTACCAGGCCTGCTGGTCGGGGTTGCGCAAGCACTTCGTCGCACCGGAATCGTGAGCGTTCGCGGCGCGTTCACCGCCGCCGGCGAGACTGCGGGCTGACCGAACCGGGAACGCCCCCCATGCGCACACTGCTGTCGATGACCTTGCTGGCCGCATTCGCCACGCTTGCAGGCTGCGGCGATCGCACCACGCCCGCCGCGTCGCCCGAAGCGAAAATCCCGCCCGCGGCGGCGCCGATCGAGGCGGCTGCCACCCCGGCGACACCAGGCGATGCGCCTGCGCCACCCAAGGGGAACACCGGCGGCTCGCTGCGCGTGGATGCGCCAGCCGAAGGCACCATCACCTTCAAGGGCTTCGGCCCGGCCAACTTCGGCGCAACTGCCGAGGAAGTGCGCATGGCCTGGGGCGGCGACCTCGGCGATGCCAGGCCATCCGAGCCGGGCGGCTGCTATTACCTGATCCCGCAACCGGTCGGCGCGGATGGCTACCGCACCGCCTTCATGATCGAGGGCGACAAGTTCGCGCGCATCGACGTGCGTCGCGACGACGTGGCCGCGCCCGGCGGCGGCAAGGTCGGCATGACCAGGGCGCAGGTCGCCGCGCTGTACACGCGCATCGAGGAGCAGCCGCACAAGTACACCCACGGCCAGTACCTGCGGGTCAAGGACGCGGCGGGTGGCAACGGCGTGCTGGTGTTCGAGGCCGATGGCAAGGGCGACGACGCCAGGGTCACCGCATGGCGCATCGGCGTGCCGCCGCAAGTGGATTACGTCGAGGGCTGCTCCTGACGCCACCGGCCTGGGGCGGGACGCGCGCCTCTTATACTGGAACGATGAATGAGCCGGCGGCCATCCTTGTGCGTGCGCGCCACGCGCTGGTCGAGTTCTTCCGGCTGGAGACGGCCGGCGGCATCCTGCTGATCGCGGCCGCGATCCTGGCGATGCTGGCGGCCAACAGTCCGCTGGCATCCGCCTACGAGGCGTTCCGCGACACCCCGCTGGGGAACGGCGCGCTGGGCAAGTCGCTGCACTGGTGGGTCAACGATGGCCTGATGGCAGTGTTCTTCCTGCTGGTGGCCCTGGAGATCAAGCGCGAGGTGCTGTCCGGCCAGCTGTCGAGCAAGCAGCAGCTGATCCTGCCGATGGTCTGTGCGGTCGCTGGCGTGGCAGTGCCGGCGCTGATTTATGTCGCGATCAACCACGGCGACACCGAGGCGATGCGCGGCTGGGCGATCCCGACCGCCACCGACATCGCGTTCGCCTTGGGCGTGCTGGCCTTGCTCGGCTCGCGGGTGCCGCTGGGGATGAAACTGCTGCTGTCGACGATCGCGGTCGCCGACGACCTGATCGCGATCCTGATCATCGCGTTCTTCTATTCGCACGGATTGTGGTGGCCTGCATTGGCCGCCGCTGCGTTGATCGTCGCGGCGATGTGGTGGTTGAGCCGGAGGAAGGTCGTCTCGCTGGTGCCCTACCTGCTGCTGGGCGCGCTGCTGTGGGTCTGCGTGCTGAATTCCGGCGTGCACGCGACGCTGGCCGGCGTGGTCACCGGCCTGGTGATCCCGCACTACGACAAGCGCAATGCGATCGACGATGCGACGGAGCATTCCCCGCTGGAACACCTGGAGCATGCGCTGCATCCATGGGTGGCCTTCGCGATCCTGCCGCTGTTCGCCTTCGCCAACGCGGGCCTGGCACTCGGCGACATGCAGGCGGCCGACCTGCTGGCGCCGTTGCCAGCCGGCATCCTGCTGGGCCTGGTGGTGGGCAAGCCGGTCGGCATCGTCGCCGCGGCCTTGCTCATGCGCACGTTCGGACTGGCGCGCTTTCCGGAGGGCATGGACCTGCGCGCGATGCTCGGCCTCGGCCTCCTCTGCGGGATCGGCTTCACCATGAGCCTGTTCATCGGCTCGCTGGCGTTCGCGCAGTCGCCCTCGCATTACACCGAAGGGGTGGCCGCGGTGTTGGCCGCATCGGTGGTCACCGCCATCGCCGGCATGCTGTGGCTGCAGGTGGTGCTGCCGAAGGCCGTCGCCCGATGAAGACCGCCCTCGTGTTCGGTGCGAGTGGGCAGGTCGGCCTGCCGTTGCTGGATCGGCTGGGCGATGCCGGCTGGCGGGTGCATGCGCTGTCGCGGCAGGCGCGTTCGGACACACCGGGCCGGCACTGGCTGCAGGGCGACTTCGCGCGCATGCCTGCGTTGCCCCGCGATGTCGATGCGATCTTCAGCTGCGGCCCGCTGGATCATTTCGCGCGCTGGTATGCCGACAGCGGCATCGCCGCAGCGCGCGTTGTCGCGTTTGGCTCCACCAGCGCCACCAGCAAGCATGCCTCCGATGACGAGGGCGAACGCGACCTCGCCCGTCGATTGCTCGGCGCGGAAGCGGCGGTGTTCGAGGCCAGCGAGCAACGCGGTGCCGGCGCAACGATGCTGCGCCCGACCCTGGTCTACGGCGTCGGCCGCGACGCCAACCTCACCCGCATCGCCAGCATGGCCCGGCGCTGGGGCCGCTTCGTGCTGCCGCGTCGCGCCGACGGCCTGCGCCAGCCGGTGCATGTGCAGGACCTGGCCGATGCGGCGTTCGCCGCCAGCCTCGTGCCCGTCGCGGCGGGCCGCAGTTACGACCTGCCCGGGGGCGAAACCCTGGCCTACCGCGAGATGGTGCGGCGCTTGCTGGCCTGCCTGGATCCGCTGCCACCATTGCTCGAATTGCCGATGCCGGTGTTCCGCGCCGCGCTGGCGGTCGCGCAGGCGCGCGGCGTGGCGCGTGGCCTGACCGCGGCCGCAGTCGCACGCATGCGCCAAGACCTGGTGTTCGATGCGACGCCGGCACGGCGCGACTTCGGCTATGCGCCGCGGATGTTTCGGCCGGACGCGTCGATGTTCGACCAGCCCGGCACCGAAATCGCCTGACAGCGGCGTCCGCCTACAGCTCTTCGGCCGCCGGCAGCGGGCGCTGGCGGGTGCCGGCACGCAGCGCGACCACCAACACGCCGCCCAGCACCATCGCGCCGCCGATCCACAACGCCGGGCCCGGACGATCGCCCCAGAACAGGATGCCGAGCAGCACCGCCAGCACCGGCGTGAGCAACAGGTAGGGCGTCACCGCGGCCACCGGATGCCGTTGCACCAGCCAGTAGAAGACGCCATGGCCGAGCAGCGAGGAGAACACGGCCGCATACGCCGCCGCGCCCCAGCCGATCCAGCTCGCCTCGCGCAGGGCGGTGAAGCTACCGGGTTCGAACAGCGCGCTGATCGCCAGCAGCGGCAGCAGGCTGAGCAGTGCGGTCCAGCCCTGCTGGTCGACCATGCGCACGTCCTTCAGCCCGCGCATCAGCACGGTGCCGATCGCCACCATCAGCGACGAGGCCATCATCACCAGCAGCGCCGCCGGCTGTTCCAGCACCATCGGATCGAGGCCCAGCACCAGCACGCCGGCGAAGCTCACCGCCACGCCCACCCCGGTGCGCCAGCCGAAGCGCTCGCCCAGCACCCACCAGGCCAGCAGCACCGACATCGGCACGTAGACCTGGGTGACGATCGCCGGCGACGACAGGTTGCCCGCCAGTTTCAGCGCCAGGAAGCTGGTGCCGAAGTGCAGCACGCCATTGAGCATCGCCACCGCGAACAGCCGCCTCCATTGCGAGCGTGGCGGCACCCGCAGGAAGGGCAGCAGGATCGCCGCCAGCAGGCCCATGCGCATCGCGGTGAACAGGAACGGCGGGACCTCGCGCAGCGCGTGCGCGGAGGTGAGGAAATTGGTCGCCCAGAACAGGCAGACCAGCAGGACCAGGACCAGGTCGCGCCCGTGCAGGCCGCGCGCGGTCATGCCCTCACCAGCGGATGTTCAACTTGCGGTAGGCCTTGGCCAGCACCCAGGCCGGGCCGATCAGCAGGTACTTGAGGTCGGTGAAGAAGCTCGGCTTCTTGCCCTCGTACAGCTTGCTGTGGCCGATGAACTGCGCGATCCACGCGACCACGAACACGCCGAGCGCGAGCCTGGACAGGCCGGGCGTGCCGAGGGTGTCGTGCAGCCAGCGGGTCAGCCAGGCCATCGACACGAAGATCGCGAGCATGCCGAAGCCGATCGCACGCGAGGCGCGGTAATAGAACATCCACGCCGCGAACATCGCCAGCGCGGCCCACAGGCCCTGGCGGAACAGGCTGCCCGGCACCGGCAGGCACCACAGCAGTCCGATCACGCTCCACAGGATCAGCGGCACCGCGATCACATGGATGCGCTGGTTGGTCGCGTTCACGTGGTCGCCGGAGTAATGGTCGAACCAGATATCGATCGAGCGTTGGGTCGTAGCGTTCATGCAGGACTCTCCGTGCCTTGCGCACATTCCACGAGAATACGCGACTGCCGGGCTTGCTGGCTCAGTCGACCGAGATTCCGGCAAGCCGGTCCAGCGCCTCGGCGTACTTGGCGCGGGTCCTGGCGATCACCTCGGCGGGCAGGCGCGGGCCGGGCGCGGTCTTGTCCCAGTCCAGGGTTTCCAGGTAATCGCGCACGAACTGCTTGTCGTAGCTCGGTGGACTGGTGCCCACGCGATATTCGTCGGCAGGCCAGTAGCGGCTGGAATCCGGCGTCAGCACCTCGTCCATCACGTACAGCTTTCCGTCGTCGTCGGTGCCGAACTCGAACTTGGTGTCGGCGAGGATGATCCCCCGCGCCGCCGCGACGTCGCGGGCGAAGGCATACAGCGCCAGGGTCGCATCGCGCACCTGCTCCGCGCGTTCGCGGCCGACGAGATCCACCGCAGCGGCGAAGTCGATGTTCTCGTCGTGGTCGCCGACCGCGGCCTTGGTCGACGGGGTGAAGATCGGCGCGTCGAGCTGCTGCGCCTGCTGCAGGCCCGGGGGCAGGGTGATGCCGCTGATCGCGCCGCTGCGCTGGTAGTCCTTCCAGCCGCTGCCGATCACGTAACCGCGGGCGATGCATTCCACCGGCACCGGCGTCAGCTTCCTGGTCACCACCGCCCGCTTCGCGTACAGCGCGGCGTCCACGCCGGCCGGCAGTACCGATGCCACCTCGATCCCGGTCAGGTGGTTGTCGATGATGTGGCGCGTCTGCTCGAACCAGAAATTGCTGATCTGGCAGAGCATCTCGCCCTTGCCCGGGATCGGGTCGGGCAGGACCACGTCGAACGCGCTGAGGCGGTCGGTCGCCACCATGAGCAGGTGCCCATCGCCGAGGTCGAAGACGTCGCGGACCTTGCCGCGATGGCGCAGGGTCAGGCCGGGCAAATCGGACTGCAGGAGAGTGGTGGCCATTCGACGGCGGCAGGCATCGTGGGGGCGCACAGTGTAGCGGCTGCCCCCCGTGGCAGCCTTGTAAGATGGCGGCATGAAGCGCTGGTATGGAAAATTCTTCGGGCTGATCGCGGGCTGGCTGCTGTTCCGGCACCCGGCCGGCGGGCTGCTGGGCTTGCTGGTCGGGCATGCCTTCGACGCCGACTGGTTCAAGTCCGCGCGCGACAACCCCTACGGCGTGCTCGAGCTGTCCAGCGACGCCACCGACGCCGAGGTCGAACGCGCCTATCGCCGGCTGATCTCCCAGTACCACCCGGACCGCCTCGCCGGCGCCGCCCCCGAGCTGCAGCAGCAGGCGGAGGAAAAGGCCCGCGAGATCAACACGGCCTACGACCGCATCAAACAGCTACGGAAGACATGAGCATGCCATCCGCCCCGATCCAGGCGAGCGTGATCGCTCCCTCCATCCTCTCGGCCAACTTCGCGAAACTCGGCGAAGAGGTCGACAACGTGCTGGCCGCCGGCGCGGACTGGGTGCACTTCGACGTGATGGACAACCACTACGTCCCCAACCTCACCATCGGCCCGCTGGTCTGCGAGGCCCTGCGCAAGCACGGCGTCACCGCGCCGATCGACGTGCACCTGATGGTGGAACCGGTGGACCGCATCGTGCCGGACTTCGCCAGGGCGGGGGCGTCCATCATCAGCTTCCATCCGGAAGCCTCCAGGCATGTCCATCGCACCATCCAGCTGATCAAGGCCGAAGGCTGCCAGGCCGGCCTGGTGCTGAACCCGGCGACCCCGCTCGAGGTGCTGGACTACGTGCTGGAGGACCTGGACCTGGTGCTGCTGATGTCGGTGAACCCGGGCTTCGGCGGGCAGGGCTTCATTCCCTCGGCGCTGGACAAGCTGCGCAAGGTGCGCGCGATGATCGATGCCACCGGCAAGCCGATCCGCCTCGAGATCGACGGCGGGGTCAAGCCCGACAACATCGGCGCGATCGCCGCCGCCGGGGCGGACGCCTTCGTCGCCGGCAGCGCGATCTTCGGCAATCCCGGCGCCGAGGGAGCGCGTTATGCGGAGGTCATCGCCTCCATGCGCGCCGCGATCGCCGCTGCGCGTTGAGCGGTCGCGCCGCCCCAGGTCACGCGCAAAAAAAAACCGATGCCGCCATGGGGAGGGGAGCGGCATCGGCCTATGAAGAGTGGGGCATCCTGCCCATCCGTCATCCCTGCGATGGACTCCCATGTTCCGGATGGATCGTGACGCCCGTGTGACATCGGCGTCGCCTTCACGTGCGCCGGCTAGCCTGTCCCGCATGGCCTCGTCCCCGCCCCCGCGCTGGCGGCTGATCCTCAACGGCAAGTCCGCCGGCGACGATGCCGTGCGCGATGCCGTGGCCGCGCTGCGCGACGACGGCGCGCGACTCGATGTGAGGGTCACCTGGGAACATGGCGATGGCGAGCGCTGCGTGGCCGAGGCCATCGCCGAGGGCATCGATACCGTCATCGCCGGTGGCGGCGACGGTACCCTCAGCGAAGTCGCGAGCGCGCTGGCGCATCGCCATGGAACCGCAGGGGTGTTGCCCGCGCTGGGCCTGCTGCCGCTCGGCACGGCCAACGATTTCGCCAATGCCGCCGGGATCCCGCTCGAGCCCGAAGCGGCATTGAGGCTGGTCCGCGCCGCCGCGGCGGTGCCCGTCGACCTGCTGAAGCTGGAGGCCAACGGGGAAACCCACTGGGCCGTCAACCTCGCCAGCGGCGGATTCGGCACCGAGGTCACCACCGAGACCCACGAGGGCCTGAAGAAACTGCTGGGCGGCCTGGCCTACGTGCTGACCGGGCTGTCGAAGCTTGGCCGGATCGAACCGCTGCAGGCCAGCGTGCGCGGCCCCGGCTTCGACTGGTCCGGCGACTTCATCGCGCTGGGCATCGGCAATGGCCGCCAGGCCGGTGGCGGGCAGGCGCTGTGCCCGGATGCGCTGGTCGACGACGGCCTGCTCGACCTGACCATCGTGCCGCCGCTCGAAGGCGAGCTGCTGGCAACCTTCGGCACCGCGATGACCGCGGGCAAGGCCGCGGCGCTGGACGGCGTGGCCATTCGCCGCGTGCTGCCGTGGGTGGAGATCGTCGCGACCGGGCCGATCACCCTCAACCTGGACGGCGAGCCGGTGCAGGCCACGCGCTTCCGCATCGAATGCGTGCCCGGGCGCGTTCGCATGCACCTGCCGGCCGATTGCCCGCTGCGCGGGAATGCGGCTAAAGTTGGCCCATGAACCGGGCGACTCCGTCTTTCGAGCATGGTTGGCGATGGTGGCGAGATTCCGCCGCCCCGATCGCCCGCATGCCCATGAAGGACGCCCTGCTTGATCACCTCTGCCCAGTTCACACAGCACGCCTTCCAACAGACGGCCGCTGACGGCTTCAACCTCGTGCCCGTGGTGCGCGAGGTGCTCTCCGACCTCGACACGCCGCTGTCGGTCTACCTGAAACTGGCCGACGGTCCGCATACCTACCTGTTCGAGTCGGTCGAAGGCGGCGAGCGTTTCGGCCGCTATTCCATCATCGGCCTGCCCGCGCGGCGGGTGTACGAGTTCCGCGGCCACGTGCTCGAAGTCCGCGAGTACGGCGAAGTCGTGGAGACCCGCGAGGTCGCCGATCCGCTGGCCGAAGTCGAACGCCTGCGCGCCGAGCATCGCGTGCCGAAGCTCGACGGCCTGCCGGGCTTCACCGGCGGCTTGGTCGGCTGGTTCGGCTTCGAGTGCATCGAATACATCGAGCCGCGCCTGCGCGCGAACGCGAAGCCGGACGAACTCGGCACGCCCGACATCCTGCTGATGCTCAGCGACGAGCTGGCGGTGTTCGACAACCTCAAGGGCCGGTTGTACCTGATCGTGCATGCGGACCCGCGCCAGCCGCAGGCGTGGGCGCGCGCGAACCGCCGCCTCGATGCGCTCTCGCACCGGCTGCGCCACGGTGGCGCACCGTATCCGGAAACCCTGGTGCCGGCGGCGATCGACGAGGCCGACTTCCGCTCTTCCTTCACCCGCGAGCAGTACCACGCCGTGGTGCGCAAGGCGCAGGAGTACATCCGCGCCGGCGACATCTTCCAGGTCGTGCCGTCCCAACGACTGAGCGTGCCGTTCACCGCGCGCCCGGTCGACGTGTATCGCGCGCTGCGCGCGCTCAATCCGTCGCCGTACATGTACTTCCTCGACACCGGTTCGACCCAGGTGGTGGGTTCTTCACCGGAAATCCTCGCGCGCCTGCAAGACAACACCGTCACCGTGCGCCCGATCGCCGGTACCCGCCCGCGCGGCAAGACCGTGGAAGAGGACAACGCGCTGGAAGCCGAACTGCTGGCCGATCCGAAGGAGCGTGCCGAGCACCTGATGCTGATCGACCTCGGTCGCAACGATGTGGGCCGCATCAGCGAAGCGGGCAGCGTCAAGGTCGGCGAACAGTTCGTGATCGAACGCTACAGCCACGTCATGCACATCGTCAGCGAAGTCACCGGCACGCTGAAGCCGGGCCTCGGCTACGCCGACGTGCTGCGTGCCACCTTCCCTGCCGGCACCGTCAGCGGGGCGCCGAAGATCCGCGCACTGGAAATCATCCGCGAGCTGGAACCGGTCAAGCGCAACGTGTACTCCGGCGCGGTCGGCTACATCGGCTGGCATGGCGATGCCGACACCGCGATCGCGATCCGTACCGCGGTGATCCAGGACGGGCGCCTGCACGTGCAGGCCGGCGGTGGCGTGGTCTACGACTCCGACCCGGATGCGGAATGGCAGGAAACGATGAACAAGGGGCGCGCGCTTTTCCGCGCGGTGGCGGAAGCGGCGAGGGGGTTGTGATGGGATTTCAGGGAGGATCTTCGATGAAGCGGATGGCGTTGGGGTTGGTGCTGTTGCTGGTCGCCTTGAATTTGCAGGCGCAAACGATCAGCGGTCCGCCGTTCATAGCCGTCCACGGCAAAGCGAAGGCTGAAGTGGTGCCTGATGTATTCCCGCTGGAGATAACGCTTAAAGACACGAGTGAAGACGCGGCGCGTTCTCAAGCCATGATCGAGGCGCATGCGGAGCGCATCCTTGCAACCGTCAAGCAAATGAAGTTGCCAGACGCTGACGTGACGGTGTCCAACATGAGCGTCGCACCGGAATATCGTTACGACAGGGAAGACCAGAAGCAGGTGTTCGTCGGCAACGTGTATCGACGCCAGATCAAGTTGCGATTCCGCAAGCTTACCGACCTGGCCAAGATGATCGGGACCTTGCCGAGCGCCAAGGAAGTGTTGATCGATACCGGTGTCTTCGAGTCATCCCGCTCCGATGAAGTACGACGCAGTCTGATGACGCAGGCTGTTCAAGATGCGCGGTTGACTGGCGAGACCATGGCAAAAGCCGTTGGCAAACGTCTGGGGGATGTGCACAACGTTTCAAATCAGGGTTTCAACGTGCGTTATGTTGAAGGTGGCGTCGATGACCCGCCGGTTGTATTCAGTGCAGCGGCTCCGATGGACAGCCTCAGCGTGACGGGGAATCGCATGCGAGCGGATGTCGCATTGCGAGAAGGACGTATCGAATTGCAGCAAGATGTCTATGTCATCTACACGTTGATCGATTGAGGTGATGACGTGCTGCTGATGATCGACAACTACGACAGCTTCACCTACAACCTCGTGCAGTACCTGCAGGCGCTGGGCGCCGAGGTGCGGGTGGAACGCAACGACGCGTTGACCGTCGACGAGATCGAGGCGCTGGCGCCGCAACGCATCGTCATCTCGCCGGGTCCGGGCACGCCGAACGACGCGGGCGTGTCGCTTGCCCTGATCGAACGCCTGGGCGCGACCACGCCGATCCTCGGCGTCTGCCTGGGCCACCAGAGCATCGGCCAGGTCTATGGCGGCGACGTGATCCGCGCCGGCCGGATCATGCACGGCAAGACCTCGCCCATCCGCCACCAGGGCAAGGGCGTGTTCGCCGGGCTGCCGGATGGGTACGAAGCCACGCGCTACCACTCGCTGGTGGTCGACAAGGCGACGCTGCCGGCGGCGCTGGAAGTCACCGCGTGGACCGAGAACGAGGACGGCACCCTGGAGGAGATCATGGGGCTGCGCCATCGCGAGTTCCCGGTGGAGGGCGTGCAGTTCCATCCAGAATCCATCCTCACCCAGCACGGCCATGCGTTGCTGAAGAATTTCCTGGGGCGCTGACCGTGGCTTTCTCCCCGCAACAGGCGCTGCAGCGCGCGATCGAGCACCGCGAGATCTTCTTCGACGAGATGGTCGACCTGATGCGCCAGGTCATGCGCGGCGAGGTTTCACCGACGATGACGGCGGCGATCCTCACCGGCCTGCGGGTGAAGAAGGAAACGGTGGGCGAGATCGCCGCGGCGGCGACCGTGCTGCGCGAGTTCGCGCTGCCGGTCGAGGTGGCGGATCGCACGCACCTGGTCGACATCGTCGGCACCGGTGGCGATGGCGCGCATACGTTCAATATTTCCACCGCGTCGATGTTCGTGGTGGCGGCCGCAGGCGCGAAGGTGGCCAAGCACGGCAACCGCAGCGTGTCGTCGAAGTCCGGCAGCGCTGATGTGCTCGAAGCATTGGGCGCGAACATCGAGCTGCCACCGGAGCAGGTGGCGGCGTGCATCGAGCGCTGCGGGATCGGCTTCATGTTCGCGCCGGTGCATCACCCGGCGATGAAGGTGGTCGCGCCGGTGCGCCGCGAGATGGGCGTGCGCACGCTGTTCAACATCCTCGGGCCACTGACCAACCCCGCCGGCGCCGCCAACATCCTGATGGGCGTGTTCCATCCCGACCTGGTCGGCATCCAGGTGCGCGTGCTGCAGGAACTCGGGGCGCAGCGCGCGCTGGTGGTCTGGGGCCGCGACGGCATGGACGAACTGTCGCTCGGGTCGGCGACGTTGGTCGGCGAACTGCGCGACGGCAAGGTCCGCGAGTACGAACTGCATCCCGAGGATTTCGGCATCCCGATGGCGCACAGCCGCAACCTCAAGGTCGCCGATGCCGAGCAGTCGATGGCGATGCTGCTGCAGGCGCTCGACAACCACGAGGGCCTGCCGCGGCAGATCGTGGCCTACAACGCCGGCGCGGCGCTGTACGTGGCAGGCGTGGCCGAGGACATCGGCGACGGCATCGCGCGCGCGCGCAAGGCGATCGCCAGCGGCGAGGCGCGGGCCAGGCTGGGCGAGTTCGTGGCCACCACGCAGGCGCTTGCTGGAACCTGACGTCGCTTCCAGCCGATGCCCGCCGTCGTGATGTCGCCGCGACGCATGGCTTCCATGCATCGACGGTTCGCCCTGGAGCGCTGTAGTCCGGCGCAGGGCTTGCGCGCGCGAGCAGCGGGCAAGATCGGTCCGGTGGCCTGGCGAATGCTTCCGGGCGAAGTTTGCAGCTGGTGAAGCCGGGGCTCGCGCCTGGCGGCCCCGTGCATCGCACCCCGATAAGGTAACGCTACCTCGAAAAGTTCTCCTGCCACACCCTCAGCCACGGTGTTTACACGGTTTTTTGGGGGGCGAACGATCGTGGTGTTCTTTCTCCCGCCGGGCAGGAATGCCAAATGCTGCGATGCATGATGACAGCGATGTCAGGGCATGCCTAACCTTCGCCCCGTGGTAGCGCTACCAGAACGTCCAGGCGCTCTGAAGCAACGCACATTGTCGCTGTGCATGGCTTCGACTGGGGTTCGGGAGGGGTGGGAACGACCCATCCGATGCAGCAAGCGGCGTCGTGCGGCAAGACCCTGGGGAGGGTGATGGTCCAATGACTGCAACCAGAGAAACAGCCAGGCACGGTGGGCGTTTGCCCGGGTCGTGGCGTGGAATGTCATCAAGGCGGCGCGAGCGGGTGACGCGCCAAATCTCAATGCTTGGAGCTCCAGATCCGGAGGCATGCTGATGAGTCGCAAGATGGGTACGCTGAAGTCGAAGGCCATTTTCACGTTCGTGGGCGGGGTGCTGATCATCAACCCGGCATTCGCCCAGCAGGCGGACGCGCAGGGTGCGGCGGCCGCGCAGGAAGAGAAAAAAGCGCCGGATCCGAGGACACTGGATTCGGTGGTGGTCACCGGGCTGCGCGGCAGCCTGTCCGAAGCCATGGACACCAAGCGCGAATCCAGCGGCGTGGTGGATGCGATCAGCGCGGTCGACATCGGCAAGTTCGCGGACACCAACCTTGCCGAAGCGCTGCAGCGCATCACCGGCGTGTCCATCGAGCGCCGGGACGGCGAAGGCGCGCAGGTCACCGCACGCGGCTTCGGCCCCCAATTCAACATGGTCACGTTGAACGGGCGCGAGATCCCGGGTGCGGACGCCTTCGGCGCAGCCGGCCAGGTCGCGATCGGCGGCGTCAACGGAGGCACGCGCGCCTTCAACTTCGCCCAGCTCGCGGCCGAGGCGATCGGTGGCATCAAGGTCTTCAAGACCGGCCAGGCCAACGTGCCCAGCGGCGGCATCGGCGCGACCATCGACATCGAGACCGATCGCCCGCTCTACCACGACGGCATGGTCGCCAGCATCGGCGGCAAGCTGGTGTCCGACCAGTCGCAGGTGGTCGGGAGCGACATCACCCCGGAGCTGTCCGGCATCTTCAGCTGGACCAACCCGGACCAGACCTTCGGCATCGGGCTGTCGGCCAGCTACCAGAAGCGCATTGGCGGCTCGGTGCAGGCGACCGAAAACTACTGGAACGTCCAGCCGTGGACGGGCTCGATGCCCGGCAACCCGGTGGTGGTCAACGCGCCGGCGATCGGCGAGCTGTATGCCCGCCCGAACGACCTGCGCTACGCGTTCGCCGATTTCGAGCGCGAGCGCGTCAACGCCCAGGGCGTCATCCAGTTCAAGCCGGCCGACAGCGTCACCCTGACCCTCGACTACACGTACTCGACCAACAAGATCAAGGAGGATCGCGGCGAGCAGACGATGTGGCTGCAGAACCAGCAGTACACCAACGTCGAGTTCGACACCAGCGGCGCCGTCGCCACGCCGCTGTACATCCGCGAGCTGGTCGAGACCAAGGACTTCGGGCTCGAGCAGCAACGCAACATGCAGAAATACAAGCTCGGTTCGCTCGGCTTCAACGCGGAGTGGGAGGTCAACGACAACTTCCGGTTGAGCTTCGACGCGCACGATTCCAAGAACCAGAGCCTGCCGAACGATCCCCTGACCGGCGGCGGTGCGATCTACGCCAGCATCGCCGGCACCAACAACTGCGCACCCGGGAGCGCGCCGCACTGCGGCGGTGCATGGGCGCAGGAATACTGGTTCAACAACGGCCTGCCGATCAGCGCGCCGACCTGGTACCCGAGCATGGCCGCCGCCGTTGCGCGCCAGAACGGCGTCACCAACCCCGGCTTCGTCGAGGGCAACATCGGTTCGCAGGTGCTGCGCATCAATGCGCAGACCCAGATCAGCGAGATCAAGCAGGCCAGGGTGGACGGCGAATGGGACTTCGACGACGGCCGGTTCTCGTTCGGGGTGGCCACGACGAAGAACAGCACGCATCGCCTGCAGGCAGCCGAGGCATACCACACGCTCGGCGACTGGGGCGTCGCCAACGTGGCCGGCGACACCGCCAACGGCCTGTTCGACCTGTTGACCCCGATCGACATCGTCGGCCAGTTCAACGACTTCAACTCCGGCGGCGCCGGCAACAGCGCATGGCGCGGCGATGCGGGCCAGCTCGCGCAATGGGCGGCCGACCACTATGGATTCGACCTGGGCGTCAGCGGGCAGAACTCCGCTGACAACCGGGTGGAGGAAAAGACCCAGTCGGCCTATGCCCAGGTGGACCTCGATGGGCAGCTCGGCGGCAAGGCGGTGAGGACGCGCATCGGGCTTCGCTTCGAGAAGACCGAGCTGGTCTCGACCTCGGTCATCGCCATCCCCGAATCGATCGAATGGCAGGCCAACAACGACTTCCGCATCGTCCTGTCGGACGAGCTGCAGCCGTTCTCGGAAAAGGCCGACTACAGCTACGTGTTGCCGAACCTGGACTTCAGCATCGACTTCACCGACGAACTCAAGGGCCGCGCATCGTTCAGCAAGACCATCGCGCGCGCGCCGCTCGGCAACCTGTACGCCGGCCCCAGCGTCTCGCAGCCGTTCGGCTCGGTACTCACCGATCCTTCCACGCGTGCGAGCGGCAGTGCCCAGAACCCCGCGCTGAAACCGCTTGAATCCGACAACCTGGACATCGCGCTGGAATGGTATTTCGACAAGGCCAGCTACGTCTCGGTGACGTTCTGGAACAAGTCGGTGGACAACTTCGTCGGCAACACGGTCCAGCTGGAGTCGCTGTACGGGCTCACCGACCCGACCAGCGGCCCGGACGCGCAGGCGGCGCTCGCCTTCCTCACGAGCGCGCAATGCAGGACGCAGGTGTTGGCCGCAGGCAACGACCCGGCGGTGTGCTCGAGCAACGACACCTCGTTGTTCACCGCGCTGGCGATGCTGCGCAACGCCCCCGCGACCGGTGGCCTGAACGCGTACAACGGCAGTGGCGCGCAGGTGCTGGCGATGGAGAACGCCTACCAGCTCTACGGCGAAGCAGACGACCCGCTCTACCAGTTCAACGTGAACCGCCCGGTCAACCAGAACCAGGCCAAGCTGCATGGCTGGGAGCTGGGTGGCCAGTGGTTCATCGGGGACTCGGGCTTCGGCATCGCCGCCAACTACACGATCGTCCAGGGCGACATCGGCTACGACAACGGCGGCGATCCAAGCGTCGACCAGTTCGCGCTGACCGGGCTGAGCGATACCGCGAATGCGGTGTTCATGTACGAGAACTACGGCTGGAGCGCTCGCCTGGCCTACAACTGGCGTGACGAGTACCTGATCCTCGCCAACGAGGGCGGCAGCCGCAATCCCTACTACGTCGAGGCGTATGCGCAGTGGGACATGAGCGTGAACTACAACTTCAGCGAGCATCTGTCGGTCGGCCTGGAAGCGATCAACCTGACCGGGGAGGACGTGCGCTGGCATGCGCGTACCGAAGCGCAGGTGGTCAGGCTGGTCGACCAGGGGCCGCGCTACATGCTGGGCGTCCGCTACAAGTTCTGATGCCGGCACCCATCGGGGACCGCTGCGCCCGCAGCGGTCCCCTTCCGCTGGCGAATCGTTTGCCGGACGATGGCGGCACGGCGACCCGACCGAACCGCTGGATGCCCATGGCCCGTTACGCACTGCTCGACAACGTCGCCCACAAGGATCTTCGCGTCATTGCCCGTTTCGGCCACGAGTTCGGGGACGACGCCGGCATGGTGCCGGCGTTCCCGACCGAATGGGCGGAGCTGCAGCGCGAATATCCGATCTTCTTCCGCAGGGATCCCGACGGCGCCTGGCAATCGGTGGCGCTGCTCGGCTTCGATGCGGGCGAGAACCTGTTCCTGCGCGACGGACGTTGGCAGGCGAACTATCTTCCCGGCGCCGTCGCCCGCGGCCCGTTCCTCATCGGCTTCCAGGAAAGGCTGCAAGACGGCGAGCTGCGCCGGGAGCCGCTCGTGCACGTCGACCTCGACCATCCGCGCGCGAGCTTCGAGGAAGGCGAGCCGGTGTTCCTGCCGCAGGGAGGCCACAGCCCCTACCTCGAGCGTGTGATCGACGTGCTGCGCGGGATCCACGACGGCACCGACATCGGCAAGGCGATGTTCGCGACCCTGGATGCCGCCGGCCTGATCCAGCCGCTGGACCTGCGCGTGCGCATCGACGAGTACAACGAAGTCAACGTGACCGGGCTGCACGGCATCGACCGCGAACGCCTGGACGCGCTGGACGCGGAGACCCTGCACGGGCTGCATCGCGCCGGTTACCTCGAGGGCGTCTACCTGGTGCTGGCCTCGATGCAGAACGTGCGTCCGCTGATGGCGGAGAAGCAGCGGCGGCTGCGTGCAGTCGCACTGGCGACGGAAGACGCGGCCTGAGATGGCGACCAGCCTGCGCGAGTTGGACGCCGGCAGCCCGGGCACCCTGCCGTTGGCGATGTTGCAGGACGCGGGCGAGCCTGTCGTGCTGCGGGGAGTGGCGTCGCACTGGGGGCTGGTGGATGCCGGCCGGCAAGGCGCCAGCGCGGCGATGGCGTACCTGCGCGAACGCGACAGTGGCCGGCCGGTCCAGTACTCGCAGGGCGAGGCAGGCAACGGCGGCCGTCCCTTCTACCGCGATGATTTCACCCGACTGAACTTCGACGTGCGTCGCGGCGGCCTTGCTGCCGTGCTCGACGGCCTGGCCGCGGGCCTCGGCGACCCGCGCGCACCGATGGTGTACATCGCTTCCCTGCCGGTCGACGGCGCGCTGCGCGATTTCCGCGAAGGCAACGCGCTCGACTTCGCCGCGCACGGGATCGACCCGCCGCCCAGCATCTGGATCGGCAATCGCGTGACCGCGTCCTGCCACTACGACGCGCCGAGCAACATCGCATGCGTCGCGGTGGGCAGGCGCAGGTTCACCCTGCTGCCGCCGGAACAGATCGGCAATCTCTACCCGGGTCCCCTCGAGCCAACGCCGGGTGGACAGGTCGTCAGCACCGTGGATTTCGCCGCGCCGGATCTCGATCGCCATCCGCGTTTCCGCGACGCATGGGATGCGGCGCGCAGCGCCGTGCTCGAGCCTGGCGATGCGATCTTCATCCCCAGCATGTGGTGGCACCAGGTGGAAGGCCTGGACGACTTCAACGTGCTGGTCAATTACTGGTGGAGCAGCGTGCCGGCGCATGTCCCGACGCCGATGCACGCGCTTTACCACGCGCTGTGGACGCTTCGCGACCGCCCGCAACGCGAGAAGGATGCGTGGCGCCACGTCTTCGACTACTACGTGTTCGGCCCGGTCGAGCAGGCGCGGGACCACTTGCCGGAAGCGGCGCGCGGCCCGCTCGCGCCCATCGACGACACCATGGCCAGGCAACTGCGCGCCATGTTGCTGGGGAAATTGAACCGATGACTGACGCACGCATCCGCAAGGTGGTGATCGCCGGCGGTGGCACCGCCGGCTGGGTGGCCGCCGCGGCGCTGGCCCACCAGTTCCGCGACCTGCTCGACATCACCCTGGTCGAATCCGAGCAGATCGGCACCGTCGGCGTCGGCGAATCGACGGTGCCGCCGATGCGCGCGTTCCATCGGCTGCTCGGCATCGACGAGCGCGAGTTCATGCGCGCCACCGCGGCGACCTTCAAGCTCTCGATCTCGTTCGAGAACTGGTTGCACCAGGGCGATCGCTATTTCCATCCGTTCGGCATCACCGGGCAGAGCACGCTCGCCTGCGCGTTCCACCATTTCTGGCTGGACAGCCTGCGCCGTGGCCAGCAGTCGAGCCTCGGGGACTACTGCGTCGAGACGGTGGCGTCGCGGCTGGACCGATTCATGTTGTCGCAGCAGCCGCAGGTCAATTACGCGTACCACATCGATGCCGGGCTGTATGCGCGCTACCTGCGCCGGCTCGCGGAACGCCATGGCCTGAAACGGGTCGAGGGCAAGATCCGCGAAGTGCGGCAGGACGGCGCGTCTGGCTACGTGGAATCGCTGGTGCTGGAAGACGGGCAGGTGATCGAAGGCGACCTGTTCATCGATTGCACGGGTTTCCGCGGCCTGCTGATCGAACAGACCCTCAAGACCGGCTACGAGGACTGGAACCAGTGGCTGCCCTGCGACCGGGCGATGGCGGTGCAGACCCGGGCCACCGGGCCGGCGGTGCCTTATACCCGCGCCATCGCGCACGAGGCGGGCTGGCGCTGGCACATCCCGCTGCAGCATCGGGTGGGCTGCGGCTGGGTGTATTCCGGTGCGTACATGTCCGACGACGAAGCGACCGCGAAACTGCTGGGCGAGGTCGGCGCCGAGGTCGTCCGGGATCCGTGGCTGGTGCGCTTCCGCACCGGGCGCAGGCTCAAGGCGTGGAACAAGAACGTGGTCTCCTCCGGGCTGTCCAGCGGCTTCATCGAGCCACTGGAATCCACCAGCATCCACCTCGGCATCAGCGCCATCGTGAGGCTGATCCAGCTGTTCCCGGCGGATGGCATCGAGCCCGCGCTGGTGGATCGCTACAACGCGATCAGCCGCACCGAACTGGAGCACGTGCGCGATTTCATCGTGCTGCACTACCACGCCAACCAGCGCAACGAGCCAATGTGGAAGCAGTGCCGCGAGATGGCGCTTCCGCCTTCGCTGGCGCCGCGCATCGCCGAATTCCGCGAGCGTGCCCACGCCTGGCAGGGTGAGGACGAATTGTTCCGGCTGGATTCCTGGACGCACGTGATGCTGGGGCAGGGCATCGAGCCGCGGCAGCCGCATCCGCTCGCGCGCGGCCTGGGCGACAGCGACATGCAGCGGTTCCTGGCCGGACTACGCCAGCCGATCGACCAACTGGTGGCGCGCATGCCCTCCCACCAGCAATTCGTGGAGGAATACTGCAAGGCAGACCCATCGGTCTGGGGTGCGACGACCGGCAGCCCGGCCTGAATTGAACGGTGTGGCGCAGCGATCGATGCATCGCTGCGCCGCAGCGTGTGATCCGCGGTGTGGGTGGTTAGAGTCTGGCCTTGCCGCGCGCGCTCCAACGCGTGGCGGGGATACTTCCGGAACGCCATGGCGTTTCTTTTTTGGACGACTGAAGGTAGCGCTAACTTTGACCCGCGGGAATTCACGATGAACCTGGTCGCCGGCATCGATGCAGGCACGCAGAGCGTCAAGGTGGTGGTGTACGACCCCCGCTTGCGCCAGTTGGTGGATGCTGCCAGCGCGCCGCTGGACCTGATGCAAGGCGACGACGGCAGCCGCGAGCAGCACCCGTCGGATTGGGTGCATGCGATGCACGCCTGCTTCGACCGTTTCGACACGAGCATCCGCGGGCGGATCGGTGCCCTCGCGGTGTCCGGCCAGCAGCATGGCTTCGTGCCGCTCGATGCGGAGGGCCGCGTGCTCGCGCCGGCAAAGCTGTGGTGCGACACCAGCACCACAGCCGAGTGCGACGAGATCATGGCCCGGGTGGGCGGACCGGCGGCATGCATCGCCGCGGCCGGCAATCCGATCCTCGCCGGCTACACCGCGTCAAAGCTGCCGTGGACGCGCAAGCACCGGCCCGATGTCTATGCGCGCCTGGCCAGCATCCTGCTGCCGCACGACTACCTCAACTTCGTGCTTACCGGGCGCCGGTTCTGCGAGTTCGGCGATGCCTCGGGCACCGGCTGGCTCGACGTGCGCACCCGCCAGTGGTCGCGGACGATGCTGCAGGCGACGGATCCGGATCGAGACCTGGCCGCCTTGCTGCCGCCGCTGGTGGCCGCGGACGCGCTGTTCCCGATCGCCCCGGCGATGGCCGCCGCCCTGGGCCTGCCGACCGGCGCGGTGGTCGCCGCCGGTGGTGGCGACAACATGATGGCCGCCATCGGCACCGGCTGCGTCGTTGAAGGCCGCTTGGCGATGAGCCTGGGCACCTCCGGCACGCTGTTCGCGTACTCGGACACGCCGGTGGTGAGCGAGCAGGGCGAGTGGGCGGCGTTCTGCTCTTCCTCCGGCGGCTGGCTGCCGCTGATCTGCACGATGAACTGCACCGTCGCCACCGAGCAGGTCGCACGCCTGTTCGGGTTTGGCACAGGCGAGGGCGATGCCTGTGTCGACGCCACCGAACCCGGTGCGGATGGCTTGTGCATGCTGCCCTTCCTCAATGGCGAGCGTACCCCGGACCTGCCGCGCGGGAAGGGTGTGCTGGCCGGACTGGATCCATCGAACATGAGCCCGGCGCATCTGTATCGCGCCGCGATGGAAGGGGCCACCCACAGCCTCAAGTACGGCTTCGAAGCCTTCGCACGCGCGGGCATGCGCTTCGACCGGATCGTGCTGACCGGCGGCGGCGCCAACAGCGCCGCATGGCGGCGGATGGTCGCCGACATGTTCGACCTGCCGGTGGACGTGCCGCAGGAGGCGGAAGGCGCTGCATTCGGCGCAGCCCTGCAGGCGTCGTGGGCCAGCCGCCGCGCAACGGGCGAGGACGTGTCCATGGCCGCGGTCGTCGCCGAGCACGTCGCCATGGATCCGGCGCGCTCGGTGATGCCGGATCCGTCGCGGGTTGCTGCCTACGGTGTGCCCTACCGCCGATTCCTCCAGCACCTCGGCGCGGTCGCGCCGCTCTACCACGCCTGACTCTCTTCCACGCCCCACCAGTCGCACAACGACAGGACATCCACCATGAGCAAGGTCTTCATCGGCAACCGCGAATATTTCCCCGGCATCGGCCAGATCCCGTTCGAAGGGAAGGGCTCCGACAACCCGCTGGCTTTCAAGGTCTACGACGCCGACAAGCTGATCGGCGGCAAGACCATGCGCGAGCACCTGCGCT